>NZ_JAUHIR010000003.1:0-716101 GCF_032381375.1 Bradyrhizobium sp. SZCCHNR1017 | reverse complement strand
GCTTCTAACCATCCTGAATGCCATGATGCGCGACCGAAAACCTTATGCGATCACTCCATCAACATAACAGTTGCCGGCTCAAGGCCGGGACGACACCTTTTGTGACGCGACCAGCGCGGCCCTCACGCGCTCCGCGCCAAGGCGCCGTCGATCATCGCCACCGCATTGTTGACGCCGTAGACCGCGACGAAGGAGCCGAAGCGCGGGCCCTTCTCCTGGCCGAGCAGCACCTGGTAGAGCATGTTGAACCAGTCGAGCGACACGCCGGGCCGGCCGTCCTTGCCCTTCTTGGCGTGGTCGAGGAACGGCTCGCGGCGGCCGATCTCGTAGACCACGTTCTGGATGTCCTCGGCGGGCGCATTCGCAGGAAGATTGGACAGCGCATCGCGCAGGTCCTGCAGCGCCACGCGCTCGCCCTCGGTCGGCTCGCGGAAGGTCTTGGTCGGCGCGACGAAGTCGCGATAGTAGTTGATAGCGTAGCCGACCATCGCGTCGAGCTTGGGATGGGTCTGCGGCGTCACGCCCGGCCGGTAGCGGCCGATGAACCCCCACAGCGTCTCGGCATTCTCCGCGTTCGACGACGACACCAGGGTCAGCAGCAGCTGGAAGGTGACGGGCATGTCGGCCTTCGGCGGGTTTCCGGAATGGATGTGCCAGACCGGATTGCCGAGCTGCTGCTTGGCGTCCTGCTTGGGAAAACCTTCGAGGAACTGCTGGTAGTCGTCGACCATCCGCGGGATGACGTCGAAATACAGCCGCTTCGCCGCCTTGGGCTCGCGATACATGAACAGCGACAGCGATTCCGGCGAGGCGTAGCGCAGCCATTCGTCGATGGTCAGGCCGTTGCCCTTCGACTTCGAGATCTTCTGGCCCTTCTCGTCCAGGAACAGCTCGTAGTTGAAGCCCTCCGGCGGCGTGCCGCCGAGCGCCGCGCAGATCTTGCCCGACAGCTTCACCGAGTCGATCAGGTCCTTGCCGGCCATTTCATAGTCGACGCCCAGCGCATACCAGCGCATCGCCCAGTCGGGCTTCCATTGCAGCTTGCAATGTCCTCCGGTGACCGGAACGGTCATGCGCTCGTTGGTTTCGGGATCGTCATAGGAGATGGTGCCGGCCTTGGCGTCGTGCTCGACGATCGGCACGTACAGCACGAGGCCGGTGCGCGGGCAGATCGGCAGGAACGGCGAGTAGCTCGCCGCGCGCTCCTCGCGCAAGGACGGCAGCATGATCGCCATCACCTTCTCGAGCCGCTCCAGCATCCGCAGCAGCGCCGCGTCGAACTTGCCGGAGGTGTAGTACTCGGTCGACGAGGCAAACTCGTAGTCGAAGCCGAACCGGTCGAGGAAGGCGCGCAGCCGCGCATTGTTGTGCGCGGCGAACGAGGGATATTCGTTGGAGAACGGGTCAGGGATGCGCGACAGCGGCTTGCCGAGGTGGGTGGCCAGCATCTCCTTGTTCGGCACGTTGTCCGGCACCTTGCGCAGGCCGTCCATGTCGTCGGAGAAGGCGATCAGGCGGGTCTTGATCTTGTCCTCGGTCAGCACGCGGAAGGCGTGGCGCACCATCGTGGTGCGCGCCACCTCGCCGAAGGTGCCGATATGCGGCAGGCCGGACGGACCGTAGCCGGTCTCGAACAGCACCTCGTCCTTCGGATTCTTCTTCAGCCGGTTGACGATCGCCTTCGCCTGCTCGAACGGCCAGGCGTTGGATTGTTCGGCAAGCGCGCGCAGGTCGCTCGGGCTGGTTGGGACGAGATCGATCGTGGACATCGTGAAAAAGACTTCTCCGAAGACGTCAGTGCAAAACAGCGGTCATGATACCCGTCATTCCGGGGCGATGCGAAGCATCGAACCCGGAATCTCGAGGTTCCGGGTTCGCGTCTTCGACGCGCCCCGGAACGACGGCAAGCGCTAGAACGGGCTGATCGAGAAGTAGCGCAGCCACAGGTCGGTGTAGCGGCCTTTTTCCCAGACCCGGAACAGCGCCCAGTTCAGCGCCTGGCGCAAGAGGTCGTTGCCCTTGCGCACGGCGATGCCGACGCCCTCGCCGAAATAGCGGCTTTCGACGAAAGGTCCACCGGAAAAGGCGCAGCAATCGCCGGAATCGGTGCCATTGACCCAGAACGCCAGCGAAATGCCGTCGCCGAAGATCAGGTCGACCTCGGCCCGGCGCAGCGCCTGCCGCAGCGCCTCGTCGTTCGGATAGGTCTTGATCTCGGCGTCGGTGAACATCGCCTTGAGGTAGGCCTCGTGCGCGGTGCCGGCGACGGCGCCGATCTTCTTGCCCTCGAGAAATTCGGGGCGGATCTCGGTCATGACGGCGTCGCGGCGGGACACGAAACGCGCGGGCGCCCGGTAATACGGATCGGAGAAATCGGCCCGCGCCCGCATCTGCGGCGTCACCGCGATCGAGGCGATGATCGCATCGCCGCGGTTGGAGGACAGCGCGTCGAGCAGGGTTTCGAACCGGCGCATCTGGACGGTGCAGGTCACCTTGATCTCGTCGCAGATCGCCCTGGCAAGATCGACGTTGAAGCCGGCCGGATTGCCGTCCGGGCCGGTGAAGTTGAACGGAGGATAGTCCGTCTCGGTCAGGAACCGAATCACCGTGAGGCGCGACAGATCGGGCCGCTCCGGCCGGCGTCGCGGGTCCCAGAACCCAGGGACGGCCTGCGGCGCCGCCTCGACGACGGGCCTCACGGGCGCCTGGGCGCGCGCCTCCGAGCCGACTGCGGCCAGGCCGAAGCACAGCAGCGCGCCGGCAATGGCGGCGCGGGCCGCAGGCGCGGATTTCACGGGCTTTGACAAGACGGTCGGCATCAGCAGTCCCGATGGTCAGCGCCTTATAGACCATCCATGCGCAAATTCGAGGCTGGATTCGGCCCGAAGGGGGCCGCCCGGCTGGAGCGTTAACGCGCTCAGAGGTATTTCTTGAGATCCGCCGCCGCTTCCTCGGGCGTCCGCTTCAGGTTGAACGGTGCGACGAACCGGCCGTTGCGGTCCATCAGATACACCAAAGCGGTGTGGTCCATGGTGTAATCACCGTCCTTCAGCGGGACCTTCTTGGCATAGACCCGGTACTCGGTGAGAACCTTCGCCAGCACCTCGGGATCGCCGGTCAGACCCTTCAGATGCGGGTCGAAGCTGGAGAGGTAGTCCTTCATCGCAGCCGGATTGTCGCGCTCGGGGTCGACCGAGACGAAATAGGCGTTGACGCTGTCGGCGTCCTTGCCCATCGCGCGCAGCACCTCGGAGATCTCGAACAGCGAGGTCGGACAGACGTCCGGGCAATGGGTAAAGCCGAAGAAGATCAGCGTCGGCCGCCCCTCCAGGCTCTTCTCGGTGACGACGGCACCGCTCTGGTCGGTCAACTGAAACGGGCCGCCGATCGCGGCCGGCGCCGCGATGTTGCGGCCGCCGCCCATGACAAGGAACATCAGCGACAACCCGACCACCAGGCTGGCGGCGAAGGCTCCGACGATCACCAGCGGACGGGTGACATTGGACGGCATTGCGCGCTCCTTCACTGTCTCTCAGAAGCAGGCCTGCCAGCCGGCCGCGATGGTCTCGAAGAACACCGCGGTCCCGTACTGCGCCCACATCGTCACGGCGCCGACGACAAGCCCGATCGCCGCGATCCCCGCCGCGAGGGCCGGAGCAGAGGCCGGACGCCGGGCTCGCGATGCGGACGGTATCTCTTGGGGCGCTGAAAGAGGCTGCATGATGGCGTACTCATCGGCCGGAGCCGGCCAAGCGGCCCACCCCTCTCGCTCCAGATAAGCCCCGCAGCTGGTCCAGGCAAGCGCCGCAGTCGGGCCGCGATCACCCGAAGCGGCTAGTGCCTCGGTGTGATCAATGGGAGGCAGAGGCCTTGGCGGCAGCCGGCGAGATGGCCGGTGCATTGGGCGGGACGTGCGAGGAGGCCGGAGAGGACGCCTGGGCATCCATATAGCAGGGCTTGTACATTGCCTGCAGCTCCTTGCCCTTCAGGAAGATCATCCGGGGCGTCAGGCCGCCGCGCTGGGTGATCCAGCGGCGGATCGGCGAAGGGTACATCGAGTACAGCATCTGGGTCGCCTCGGGATTGGTGACGGCGCGGCCGTTGGCGCCGAAATCCCAGGCGGCGTGGAAGCCGAGATTGGCATGCGAGGTGACACAGATCTTCTCGTGCGGGATCGCCCCGAGCACGATGGTGCAGGCCGAGGCGCAAAGCCCGTCGATGATCACATACTCACCGGAGGATCGCAGGCCCTGGTACTTGTCGACATAGGTTCCGATCCGGCCACCGCGGTCATCGGCGATCCGGACCACGGCCTGGCTGGCGCCGACCCCCGACAGCAACAGAACGACCGCAAGCAATCCCGTCCAGAATTTCATGTCGAGCCCCAGTGCAACCCGGCGAAAACCGATCTGACCGACTTTGGCACGCTTCGTGTGATGCGCTTCTTGTGATGCTTGGACTGCGGTGGACCTTGCAATCACGACCCCATCCGCAGAACCGGAACGCGAAAGCCAAATCCAAATCGCAAATGCAGCGTGTTTCGAGATCGTGTTTTTGTCCAGGAGAGCGCAGCTGCGAAAGCCAAATTCACCGCGAGTGTTGCAAGCCCGCTGCACCAATGAGTCGCTACCACCGAAAATGGACCAACGCTGGTTCCGGACATGGCGGTGGCGCCACGAGCAAGGCAGAGGCCCGGCATGATTCGCCCATCGGCGCGGCAGCGGCGTCACGGCGGCACAAACGACACTCCGGAGAAACCCGGGGCCGAGCTTCCGCGCGACACGCGCCCCGCTGCCCAGTGACGGCGGGACGCTCGCCCGCTCATCGCTGGCCCAGGGGTGCTCGTGCGATCACGATCGCGGGTGCGGGCTTCCGCCAGCCCCGGCGGCATGGCCGAAATCCGGAGATGCGACGAATGCAATCACAAGTTTGGACCGTTCGGCCGAGCCCCGCGCCGCAAGCGGGCGCGGCAGGGTCTCTCCTCGCACCGCGCCGTCTGGATCGGGAGATGGAGCGAGGTCGGGCCGATATCACGCTGGCAGCCGGGGAGACGATCTGCCTCCCGATGCTCTCGCCGTCTGGACCGAACTAATTATCGGGCAGCCGAATCCGTGCACCAAAGGTGACGAGCGGCGCATCGGCGGCGCCGAGCTGGATCTGCCGCTCCGGCACTTCCTGATAGCTGCCGTCTTCAATCTTTCTTAATTCATATTGCCAGACCGTTAACGTCTCGCCGCGCGCGAGCGCATCGCGGATGCGGCTGGCGCCGCGTCCCGGCAGCTTGACGAGGTCGTCGCGCATCATGCCGATCATCGTCGGGCTCTCGCCGCGATGCAGCTCGAAGAACACCATGCGATTGGGCTTGTCCTGCGGCTTGAGCACGGTATCCGCCGTGAACAGCACAAGACAGATTGCGACGGCAATCCACTTCCAAGTGTCGGACATCATGAGACGCATTCCCCGCACCGCCTCTGCGCGTGGCGTAGCCCTCGCGCAAACGGGCGGCAACTTACAGTTCTGTCATTCCGGATGAGATGACGTTCGACGTAATCGATTCGCTGCGCGCCGGGCGCGATGATGGGCTCCTCATCGTTCACAACATGGAGAGCACCAATGACCAACCCGACCGAGATCGCCGAGAGCTACATCGCGCTGTGGAACGAACGCGATGCCGCGCAGCGCGGCGCATTGCTCGCACGTCACTGGACCGCGGATGCGCTCTATGTCGACCCGCTGATGCGCGGCGAAGGACGCGATGCCGTGGACGGCCTGGTCGCGGGCGTGCAGCAGCGCTTTCCCGACTTCCGCTTTCGCCTGATCGGCTCCGCGGACGGCCACGGTCATCATCTCCGCTTTTCCTGGGAGCTCGGCCCCGAGAATGCGGAAGCCCCGATCCTGGGCACGGATTTCGTCGAGCTGGCCGACGGCCGCATCCGGCGCGTCACCGGGTTTCTCGACAAGGTCCCGCAGGGCGCCTGACGGACGCCCCGATCCGCCCGACCTCCCACAGCAGGGTCGGCCTGCCGCGATTGCCGGGCTCCCATGCGCAGACGCACGATCTGTCTCGTGGTGATTGCGCTACGTCAACGTCGGACCCGGTCCGCCGCTGCAGAGCTTCTGCTTCGCGACGGAGTTCAGGATCGCCGGAGACGGGCGTGCAGCACTCAAATCCCATCGATGATCACGCCATGGCGGCCGACACGCTGGCCGGTATCACCACCTTGCCCGAACTCTGGCGCTGGCGCGTCGAACGGAGCCCGGACAAGCAGGCCTACCGACATTTCGACGCAGGAAGCGGCCGATGGGCGAGCTTCTGCTGGCGCGAGATCGATCTCGTCGTCGAGCGATGGCGGCGAGCGCTCGCGGCCGAGGGCTTCGCCCAGGGGGAGCGTGTCGCCATCCTGATGCCGAACGGGATCGCGCATCTCGCCATTGACCAGGCCGCGCTCTCGCTCGGCCTGGTGCCGGTGCCGATGCATGCCGTCGATAATGCCGACAGCATCGCCTACATCCTCGCCGATTCCGGTGCCCGGCTGCTGCTGGTCGATTCGGACACACGCTGGGATGAGATCGCAGCGGTCGGCGAGGCCCTGCCCGACCTGGGACGGATCGTCTGCGCCGACCGGCAAACGACCCCGCCGACCGGCGATCCGCGCCTCGTCGATCTGGAGGCGTGGTTGAAGGCGCCCGGCGATGCCACGCCTCCCGGCACCCGGATCGCCATCGCGCCGCACGACCTCGCCGCCATCGTCTACACCTCGGGCACGACGGGCCGGCCCAAGGGTGTGATGCTGTCGCACGACAACGTCGTTTCCAACCTCAAGGCCATTCATCAGCGGCTGGCGGCCGATACCGACGACGTATTCCTGTCGTTCCTGCCGCTGTCACACACGTTCGAGCGCACCGCGGGCTACTACTACCCGATCGCCATCGGCGCCTGCGTCGCCTATGCGCGCTCGGTGAAGCAGCTGTCCGAAGATCTGGTGGAGGTCCGTCCGACCATCCTAATCTCCGTGCCGCGCATCTATGAGCGCATCTATTCGGTCATCATGCATCACCGCGCGATCGCAAACCCGCTGGAACGGGTGCTGCTCGACCTGACCATCGCGATCGGCGGCCGTCGCTTCGATGCGCAGCATGGGCGCGGGACGAGACTCTCGGCGTTCGACCGTATCGCGTGGCCGCTGCTGCAACGCCTGGTCGCCGCCAAGGTACTGGCTCGATTCGGCGGACGGCTGCACGTCGCCGTCAGCGGCGGCGCCCCGATCGCCGAGCCGGTGGTGCGGCTGTTCCTGGCGCTCGGGCTCGAGGTGCTGCAGGGCTACGGCATGACCGAGACATCGCCCGTCGTCAGCGTCAACACGCCTGACGACAACGACCCGCGCACCGTCGGCCGCGCCCTGCCGGGCATCGAGGTGCGCATCGGCGACAATGACGAGTTGATGGTGCGCGGCCCGAACGTGATGCTCGGCTATTGGCACCGGCCGGAGGAGACCGCGCTCACCAGGGAAGCCGACGGCTGGCTGCACACCGGCGACCAGGCCCGCATCGACAGCGGACGCATCACCATCACCGGTCGGATCAAGGACATCCTCGTCACCTCGACCGGCGAGAAGATTGCGCCCGCCGATCTGGAAACCGCGATCCTGACCGATCCGCTGTTCGAGCAGGCCATCGTGATCGGCGAGAACCGGCCGTTCCTGACCGCGATCGTCGTGCTCAACGCCAACGGCTGGGCTGAGCAGCAGGCGAGGCTCGCGGCGCACGGCCAGCGCGGCACCGAGGCCGAAGCGGCCTCTCTGCTGCGCCACATTGCGCGAGCCGCGAAGGCCTATCCGTCCTACGCGACGCCGAAGGCGGTGCATTGGACCTTGGAGCCGTGGACCGTGCAGGAAGGCCTGATCACGCCGACGTTGAAGAACAAGCGTCCGGCGATCGAGCGGAGCTTTGCGAAGGAAATCGAGGCGATCTATGCAAAACGCCCGTCAGCTTCGCGGCCGTCGGCTATCGTACGAAGCTGATCTTGCAGGGCACCGCAGCAGGACATTGCGGCATTGGAGCGGGCGAAGGGAATCGAACCCTCGTATGCAGCTTGGGAAGCTGCCGTTCTACCATTGAACTACGCCCGCGCTCGCCAATGCTTAGCCGAGACCATGCGTTTCGCCAAGCGGCTTGTTGCCGCGAGACCGCCAAGGCCCCGGAGGGCAGACGCAAGAGTTCTACCACCGGCCTGATCTCCCGATCGTGATCGGCCGCAACCGCAGGCTCCGGAACGGATCGGGCCGATCGCGCTTTTGCCCGTTGGAAGCGGCGCCTCTCCCTGTTTCGCCACGCCGTGAAGGTCCTGGGAGCTCACATCATGCAAAGCCACAGCCCCGCGTCTCAGACCGCCCCCTCGAAAGCCCTCGCCGTGATGTCGGGTCCGTCGGCGCTCGACCTTTACACCCTCGGCTGCGGTCTGTTCCTGGCCGTCGCGCCCTGGCTGTTCGGCTTCGTCGGCAGCGTCGGCCGCATCAACGCTGAGTTGGCGGGGGCTGCCGTCATCGTGCTCTCGCTCGGCGGCCTTCTTGCGTTTGCCGATTGGGAGGAGTGGCTGAAGGTCGCGCTTGGAGTGTGGCTGGTTGCAGCCCCATGGCTGCTCGGATTCGTGCATACGTCGGCGATGCATGTCAGCATCGCCATCGGGATCACCGTGACCTTCCTGAGTCTGCTCGAACTGTGGCTTGCGCATGATCCCGATTTCGCCGGCGATGGCCCTGCATTGGTGAGCCGGCCGTAGCGGCTTGGCCGATCGCGCGTCGCCCGCGCGCAGCGCCTCCTCCCGCGATCGCGTTGCGATGACAGAGATCGCAGACAGCGATCGCAACGGCACGCTTGACAACCATCACCCAAATCAGGGCAAACCCGCCCCGGTCAGGTCACGCTGTTAACACTTTGTAAACAAAGTTGATGCGGGCGATCGTGACGATGATATGATGTGGTGTGGGGTTGGGGTGGCGTCATGGGGCGTGGGTATACGATCTTTGATACGGCCCTCGGCCGTTGCGGCATTGCGTGGAGCGATGTCGGAATCACCGGCGTACAATTGCCGGAAGCACGGGAAATCGAGACGCGGCGACGCCTGTTTCGCCAGTTTCCCGACGCACGGGAGCAGCGCCCGTGTTCGAATACTGAACTCGCCATCGAAGGCATCGCGGCCATGCTGCGCGGGCAGGATGTCGACTTCTCCGACGTTGCGCTCGACCTCGACGGCGTCACGGCCTTCAACCAGCGCGTCTATGATTGCATTCGCGCCATTCCGCGCGGCGAGACGCGCACCGCCGACGCGATCGCGGACGAACTGCACGTTCCCAAGGCGCTGAATTCGATCGCGCAGGCGCTGAGCAGGAATGCGCTCGTGCTGATCGTTCCCTGTCACCGCGTGCGTGACATCGGCAACGGCCTCGACAAGCCGTCGCCCAACAGCGGCATCGTCTCCAAGCGTCGGCTGCTGTCGCTCGAAGGCGCAAAGCCTCATGCGGGCCTGACGTTGTTCGACGCGTTTCTCGCCATCGACAGGCCGCGCGCATTGTAAGCCCGCCTTCGCGCGTCGCGCGATATTATCTCGCACGACGCCCTCCTCTTTCCGCCGCAATGCGCTAGATTTACAGGATGACCAGCACCATCCTGTTCGAAAGCCGCGACGTCACCGTGTCCGAGTTCCGCTGTGCAGCGGTCCCGGGCGAGCGTCCCTATGTCGAGCAGTATGCCGGCTACTCGCTGTCCTATGTGCGCAAGGGCAGCTTCGGCTGCCGGCACCGCGGCCGCTTCTTCGAACTGGTCACCGGCTCGCTGCTGGTGGGCCATCCCGGCGATGAGTTCATGTGCACGCACGATCACGTCTGCGGCGACGAATGCCTGTCATTCTTCTTCGATGATGCGCTCATCGACGAGATCGGCTGCGACAGGCAGGCCTGGCGGGCTGGCGCGATGCCGCCGCTGCCGGAGCTCATGGTCCTCGGTGAGCTCGCGCAGGCCGTCGCCGCGCGCGAGCAGGACCTCGGTCTGGACGAGGTTGGACAGATCATCGCCAGCCGCTTCGTCGCGACCGCCACGGGCCGGCAGGAATGGGCGGCGACGCCGAGCCTGCGCGATCGCCGGCGCGCGGTGGAGAGCGCATTGTGGATCGACGACAATGCGGAGCGCGACATCGACCTGGCGGCTGCGGCGCACGAAGCCGGCGTCAGCCCGTTCCATTTCCTGCGGCTGTTCGCGGCGACGATCGGCGTGACGCCGCATCAATATCTGATCCGCTCCCGCTTGCGGCGCGCCGCACGGCGTCTCAGCGAGGAGGACACGCCGGTCACCACCATCGCCTATGATTCGGGCTTTGCCGACCTGTCGAATTTCACCCGCACATTCGCGCGCGCTGCCGGCGTGTCGCCGGCGAAGTTTCGCAAGGTCTCGCGCGGCGAGCGCAAGATTCTCCAAGACCATCTGAGCCGCCATTGATTGGATGATCTCAGCGCGTGCGGCAGCCGCATGCGAAGCATGGAGATCATCGATGTACGATCATATCGGCCTCAAGGTCGGCAATCTCGACGCCAGCGTCCGCTTCTACACATCGGCGCTGGCGCCGCTCGGCCACATCCTCTGCTCCAAGGACGAGGCGTCGGCGGGCATCGGCCCGAAGGGGGAGCCGGCGCTGTGGCTGTATGTCGACAAGGGCGCCAGCAAGGGCGCCGCCCATATCGCGTTCCGCGCCCAGGACCACGCGGCCGTCGCCAGATTCCACAGCGAGGGGCTGAAGGCCGGCGGCAGCGACAATGGCGGCGCCGGGCCGCGCGCGGACTACAGTCCGACCTACTACGCCGCCCTCCTGATCGATCCCGACGGCAACAACATCGAAGCCGTGTGTCCGTGAGGTCAAGCCCATGGCATCCATCCAGAAGGACATTCCGATCGCAGCCCCGGCGGGTGCAGTGTGGGACGCCGTGCGGGATTTCGGCGCTGTTCATACCAGGGTGGCGCCCGGCTTCGTCACCGGCACCACGCTCGACGGCGACGTCCGCATTGTCAGCTTCGCCAACGGCAGCGTGGTGCGCGAGCAGCTGGTCGACTGCGACGATCAACGCCGGCGCCTCGTCTATGCCATCAAGAACGAACGCATCAGCCAGCACAGTGCGTCGTTTCAGATCATCCCGGAAGGCGAGGAGCGCTGCCGGGTGATCTGGACCACCGACGTGCTGCCGCACGAGATCGCACCCTATATCGATCAGCAGATGGAGCTCGGCGCGCGCGCGATGCAGGACACGTTGGGCAGGCTGCGCGGATAGCGGCTCAGCCGATACGCGCCGGCGGCGGCCCGCGCGAGTCAAGGCCGCGTCCGGCCGTCAGCACGGCCGGGCGCAGCTCCAGCGCTGCGGCCGGCTTCGGGCCCCAGCGGGTGAGCATGACGCTGGCGAGCGTCAGCACCCCGAGCAGGACCATCGAGGACGCCGCCAGCATGAAGAAGTCGCCCTCGGTCGCGGCACGGCTCAACAGATAGCTGCCACCCGCAGCGATGAAGACGAGCCGCACCGTCTGCGCCAGCACCGGACCGAGCACCCTGGCGGCACCCTGCGAGGAGAAATACATCGAGATCGCCAGGCCGATGAAGGCATACATCGGCGCCGCGACCTGGAGATAGTGCCGGCCCGCGCTGCGCGCGCTCTCGTCCTGGGTGAAGATGTCGACCCACAATTGCGGGACGATCGCGATCAGCGTCGACAGCGCGCCCACCGACGCGAACGACACCAGTCCCGCCGTCCAGGCGATGCGGCGGGCGCGCGCGATTCTCTCCGCACCGATCGCCATGCCGACCATCGGCACCGAGGCCATGCCGACGGAGAATGCGACCGTGGTCATCATGAACTCGAGCCGCGCGCCGATGCCGTAGCCGGCGAGCACGGCGGTGCCGAACGACGCCAGCATATGCGTGAAGATCGCGATCGACAGCACGGATTGCAGCGGCGAGAAGCAGGCGACGGCGCCGACCTTGAGAATGTCGGCGAACATCGCGCCGCTGATCTTCAGGCCCCGCAGCTTCGGCCGCACGCGCGCGCGGCCGGAGAACAGGTACCAGCCCATCACCGAGATGCTGACGCAGAACGCCAGCAGCGCGCCGGCGGCGACGCCGCGCATGCCGAGCCCGAGGACCAGGCTGAGCGTGCCGCCCAATACGATCTGCAGCAGCGCCGAGCTGAGGATCATGAACGACGGCAGCTTCATGTTGCCGGTGCCGCGCAGGATGCCAGCCATCGAGTTCATCAGCCAGGGCAGGATCGCGCCGCCGAAGAAGATCTGCAGATAGGCCGTGGCATGGCTCAGCACCGCGCCGCGGCCGCCGAGCACCTCCAGCAAGGCAGGGCCGAACGCCAGCATGCCGATCATGAAGGTCGCGCCGAACAATAGCGCGATCAGCAGCGCGTGCGTGGCGAGCGTCGAGGCCCGCTCGGCGTCGCCGGCGCCGAGCGCGCGCGCGATCGCCGAGGCCACGCCGCCGCCCATCGCGCCGCCGGACATCGTCATGGTCAGGATCACCAGCGGAAACACCAGCGCCATCGCCGCCAGCGCCTCGATACCGAGCCGGCCGATATAGGAGGTCTCGGCGATGACGACGCAGGTGCCGGCCGTGTTCGCGATGATGTTGGGCCAGGCCAGCGACAGCAGGGTGCGCAGGATGGGTCCGTCGACGAGCTTATTCCGGACCGGCTTCTCGGGGGGCGGCAACGCACGCCCCTCGCCGACCGGATTGTCGGCCAGGCCGATCTCGGACATCTCAGCTCCCCGCTCGGCCGCGCAGGCCGCGGCCGTGTTATCGTTCGATTGCTCTCGCTTTCCTAGCACGGCGCTGGCGCGCGCCCTGTGCGGCAGGCGCATTGGGGGTGCGCGGCAGACGCAGCCGCGCTCAGAGACGGAAATGCTTGGAGAGCTTCAGGCCCTGGGCCTGGTAGTTGGAGCCGATGCGGCTGCCATACATCGCATTCGGCCGCGCCAGCATCTTCTCGTAGACGAGACGGCCGACGATCTGGCCGTGCTCGAGGATGAACGGCACCTCGCGCGAGCGCACCTCGAGCACCGCGCGCGAGCCCTGCCCGCCGGCGCCGGCATAGCCGAAGCCGGGATCGAAGAAGCCGGCATAGTGGACGCGGAATTCGCCGACCAGCGGATCGAACGGCACCATCTCCGCGGCGTAGTCCGGCGGCACCTGCACGGCCTCCTTGGAGGCCAGGATGTAGAACTCGCCGGGATCGAGAATGAGGCTGCCGTCGGGACGTGCCTTGATCGGCTCCCAGAACTCCTCGACCGGATAGCCGGCGCGGCGGTCGACGTCGACGACGCCGGTGTGGCGCTTGGCGCGATAGCCGACATTGCCGTTCGCATTGCTGCCGGACAGGTCGACGGAAAGCGCGACGCCGCCGGTGAGATCGGCATCGTCGCGATCCACCAGTCGCTCGGCCTGGTGCAGCGCGATCAGTTCGTCCTCCGACAGGACCGCGTCGCGATAGCGGAAGCGAACCTGGGACAGGCGCGAGCCCTCGCGCAGCAGGACCGGGAACGTCTTCGGGCTGATCTCGGCATAGAGCGGGCCGTGATAGCCCGCGCCGATCATGTCGAAGCGTCGCGTGCCGTCGGCGATCACGCGGGTGAACACGTCGAGCCGCCCGGTCGAGCTTTTCGGATTGGCGGCCGCGACGATGTCCTTCGGCAGCGCCAAGCTCTCCAACAGCGGCACGATGTAGACGCAGTTGGTCTCCAGCACCGCGCCGTCGGCAAGTGCGAATTCGTGCAGCTTGAGCTCGTCGATGCGCTCGGCGACCGTCGCGCCCGGCCCGGGCAGGAAGCTCGCACGCACGCGATAGGCGATGTCGCCGAGCCGCAGATCGAGGCTCGCCGGCTGGATCTGGCTCTCGACGAAATCATATTCGGGGATGATCAGGCCAGCCTCCGTCATCGCCACGATCATGCGATCGGGGAGGATGCCGTGGGCGTCGGGGCTGAGCGAAAACGGCAAGACCTGATCCTTTGCAGGCGCCGGAACGGCGGCTTATGGAGCCAATATAGGGTCTTTTGACCGGTTATCCGATGGCTGGCTTGACGGAAAGGCCGGTTGCGACTATGAGCACGACTTATCCCGTGGTGATTTGAGCCGGCCGGCTTGCAGCCACGTTAAATAAGTCGCTAAACAGGCCGGGGACGAATGTGATCCCGGCCTTGAGGTTTTGTCCCAGGCCGGTTTTTTTGTGCCCATCGCTCAAGGCGGTGGCCACGATGGAGGTCACATGTCGAAGTCCCCCGCGAAGGCGCCGGCGTCGTTCGCCCACTATCGTCCCGAAACGAGGCTGGTGCATTCTGGCACCTTGCGCTCCGAATTCGGCGAGACCGCCGAGGCGCTCTATCTCACCCAAGGGTTCGTCTACGCCACCGCCGAGGAATGCGAGGCGCGCTTCAAGGGCGAGGATCCCGGCTTCATCTATTCGCGCTTCTCCAATCCCACCACGGCGATGTTCGAGCGCCGCATGATCGAGCTCGAGGGCGCCGAGGCCTGCCGCTCGGCCGCAACCGGAATGGCCGCGGTCACCACGGCAATCCTGGCTCCCCTCCGTGCCGGCGACCACGTCGTCGCGGCCAAGGCGCTGTTCGGCTCGTGCCGCTACGTGGTCGAGGATCTCTTGCCGCGCTACGGCATCGAGTCGACCCTGGTCGATGGGCTCGACCTCGCCCAGTGGCAGAAGGCGGTCAGACCCAACACCAAGTCGTTCTTCCTGGAGAGCCCGACCAATCCGACGCTCGACGTGATGGACATCCCCGCCATCGCCGAGATCGCGCACGCCCATGGCGCGCGGCTGATCGTCGACAACGTGTTCGCCACCCCGATCTGGCAGAGCCCGCTCGCGCTCGGCGCTGACGTCGTGGTGTATTCCGCGACCAAGCACATCGACGGCCAAGGTCGCTGTCTCGGCGGTGTGATCCTGTCGTCGGAGGCGTTCATCGCCGAGCACATCCACAATTTCATGCGCCAGACCGGCCCGTCGATCTCGCCGTTCAACGCCTGGGTCCTGCTCAAGGGCCTGGAGACCCTGGCGGTGCGCGTGCGCGCGCAGACCGAGACGGCGGCGAAGGTGGCCGACTTCCTCGCCGCGCATCGGAAGATCTCGCGGCTGATCTATCCGGGCCGCGAGGACCATCCGCAGGCGGCAACCGTCCGCAAGCAGATGCGCGCCGGCTCGACCCTGGTCGGCTTCGAGGTCAAGGGCGGCAAGGCGGCGGCGTTCCGCACGCTCAACGGGCTCAAGCTCGCGCGCATCTCCAACAATCTCGGCGACGCCAAGACGCTGGTCACGCACCCGGCGACGACGACGCATCAGCGGCTGACGCCGGAGGCGCGCGCCGAGCTCGGCATCAGCGAGGGCTTCATCCGCTTCTCCGCCGGACTCGAGCATGCCGACGATCTGATCGAGGATCTCGACGCCGCCCTCAACGCGGCGTAGCGAATGGCGAATAGAGAGTAGCGAGTAGTAGGATCTCTTTCTCTATTCGCTACTCGCTGTTCCCCACTCGCCCTCGATCACATCGGCCGATAGGTCGGCACCTCGGCCGGTGCGTTGATGCCGAGCTTGACCTGGCCGACCGAGCGGATGATGTCGTCGCCGAGCAACTGGGCGAAGCAGGCATAGCCCCAATCGCTCATGTGCAGGCCGTCCGAGATCACGAACTCGTTGATCGGGATCGCCTGGCGCTCGTGCCAGTCGCGCATCACCTCGAAGCGCGGGAAGATGCCGGCGTGATGCAGCTCGGCAATACGCCCGAGCAGCTTGTTCATGCGGCTGGCGTTCTCCGAGCGCTCGTTGACGCGCGGCGAATATTGCAGGTCGACCAGCACGACATCGGAGGCCGCCGCCTGGATCTTGGCAACGCCATCCTCGACCAGCCTGGCGGTCTCGGCCGGATCGAGATCGCGCAGCACGGCATTGGTGCCGACCTGCCAGATCACGAGATCCGGACGCCGGTCGATCACCGACGTCTCCAGTCGCTTCATCATCTCCGGCGCATCCTCGCCGCCGACGCCGGCATTGATGACGCTGATGTCGACCATCGGATATTGCCGGCGCAACTGCGCGGCGAGCCGGTTCGGATAGGTGTAGTCCGGCGCGCTCGCGCCAAAGCCCTGCGTCGACGATGAGCCGAAGGCGACGATCACGACCGGCAGGCCGGAGGCGAGCTTGTTGGCGACGTGCGGCAGCGAAATGAAGTTCTTCTTGGCGACACCCTTCGGCGGCAGGCACGGCACGCGGTTGAAGATGTCGGTGGCCGATTTGGCGACCTGCTTGACCTTGTCGATCGCCCGCTCGGTGATGCTGCGCGATTGCGGCGGCGTGGCCGCGACGGCCTGCCCGGCTGCAGCCGGCGGCTGTGCATCGGTCATGGCCGGCGCGGTCGTCGCCGCGGGCGGCGAGGTCGTGGCCGCCGGGCGCACCGCGGCGATCGGCCCGCGCATCTGATCGTTCGCCTGCGCCAATGTGATGTGACCGGTGCTCGGTCGCAGCTCGCTGATCAACGGAGGCTTCGGACCGGAGCTCTCCACATCGGAAAGCGCGGCGGGTGCAGCCGGCGCTGCGCTCTGCGCCCGTACCTTCTGCGGGCTCAGCGCGAGGGCGATGGCAATGACCGCAACGGCCGAAAGCTTCTCCCATGTCCCGGATACGCGGTGACACTCATTCGACGTCATGAACGACATAATCCTAGTTCTGCTGCGCCGGCCCGATATGCGCCGCGTCGATGATGAACTTCGACAGCGCCCGGCCGATGCAGTCATGAACCTGCCTGGCCAGCTCGACCCCGTGCGTCGGATTGAACAGGTCGAAATCGCCCTGCTCGTTCCACTGCCGCATGATGGCAAACCGATCGAACAGCGGGATGTCGCGCTGCTGCGCCACCACACGCATGTTGTCGACATAGGGCGGCACGGAGATCAATGTTTCCGTCCGCGGACTGTATTGCAGGTTCATCAAGACGACGTCAGCTCCCGCCTTCTGCAGCGTCGCCACACCGTCGTCGACCGCCTGCCGGAACTCATCAGGATCGATCGACCGCATGGCGTCGACCGTGCCGGTCTGCCAGATGACCAAATTAGGCCGTTTTCCTTCCACCAGTTTAACGAGATTGCCCGCGACCTCCTCGGCCGTCTTCTTGGGCTGCAGTTCGACGCTGAGATTGACGGTGACGGCCGGCAGCTTGTCCTTCAGCGCCGCCTGCAGACGGGCGGGGTAGGCATTTGCGTCGGAGGTGCTGACAATGGAGGATGAGCGGCTTCCGACGACGAGAATATCCAGCGTGCGGCCATTCTTGACGGCGTCTGCAACCTTCGGGAGCGGGCTCTCGGTTGTCAGCAGGTAGGCCGGCACCTCGCAGTTCTGCGGCGCATCTTCCGCGCGCGCGGAGGCCGCCAGCGAAACAGCCAGCGCTGCGATACCCAACCTTAACCACGAGACGGACTTCATCAGCCCCCTCCCGCCAGATCGGCGTTGCTGCGCGCACCTTTTCGCGCGGCCCCCTTATCGGCCTCACGCTTGTACCACGAAATCAACGACGCCACCCCCCACATGATGAGGATGCCGCAAAGGCTGATCACCGCGTGCATCATGGCGCCGCCGGACACTTCGGCAAGGACGAAGTGGCCCGCAAACGCCAGAAACACGCCAAGACAGAAGATCTCGAGCGAGTGTTGCCCACAAACAATCAGCGGACGCAGCCACGGCGACTTCAAGAGCGGCCAATCCTTGCGCAAATAGTGCACGGTGAGTGCTGCGAGTGCGAGAAAATGCGCGAAACGCAACACGTCAAGGTCGGTCTTGTCGATCGGATACATCCACTGCTCGATTCGGCGCGGCATCAGATGGCCGAGCTGCGGAATGTACCAGGTCAGGGTCACGCAGAAGGCCGCGACCAGATAGGCGACGCAGAGCCCGAGCGTGATCGGTGAGTTGATGATGCGCGACATGCGCTGGGCGCCCCCGAGCGCGCACCAGGCCCCGAACACGAACAGGAGCTGCCAGGCGAACGGGTTGAACGCCCAGAAGCCGTTCGGATAGGCCGTCAGATAGAGATCGAGCTCCCAGGTGAGTGCGTAGAGAACGACCGAGAGCCCGAGCGTGACGTCAGGACGCCAGCGCATCAGCCACAGGATCAGCGGCAGGAACAGCATCAGCACGATGTAGAGCGGCAGCACGTCCATGTTGACGGGGCGGAAGCGCAGGATCAGCGCCTGCACGATCGTCACGTCCGGCTGCTTGAGAAAGTCCATGATCCCCATCTCTTCGGTGTAGAGCGGGTTCTCGAAGCTGGTCGCGACGTAGGAGATCTCGGCAAGGAAGATCGTGAACAGGAAGACGTGGGCGACGTAGATCTGCCAGACGCGGCGCAGGATGCGCGCGGTGGCGACGATGAAGCCGGCATCCTGCATCGCCCGGCCATAGACGAATGCCGCCGTGTAGCCGGAGATGAAGATGAAGATCTCGGTGGCGTCGGAGAAGCCGTAGTTGCGGATCGTGAACCAGGTCAGCAGGTTCGGCGGCAGGTGGTCGATGAAGATCAGCCAGAGCGCCAGCCCGCGAAACAGGTCGAGCCGCAGCTCGCGCTCGCCGACCGCCGGGAAGGTGATCGCAGGAGCAGCGGTGGTGGCGGGTGCAGCGGTGACGGCCGGCGCGGCCGCGACGGCAGATGCAGATGCAGCCGCGCTCGCCGCGGCGGCAGTCTCCGCAGCCGGCGCGGGTGCGGCGCTGGCGGCGGGGGCGGACGGTCCGGCAGGGCGATCGACAATCGACGTCATCAGGCACCGCGTCAAGGCTGCCAGCCCTCGAGGCCCGGCAGGGGAAATGTAGGGCTGCGCAGATTTTACGCAAGCGATGAAGGACTTATCAGCTGGGCCGTGCCCAGTTTTTCGACCTTGGCGGACGGCTGGTGGGCGATCGCACGGCGCAGGACAGGTCGATCGCCGCCAGGGTGCTGCCTGCCGCGCCCGATCCGAGTCCAAGGAATGGATCGCGCGTACGGCCGACAAAGTCCGCGATTCTTGTGCCATAATGCGGAACTGTGTTGAAAGCACGATGGCGTCGCGATTGGTTCCGGCGCGGGTTTCCGCTACAATGCCACCATGTATCGCGCCGTGACTCGCCACATCGAAGTGACCGTCGAACCGAACTTCCTGCCTGAGAAGTCGTCGGTGGCCGATGGCCGCTGGTTCTGGTCCTATACCGTCGTCATCACCAACAGCGGGGAGGAGACGGTGCGGCTGCGCAGCCGGCACTGGATCATCACCGATGGGATCGGCCGGCAGCAGGAGGTCCGCGGCGAGGGCGTGGTCGGCGAGCAGCCGGTGCTCGCGCCGGGCGAGCGCTTCGAATACACCTCCGGTGTCCCGCTCACCACCGCGTCCGGCTTCATGGCCGGCTCGTATCAAATGGAGAGCGAGAGCGGTGAGCACTTCGACATCGCCGTGCCGGCCTTCTCGCTCGACAGCCCCGAGGGCAAGCGGGTGTTGAACTAGCTGAGAAGGCATGCAGTCCGACTGCCCCAAGTCTCGTCTGCTCGCTGTCTCTTGTGCTGCAATACGACAGATCCTGCACCCGCGCCGCACGAAATCGTTCTCGCGACGCATCCCGCGCCCGAGCCTTGTCCATTCACCCGCCCTCTGCAAATAGAGGGCGCAGGGAAGGCCGGGCCTCGGCTGAGGCCTGCGGCCCGCCTGCAGAAAAAATGCAGGCGGCAGGTACCACAGGTTCAGCCGGAACGACCCGGCCCTCCCTGCGCGACGGTTTTAACGGCTGCTTCGCGTTCTCCCTGGTGCGCCGGGCTTGTTGGCCACCATCCTCAACGCGAAGCGGAGCTTCAGCGTGAGTTGATATCAGCATCGGGATATCAGGACCGCGCGACTTGACCGTACGTGCATCGCCGTTCGTCCGCGCAGACTGAACTACGCTGCGGCAACACACGCCCGTCGCATCCCGCTGCCAACGGTCCGTGACGGTCGCGAAACGCCCCTCGTGCGGCAGCAAGACGCGCGGAAATGTGCCAGTGATTTGCCCGACGGCACAAGCGGTTTGTTGCTGCGACCAATCAACGCGACGGGCATGGATGTGGCGTCGATCAGCGAGAAAGCCGATTTTCAACAACGAACTAATCGAGATCGCCGGCGCACACGAACTCCCGACGTTTTCTCCGACGCCGTGCGACGCAGCCTATCAAGCGTCGTCGCGAGGAGCGAAGCGACGACGCGATCCAGAACTGTCGAAGGACTGCGGATCGCGTCGCTGCGCTCGCGATGACGTACGGAGGGTTGTCGCTCGACCACGATCGGTACGACGCGCGGAGCGAGCGCAACAGAGTCAGTTCTCCGTCACGCCGGCTTCGTGCGGGGTGAAGTGATAGACCGAGGAGCAGAACTCGCAGGTGACGACGACCTTGTCGTCCTTGACCATGTCGGCGCGGTCCTGGGGCGAGAAGCTCTTCAGCATGTTGGCAACCGCATCGCGCGAGCAGGAACAGCGCGCCTGCAGCGGCACGAGGTCGAACACGCGCACGCCGCGCTCATGGAACAGGCGATACAGCAGCCGCTCGCCCGACAGCGCGGGATCGATCAGCTCGATATCCTCGACGGTCGCGACCAGCGACTGGCCCTCGACCCAGGCCTCGTCCTCCTCGATCGCATGCAGCTCGGTGCCTTCGGGCGCATCGCCGGGATGCAGGTCGGCTTGGCGCAAGCGCTCCGGCGCCTGCGGCAAAAATTGCGTCAGGAGGCCGCCGGCACGCCAGCGGTGCTTGCCGCCGCTCCACTCCTCGCCGACGGCGAGGCGCACGCGGGTCGGGATCTGCTCGGAGCGCAGGAAGTATTCATGAGCGGCCTCCTCCAGGCTGCCGCCGGTGAGCGCGACCAGCCCCTGGTAGCGGCTCATGTCGGCGCCCTGGTCGATGGTCATCGCCAGATGCCCCTTGCCGAGCAGGCCGCCGGAATCCTTGGCCTCCGCCAGCCGGGCTTCGTCGAAGCGGGCATAGGCACGCAGGCGGTCGGGTGCCTGGAAGTCGACCACCAGGAACGACACCGGGCCGTCGGTCTGGGTCTGCAGGATGAAGCGGCCGTCGAATTTCAGCGCGGAGCCGAGCAAGGTCGTCAGCACGATGGCCTCGCCGAGCAGCTTGCCCACGGGCGCGGGATAAGCGTGCTTGGTGAGAATGTCGTCGAGCGCCGGGCCCATGCGGGTCAGTCGCCCACGCAGATCGAGCGCCGCGACCTCGAACGGCAGCACGGCGTCGTCGACCGGCACCGCCGAGGGGGCGCGGCTGGTATCGAGGTTGATGTCGGTGTCGGGGGGATTGGTTGTCATGGGGCGTATTTGGGGATGATTGAAACGAATGGAAGGGCATCCCCGGCTGTCGTTCCGGCCTTGAGCCGGGACTCATACCGCGGATGCTATCGAGGAACGCCGGTGGTAGTCGCCGACGCTAAGCCGTAACCGACGAACCACGATCGCTCCAACTACGCCGAGCAACGGCCACAGCTGCAAATCAGTTCGATCACGCGGTATGGGTCCCGGCTCAAGGCCGGGACGACACCGGTGAAATTGCGCCGTCGAACCCTAAGCCCGCTCGCCGAAGCACCAGGCCAAGATGCCCTTCTGCGCATGCAGGCGGTTCTCGGCTTCGTCGAACACCACCGACTGCGGGCCGTCGATCACCTCGTCGGTGACCTCCTCGCCGCGGTGGGCCGGCAGGCAGTGCATGAACAGCGCCTCGGGCTTCGCCAGCGACATCAACTTGGAATTGACCTGATAGGGCTTGAGCAAATTGTGCCGATGCTCGCCATCCTTGTCGCCCATCGACACCCAGGTGTCGGTGACGACGCAGTCGGCGCCGGCGACAGCGACTTCCGGATCGTGGCCGAGATGGATGTCGGCCCGGGTGGCGCGGATGAAATCCTTCATCGGCTTGCCGGGCGACAGCTGCGGCGGGGTGGCGACGTTGAGCCGGAACTTGAAGCGCTCGGCGGCATGGGCCCAGGAGGCCAGCACGTTGTTGTCGTCGCCGGTCCAGGCCACGGTGCGGCCCTCGATGGAGCCGCGATGCTCCTCGAAGGTCATCACGTCGGCCATCACCTGGCAGGGATGCGAGCGCCGGGTCAGGCCGTTGATCACGGGCACGGTGGCATGCGCGGCAAGCTCGAGCAGCGCCTCGTGGCTGAGGATGCGGATCATGATGGCGTCGACATAGCGCGACAGCACGCGCGCGGTGTCGGCGATGGTCTCGCCGCGGCCGAGCTGCATCTCGGTGCCGGTCAGCATGATCGCCTCGCCGCCGAGCTGGCGCATGCCGACGTCGAACGACACGCGCGTGCGCGTCGACGGCTTGTCGAAGATCATCGCCAGCACCTTGCCCTCGAGCGGCTTCTTCGCCGGCTCGCGCGCCTTCAAGGTCTTCTTCATCGCGCTGGACAGCGCCAGCACGTTGCGCAGCTCCTCCACCGGCATCTCGGTGAGATCGAGGAAATGACGCGGCGTATTGCCCATGGTCTTGCTCATGATGCGGCCGCCTGCTTGGCAGGCCCGCCCGACAGCGCCGCACAGGCGCGATCGAGCATCTCGACCGATTGTTCGATTTCGGATTCGTTGACGATCAGCGGCGGCAGGAAGCGCACGACGTTGTCGCCCGCGCCGACGGTGAGCAGCTTCTGATCGCGCAGCGCCGTGACCAGATCGCCCGACGGCACCACCGCCTTGACGCCGATGAGAAGGCCCTCGCCGCGGATCTCGGAGATGATGTCGGGATGACGATCGAGAACGGCGGCGAGCTTCTGCTTCAACAGCAACGACATCTTGCGGACGTGATCGAAGAAGCCGGGCGCCAGCATCACGTCGAGCACGGCGTTGGCCGCGGCGACCGCCAGCGGATTGCCACCGAAGGTCGAGCCATGCGAGCCCGGCGTCATGCCCGACGCGGCCTCGGCCGTCGCAAGCACGGCGCCGATGGGAAAGCCGCCGCCGAGCGCCTTGGCCAGCGACATCACGTCCGGCGTGACGCCGAGCCAGCGATGCGCGAACAGATCGCCGGTGCGGCCCATGCCGGTCTGGACCTCGTCGATGACCAGCAACAAACCGTTGTCGTCGCAGAGCTGGCGCAGCGCCTTGTAGAACGGCAGCGGCGCGGTGCGCACGCCGCCCTCGCCCTGCACCGGCTCGACCAGGATGCCGGCGGTGTGCGGACCGATCGCCTTCTTCACGGCTTCGATGTCGCCGAACGGAACCTGATCGAAGCCGTCCATCGGCGGACCGAAGCCGTCGAGATATTTGGCCGACCCTGTCGCGGCGAGCGTGGCGAGCGTGCGACCGTGGAACGCGCCTTCGAACGTAATGATACGATAGCGTTCGGGATGTCCCTTGGCGGCGTGATATTTGCGCGTGATCTTGATCGCGCCTTCCATCGCCTCCGCGCCCGAATTGGCGAAGAACACGTAGTCGGCAAAGCTCTGCTCGCACAGCCGCGCGGCAAGGCGCTCGCCATCCGGGCTCTTGAACAGGTTCGACATGTGCCAGAGCTTGGCCGCCTGCTCCTGCAGCGCCTTGACCAGATGCGGATGCGCATGGCCGAGCGAATTGACTGCGACGCCCGAGGTGAAATCGAGATAACGGTCGCCATTGGTCGCGATCAGCCACGCGCCTTCGCCGCGCTCGAACGAAAGATCGACCCGGGCGAATACGGGGAGGAGATGCGTAGCGGCAACACTGGTCATGGCGGATCACATGAGCTGACGGGCCGGCCGAGACACGCGCCACGCGGCGCCATCGCGCATCAGGGACCCCACCCTGGAAAACAAAATGTGCCGCCTTTTCAAGGCGGCACGTGCATCTATTGTATGCGGGCAGCGGTGGGAGTCAACTACGCGTCAGCTGATGCATGGGGGGCCGGCCCGTGAGATTCCGGACGCCTGACACGCCTCGAGACACGCCACAGGGAACCACGGAATGTGTGGACTGCGGCCGCCGACTCTTGCGCGGGAGTCACGCCATATTGTAGCGTTTTCAACGTCGAGTACGACATCTCGTGCGGCAGTTCTGATCCCTCTCGAAGTTCTCTGAGTTTGCGTAACGTCCGGGTGCCTTGTGCGTGCCCGGCGAGGGACAAGGGATTCTGCCGCCAGGGATTTTCTTGAGACAGCATCGCAGCGCCGTCCCGGAATTGGCCGGCGCAACGCGAAGGGAAAGGTTCGATGACCGTATTGACCTGGTCCGACGATCGCGTCGAGCAACTGAAAAAACTCTGGGAAGCCGGACTGTCGGCCAGCCAGATCGCCGCGGAACTCGGAAACGTGACGCGCAACGCCGTGATTGGCAAGGTGCACCGGCTGGGCCTGTCCGGCCGCGCCAAGAGCCCGGCCACCGCGGCACCGCGCCAGCGCAAGGCGGCCCGCCCGGCACAGCCGATGATGCGGGTGGCGCGCCCGGTGGCGCGCGGCAACACGGCGCTCGCACAGGTTTTCGAGGTTGAGGCGGAGCCCGATCCGGTTGCATTCGACAACGTCGTGCCGATGAACCAGCGGCTGTCGCTGCTGGAGCTCAACGAGGCGACCTGCCACTGGCCGGTCGGCGATCCCTCGAGCGCGGATTTCTTCTTCTGCGGCGGCAAGGCGCTTTCCGGTCTGCCCTATTGCGCGCAGCATTCGCGCGTCGCCTATCAGCCCGCGGCCGACCGCCGCCGCCAGCCGGCGAAGTCGACCACGCGCTGAGGAAGTTGGCCGCGACGGGCGATGAGGATGCTCCGCATCGCCCTGGGATCTCCGGCGGCCTCAACTCACAACGACCATGGACGTGAGCCCGGCCCGCGCCGGGCCGCAGATGCGACGGGCGATCAGGCGCCCCGCGCCGGCTTCGACTGCGGAAAGCACGCCGTGAAGGCGGCACCGTTGCGCGGCACGCTTTCGATCAGCAGCCGGCCGCGATGGCGGTTGAGGATGTGCTTCACCAGGGAGAGGCCGAGCCCGGTGCCGCCTTGCGCGCGGCTGTCGCCGACATCGACGCGATAGAAGCGCTCGGTCAGGCGCGGCAGATGCTCGGGCGCGATGCCGGGGCCGAAATCGCGCACCTTGACCCGGATCTCCGGCGCGTTCTCGGCGGAGACGGCCTGCTCCAGCGAGACGATCACGCGCCCGCCCGAGGCGCCGTATTTCAGCGCGTTTTCGATCAGGTTCTCGAACACGCGCAGCAGCTCCTCGCGGTCGCCGGCGATCGTCACCGGCACGTCCGGCAGGCTGGTCTCGATCACCACCTGGCGCTCGCGCGCCAGCGACTCCAGCCCGTCGGTGACCTGGCGGATGATGGGGACGACGTCGACCATGGCGTGGGGCTGGACATGCGCCGACAGCTCCACCCGTGACAGCGACAGCAGATCGTCGATCAGCCGCGCCATGCGCGTCGCCTGGATGTGCATGATGCCGAGGAAGCGCTCGCGCGCCTTCGGATCGTCCTTGGCCGGCCCCTGCAGCGTATCGATGAAGCCCGAGAGCGCCGCCAGCGGCGTGCGCAGCTCGTGGCTCGCATTGGCGACGAAGTCGGCGCGCATTTCCTCGACCCGGCGCAGCGGGGTCAGATCGTGGAACGTCATCAGCATGCATTTGTCCGTGCCGCCGAACGCCGTCGGCACCGGCACCGGCGTGATGATCAGCTCCATCCAGCGATCGACCGGAACGTGATCGTGATAGGTGGCGCGGCGGATCTCGGTGGTGGCGATCGCCTCGCGCAGCGCAGTGATGATCTCCGGCGTGCGCAGCGCGAACTGGGCGAGCTCGCCCTTGCGCAGGGCCGGCGCGAGCTGCGCGGCAGCGGCATTGAGGTGGATGACTCGGCCGGCGCGGTCGAGCAGCACGGCGGGATCGGGGATGCCCTCGACCACCGCGCTCACGGCCGGCGCCTCGACCGGATTGGCGTGGCGCTCCTCCTCGCGCTTGGCGACCGCGCCATGCAGTCGCCACGGCACCAGGGCGGCGGCGGAAATGCACAGGAATACCGCCAGCGCCCGCAGCGGCAGCAGCTCGTCCAGCAGCACGAGCCCGGCAAGCGCGAGCGCCGCAGCGAGCAGGATGATCGCGGAATGGCGCAGCCGGTCCGGCCAGGGGGTGAAGATCGAGAGCGGCGTGTCGGAGGGAGCGTCGAGGGCCATCGCGTCCTACTGTTCCCTTGAGCTGGCGTCAGACACCGGAATCGCTGCGTTTCCTCACAAAAGCGGCTTCCGGCGGGGGGCCCGGATCGAGGCTGAGCGCGGCCTGCCGCAGCCGTTTCGACCGCGTGCTGATGATAACCTCGCGAAACGTCAGCAAGATTACAGAAATGAGGAACGGCGCCAAATAATACAGCATCCGGAACAGGAGCATTCCGGCCAGCAGCTCCTCGCGGTCCATCTGCCACAGCCCGACCAGCATCGCGGCGTCGAACACGCCGAGCCCGCCGGGGGAATGGCTGGCGAAGCCGAGCAGGGTCGCCGAGACGAAGATCACGGCCACCACGACGAAGCCGAGATTGGGCTCGTCCGGCACCAGCACATACATCGCCAGCGCGCAGAAACCGAGGTCGATGATGCCGATCGCGATCTGCAGCAGGGTCAGGGGGCCGCTCGGCAGCACCACGGTCCACGGCCCGCGGCCGACCACGCGCGGCTTGGTCCATACCCAGGCGACATACCCCAACAGACCGACCAGGATCGCGATCGCCACCATGCGGTTGACCCAGGGCGGCAGCTGGTCGATCGAGGCGGCTGCCTCCGGATGATAGCTGATGCCGAGCCCGAGCACGGCCGCATTGCCGAGCCAGAACGTCAGGCCGGCAAGGAAGCAGATCTTGGCGACGTCGATGGCGTTCAGCCCATGGGCCGAATAGACGCGGTAGCGCACGGCACCGCCGGTGAAGACGCTGGCGCCGACATTGTGGCCGATCGAATAGCTGGTGAAGGCGGCCAGCGCGTTGACGCGGTAGGGCACGTGGTCGTGGCCAATCGCGCGCACCGCGAACAGATCGTAGAAGGTCAGCGTGAAATAGCCGGCGGCGACGAACAGCGCGGCGAGCGCGATCTGATGCGGCTCCGTGCTCTTGATCGCCTCGAGCACCTCGTAGGTGTCGATGCCGCGCAGCATGTGGTAGAGGACGTAGCAGGCGACCGCGATCACAGCGATGCTGATCAGCACGCCGAGCTTGTGCAGGACTTGCTTCTCGCGCAGGAACGTGGCCGCTCTGCGTATGGCTTCAAGCATCTACACCTCTCACCGTGATCCGATCACGACGGCCGGGGACGCCGCGCCCCGGAGGCCGCAGCATCATGTGCGCATACAACGCCCTCGTAGCGCGTTTCGACGCATTGGGGAACACGGAGCGTGCGAACAAAAGCGTACACATGGATATACTTAGCAGGCTTTGCGGAAATGCGATGCACCGTTTTGCCGCACATGAGGCAAGACATCAGGCAAAGGCATCGGACAAGGCATCATGCAGGACGGCGGGGCAGCGCACGTCCCCGCCAGCCTGCAAACCCCAGGTTAAACTTTGGTGAGGAACGCGAATCTCCGGGGCTTCCGGGGCGCCCAGCGGTTCGGCGGGTCAGCATGGCTCAACAATAAGCGCGAGCTGCGCGTTTGACAGGTTCGCGCCTCGTCAAACCTTCGTGTCTCGCAGTTGCGATGACCCGGGGCACGCGGACGGCGGGCGCGCCGCCGCAGTCTCGGCAGATGGCGTCGGGTGCAGTCCGGTGCGGCGGTTTCAGGCCGCCGATTTCGTCCGCATGCTGCGGATCACCACCAGCGCCCGCAGCCAGGTGCCGATGGCGCAGCCGACGAGGTAGGGCACGAACATGATCAGCAGCAGCTCGAGCCAGTAGCCGGCCCGGCCGGGAATCAGGCAGGCCACGGCCGTCGCGACCAGGCCGGCGGCCAGCGCCGCCAGCAGCCAAGTCAGCCAGCCCGACACGCGCGGAGCGCGATGCACCACGGCGACCCAGCCCATCGCCAGCCCGATGGCGAATGCGCCGGCCAGCCAGCCCCAGTGAAAGGCAACGAGATAGGCCATGACGTTACCTCACCACGAATTCGATGCGCCGGTTCTGCGCCCGGCCGTCGGCGGTGTCGTTGGCGGCGATCGGCTGGGTGCTGCCATAGCCGATCGCGCTGAAACGGTCGGCCGGCAGTCCGGCCTTGACCAGATAATCGACCACCGCCTGGGCGCGCTTCTGCGACAGCACCTGATTGGCGGCAGAGTCGCCGTCGGCATCGGTGTGCCCGATGATCTCGACATTGGCGGAGGGGCAGCGGAACGCGATCTCGACGAGGCGGTCGAGCAGACCGGTGGAATCCCTGTCGAGGTCGCTGCGGCCGGTCTCGAACCGGATCTTGGCCTTGCCGAGCAGGTCGGAGAACAGCTGCTGGCACACCGTGGGATCGACCGGGGCGGCTGCCGGCTTCACCGTGATGTCGGCCTTCACCTGCCAGCCCTGTGGGACATCTTTGGCGAGCCCGGTCCGGATCTGGGCCGCTGCGGCGTCGTAAAGCGCATCACCGGAAATCTTGATGTCACGGTCGGACACCACCAGCGTGCCGGTCGACAGCCGTGACAAGGCGCCCAACGCCGGCACCACCGCATTCACGAAATTGGTTGGCGCGCCGAGGCTGTTCTTGAGATTGTCGACGACCTTCTCGCTGAAGAATTTGCGCGATGAAGAGCCGACGACGACGGCGTGGATGTTCTCGTCGGGAACGTTGCCTGCAAGCGTCACGGTGACCGCGACCGGGTCCTTGTAGGCCTGGAAGACATAGGGCGGCGCCTTGACCTCGTTGCTGGCGACCTTGAAGCCGTCCGGCAGCTTTCCGAGCGCGGCCGCGATCGCCTCGCGGCCGCCGAGCTCGCGCGCCATGCCGGACAATGTGACGTCGCCGTCGGAGATCGTGAACTTGCCGTCCTTCAGCTTGGCGATCTGGCCGATCAGCAGCAGCGCCACATCCTCGAAGCGCGCCGGCGCGCCGCGCGCCAGGCCCATCTGATCCGCGACCTCCACGCCCGGCAACGCCGCCCGGGTCGCGTCCATCAGCTTGCCCTTCAAGGCGGGCAGCGGCGCGCTGCCGCCCAGCGTCACCCGGACAACATCGCGCTCGGCCGACCAGACGAAGGGCTTGGCCTCGGGGACCAGCCGCGTCTCGTCGTTGACGAGCCGCACGCCGGCCACGCCGTCGACCGCAGCAACCGCATCGCGGCGTCCGGCCTCGGAAAACGCATTGGCGCGCAGCGAGACATCGCGGCCGTCCACCGTGATGCTTGTCCTGTCGAGCACCGCCCCCTTCAGGACGGCCGAGCTGCGGCCGGCGAGATCATTCTCCAGGGGAACGGTGCTGGTCCAGGCCGCGAGGCCCCAAAGCACGATCAGCGGGATGACGCCAGGCCACCATTTCCCGCTCCACCTGAAAAGTCCGCGCATTCGTCATCCGTCGCATCGAGGAAGCAGAGAGAAAACAAACCCTTGCATGCCTGTCAAACCGGAAATGAGGAGCGCCGCACGGTACGTTGTGACCGCAGGCTAAGGTTTTCTTCAATCATTCGTCGGTAACCTTGTCCCGACACTCACCGGGCCGCATATTTCAGATGAGGCGATTTCGCAAAACCTTTATCCGTGCCGGCCTGGAAGCGCTGTATCTGAGCGGCGCGCATGTCTGGCTGCGCCCGATCTTCTCGGGCGTGGGTGCGATCTATACGCTGCATCATGTGCGGCCGCCCCGCGACGCCGATTTCCAGCCCAATTGTCACCTCGAGGTCACGCCGGATTTCCTGCGCGAGATGTTGTCGCACCTGCGCGACCACGACATCGAGATCATCACCCTCGACGAGTTGCACAGCCGGCTGGTGGCGAAGGACTTCTCGCGCCGCTTCGCCTGCTTCACATTCGACGACGGCTATCGCGACAATCGCGATTTCGCGCTGCCTGTCATGCGCGAGTTCGATGCGCCGTTCACCATCTATGTGACGAGCGATTTCGCATCGGGACTGGGTCGGCTCTGGTGGGTGACGCTGGAGCGGCTGGTCGCCAAGACTGACGCGATCGACATCGAGATCGGCGGACTGTCGCTGCAGCTCGATGCATCGACGCCGGCCGCCAAATGCGTGACGTTCCAGCGCCTGCACGACTGGCTGCGCGCACTGCCGGGCGAGCACGACGTCCGGCGTGAGATCAGCGCGCTGTGCGCGCGCTACGACGTCGACGAGGCCTCGATCTGCCGTGAGCTCTGCCTGTCCTGGGACGAGCTCCGGGCGCTTTCGACTGAGCCATTGATCTCGATCGGCGCGCATTCGATCAGTCACTGCAATCTCGCCAAGCAGACCGAGGAGACGGCGCGCATCGAGATCGCCGACAGCCGTGCTCGGATCGAGAACGAGTTGCAGCGGCCGGTGCTGCACATGGCCTACCCGTACGGAGACCGCGCCGCCGCTTCCCAGCGCGAATTCGTGCTGGCGGCCGCGAGCGGCTACAAGACCGCCGTCACCACCCGGCCCGGCATGATCTTCGCCGAAAGCGCCGATCATCTCACGGCCCTGTCGCGCGTCTCGCTGAACGGCCATTACCAGGACGCCCGCGTGCTGCCGGTGCTGACCTCGGGCGCGGCCACCGCGATGTGGAACGGCTTCCGCCGCATCGACGCGGCATAGGCCCGCCATAACGTTGCCCTCCGATTGAATTGCGGCGAATTCGTGCGACTGCGTCTCACTTGACGTGCTGGCGCGTCCCGCTCACAAGCGCGCATGACATAAGGAAAGGGAGGCTTCATGCTCAGGAACTTGTTCTCACTCGAAGGACGCATCGCGCTCGTCACCGGCGGCTCACGCGGCATCGGCAAGATGATCGCATCCGGCCTGCTCGCGCATGGCGCGGCGAGGGTCTACATCACCGCGCGCAAGGCCGGGCCCTGCGAGGCGACCGCCAAGGCACTGACGACGGAATATGGCGGCGAATGCGTCGCGCTGCCGATCGACATTTCGACGATGGCCGGCATCGAGACGCTCGCGGGCGAGATCAAGAAGCGCGAGCCCAAGCTCGACATCCTCGTCAACAATGCGGGCGCGGCGTGGGGCGCCGACTTCGACGAATTCCCGGAGAGCGGCTGGGACAAGGTGATGAACCTCAACCTCAAGACGCCGTTCTTCCTGACCAAGGCGCTCGCAGCTCCCTTGCGTGCGGCGGCCAGCGCCGAACGGCCGGCAAAGGTCATCAACATCGCCTCGATCGACGGCATCTTCGTCAACCCGCTCGAGACCTATTCCTATGCGGCGAGCAAATCCGGCCTGATCCATCTGACGCGGCGCATGGCGGCCAAGCTGATCAAGGACCACATCGTGGTGACCGCGATCGCGCCCGGACCGTTCAAGTCCGACATGAACAAGGCCGCGCGCGACAACGCCGACGAGGTCGCCTCGCGCGTGCCCGCTGGGCGCATCGGCACCGACGAGGACATGGCTGGCACAGCGATCTTCCTCGCCTCGCGCGCGGGCGACTACGTGGTCGGCAATACGATCGCCGTCGACGGCGGCATCGTCTACGCGAACCCGGGCATTCCGGGTGCGGGATGGGACAGCTGAGAAGGGCGAATAGCGAATAGCGAATAGCGAATAGGCTACTTCCCCTATTCGCTACTCGCAACTCGCTGTTCGCCTCTCATCAAGTCTCGATCTTCACGTACTCGAAGTCACCCGGCTTGTTGTCGATCCCGACCTTCGGGGGCGCGATCCACGAGGCGTATTCGCCGATCTCGGTGACCGGCTTCATCAGCGAGGAGATGTAGGCGCCGTCGTCGGCCGACGGCAGCCAGTCGCCCTTGCGCTTCGCCCACGTGCCCTCGTCGATCAGGATGCCGTCGGGCGTCGCATGGACGTCCTTGAACTCGCCGATGGCGCGGTGGAAGGCGGTATGCGGCAGCTTGAGCTGGAAGTCGTAGCCTGCGGTCGCGATGATCTTGTTCCAGCGCAGCAGGCCCTTGACGCAGTCCTGCGAGTAGTCGTCGCGCAGGCGCATGTTGAGCGCGGTCAGCGCCGGCTCGTCGACCCGCTTGATCTCGCCGTCGACCAGCTTGAGCACCGGATAGGTCGAGTTCTTGAGCTGGTGATCGTCTTGGATCTGGGTCTCGTGATAGCGGCCCTTGATGCCGGCATTGAAGGCATTGGCCGCGTTGGTCGAGACCTCCGAGCCGAACAGGTCGAGCGACAGCGTGTAGTGCAGGTTCAACTTCTTCTGGATGGTCGGCAGGTCGATCACGCCCAGCGCGCGGACCTTGGCGATATCGGTGGGATCGTCGATGCCGGCGGCGCGCATCGCCTCGACCGTGCGCTGGATGACGCGGCCGACGCCGGTCTCGCCGACGAACATGTGATGCGCCTCCTCCGTCAGCATGAAGCGGCAGGTGCGCGACAGCGGATCGAAGCCGGACTGCGCGAGCGAGTGCAGCTGCATCTTGCCGTCGCGGTCGGTGAAGTAGGTGAACATGAAGAACGACAGCCAGTCCGGCGTCTTCTCGTTGAAGGCGCCGAGCATGCGCGGGCTGTCCGCGTCGCCCGAGCGGCGGCGCAGCAGCTCGTCGGCCTCCTCGCGGCCGTCGCGGCCGAAATATTTCTGCAGCAGGTAGACCATCGCCCAGAGGTGACGGCCCTCCTCGACGTTGACCTGGAACAGGTTGCGCATGTCGTAGAGCGACGGCGCCGTCTTGCCGAGATGGCGTTGCTGCTCGACCGAGGCCGGCTCGGTGTCGCCCTGGATCACGATCAGGCGGCGCATCAGCGCGCGATATTCGCCGGGAACCTCCTGCCAGGCCGGCTCGCCATAGTGCTCGCCGAACGGGATCTTGCGATCCTCTTCCTGCGGAGCCAGCAGGATGCCCCAGCGATAGTCTGGCATCTTGACGTAATCGAACTTCGCCCAGCCGCGCGGATCGACCGAATAGGCCGTGCGCAAGTACACCAGCGACTGCTGGAAGCCCTCGGGGCCCATGTCGTTCCACCAATCGACGTAGCCGGGATGCCAGCCTTCCAGGGCCTTGAGGACCTGGCGGTCCTCGGCGAGATTCACGTTGTTCGGGATTTTCGTGCTGTAGTCGACGTTCATGATATTCATATTCATCGCCGTGCTCCTTGGCCGGCGAATAGCGAATAGCGAGTAGCGAATCGAGCACCGCCCCAACTCGCAACACCCCTATTCCCTATTCGCTACTCCCTATTCGCTCTTCTCTGCTCTCTCAGACTCTCGTCATATCGTATTGCGGCCGCTCGCCGGTGCCGTAGCGCCGGAGTGCGCCCTCCTCGCCGACCGCGTTGGGCCGCTGGAAGATCCAGTTCTGCCAGGCGGTGAGGCGAGCGAAGATCTTCGATTCCATCGTCTCGGGGCCGGCGAAGCGCAGATTGGCTTCGAGACCGGTGAGGCTGTCCGGCGAGAAGCTGGCGCGCTCCTCGAGGAAGACGCGGATCTCGTCCTCCCAATCGATGTCATCCAGCGCGAAGGTCACGAGGCCGAGCTCCTCGGCCTCATCGGCTTCGAGCGGCTTGCCGACCTGCTCACGCACACGCGCGAGATCGGTGGGATCGGCGAGGAAGCGCGACTCCAGCCGGGTCAGGCCGTGACTCATCGGATAGGGACCGAAATTCATCGCCGACAGTTCGATCGCCGGCGCCGGGCGGTTGTCGCCCTGGATGGTGCCGATCAGCATGTAGGAGCGGTCGGAAGCGAACACCAGCTCGGCGAGCGTGCCGGCGAAGCAGGAACCGGGCTCGACCAGCGTGACCAGCGTGCGCGAGGTGACGTCGATGCGCTTCAGCACCCGCTTCCAGTAATGCCTGACCTCGTTGACCAGCCAGTGCGCCTTGTTGGCCTCAAGGAACGCGTCATGCGCGAGCACCTTGTCGCGATCGCCATGCGACTTGAACACCAGCATGGCGATGCCGAGCTCGTTGATGCGCAGATGCAGGATGGCATCGTCGAGCTCGCGCGCGACCTGCAGCGGCCAGAAGGAGGCCCCCTGCGCGATCATACCGTCGATGTCGGCCGGCGGCGCAGCTTCGGGGGCCGTGATCGTGATCGTGGCGATGCGGGCGGCGCGGTCGATGTCGACATTGACGAAGCCGTAACGCACGCTGCTCGCGTCAATGATGCGCTTCAGCGGCGTGAGCGCGACGCCCTTGCCGCTGCCGTTGCGCTTGGAGGCCGCCGCGAACTCCCTGGCGCGCTCAGCGACCTTGGCGTCGACCTTGGAGTTCGGCGCGATCTCGTCGACGAGGCGCCATTGCACGGCGCGCTTGCCCTTGACGCCCTCTTCCGTCGTGCAGAACGCGTCCGCACGGTCGCGGCGCACCTTGCGCTTGTCGACGACGCGCGTCAGGCCGCCGGTGCCGGGCAGCACCGCGAGCAGAGGCACCTCCGGCAGCGACACCGAGGAGGAGCCGTCGTCGGCGAGGATGATGTGATCGGTGGCGAGCGCGAGCTCATAGCCACCGCCGGCCGCGGTACCGTTCACCACGGTGATGAAGCGCTGGCCGGAATTCTCGGATGAATCCTCGAAGCCATTGCGGGTCTCGTTGGTGAACTTGCAGAAGTTCACCTTGTGGGCGTGGGTCGCGCCTGCAAGCATGCGGATGTTGGCGCCGGCGCAGAACACGCGCGGCTTGGCCGAGCGCAGCACCACGACCTTCACTTGCGGGTGCTCGAAACGCAGCCGCTGCACGGCATCGGCGAGCTCGATGTCGACGCCGAGATCATAGGAATTGAGCTTGAGCTGGTAGCCCTCGAACAGGCCGCCATTCTCGTCGACGTCCATGGCGAGCGTCGCCACCTCGCCGTCGATCGAGAGCTTCCAATGTTTGTAGCGGGAGGGATCGGTCTGAAAATCGATGAACGTCTTGCCTCCCGCGAGCACGCGGTCTTCCCCGGCCATGTGTCACCCTTCGTTGGAGTGCTTATCGTTGAGATGCACAATAATTCATGTTATGGCTGGCGTCTACGACAAAAAGCCGAAACATGCACTTTGTTTCATGTTCGTGATGCCGGGGCCGGCAAGGTCGCGGCCGCGAACTCGGCAATGACCCGCAAGGTGGCGTCCGGCGCCTCGCGATGCGGGGAATGGCCGGTGTTGGGCAGCATCGTCACTTCGACCGGGCAGTAGCACTCCTCCTGGATGATCTCGACCTGGCGGATGGTGCCGTACTGGTCGTCGACGCCCTGGATCACGGCCACGGGAACGCGGATGTAGGCGAGGTCGCCGGTGATATCCCAGGCCCGGAATGCCGGATCGAGCCAGGCGTCGTTCCAGCCGTAAAACGCGTTGTCGACGTCCTTGTGCCAGCGCGACAGCTTGGTGCGCAGCTCCGTGGTTTCGTAAGTGGTCTTGATCGCGGCGATCGACGACACAGAGATGTCCTCAACGACCACATGCGGCGCGATCAGCACGATGCCGTCGAGGCGATGGTCGGCGTGGCTGCCCCCGTAGATCGCCGCGATCGACGCACCATCGGAATGGCCGACGAGAAGACCGCGCTGAAAGCCGATTTGATCGAGCAGCTTCGGCAGCACATCGCGCGCCTCGCGCTGCATGTAGTCGAGCGGCCGCGGCAGAGACACCGGGCTGGAGGCGCCGTAGCCCGCGCGCGAATAGACGAACACGGAAACGCCGGTGGCTTGCTGGAGCTTGTCGGGAAAGTCGCCCCACAACCCGACCGAGCCGAGCCCTTCATGCAGCAGCACGATGCACGGAGCGTCAGAGGGCTGCGGACCGATCAGGCGATATTCGAGATCGGCGGAATCGATGGTGAGGAAGCCGTTCGATGAAAGCTGCACGGGCCACTCTCTCCTTCGTCATGCCCGGGCTTGACCCGGGCATCCACGTCTTTCTTGTCGAGGCGGAATGGATGGCCAGGTCAAGCCCGGCCATGACGACAACCAAGAGCAGGACCACTCCGAGAGTGGGGGCCAACTACTGACCCGCTCCCTCACGCAGCTTGAAGCGCTGGATCTTGCCGGTCGCGGTTTTCGGCAAGGACTCCACCACCTCGATCCAGCGCGGATATTTCCACGGGCCGATCTTCTGCTTGACGTGTTCCTTCAGTGCCTCGTGCAGGGTCGAGCGATCGACGCTCGGGCGCAGCACGACATAGGCCTTCGGCTTCAACAGCCCCTCCGGATCGGCTTCCGGCACCACGGCAGCCTCGAGCACCGAGGGATGCGTGATCAGCGCGCTCTCGACCTCGAACGGCGACACCCAGATGCCAGAGACCTTGAACATGTCGTCGGAGCGGCCGCAGAAGGTGTAGCGCCCGTCAGCGTCGCGGACATATTTGTCGCCGGTGCGCGTCCAATAGCCCTCGAACGTCGAGCGGGTCTTGTGGCGCTGATTCCAGTAGCCCTCGCCGGCGGACGGTGCATGCACCAGCATCTCGCCGACCTCGCCGTCCGGCACGTCCTGGCCGGCCTCGTTGACAAGACGAACCTGATAGCCCGGCACGGGGCGCCCCGATGAGCCGTATTTGATGTCCCCGGGCACGTTGGACAGGAAGATGTGCAGCAGCTCGGTCGAGCCGACACCATCGAGAATGTCGACGCCGAACCGCGCCTTCCAGGCATTGCCGACCGATTCCGGCAGCGCCTCGCCGGCCGAGGTGCAGATGCGCAGAGCGCTGCCGGCCTTCTCATGGCGCAGCGACTCATCGTGCAGCATCGCGGCGAACAAGGTCGGCACGCCGTAGAAGATGGTCGGATTGTAGCGGTTGAGGAGCTTGAACATCAGCGCCGGCGTCGGGCGCTCGGAGTTGAGGATCGTGGTTGCGCCGACCGACAGCGGGAAGGTCAGCGCATTGCCGAGGCCATAGGCGAAGAACAGCTTTGCGGCTGACAGACAGACATCGCTCTCGCGGATGCCGAGCACTTGGCTGGCATAGGTCTCGGCCGTCGCGGCGAGATTGCCGTGCAGATGGCGCACGCCCTTGGGCATGCCGGTCGAACCGGATGAATACAGCCAAAACGCAGGCTCATCCTCGTGGGTCGCGACCGTGTCGAACTGATCGCTCTCGCGCGCGAGCTCCTCGGTGAGCAGCTTGTGGCCGAAGGCATTGGCGCCGGACACGACGACGCAATCGAGATCCGGCATCCGGCCGACAATGTCCTTCACCACCGGATACAGCGCCTCGGACACGAACAGCACGCGGGCGCGGCAGTCGGCGAGCACATACGCGTATTGGTCAGAGGTCAGCAGCGTGTTGAGCGGCACCGGGACGACGCCCGCGCGCATGGCGCCAAGAAACACCGCGGGGAAATCCACCGTATCGAGCATGATCATCGCCACGCGCTCCTCGCGGCGGACGCCAAGGCGGCGCAGCATGTTGGCGACGCGGCAGGTCTGCTGTTGCAGACCGCGATAGGTCAGCTCCGAGACCGTGTCCGTGTAGGCGAGCTTGTCGCCGCGCCCCGCCTCGACATTGCGGTCAAGCAGCCACGATACCGCATTGTACGACTTCACGGCATTCTCCCCGGATTTTTGAATTATAATTCATACAAGGCCACCAACATCGCTTGCTGTCAATCCTCCCCGGCATTATGTTTCCTACTCAAAAGAGTGCCTCAGGGATATGACGCCACACAGCGATGCCCCGCGCGACGACGGCCAGTCCGCGGCCGAGACCGATTTCCTCGACCAGCTGGGCCAGCGGGTGCGGCGGATGCGCGGCCTCGCCGGCATGTCGCGCAAGGTGCTGGCCGAGGTCTCCGGGATTTCCGAGCGCTACATCGCCCAGCTCGAGAGCGGCAAGGGCAATGTCTCGATCGTGCTGCTGCGCCGCATCGCCAACGCGATCAACGCGCCGCTCGACGACATCATCCCCGGCGGCGAGCCATCGCCGGACTGGCCGGTCATTCGCGATCTCCTGAAGAAGGCGAGCCCGAGCCAGATCGCCGAGGTCAAGGAGCTGCTTGCCGGGGGCGCATCGGCGCCGCTGCGGCGTTCGTTCTCAGGCATTGCGCTGATCGGCCTGCGCGGTGCCGGCAAATCGACGCTCGGCAAGATGCTGGCGGAGCGGATCGGCTGGAGCTTCGTCGAGCTGAACAAGGAGATCGAGCGGCAGAACGGGCTTTCGGTTGCCGAGATCATCGCGCTCTACGGCCAGGAAGGCTTTCGCCGCATGGAGCAGGCCGCCCTGGTGCAACTGCTCGCGCGCAAGGAGCCGATGGTGCTGGCGACCGGCGGCGGCATCGTCTCCGAGCCGGTCACCTTCGACCTGATCCTGACCTCGTTCTACACGATCTGGCTCAAGGCGGAGCCGGAGGAGCACATGGGGCGCGTGCGTAAGCAGGGCGACCTCCGCCCGATGGCCGACGACCGCTCGGCGATGGCCGAGCTGCGCAACATCCTGGCGAGCCGCGAGCCGCTGTACGCGAGGGCCAATGCGGTGGTCGATACGGCGGGACTGTCGGTCGAAGCGGCGGCCGCACGGCTGGGCGAAGCCGTGAAGCCGGTGCTGACTGGCGACGCCCGGATGTTCGCGCGGGCGTGAGACGTCGTGCGACTTCGATCGCGCCGCAAGCGTCCGGTACGCATTAACCACCACCCACATTTCAATACCGGCGAGACTCGCCACACACCCTCCGATTGATTAATCAATCGTTAAGTCACTGGAGGACGTGGGATGCAAAATCGTCGTCGCGAGGCTCGCCAGCGCGTCTACTATGGCGGCGTGCTGACCTTCAATTCAGGCTGCTCGACGCTGGCCTGCGTCGTGCGCAATTTCAACCACCGCGGCGTCAAGGTCGAGCTCGAGGGCAGCGTGCTGCTGCCGGACCGCGTCGAGATCAGCATCGAACGGCGCGGATGGTCACGACCGGCGCAGATGGTGTGGCGCGACGGCGCGGGCGCCGGCCTCGCCTTCCTTCACGACGATGGCGAGGTGATCGATCTCGAAACGGCGCGCGCCTTGCGCCTGCAGGAGCGCGCCAACAGGCAGCTCAAATCGCGCCTCGAGCAATTGCTCTCGGGGCACTGAGCAATGTCCGAATCCTCGCAAGAGCACGACGACTGGCTGATCGCCTCCGATGCGCCGCCGCCGGTCGCGGCGCGCGCCGCCGAGCGCCCGCGATCGCGCTGGCTCCGGCGCGTCACGCTGCTGCTCGCCGCCCAATATGTCATCGTGCTGGTGATCGGCGTCGCGGCGGCCTCGACCGTGCGCGCATTCGTGCTGCCGGAAGTCACCGGTCGCTTCGAGGCGCTTGCAGCGGCGCTCAAGCGAACGCCGCTGCCTTGAGTTCTGAGCTGGTCACTCGATCTCCCGCAGCTCCGCATAGGTCAGCGGCTTGAGGCTGGCGCCATCGAAATAGACGAAGCGCAGGCGGCGGCGGCGGGAGATGAAGTTCGACGGCAGCGGATCGTAGCGGAAGGTGACGCCACCGAGATGCGGCGTCAGGCTGCCGACGTCCGTCAGCGCGTCGATCTCGACGCGCAGCAGCTTGAGGCTCGTGCCGTCGCGCAGGATCTCGAACGGGACCCGCGCCAGCCGCAGGAAGCTGGTCGGATCCGGCGCGGCGATGAAGCCGTCGACGAAGGCGGCTTCGACCTTGTCGAGATCCGGCTCGACCACCGCGGCAGGCTTGGCGCCCTCAGGCTGATGCGGCGTCTGCCATTGCACCGGCGAACGGTGGCCGTGCGGATGGTTGTGGCCGGGGCCATGCGTCGGATGGTCGTGATGATGGTCGTGGCCATGATCGTGGTGATGATCATGATGATGGCCGTGATGGTGGTGATGATGACGCATCGCGGACCTCAGTAGCTGACCGGCTTGTTGATGATATGCTTGTGGCTGCCAAGCTTGCCGTGGGCGACCATCGAGCCGAGCGCCTCGACGACGACGCGGACGCCGATCAGCGCGGTAATGTCGGAGGTGTCGTAGGGCGGCGAGACCTCGACCACTTCGAGCCCGCACAGGCCCTCGGCGGCGACGAGACCCAACAGCTTGAGCGCCTCGCGCGGCAGGAAGCCGCCGGGCTCCGGCCAGCCGGTGCCGGGCACGAAGCCGCAATCGATGGAGTCGACGTCGAACGAGATGTAGACCGCGTCGGCATCCTTCCAGGCCAGCTCGAGCGCGATCTCGGCGGTCTTCTCAAGGCCGATCTTCTCGATGTCGGCGATGGTCAGCACGTTGGTGTTGCGCTTGCGCGCGACCTCGACGCCCTCGCGCGGCACCTGCCAGCCGCCGATGCCGAGCTGCACCAGATTGGTCGGCGACACGTTCGGCAGGTTGGTCGCCCAATACCATGGCGTGGTGTGCATGCGCTCGTCGAGATCCTTCTCCTGGATGTCGATGTGGCGGTCGAAATGGATGATGCCGATCCTCTTGTCGGTACACTCAGCGATGCCGCGCACGCACGGAAAGCCGATCGAGTGATCGCCGCCGAGCATGATCGGCAGCGCGCCGGACGAGAACACATGCGCGACGCCGCGGCTGATCTGGTCAAAGCTCTTTTCCAGATTGGCGGGAATCGTGAAGACGTCGCCGGCATCGCACAAGGTCATCTGCTCGCGCAGGTCGACGCCCAGCTCGTAGTTGTAGGGCGTGTAGAGCGCGGAGATGCGGCGGATGCCCTGCGGCCCGAAGCGGGTGCCGGGCCGATAGGTGGTGCCGGAATCGAAGGGGATGCCGATCACCGCAGCGTCGTATTTGCCGACGTCGCGGACGTTCTCGACATACGGCGCCTTCATGAAGGTGTTGATGCCGGCGAAATGCGGCAGCTCGCCGCGGGCGAAGGTCGGGATGTCGCGGTCCGTCAGCGTGTCGGCGCCGGGCAGGCCCATGTCGAGCGCCCATTGTCGCTCCTTGCGCCAGCCGTTGGTCGGCAGCTTGCCCTCGGCCTCCAGCGCCTGCCAGCCTTGCGTGGCCATCTTGTCGAAGTCCGGATGGTGACGGCGCATGCACCGGCGCTGCGAGTGCAATCCGGCGCGGCGCGACCGGCGCATGAATGGGAATGACATGGGAGACTCTCCTTCGTTTCTTTCGACGTTTCTTGAACTGACTATTGCGTCGCCTGCAGGCTGGCGCGGATGAATCCGAGCACGGGCACGGCGCTGTCGCGGGTGAGATCGAGATCGTAGGTGATGCGCGCGCCGAACCGCTCCGGCGCCTGCGGATCCTTGCGCGGACGGTCGAGCGCGATCAGCCGCGTTGCGAGCCCGAACGCCTCCTTGATGTCGTGGGTGACCATCACGATGGTCATGTTGTGCTGGCGCCACAGCGGCTTGATCAGCGCATGCATCTGGGCGCGGGTGCCGGGATCGAGCGCGCCGAAGGGCTCATCGAGCAGCAGCACGCGCGGCTGCTTCGCCAGGGCCTGCGCGATAGCCAGGCGCTGCTGCATGCCGCCGGACAACGCGCTTGGGTATTTGTCGCGATGCTCGGCCAGGCCGACGGCCTCGATCAGCGCGAGGCTCTTCTCCATCGCCGCCTTGCGCGCCGATCCGAACAGCCGCGCCGTGAACGGGCTGCCGGCAAGCTCGTAGCCGAGCAGCACATTGCCGAGCACGGTCAGATGCGGGAACACCGAGTAGCGCTGGAACACGATGCCGCGGTCCGGTCCGGGCTCGGCCGGAAACGGCCGGCCGTCGAGCAGCACCGCGCCCTGGCTCGGCCTCTCCTGGCCGAGGACCAGGCGCAGGAAGGTGCTCTTGCCTGCGCCGGACGGGCCGACGATCGACAGGAACGTGCCGGAGGCGATCTCGAGATTGATGCGCTCGAGCACGACCTGGTTGCCGTATTCGACCCAGACGTTGCGGAAGGAGAGCGTGCTCATCAGCGGCTCCCTCGCGCATATGCCCACGGAAAGGCGTGCCGTCCGAACCAGACCAGCGCGTAGTCGAGGATGTAGGCAAGCAACGTGATCCAGACGACGTAGGGCAGGATCACATCCATCGAGAGATAGCGGCGGACCAGGAAGATGCGGTAGCCGAGTCCGACATCGGAGGCGATCGCCTCGGCCGAGATCAGGAACAGGAAGGCGGGCCCGATCATGAGCCGCAGCCCCTGGATCAGGCGTGGCATGATTTGCGGCAGCACCACCCGGATCGCGACCTGCCAGGTCGAGGCGCCCAGGGTCTGCGCCTTGATCAGCTGCTCGCGCGGCATGTTCTGCACCTCGAGCGAGAGGTCGCGCACCAGGGTCGGCGTGACGCCGATGATGATCAGCACCACCTTGGACAGCTCACCGAGGCCGAACACGATGAACAGAACCGGCAGCACCGCCATCGGCGGGATCATCGACAGAACCGCAATCAGCGTGCCGAAGCCGGCGCCGGCCACCGGCAGCAATCCGATGGCGAGTCCGAGCACGAGACCGATGGCGGCGGAAATGCCGAGGCCGAGCGCGAGGCGCTGCAGGCTCGCCGACGTGTCGGACCACAGCACGTAGTCGCCGGAGCGGCGATCCGGCTCGGTCGCGAGCCGCTTGGAGGTCGCGACCATCTCGGAGACCGGCGGCAGCAGCTTGTCGTCGGGATTGTCCGCGCGCCGCTGCGCCGATCCGACCACGTAGATCAGCGCGATCAGCAGGAACGGCAACAGGGCCAGCAACAGCCGGCTGCCCCGGTTCGGAACGACGTTCATGGCACGCGGCATCAACAGGCTCCCTCAATCCTCATGGTGAGGGGCGCGTCAGCGCCGTCTCGAACCATGAGGCCCCGATGTGGGCCTCATCCTTCGAGATGCTTGCGCTCGCGCAAGCTCTTCAGGATGAGGGGTGGCACCGGCGGCGGTCCAGGAAGCGGATCAGAGCTTCCCTTCGGCCGCCATCTTCATGAAGGTCGGATCGAAGCGCAGCTTGACATTGCTGGCCGCGCCCAGCGCCTTCGTCGGCGTGGAGATGCCGACCGCGTCCTTCGACTTCACGTTCTCGCCGAGCAGGTTGTGATCGAAGCAGAAGGTGCGCACGAGATCCATGATCTTGGGCAATTCCGGTCCGGTCACGAAGGCGAGCGCGTCCTTCGGCTCGTAGTACATGAACGTCGTCTTGAGCTGGGTCTCGAAGCCGGCGAGATCGGTGCCCGACAGCTTGGCCATCGCCTCGCGCGCGGCCTTGCCCTTCTCGCTCTGGTCCTTCATCAGCGCGATGGTCTCGTACCAGATGCCGACCAGCGCCTTGCCGAGCTCCGGATTGTCCTTGAGCGTCGCGCTGTTGACGACCAGGAGATCCTCGATCTCGCCTGGGATCTTGCTGGAATCGAACACCAGCGTTGCCCCCGGCTCGGCCTTCACCTCCAGCAGTTGCGGATTCCAGGTGACCACGGCCGTCGTGTCCGGCGACTTCGCGGCGGCGACGATGTCGGCGTCCGAGGTGTTGACGGTCTTGATGTTCTTCTCGGACAGTTTCGCGGTCTCGAGGCCGCGCGCCAGCAGATAGTGCGACACCGAGAGCTCGACGAGGTTGACCTTCTGGCCCTTGATGTCGGCCATGGTCTTGCCCTTCTTCAGCACGACACCGTCATTGCCGTTGGAGTAGTCGCCCATGATGATGGCCGACGTGTCGACGCCGCCGGCAGCGGGGATGGTCAGCGCATCCATGTTGGTGACGGTGACGCCGTCGAACTTGCCGGCGGTGTACTGGTTGATCGACTCGACGTAGTCGTTGATCTGCGTGATCTTGATCGAGATGCCGTATTTGTCCGCCCACTTCTTGACGATGCCGGACTCGGCCGCATAGGGCCACGGCATCCAGCCGACATAGATCGTCCAGGCGATGTTGAATTCCTTCTTCTTCTCAGCTGACGCGGATGACAGCGATGCGGTCGCCAGCGTCGATGCAGCGAGCAGTGCAACAAACAGATTTCGCGCTTTTCCCATGTCCAGTCCCTCATCGGTTTTCTGACCGCGGACTGGCATGAAGAACCTCGTGCCTGCCAAGCGCGGCCACTGAGGTCTCCCGGGTTTTTATCCCGCCGTGCACCAGGGCTCTCCCCTGGCGGCTGCTCTCGGACCAGCATTCTCGATGGAGAACCGGAACCCTAGCTGCCAACTCTGAGCAACGAGGGGAGCAATCCGCGTGCCAGGGAAAAATGCTTGCGATTCAACGGAACCAGCGGCACGCTGTGCTCAAAAATTCGGCACACAGAATTCTTCTTGGGCGAGGTGGCGCGTCAGCCGACGCCGGCCATGCAACGACAGCATGAACCGTCCGGTGCACGGGGGGCGACATCATCAGGCAGGCCCGTCAGTCGCAGTGGCTTGGAGTCTCGTTGATATGATCAGGTCTTCCGGGATCGCATTGGCAACCATTCTGGCTCTCAGCCTCGCCGCCGAGGCAGCCTTCGCGCAGAGCGCGCCCGCTCCCGATGCGCCGGCGCAACCTGCTCCCGCCGCGAGCCCCACCCCGACAGCCACTCCGGCACCAGCCGCCTCGGCCGAGAAACCTGGCGACGCCAAGCCGGCCAGCGAGGCGGCCGCGCCGAAGAAGAAGCGGACGAGGACCAGCACGCGCAAGGAAGTCGAGGACTCCCTGCGCAGCGGCACGGTGCCGTCGCGCTATCGCAGCCGGGTGCCGAAGGAGTACCAGAAGTACATCCCGTTCCGTCGCTGAGGTCTAGAGTGGCGGTGTCATTTTCACGATGACTCCGACGATCAGCATGAAGGCGAGACACAGCCCCGTCTCAAGGTCGGAATGAACAGACCAGAAGCCGCGCAGGCCGGCCACGGCTTTCTGCGGTGATTCGATTCGGATACGAGGTGCACGCATTTGTTCAACCTCTGATAAAAGGAAAAACAAACTACTACCCTGGAAAAATAGTCCCGTCCAAGCCGCGCCTCAATGCGAAAAATCAGCGCATGTCGGGGCAGCTAGCAAAATCTACGCCCGACGCCCGACGCGATCTTGATTTGAGTCAATCCGCTTCCACGTCGGAATAGCCGGCAGCGCGCCGCCTCAAATACCCAGATAGCGGTGCTGCAGCTCCGGCTCGGCCATCAGTTGCTCCGACGTGCCATGCCACACGGTGCGGCCACGCTCGATGATGTAGTGGCGGTCGCAGATGCGGGTCAGATGCTCGACGTTCTTGTCGATCACCAGGATCGACTGCCCGCGCGATTTCAGCAGCGACAGGCAGTTCCAGATCTCCTCTCGGATCAACGGCGCCAGACCCTCGGTCGCCTCGTCGAGAATGAGGAGTTTCGGGTTGGTCATCAGCGCCCGGCCGATCGCCAGCATCTGCTGCTCGCCGCCGGAGAGCTGGTTGCCCATGTTGCTGCCGCGTTCGGCGAGCCGCGGAAACAAGGCGTGGATCTTGTCGAGCGTCCAGGGATCGGACGCGCCGAGCCGGTTGGCCGAGGCCGCCAGGAGATTCTCGGTGACGGTCAGATTCGGAAAGATCTGCCGTCCCTCCGGCACCAGGCCGATGCCGAGCTGAGCGATCCTGTAGGACGGCAGCTTTCGTGTCTCCTGACCGCTGAAGCGGATCAGGCCGGCGCGCGCCTGGGTCAGACCCATGATCGAGCGGATCGTGGTGGTCTTGCCCATGCCGTTGCGGCCCATCAGCGAGACCATCTCGCCGGGACGGATCGCCAACGACAGGCCGAACAAGACCTGGCTCAGGCCGTAACAGGTCTCGATGCCGTCGACCTCGAGCAGCATGGCGCTTGTCTCCAGATCAACCATGGCCGACCACCACATGCTGATCGCCGAGATAGGCGCGCTTGACCTCCTCGTTCTGCCGGATCTCGTCCGGTCTGCCCGAGGCGATGATGCGGCCATAGACGAGGACCGAGATGCGGTCGGCGAGCGCGAACACCGCCTCCATGTCGTGCTCGACCAGCACGATCGACACTTCCTTGCGCAGCTCGTTCAGCAGCTTCACCATGCGCTGCGACTCGGTCACCCCCAGGCCGGCCATCGGCTCGTCGAGCAGCAGCAGTTGCGGCTTGGTCGCGAGCGCGACGGCGAGCTCCAGCTCGCGCTGCTCGCCATGGCTGAGCTTCGACACCAGCACGTCGGCGCGATGGCCGAGACCGACGCGCTCCAGCGCGGCCTGCGCGGCGGCACGCAGCGGCTTGTCCTTGCGCGCGGCGGCGAAGAAACGGAACGAGTGCTTGCCGTCATGGGCTTGCGCCGCAAGCGCGACATTGTCGGCTGCGGTGAAGTCGGTCAGCAGCGAGGTGATCTGGAACGAACGTGCCAGCCCCAGCGCGCTGCGCTTATAGGCGGGGAAATGCGAGATGTCGCGGCCCCCTAGGAAAATGCGACCCGCATGCGGCGCCAGGTGGCCGGTGAGCTGGCTGATCAGCGTGGTCTTACCGGCGCCGTTCGGCCCGATGATGGCGTGGATCTCGCCCTTGGCAACGTCGAGACAGACGTGATCAGTCGCGACGATGCCGCCGAACCGGCGCACGAGATTGTCGACGCGAAGCAGAGGTTCAGCCACGGTTCAACCTCCCGAGCATGCCCATGATGCCGCCGCGGCCGAACAGCACGATCAGGAGCAGCAGCGGCCCCATGATCAATGCCCAATATTCGGTGATCTGCGACAGCACCTCTTCCAGCACCAGGAACACGACCGAGCCGACGACCGGCCCCATCAGGGTGCCCATGCCGCCGAGGATGACCATCACCATGAGGTCGCCGGAGCGGGTCCAGTACATCACGGCAGGGCTGACGAAATCGGTGTTGTTGGCAAGCAGCGCGCCGGACAGGCCACAGAGCATGCCGGCGATGACGAAGCACGCCAGCTTGTAGCGCTTCGAGGGGAAGCCGATCGCCTGCATGCGCTGCTCGTTGGAGCGCAGGCCCTGCAGCACGAGGCCGAAGCGCGAATTGACGATCCGCCAGATCAGCACCACGACGGCAAGCAGGCAGAACAGGCAGAGATAATAGAACTGCACGCGGTTGCCGAGATTGATCAGGCCGCCGAAATCGCTGCGCTTGTAGACGGTGAGCCCGTCATCCCCGCCGTAACGGGCGAGGCCGGACGCGACGTAGTAGGCCATCTGCGCAAAGGCCAGCGTGATCATGATGAAATAGACGCCGCGGGTACGCAAGGAGAGCGCGCCGATGACCAGCGCATAGAGCGCCGAAACCGCGATGGCGGCCGCGAACTGGGCATAGCCGGAGCCGATGCCCTCCTGCGCCAGGATGCCGACGGCGTAGCCGCCGATGCCGAGATAGGCGGCATGGCCGAAGCTCATCATGCCGCCATAGCCCATGATCAGGTTGAGGCTGACGGCCGCCAGCGCCAGGATCACGATGCGGGTGAACAGCGTGAGGATGAAGATGTTGCCGGAGAGGTTCGAATAGACCGGCAGCAGCACCAGGCCGGCCAGGACGATGATGGCCACGATGGTCGAAACGTTGAGCGAGGATTTCATCTGCGGTTGGCCGGAAACAGACCTTCAGGCCGCGCCACCAGCACGATCGCCATCAGGAGGTAGATCAGCATCGACGACATCGCCGGCGCCGCAGTGGAAGCTGCTGCCGAGTTCAGCACCTGGCGCAGCAGATTGGGCAGGAAGGCGCGGCCCATGGTATCGATCAGGCCGATCATGATCGCCGCGATAAAGGCGCCGCGGATCGAACCAATGCCGCCGATCACGATGACGACGAAGGCGAGGATCAGGATGTTCTCGCCCATGCCGATCTGCACCGTGAGGATCGGCGCCTGCATCAGCCCGGCCAGGCCGGCGAGCGCGGCGCCGAGGCCGAACACCAGCGTATAGAGCAGCTTGATGTTGATGCCGAGCGCACCGATCATCTCGCGGTTGGAGGCGCCGGCCCGGATCAGCATGCCGATCCGCGTCCGCATCACGCCGAGATAGAGCAGCAGCGCCACCAGCAGCGCCACGACGATGATCGCGAGCCGATAGGCGGGATATTGGATGCCGGGCAGGATCGTGACCGGGAAGGCGAGCCAGGACGGCAGCGGCAGCGCCAGTCCCGCCGGGCCCCAGATCAGCCGGACCGCCTCGTTGAAGAACAGGATCAGACCGAACGTCGCGAGCACGTGGTCGAGATGGTCGCGCCCATAGAGATGGCGCAGTGCCGTGAATTCGAGCACGATGCCGAGCAGAAGCGTGGCTCCCAGTGCCACGACGGCGCCGAGCACGAAGCTGCCGGTCCAGGCTACGAAGGTCGCCGCGAAATAGGCGCCCATCATGTAGAGCGAGCCGTGGGCCAGGTTCACGAAGTCCATGATGCCGAACACCAGCGTCAGGCCGGCGGCCAGCAGGAACAGCAGCAGTCCAAACTGCAGCCCGTTCAGGAATTGTTCGACGACGAGAAGCATGCCCCTCACTTCACGCTCAAAAAGACGGCGGCAGAACCCGTTCCAGGCGCTGCCGCCATGTCCGTCCCGATCTTAGGCCGGAGATGTTTTAAGCTTCAAGCAAATTCCAGGCCTGTTTCGTCCTCTGGCTCGGAATTCTTTTCGCTCACTTCATCGGGCACTTGTCGTGGAAGCGGTCCTGGTCGTTCTCGACGATGGTGGCGACCGTCTTCAGCGAGAGCTGGCCCTCGGTGTCCTTGACCACGTCCTGCAGGTAGAAGTTCTGGATCGGGATGTGATTGTTGCCGAACTTGAAGGAGCCGCGCAGCGACTTGAAGTTGGCCTTCTCCATCTCGGCCTTCATCGCGTCCTTCTTGGACGTGTCGCCCTTGACCGCAACCACGGCGCTGTTGATCAGCTGGGCCGCGTCGTAGGCCTGGGCGCCGTAATAGGTCGGACGCAGGCCGGTGTATTTCTTGCGGTAGTCGGCCACGAACTTCTTGTTCTGCTCGTTGGGCAGGTCGTTGACCCATTCCTGGGCGCCGGGCACGCCGATCGCATTGTCCTTCTGCAGCGGCAGCGACAATTCGTCGACGGTGAAGGCGGTGTAGAGCGGCATCTTCTCCTTGAGGCCGGCCTGCGAATATTGATTGAGGAATTGCACGCCGGCCGCGCCGGGATAGAACACGAAGATCGATTCGGCGCCCGAGGCGCGCGCCTTGGAGAGCTCGGCGGAGAAGTCGAGCTGGCTCGGCCATACCGTATATTCCTCGCCGACGACCTGGCCCTTGAAGGTGCTCTTCACGCCGGCCAGCATGTCCTTGCCGGCCGCATAGTTCGGCCCGATCAGGAACACCGACTTGACGCCCTTCTGGTTCATGTAGAGGCCCATCGCGGCGGGCGTCTGGTCGTTCTGCCAGGAGGTCGAGAACACGTAGGGCGAGCACAATTCGCCGGCGAGCTGCGACGGGCCGGCATTGGCCGAGATCAGGAAGGTCTGGGAATCCACCGCGGTCTTGAGCGAGGCCAGCAGCACGTTCGACCAGATGTAGCCGACGATGAAATCGACCTTGTCGGACTGCACCAGCTTCTCGGTCTTCTGCTTGCCGACGTCAGGCTTCTGCTGGTCGTCCTCGTAGATCACCTCGACCGGCTTGCCGTCGATCTTGCGGCCGAGATGGTCGAGCGCGAGCTCGAACGAGTTGCGCATGTCGTTGCCGATCACGGCGGTCGGACCGCTGAACGTCGAGACGAAGCCGATCTTGATGGTGTCGCCGGCAAAGGCGGTGCTCGAAAACAGCAGCGCTGCGGCGCTCGCCAGCCAGAAGCTCTTCATGGTCTTCCCTCCCCTCAAACAAATCGTTCTTATCGTTGTTTTGTCGCCGCCACGCAGCAGCACGACCAGCGGCGGCGTTTCGCCGCAGCATTCGTCGCGCGGTGCTGATCCTACGCGCCATCGATCCATGCACCATAATTCCCGGAAACGGGCAAAGGCAAGAACTATAGTGCGTGTTAAGGATACTGCAGCACAGCAGACGGCAGGGTCGGGAAGAAGGTCATGAGAGGAAGTCGCCTTCCCCGCGCCGTCATGGCCGGCCTGTCCCGGCCATCCACGCGGCTCGATAGTCGCCGCTCGACGTGGATGCCCGGGACAAGCCCGGGCATGACGGAGCAACTGAAGAGCAGCGGCTCTCGCGGCATCTACTTCTAGATGTCACTCGTGGATATCACTTGCTCGCTACCCCACGAACGCATCACTTCACCAGCGCACACCCGCCATCGGCGATCGGGCGGAACGCCTGCTCGGCCGGAATCGTCGAGACCAGACGATAGTAGTCGTACGGATATTTCGACTCCTCCGGCTTCTTCACCTCGAACAGATACATCGGGTGCACCACGCGGCCGTCGGCCCGGATCGTCACATCGCCGAATAGTTTGTCCTTGCCCTTCACCGTCTTCATCTGCGGCACGACGTCCTTGGCATCATCGCTGCCGGTGGCGGCGACCGCGTTGAGATAGGCAAGCGTCGAGGCATAGACGCCGGCCTGGTTGCCGCTCGGCATCTTGCCGTTCATGCCGGGGCGCGCTGCGAAGCGCTTGGCGAAGGCGCGGGTATCGTCGTCCATGTCCCAGTAGAACGCTTCGAGCAGTTGCAAGCCCTGCGCCGCCTTCAAGCCCATGCCGTGGATATCGTTGATGAACAGCAGGAACGCGACCAGCGACTGGCCGCCCTGCTGGATGCCGAACTCGGACGCCTGCTTGACCGCATTGATGGTGTCGCCGCCGGCATTCGCCAGGCCGATCACCTTGGCCTTCGAGCCCTGCGCCTGAAGCAGGAACGAGGCGAAGTCCGTCGTGCCGAGCGGATGCTTCGCCGAGCCCAGCACCTTGCCGCCGTGCTTCTCGATGTAGTTGGTGGCCTCCGCCTCGATGCCCTGGCCGAGCGCATAGTTGACCGTGATGAAGTACCAGTCCTTGCCGCCGCGGCCCATCATCGCAGCCGCCGTGGTGTTGCCGGTCGCCCAGGCGTCGTTGACCCACTGGATGGTGTTCGGCGAGCAGGCCTTGCCGGTGAGATCGGAGCTCGCGGTCGACGACGCCAGGAACGTCATCCGGCTGTTGCGCAAGAGCTCGTTGACGGTGAGGCCCACGGCCGAGTTGGGCACGTCGACGACGGCATCGACCTTGTCGACATCGAGCCATTTGCGCGTGATCGCCGAGCCGACATCGGCCTTGTTCTGGTGATCGGCATAGACGATCTCGACCTTGATGCCTTTACCGCCGCCGTTGAAATCCTCCGCCGCCATGCGCGCGGCCTCGACCGAGCCCATGCCGTTGGTGTCCTGGAAGATGCCGGAGATGTCGTTGAGCACGCCGACGCGTACGACATTGTCCGAGATCTCGCCGGCCCGCGCCGCGCCTGCAAGGCAGACTATTGCGACCAGCGCCAGCGCGCACGAATTCAGCTGCTTCATGATGTCCTTCCCCGTGTGTTGCTTGTTTGATTGTTGTCGTTGCGGCTGGAGGTCGTCTCCAGTTGCGAAATCAGCTCTGCCGATCCGGAATGCGCACCACCAGTCCGGCCAGCGCCGGCTGCACCTTGATCTGACAGGACAGCCGGCTGTTCGGCCGCCGTTCGGCTGCGGTGCCGTCCAGCAGCGCATCCTCATCGTCGGACACGGGATCGAGCTTCCCGGTCCAGGCGTCGTCGACATAGACGTGGCAGGTGGCGCAGACGGCGTTTCCGCCGCATTCGGCGACGATGCCGTCGATGCCGTGGGTCAGCGCCGCCAGCATGACGCTGGCGCCGTCCTCGGCCTCCACGCTTTCGCTGCGGTTGTCGGGATGGATGAAGGTGATCGTGGTCATGGTATAGCTCAGGCTGGAGTAAAGGTGACCGGCAGGCTCTCCAGCCCGCGCAGCGTGTTGTTGTAGCGGCGCTTCGGCTCGCCGCTCATCGTGACGCTCCCGACCTTGCGGGCGAGCGCCGTCAGCACCGCCTCGCCTTCGAGCCGCGCGACGAGCTGGCCGACGCACATGTGGATGCCCGAGCCGAAGCCGACATGGCCGGATACTTTTCGGGTGATGTCGTAGCTGTCCGGCTGCTCCCAGCGGCGCGGGTCGCGATTGGCGCTACCTAAGAACATCAGCACCTTCTCGCCCTCGGGAATCGTGACGCCGCCGAGTTCGACGTCACGCGTGGTGGTTCGGAAGAAGGTCTGCACCGGGCTTTCGAACCGCACGGCCTCCTCGAACGCGTTGCGCGCCAGCGACGGATCGGCGCGCAGCCGCGCCCATTGATCGGGGAAGCGCGCCAGGCAATACACCGCGGCGCCGATGCCGTAGACGGTGGTGTCGAGGCCGGCCGACAGCAGCGAGCGCACCAGCAACGGCGCCTCGGCCGGCGTGATCTCGCCGCTGTCGCTGAAGGCGTGGATGCAGGAACCGAAGCCGCCGGGCGTGAGATTGTCGCGCTGGCACTGCTCCGTGACATAGGCCTGGTGTGGCGCCGAGCGCTCGATCGCCTGCTGGCGCAGCTCATTCGGCGGACCGAACGCGTTGAACACCAGGCTCGCATAGGGAATGAGATGCTCGCGCCCCTCCGGCTTCAGCCCGAGCGCATCGGGAAACACCGACAGCGGATAGGCCTCGGCGAGATCGGGGATGGCATCGAACGAGCCCCGGCCTACAAGCTCGTCGATCTTGGCCTCGGCCGCCACCATGAAGCCGTCGCGCAGCCGCTTCATGACGGCGGGCGACAGCACCTTGCTCAGCACGGCGCGGGTGCGCGTATGCGCCGGCGGATCCGCCTCGAGGATCAGGCTCGGCGGCCGCCACGGCTTCTCCTTGGCGAAGTCGCTCAAGCCCACGCCGCGGCTGGAGCAGAACGTCTGGGGATCGTTGAGGACGGCATAGACCTCGGCGTAGCGGGCGACGCCGTAGACGTTCCATGCGTCCAGATGGATGACGGGGCCGGCCTCGCGCATCTCCTGATGCGCTGGATAGGGATCGTCGAAGAATTCATATGAGAACGGGTCGATGGCGAGGTGCGGGATGACCGGCGCCACGCCGGCAGCGGGGGAAAGACCTGTTGGGTTCATGCGGAGCTCCCGAAGTTTGGCCTTGTCATGCGGCTTTTCGTATCCGTATGAGTGGCGATGCATGGACGCTGGGGATCATGAGCGAGAAATCCGGGACGCCGCGCAAGGCGCAGCCGCGCGAAGCTGAGGGGCACGGCCTCACGCTCGATCTCGACCGCTATGTGCCGGCCTTCATCACCTTCATCGCCAACAAGCTGTCGAACAGCGCCACCGCGTTCTATCAGCGCAATTTCGGCGTCAACGTCACCGAATGGCGGATCATGTCGCTGCTGGCGATCGAGCCGGGCATCCCGGCCTCGCGCATCTGCAGCGTGATCGGCTTCGACAAGGGGCCGGTCAGCCGCACCCTGGCGCTGATGAAGAGCCGCGGCCTGATCGCGATCCGCAACGACCCGGAGGACGGCCGCAGCCATTCGATTTCGTTGACGGCCAAGGGCCGCGCGACCCACGACAAGGTCATCGTCGCCGCGCTGGAACGCGAGCGGCGTCTGCTCGCCTGTCTCGACAAGGATGAGCGGGAAGTCCTGATCACCCTGCTGCGCCGAATCCACGACAATCTCGACGCCGTCACGGGCGCGAGCTGAGCCACTCAGGCACGAGCCGCCGAACGGCTGACCCGTCCGCTGCGGCAATCTGTTGGCGCGCGCGCAAGCGGCCGCGCCTGCGGCGAGCAGGCTGCGCATGACGTTCCCGTCCCTTCTTCGAGACGCGGATCATCCCGCGCCTCCGTTGCTGATCGGGTCGATCGTTCCACAGATTAGTTGCTTTAGCAACGATATATTTTCGAATGCATGAGATCCCGCAGCGCGAAAGCGCCGCCGCACTCGGTCCTTCAAATTCTAACTACCGGCGAAGGCGCGCGGCAATTTCGCCCTGATATGCCGTGTCGGCTGCGCTCCCGATTGCGGCGCGGCCTGCGGGGAGAGGCGGATGTTGGGGTTCATTTTCGGTTTCAATGCGCGTCTCGGCCGTCTGCAATATTTTCTCGCCTCGCTCGGTCTTGCGCTGGTTTCGGTGGTCCTGATCGTGGTTGTGGCCGTCGGTCTTGCCGCCCTCGCCCCGCAGACGTCGGAGCTGACGGTGAGCCTGCCGATCGTGGTGCTGATCGGTCTGTGCCTGGTGGCGAACCTGATGCTGCAGGCGATGCGCTTTCGCGACATCGGCTGGGACCCGGTCTGTGTGATCCCGGCCTGGATCGCCGTCATGGTGCTGGACTACGTGATCGCCGGCCGATTTCCCGAATACGCGGCGACATCATCGCACCACGGCACGTGGGTGGGCGCCCTGGTCAATCTCGGCCTCAGCGTTGCGCTGCTGTTCTTCCCCAGCGGGGCTGACGACGCGCCATCGTCGGGAGCCACGGTGACCCGCCCGACGTCTGCATCGTTCCGGACAGCCCGTGGCGCCAGCTCGGCCACCGAGGCACGACTTGCGCGCATCACGGGCGGGGATGCCGATCGGCGCGGGTACTAGGCGGCTGCGGCGCCCGGCCTGCTCACCAATTAGGCAAATCGCCTTCGGCAACCACATCCGACCGCCCGACGGCCTGTCGGATGGCACAGCAACCCACTGACTCTCAAGATTTTTCCTTATCAGGCCCGCATCCTCGCCGTGTACACAATGGCACATGGCTTGCTACGTTCGCAGCCGGATTGGGCGAAGCGGAGCGCAAGGAAATGGCAGGCCAGAGTTTGGGCTCGGACGAGACGCGGAGCGCCGCGTGACCGAGACCATTGCCGAGATCGTCGCCGCCCATCGCGCCGGCCTGACAACGCCAAGCGACACGATCGCGCGCTGCTACGCCGGGATCCGCGCGCACAACGACCCCGCCATCTTCATCAGCCTGCGCGGCGAGAAGGACGCGCTCGCGGAGGCCGAAACCCTCGCCGACCGGGACAGATCGCTGCCGCTCTACGGCGTGCCCGTCGCGGTGAAGGACAATATCGACGTGGCGGGCCTGCCGACCACCGCCGCCTGCCCCGCCTTCGCCTACACGCCATCTCGCGATTCCACCGCGGTGGCGCGGCTGCGCGCGGCCGGCGCGATCATCATCGGCAAGACCAATCTCGACCAGTTCGCCACCGGCCTCGTCGGCGTGCGCTCGCCCTACGGCATTCCGAAAAATCCGGTGCGCGCCGATCTCGTTCCGGGCGGATCGAGCTCGGGCTCGGCGGTCGCCGTCTCCGCGGGTCTCGTGCCGCTCGCACTCGGGACGGATACTGCGGGCTCCGGCCGCGTGCCGGCAATGCTCAACAACATCGTCGGCCTGAAGCCGAGCCTCGGCATGATCTCGACGTCCGGCCTGGTGCCGGCCTGCCGCACGCTCGACTGCATTTCGGTGTTCTCGCTGACGGTCGACGACGCCGTCGCGGCGCTCTCGGTGCTGGCGGCGCCGGATCCGCTCGATCCGTTCTCGCGCGACCGGCCGCTTGGGGCCGTGACGGCATTTCCCGAGGGCGTGAAGCTCGGCATTCCCCGCCCCGGGCAGTTGATCTTCTTCGGCGACAAGGCGGCGGACGCCGCCTATGGCGCTGCCGCCGCGCGCTTCGTCAAGCTTGGCGCCGAGCTGGTCGAGTTCGACCTCGAGCCGTTCTACGAGACCGCGCGGCTGCTCTATGAAGGCCCCTGGGTCGCCGAGCGCTATCTCGTGATCCGCGATCTGCTCGCCTCCGATCCCGATGCGATCCACCCCGTGACGCGCGAGATCACCATCGGCGGCGCGCGCGGCAGCGCGGCCGACACCTTTGCCGCGCTTTATCGTCTGCAGGCGCTGCGCAAGGTGGCCGAGCGTACCTTCGCCGATATCGACGCGCTGGTGCTGCCGACGGCGCCGACCGCCTACACCACCGCGGATGTGCTCGCCAATCCGATCGAGCTCAACAGCCGGCTCGGCACCTACACCAACTTCGTCAACCTGCTCGATCTCTGCGGGCTTGCGGTGCCGGCTGCGATGCGCAGCGACGGCGTCCCGTTCGGCATCACCCTACTGGCGCCAGCCGGCCGCGATGCGGCGCTCGCCAGTCTCGGGCGCGCCTTCCATGCCGACACGGCGCTGCCGGTCGGCGCCAAGCCGGTCCCGCTGCCGCCGCTCGCTCCCGTGTCTCCGGCACTGCATGGCGACGAGATCGCCGTCGTCGTCGTCGGCGCGCATCTCTCAGGGATGGCATTGAACCACGAGCTGACGAGCCTCGGCGGACGTATGCTCGAGGCGACGACCACCGCGCCTGACTACAAGCTCTACGCGCTGTCGACCACGCCGCCCAAGCCCGGCATGCTGCGGATCGACGACGGCCAGGGCACGGCAATGGCCGTCGAGCTCTGGGCGCTGTCGGCCGCGAGCTTCGGCAAATTCGTCAACCTCATCCCGCCGCCATTGTCGATCGGCACCATCCGGCTCGCCAACGGCCGCAGCGCCAAGGGCTTCCTTGTCGAGCCTGCCGCCCTCGATGGCGCGCGCGACATCTCGGAGTTCGGCGGCTGGCGCGCGTATATGGCGCAGAAAAGCTGATCGCCTCGCGACTTCGTCACTGCGAGCGCAGCGAAGCAATCCCAGAGCTGCGGTCAGGCCTCTGGATTGCTGCGCGGGCAATGACGGCAACCCGGAAGACGGCGAGCTTAGCTATACCGACACCGCGTAGATCTCGTATTCGCCGCGCACCAGCTCGATGTGCGCCTTCATGGCACTCGCCGCGCCGGCCTTGTCGCCGCGCAGGATGGCCACGACGACGCGGTCGTGCTCGGCATGCGACTTGGCGAGGCGGCCGAGATTGCGGAACTGGGCGCGGCGGAACGGCTGCACGCGCACCCGCGTCGCCAAGGTGATCTCGGCGATGTAGGCATTGTGCGCGCCGGCATAGATCGCGTTGTGGAAGCGCTCGTTCACCTCGTGGAAGCGCTCGGGGTTGCCGGCGTGGCTGAGATTGCGCAGCTCCTCGTGGATGGCTTCCAGCCGCTGCCGCTCGACCGGCGTCATGCGCTGCGCCGCGAGACCAGCGCACAGGCCCTCGAGCTCGGCCATCGCCTCGAACATGCCGGTGAGACGGTCGGCCGACGGCCGCGCCACGACAGCGCCGCGATGTGCACGCGCCTCGATCAGCCCGGAAGTCGCCAATTGACGCAGCGCTTCGCGCACCGGCGTGCGCGAGACGTTGAAGCGCTTGGCGATCTCGGTCTCGTCCAGCGGCGCGCCCGGCGCCAGCGCGCCGCGCACGATCTCATCGGCCAGCTGCAGGCGCAGCTCCTCGGCGCGCGTGATTTTCGCGACGGCAGGCGGCGCGCGGTCGATGCGCTTGATCTCCGAGTCGCGGGCGGACCGCTGGCGCGTTCGCGGCGGTAGATCGTCCAGGCTCATCCTTAGCCGCCCTTTGCTTCATCGATGATGCTGACATGGGCAGCAACGATTCTCCAGCCTTCAGGAAACCGGACCCAGGTCTGCATCTGGCGTCCGACCTTGCCGGGCGCGGTGTCGCGATAGAACAGCGTCGAGGCGACCGCGGCGTCACGGCCGTAAGTGGTGATCACGGTGCGCGCGGTCCGCCGCATCAGTCCAGCCGGCGAGCGCGCGGCGCGAAATGCAGCGATCTCGCCGTAGCCATAGAGGTTCTCGCCGATGCCGTAGCGCAGCGTACGGGAGTCCTGCTTGAACAGCTCGTCGAGCACGGCAACGTCGTTGCCGACCAGCGCCTGTTCGTAGCGCTGGAACTGCGCGGTGACTTCCGCGACGACGTCAGGCAGATCGACTTCCATTCTCCAGAACTCCTCGCGGGGCCGGCGCAGCGGCGACGCCAAGCTGTTGCAAGGCGTGGGCCACACGCAATGCGACATGTTCGCACCAGGGCGCCGCGATGATCTGCACGCCGATGGGCATCGGCGCGAGCGGAATCGGGACGGCGACGACGGGAAGCCCGATGAACGAGATCGGCTGGGTATGAATGCCGATATTGGCACGCACCGGCAGCTCGACGCCGTCGAGCACGAAGGTCGCCTGCCCGAGCTTGGGTGCAACGCAGGGCGTTGCGGGCGCGATCAGCACGTCGACGGACTTGAACAGCTCCAGCACCCGGGCGCGGTACCAGCGGCGAAACTTCTGCGCGCGGTCGACCATCGGTGCCGGAATCATCGCCCCCGCAATCAGCCGATCGCGCACCGCCGGATCGAAATCCTGCGGCTGCTTGCGCAAGCGGTCGAGATGCAGCGAGGCGCCTTCGGTCGTGCTGATGACATAGGCCGCGGCGCGAGCACGCGCGGCTTCGGGCACCTCGACGACGTCGGTCGCCTTGAGCGCGGTCGCCACGCGGCTGACCGCCTCGGCGGCCTCCGGAAACAGGTTCTTCTGAAAGTGGCCGCCGGCAATGGCGATGCGCAGGCCATCGAGCCCTTGCGACAGCGAAGCTGAGACCGGCTCCGGCGCACGCGTGGTGCACGCGGCATCGTCGGCATCGGGCCCCTGCATCACGTCGTAGGCAAGCGCGAGATCCTCGACCGAGCGTGCGAACGGACCGAGATGATCCAGGCTCATGACGAACGGAAACGAGCGCGCCCGCGACAGCCGGCCATAGGTCGGCTTGAGGCCGAAGATGCCGCAGAACGACGACGGCACACGGATCGAGCCGTTGGTGTCGGAGCCCAGCGCGATCGGCACTAGGCCGCCGCCGACGGCGCTGCCCGAGCCGCCCGACGAGCCGCCGCTCATCCGCGTCGGATCATGCGGATTGCGCGACGGGCCGTCGTGCACGTTCTCGCCGGTGAAGTCGTAGGCGTATTCGCCCATGTTGAGCGCACCGACGAGGACGGCGCCGGCCGCCTCCATGCGCTCGATCAGCGTCGCGTCGCGCGTCGCGGGCGCTCGATCACGGTTGATCTTGGAGCCGGCGCGGGTCGACAGCCCCGCGACGTCGAACAGGTTCTTCACCGCGAACGGCACGCCGGCGAGCGGACCGACGGGCTTGCCCGCCGCGATGTCGGCATCCACCGCACGCGCCTTCGCACGCGCCCGCTCGGCGGTCACATCCGTGAACGAGTTGAGCACGCCATCGCGGGCCACGATCCGCGCCAGCGCGGCGTCGGTAGCCTCGACGGCCGAGAGCTTGCCGGTGGCGACCGCGGCGGCGACGGCGCTCGCGGTCATCTCGGGAGAACTAAGCGGTGAAGACACTGGCAGGCTCGGCTTCATCAGGCAGGGAGAATTCGTCGACCAGCTTCGCCATCTTCAGCGAGACCTCGAGATTGGCGCGGATGGCCGGGCGCCACGCGTCCTCGATCGGCAAAGCCAATGCACGCCCGACGGCGTCGATGTAATCGTCCAATGGCTCCGCCATCAGCTTTTCTCCTCAAGCTTTCACGCTCAATGCGCCGGCAATGGCGGGTGCGGAATCGCCGTCAGCAACTCCCGCGTATAGTCATCCTGCGGATGACCTAGCACACGTTCGGAGGTGCCTTCCTCGACGATTCGACCCGACCGCATCACGATCACACGATCGCACAACAGCCGCACGACATTCAAATCATGGGAGACGAACAGATAGCTCATACCTAACTGCCGCTTGAGGTCCTGCAGCAGATTGAGCACGACCGCCTGCACGGAGACGTCGAGCGCCGCCGTGGGCTCGTCGAGGATGACGAGCTTCGGGTGCAGTGCGATCGCGCGCGCGATGCCGACGCGCGCCTTCTGGCCGCCCGACAATTGGTGCGGAAAACGGTCGAGCAGATTGAGCGGCAGGCCGACCATGGTGGCGAGCTCCTCGCAGCGCGCACGAAGCGCGTCGCGGCCCTTGATGTCGCCGAGCTGCAGGATCGGGTCGGCGATGGCACGCGCCGCGGTGAAGCGCGGATTGAGGCTGTCGGTCGGATCCTGGAACACCATCTGGATGCGGCTGCGCAGCGGAAGCCGGGCAAAGGCCTGCGGCAGGATGTTGCCGATCTCCTCGCCATCGAAGCTGATGCGCCCCGAGGTCTGGTCGAGCAGCCGCATCACCATCATCGACGTCGTCGACTTGCCGCAGCCGGATTCGCCGACCAGGCCAACGCTCTCGCCATGACCGACCGTGAAGCTGATGCCGTCGACGGCGCGGAACATCTCCGGCTCGACCGCCGGCCTCCGTCCGAACAGTTTCGACAATGTCGCCGAGGCGCCCTGGCGCGGATATTCCTTGACCAGCTTGTCGACGAGGAGAAGCGGCTTGGCGCTGCTCGCACTCCGCTCGCCCTCCGCACTCCGCTCGTCACCCCCGGGCTTGACCCGGGGGTCCATCACCTGGAGCGACTCTTGCGAAGATGGATGGATGGCCGGGTCAAGCCCGGCCATGACGGAGGCTGTGTGTGGTGGGGCTGCCACATCCTCCTCCGGCAGCAGATCGCGCAAGGACACGCCGAGGCGCGGCGTCGCGCGCATCAGCTTGCGTGTATAGGGATGCTGCGGGTTGGCGAAGATGTCGGCGGCCCTGGCGGTCTCGACCACCCGGCCCTTCTCCATCACCACGACGCGATCGCAATAGGCAGCGGCGAGACCCAGATCATGCGTGATCAGGATCGTCGACATGCCCCGGCTCTTGGTCAGCTCGACGACGAGGTCCATCACCGCCTTCTGCGTGGTGACGTCGAGACCGGTGGTCGGCTCGTCGGCGATCAGGAGCTGCGGGTTGCAGGCCAGCGCCAGCGCGATGACGACGCGCTGGCACATGCCGCCGGACAATTCGAACGGATAGGCGTGGTAGCGCTCGCGCGGGCGGGCGATCTTGACCTGCTCGAGCGCGGCGATCGCCTTCTCGGCGCGATCGGTCGCGGCCGCCTGGACGTGCTGCTTCAGCACATCCTCGATCTGCTGGCCCACTTTCCGGATCGGATTGAGGGCCGCGCGCGGGTTCTGGAAGATCATCGAGATCTCGCGGCCGCGCAGATCGCGCATCGCGCTTTCCTCGGCCGCCCTGACGTCCACGCCGGAGAACATCACCGATCCCTCGGCGATGCGCCCGGCGCGGTCGAGGATGCGCATCACCGCATAGGACGTCACCGACTTGCCCGAGCCGGATTCGCCGACGATCGCGAGCGTCTCGCCCTTGGCGACGGAGATATCGATATGCTGCACCGCCTTGACGATACCGCGGCGGGTGGAGAATTCGACCGTGAGATCGCGGACGTCGAGCAGCGGCTGGGCGGTCATCCGTGGCTCCGCTTGTTACGACCGTCATGCGCGGGCTTGACCCGCCTGCGGGGCCGAAGCCCCTTCGGCGCGGCGAAGGCCCGCGCATCCATCACACTGACGAAGGTGTTCTTGAAGGGATGGATTGCCGGGTCAAGCCCGGCAATGACGGAGTCTCTTTGTTGTGCGCTCATCGCCTTACGTCCTGCGCTGCGGGTCGACGATGTCGCGCAGGCCATCGCCGAGCAGGTTGAAGCAGAACACCGCGATCATCAGCGCGAGACCCGGGAACAGCGCGATCCACCATTCGCCCGACACCATGAAGGAGGCTCCCTCGGCGACCATGATGCCCCATTCCGCCGTCGGCGGCCGCACGCCGAGGCCGATGAACGACAGGCCTGCGGCATTGAGGATGGCGTAGCCCATGGTCAGCGACATCTGCACGATCATGATCGGCATGATGTTCGGCAGGATGTGGCCGAGCAGGATGCGCAGCTCGCTGTTGCCCGACAGCCGTGCCGCCTGCACGAAGCCGGCGTTGCGGCGGACATTGGCCTCGGCGCGTGCCACGCGCGCATAGAGCGGGAAATTCACGATCGCGGTGGCGATAATGATGTTCTGCACGGTGTTGCCGAGCGCGGCGACGATGCCCATCGCCAGTACGAACAGCGGGAACGCCATGATCGTGTCGGCGATGCGGCCGACGATGCGATCGGTCCAGCCGCCGAAGAAGCCGGCGGCGACGCCGGCGAGACCGCCCAGGAAGAACACCAGCGCGACCGAGGCGATCGCGATGAAGGTGTCGAGCCGGGTCGCGACCACAACGCGGCTGAAGATGTCGCGGCCGAGCTGATCGGTGCCGAACCAATGCGCCGCCGACGGCGGCTTTAGCGCGGACGCGGTGTCGCTGGCCAGCGGATCATAGGGCACGATCCACGGGCCGAAGATGGCTGCAAACAGGATCACGACCAGGAGGCCGAAGGCGAAGCCCGTCACCTTGTTCTCGGCCAGGACATAGCGCGTGTGGCCGATCAGGGCTGTCAGTCCCGACGTCCGCGAGGGAACGGCGGCAGGCTCGACGGTCGGCGCGACAGTGCTCATCCTTCCAGCCTCACGCGGGGATCGATGACGCCATAGAGAATGTCGATGACGAGGTTGAGGACGACGTACATGATCGCCATCGTCAGCACGAAGCCCTGCACCGGCGCGAAGTCGGAGGCGATCAGCGCCTCGACCGCATAGGAGCCGATGCCGGGCCAGGCGAACACCTTCTCCACCAGCACGTTGGCGCCGAGCAGGAAGGAGAACACCATCGATAGCGTGGTGATGACCGGCAGCATGGCGTTGCGGAACGCATAGGTCACGGTGACAGTCGCGGGCGACAGGCCCGAGGCGCGCGCCGTGCGGACGAATTCCGACGACAGCACCGACAGCATCGAGGCCCGCGTCATGCGCGCGATCGGAGCCAGCGAGAAGATCGCCAGCGTCGCGGCGGGCAGGATCAACTGGCTCAGCGCCGAGCGGAACGCCTCGCCGTCACGCGCGATCAGCGTATCGATGAGGTAGAAGCCGGTCACGGGGTTCGGCGCGCTATAAAACACGTCGAGCCGGCCGAGCGGCGCCGGTGACCAGCCGAGCCGGAAGTAGAACACATACACCAGCACCACCCCGGTGAAGAACACCGGCAGCGAGACGCCCGCGGTCGTGACGATACGGCAGGTATGGTCGATCCACGACCCCGGCCGCGTCGCCGCGAGCACACCGAGCGGCAGCGCGATCGCGACGGATACCAACAGACCGAGCAAGGTCAGCTCGGCCGAGGCCGGCAGGCGGTTGCGAATCTCGCTGGCGACCGGCTGGCCTGTGGTCAGCGAACTGCCGAGATCGCCATGGGCGAGATCGACGGTGTAGCGGAAGAACTGCTCGACCAGCGGCTTGTCGAAGCCGAGCTTCTTGCGGATCTGCTCCACCGCCTCCTTGGTGGCGGCGGGGCCGGCAAAATACGCCGCGGGATCGCCGGGCAAGGCGCGCGTGAGCAGGAAGGTGACGATCACGACGCCGATCAGCGACGGGATCGCGAACGCGAGGCGCTTGGCGATGAGGCTCAGCATGAGCAGCCCCCTGCCCGAATTGGCCCAGACCTGTCCGCGCGGCGCACTCGGCTCCCTCCCCCCTTGTGGGGGAGGGCTGGGGAGGGGGGTGGACCCAGACGGCAGTGGGTGTGGCTACCCCCCTCCCTGCCCCTCCCCCACAAGGGGGGAGGGAATGAGAGAGCTCGGCCCATATTACATCCCCCCATCACTGTCTCACCCCTTCACCAGAGCCCGATAGTCGAGCCTACGGTGGAACCAGTACTGATAGCCGGAGATGTTCTTCTGCATCGCGACGTTGACGAACGGCTGATACAGCGGAATGCGTGGCACCTCGGCGAAGGCGAGATCGACGAAGCCCTTCACGTCGGCATCGTACGTCGCCTTGTCCCCGGCCGCGGCGGCGTCACGCGCGCCGTTGATGAGCTTGTCCATCTCGGGCGACTTGTAGCTCATCGTGTTGAACACGGAATTGTTGCCGTGATAGCACCAGTAGAAGAAGTATTCGGGGTAATCGAGCCAGCCCGAGAAGATGTTGGTGAAGAGCGGCATCTCCTTCTTGTTCAGCTCGGTGCGCCAGTTGGCGCCGGGCACCTTGTTGATGGTGGTCTTGATGCCGAGCTGGGCGAGGCTCTCCTGCAACAACACGCACAAGGGCTCGTTGACCTGTGCGAAATTGAGGTCGAAGGAGATCGTGGTTTCGAAGCCGTTGGGGTAGCCGGCTTCCGCCAGCAGCGCTTTTGCCTTCTCCATGTCGGTGAAGTACTTGGTCGGCTGCGGCCACGCCACCTCGGTCGCCTTATCCGCCGGCGCGCCGAACATCGGATTGGCAAGGCCGAACATCACGGCATCGATGATCTTCTGATAGGGCATTGCATAGGCGAGCGCCTGCCGGACCTTGGGATTGTCGAACGGCGGCTTGGTCACGTTCATGCCGATATACTGGATGCCGTTCGAGATCGGCAGCGAGATCACGGTATGCTTGCCGTTCGACTTCATCTCCTGGAAGTCCTTGTTCGGCAGCTCATAGGAGATGTCGGCATCCCCGCGCTCGAGCAGCGCGCGCCGGTTGCCGGCCTGCGGCACCATGCGCCAGATCACACGCTTGATCTTCGGCAGCGGACCGCACACCCAGTCGTCGTTGCGCTCCATGATCACTTCGGTACCGGCGGTCCACTTCGTCACCTTGTAGGCGCCGGAACCCGCGGTCTGCTGCTTGGTATATTCGAGCCCCCATGGGTCTTTGTCGGTCGCGTTCTTCTTCACGAGCTCCGAGTTGACCACGCAGGGTACAATGACGGCGAGATCGGGGATCGTCAGGCGGTCCTTCTTCAGAAAGTCGACGCGCACGGTGTGGTCATCGACGATGACGAACTGCTCGGTCTTGGTCAGCGAGCCGGCGCTCATCTGGAAGGTCGGGAAGCCACCGACGCTGACGGCGCGATCGAGCGACCACTTCACGTCCTTGGCCGTGACCGGCGTGCCGTCGTGGAATTTGGCGTTCTTGCGCAGCTTGAAGGTGGCGGACATGTCGCCGATGGTCATGTCCTCGGCGAGTTCGGGCTTGAACTTGTCGCGGTCGTAGTACGGCACCCCGCCCGGGCCGATCTTCATCTCGTGGCTGATCAGGCGGTCATAGCAGTTCCAGGACACCTCGTAGCCCGGCACGTTGGTGCCGACGCCGTGGATGTCGAGGTTGTTGGGACCGCCTTCGGACACGATCAGCAGCGTCTCGGACCGCGCGTCGGCCTTGGCGGAAGACATGATGGCCGGCGCCATTGGCAGCGCGGCTCCCGCAGCCAGACCGGACACGGATTTCAGAAAATCGCGACGCTTCATCAAATGCTCCCGAGGATAACGACTGTCGGGAACAGTGGTCGCAAGCTTTGTGCCAAGCCCGGCTGAAAACTAAGCTATTGAAATATCGAGGGGTCTTCACCGAGCGGCACAGCTCAGCGCCCCCAATTGCATACAAAGCTGCATATTTGCTGAGTTTATAATCACCTCAGCTAGCCTGCGACAGATTTACGCAACACCTGTTGGACCGCCGCCCCGGTTGGGATCACTCCGGCCAGATCAGCGCCTGCAGCTCGTCGAAGTCGCGGACCTTGGCCGGCCAATCCGGAATGCAGATGTGGCGGAGCGGATCGCTGTACTGGTGCAGCAACAGCAGGACCAGCAGCCGTCGCTTCAGCTGCCGATCGATGTCCTCCAGCGCAAATCCGTAGCCGTCGAACAAGGCACGCACGCGCCCGGGATGACCCGCTGCCATGAAGGCGCTCGGCCCGAGCAGATCATACTCGCCAAAACCGGTCATGACGTCGCCGAAGTCGAACAGCCCGCTCAGCTGCCAGCCATCACCGCTGCGCGTGACGAGTAAGTTCTCCGGAATGTATTCACCGGTCAGGATGACCGGCGGCGGACCCTGCGGCAGCAGTGCTGCGGCCTCGCGCAGGAGATCGTCCAGCCCGGCGAGAAGCGTCGGCGGCAAGCCGAGCCGCTGATGGCGTGCATGACATCCGGCCATCTGCATCCGCAAAAAATCCGACCAGCGCGGACCGAGCGCCAGCAGCTCGCCAGGCGGGACCCGCTGCACGGCGGCGATCAGACGACCGACCTGCCTGAGCAAGAGCTGCTTGTCCCGCTCCGGGAGTTGCCGCCACACATCCGAAGCAGGCATGCCGCCGAGCCTGGTCATGATCAGATAGCACCAGCCGTCGCGCTCCCCTTCGTGTCGCAGGTCGGGGGTACGGACGTCGCCGACGCCACCGGCGAGCACGCGCAAGGCCGCCCGCTCGGACTGAAACTTGCCGCGATGAAACGGCGGGAAGACCTTCAGGATCAGTCCGTCGTTCAGCGCGAGGACCAGATTGGTGCCCGCCGCGAACGGAACCAGCCGCGCGTCGTCGTAGCCATGGCCGCGCGCAATATCGCGTGCAGCCGGCAGCCAGCGCGTCACGTCGGCACGGAGGCGCCGGAGCTGCGCGCCATCGGCGACCGGTGGCAACGTCATTTTCAGCGATCCGGGCTCGCGCGCTCGAACTGGCGCAGCAGACGATTGCCGCGGTCGACGGCGGCATCGAGCGCCGCCTGCGCCGGTTTGCGGCCGCTGAAGGCCTGCTCCATCTCGTCCTCGATGGCATCACGGATCAGCACGAACGAGCCGAGCCGCAGTCCGCGCGAATTCTCCGTGGGCGGGTTGAGCGTCACCTGCTCGATCGAGATCGCGGCTCCTGGATTGCGGTCGTAGAAGCCCTGCGCGCGCGTCAGATCGAAGGCCGCCTGGGTGATCGGCAAATAGCCCGTATTCTGGTGCCAAGCGGCCTGAACATCGGGCCGCGACAGATAGGCGAAGAACTTGGCCACGCCCTTGTACTCGGCCGCGGGACGGTCGCGGAGCACCCACAACGTCGCGCCGCCGATGATCGAATTCTGCGGCGCGGCCGCAACGTCAGGCCAGTACGGCATCATGCCGTAGCCGACCTCGAACTTCGAATTCGCCTTGATGTCGGCGCGCGTTGCCGAGGAGCCGATGAAGATGCCGCACTCGCCCTTCTGGAAACGCGGCTCGGCAGCCTGACCGCGGCCGCCATAGTCGAAGACCTTGCTCTTCTGCCATTCCGCGAGCTGGGCGATGTGCCGCGTGACCTGCGGATTGTTGAACGTCAGCACGGCGTCCAGTCCGGCAAAGCCGTTGGCTCGCGTGGCGATCGGCAGATTGTGGAAGGCCGAGAAATTCTCCACGTTGATCCAGGCCGGCCACGACGTCGTGAAGCCGCAGGCGACACCGTTGTCGCGCAGCCGCCGGGCAGCCTTGCCGAGCTCGGACCAGGTCTTCGGCGCCACGCCCGGATCGAGCCCGGCCGCGCGAAACTGATCCTTGTTGTAGTAGAGGATGGGCGTGGAGGCGTTGAACGGAAACGACAGCATGTTGCCGTCGGCGTCGGCATAGGTGCCGGCGATCGCGGGCAGATAGGCCGACGGCGAAAAGCTCTCCTGCTCGTCGCGCATCAACTCGTAAACGGGATAGATCGCGCCCTTGGCCGCCGTCATCGTCGCGGTCGCGATCTCATTGACCTGCACGATCGCCGGCTGGCTGCGCGAGCGGAACGCGAAGATGGCCGCCGTCACGGTCTCCGTATAGCTGCCCTTGTAGCTCGGCACGATGCGGTAGTCGGACTGCGACGCGTTGAAGTCGGCCGCCAGCCTGTCGACCTGCCTGCCGAGCTCGCCCGACATCGCATGCCACCACACGATCTCGGTCGCGGCCTTGGCCGTGCTTGCGCCAACAACCGTCCAGAGCAGGATTGCAAACGAAACAGAACGCAGAAGGACCGTCACCAGGAGGCAACTCCAATTCGATGAATGAATAGGCTCGGGCTGAGATCGCAATCGGACCGAAAAATCAGGTCCAGCAACCCAAGGCTGCAACAAACTATCAGCAAACCATTGACGTGTATCGCTTTGACGTCAGAATGGCCTTATAGCACCTGTTCGGGAGTGCATTGAACCTTTTCATGTCCGGGCCGACCTCATCATCAGGGGGAAAAGTGTTGCCTGTGTACCGCGCCCATCTTTCGTCGATCTCGAGAGTGGACGTCACGCCGGTGCTGATGCGCGCTGAGGCGGGCGCGCGGTACCGCTCGTCCCTTTCACGCCCATCATGCTCGGCGGCGCGACTGGCTGCGCCGCAGCATACAGGCCCGGCTGCGCGCGGCAGAGCGGACGCAGGCAGGCTCCGCACGCCCGGCCCGAGGTAGCGATCGTGGCGCGATCCGAGCAGCGGAAATCCGTCGCGCGGCCGCTCGGTCTGGCGGTCCTGGGGCGGGCACGGATCGTTCGCGCGCTGCGGGCGGTTCCGATCCGCTGGCGCATCCTCTCGATCGCCGCGCTCAACTCGGCTGTCGTGATCGTGCTGGCGGCGCTGATCTGGAACGGCGCGACGGTGCTGGGCACGGCCTGGGACGACGTTCGCCAGGTCCGGGAATCCGACAAGGTGCTGGCCCTGCTCGAAAGCGAGACGAGCCGGCTGCAGAACCTCATTCATCGCTACATCAATCAGCCGAGCCCGGAGCTGTTCGCCGAGATCCTGCTGCTGCGCGAGGCCGTGCTCGGGACGCTGACGACGCGCGCCTCGACCGACCCGATGCTGTCGGGGTCGGTCGAGGAGCTGGAGCGCGTCACCGTGCGTTTCCTGGACGGCTTCGGCGAGCTGCGAAGTCTGCAGGCGACGATCTCCAAGACCTATGAGGAAGAGGTTCTCGGCCCCGCCCGCGACATCGCCGGGCTCTATTCGGTGATCGAAGGCGCGACCGGCCATCGCGACGCGCAGATCTGGCCCTCGCTCGGCAAGTCGCGCGAGGCCTTCACCGCCATGCTGGTCGCGGCCAATTCCTACTACCTGTCGCTCGCGCCCGCCTCCGCCGAGGACGCGCGCCGCAACACGGAGACGATCGAGAAGACCATTCCGGTGATGTCGAGCCTTGCGGACAATGATCTGCAGCGGCTGGCGCTGCAGCGGCTGTCGGCCCGGACCGCGGCGCTGCGCGCGGGATTCTCCAAGCTCACCGATCAGCTCACCAACCGCACCGAACTGCTGCGCAACACCATCGATGCGAGCCAGGCCGAAACCATCGGCGCCATCGACGGCCTGTCGGTGAAGATGCGCCAGCACGAGCAGAAGGCGCAGGCGACGTTCGATCGGACGTTGAAGGACATCTCCCGCCGCGTCCTCTCGATCGCGGTGATCTTCCTGGGAGTCATCCTGTCCGCAGGCGTGCTGATCGCCTTGTCGATCCGGCTGCCGCTGCAGCAGATCATGGCCTCGATGCGCGCAATCATGCTGGGCGACTACGACCGCGAGGTCCAGGGCACCGAGGCGCGCGACGAGGTCGGCGCGATGGCCCGCGCCGTCGAGACCTTCCGCGAGAACGCGATCGCCAAGCGCAAGACCGAGGACGAGTTGCGCACCGCGAAGGAAAAGGCCGAGAGCGCGCTGCTCGAGCTCAATGCCGCGCAACGGAATCTCATCGATGCCGAGCGGCTGGCGGCGCTGGGCGGGCTGGTCGCCGGCGTCGCCCACGAGGTGAACAACCCGATCGGCATCAGCCTGACGGTGGCCTCCAGCTTCGCGCGCCGCGTCGAGATGTTCGAGGCGGCGCTGCGGTCGCCCGAAGGCGGCCTGCGCCGGTCGCAACTGGAGGAGTTCGTGCGTTCGTCGCGCGATGCGTCCGAGCAGTTGGTCGCCAACCTGCAGCGCGCCGGCGAGTTGATCCAGTCGTTCAAGCAGGTCGCGGTCGACCGCTCCCATGCGGAGCGACGGGCCTTCGTCCTGAGCGAGGCGACCGATCAGATCATCACCAGCCTCAAGCCGGTGCTCAAGCGCGCGCCGATCACGCTGGCGGTCGATGTCCCCGAGGGGCTTTTCATCGACGGCTATCCCGGGTTCTACGGTCAGATTCTCACCAACCTGTTCCTCAACGCCGTCAACCACGCCTTTGCCGACGGCCGCGCGGGCACCATCTCGATCACGGCGCGGCCGCGCGGCACGGATGACATCGAGATCATTTTCGCCGATAACGGGGCCGGCATGCCCCCCGACGTGCAGCGCCAGGCCTTCGATCCGTTCTTCACGACACGCCGCAACGAAGGGGGAACGGGGCTCGGGCTGCATATCGTCTACAATCTGGTGACGCAGCAGCTCGGTGGCCGCATGATGCTGGAATCCCGCGAGGGACAAGGCACCACCTTTCGGATTATCATGCCGCGGGTCGCCAAGGGCGGCGCCGAGACAGCAATGGGTGACGGAACGACGCAATGGCCGAACAGGACGATGTCCTCCAACTGATCGAGGATACCGGTTTCGACGAGGACGACGGTTCGGCCCGGAAATGGAAGATCGCCGTCATCGACGACGACCATGCCGTGCACGAGGGCACCCGCTTTGCGCTGTCGGATTACAGCCTGAACGGCCAGGGGCTCGAAATCCTGTCCGCCTATTCGGCGGCCGAAGGCCGCGCGCTGATGCGGGAGCACACCGACATCGCGGCCGTGCTGCTCGACGTCATCATGGAGACCGACGTCGCCGGGCTCGAGCTCGTCGAATACATCCGCAACGAGATCAAGAACGAGACCGTCCGCATCATCCTGCGGACCGGGCAGCCGGGCCAGGCGCCGGAGCGGCGCGTCATCGTCCAGTACGACATCAACGACTACAAGGCCAAGACCGAGCTCACCGCCGACAAGCTGTTCACCTCGCTGACGGCAGCGCTGCGCAGCTACCAGCAGCTCGAGCGCATGGTGCAGACCCGCCGCGGCCTCGAGATCATCATCGACGCCGCGTCGACGCTGTATGATTTCAAGTCGATGCAGCGGCTGGCCGAGGGCGTGCTGACCCAGATCGCGTCGCTGCTGAACGTGGATTGCGCGGGGATCCTGGTGCTGCGCGACGACGGCAGCCAGACCGACGATTTTTCGGTGCTGGCCGGCTCCGGCTGCTACAGCCGCTTCTCCGGCGCCGTCACCTCGCGCTCGCTCGATCCGGATCTGCGCGACATGGTCGAGGCCGCCTTCAGGCAGCGCAGCAACGAATTCGCAGACCACCGCACCGTGCTCTATGTCCGCACCGGCTCGGGGCGCGAAGTCGTGGTGCTGCTGCAGGCGGAGCGGCCGCTGTCCGAGACCGACCGTTCGCTGGTAGAGATCTTCTCCAGCCGGCTGTCGATCGCCTTCGACAACGTGATCCTGTATCAGCAGCTGCATGAGGCCAACACCCAGCTCGAGGACCGCGTCGCCCAGCGCACCCGCGCGCTGATGCAGGCCAACCGGCGGCTGTCGGCGCAATGGCTGCGGCTGCAGCGCGCCAACGGCTTCAAGAACGAGATTTTGGGCACCGTCGCCCACGACCTGAAGAATCCGCTCGGCGTCATCCTCGGCCGCACGGAGATGCTGACCGAGCTGATCGCGACCGGCGCCTCCGCCGACGGCATCACCAGCCAGGTCGGACATATCCGAGATGCTGCCAGGCGGCTGACGTCGATGGTCGACCACCTGATCTCGGATGCGATGGCCGACGCCTTCGACATCACCATCCGCCGTGAGCCGGTCGACATCGCTGCCCTGGTCCACGAGGTGGTCGAAGCCAACCAGCCGCTCGCGCTCAACAAGCAGCAGGTCATTGCCGTGTCGGCGCCGCCGCATCTGTCGACCATGTGCGACATCGACCGGATCCGCGAGGCGATCGACAACCTCCTGAGCAACGCGATCAAGTACAGCCCGATCGGTGGCAGGATCACCGTGAACGCCGCCGATGACGGCGACAACACCATCATCGCCGTCACCGACCAGGGCGCCGGGCTGTCGCCGGAGGATCTCGGCCGCCTGTTCGGCCGGTTCCAGCGGCTGTCGGCCAAACCGACCGCGGGCGAGAGCTCGACCGGGCTCGGCCTGTCGATTGTCAAACGCATCGTCGACATGCATGGTGGCGAGGTGACGGCCAGGAGCGAAGGGCCGGGATCCGGATCGACCTTCACCATCACACTGCCGGCGGCCGAATTGTCATGAGTCAGAGCCAGCACATCATCATCGTCGACGACGAGGCCCCTGCCCGCGAAATGGTGGGTGATTACCTCAAGATGCACGGCTTCAGCGTGACGCTGTGCGATGGCGGCAAGAGCCTGCGCAGCGCCATCGAGACCGGCCCCGCAGATCTCGTCGTGCTCGACCTCAACATGCCCGAAGAAGACGGCCTGTCGATCATTCGCGATCTCAAGGGCCGCACCAACATCCCGGTGATCATGCTGACGGCCACCGCCAGCCCGATCGACCGCGTGGTCGGGCTTGAGCTTGGCGCCGACGATTACGTCGCCAAGCCGTGCGAATTGCGCGAATTGATGGCCCGGATCCGCTCCGTGCTGCGCCGCAGCGGACCGGCCAAGGCTGCGGCGGCCGTCACGGAGACCGCTCCGGCCCAGGCCAAGGACCCGCAATTGGTGCGGTTCGGCACCAAATGGCTGGATCTCGATGCCCAGGCGCTGCGCGATGACGAAGGCAACGAGCACCCGCTGACGGCGTCCGAGTTCGGCCTGCTCAAAGTCTTCGCCGCCAACCCGAAGCGGGTGCTGTCGCGCGAGCGGCTGCTGGAGCTCGCCAATGCCCGCGATGCGGAGGCGTTCGATCGCGCCGTGGATCTTAGAATCATGCGCATCCGTCGCAAAATCGAGCCCGATCCGACCAAACCGGCCGTGATCCGGACCATTCGCGGCGGCGGCTACCTGTTCTCCCCGGCCGGCGAGAAGGCCTGAGGACAGCCGGCCGGCGGCGGCGAAAGCAGCCTCTGTACCCGCATTCCGTTCCGTTTCTTGGAATTGGGCACAATTCCGCCACGACTGTTTCGCGATGTGCGGCGCGACGAAACATTTCCGCAGGCGCACGAAACCATTTTCCTGTTTTCGTGCAGACGTCCCGAAACGGGCACTCCTTAACAATCCATCCCGTCGAAACGCCGCAAGGGGGCGGCGGAACGGGAGAGTGCCATGCAGAACGTCGTTGCCATCAATTCCGCAGCCAGCCAGGGCATCATCGCCGCCCAGGCGACCACGGACGGCATGCTCCTGGAGAGCATTGCCGATGGCGATCGCACCGCGATGCACACGCTTTATGCGCGTCACAATGTGCGGGTCTATCGCTTCATCCTGCGCATCGTCCGCGACACCACGATCGCCGAGGACCTCGTCAGCCAGGTGTTCCTGGACGTCTGGCGCACCGCCAAGCAGTTCGAGGGCCGCTCGCAGGTCTCGACCTGGCTGCTGTCGATCGCCCGCTTCAAGGCGCTGACCGCGCTGCGCCAGCGCCGCTTCGAGGACATCGACCAGGACGAGGTGCGCGAGATCGCCGACGACTCCGACACCCCGGAGACCTCGCTCGAGCGCTCCACCACCAGCGCCATCCTGCGCGCCTGCGTCGCCAAGCTGTCGCCGGCGCATCGCGAGATCATCACCCTGATCTACTACCATGAGAAGTCGGTGGAGGAGGTCGGGCAGATCATCGGCATTCCGCAGAGCACGGTGAAGACGCGCATGTTCTATGCCCGCAAGCACCTGGCCGAGCTGCTGCGCGGTGCCGGCGTCCACAGCCTCGCCGCCTGACCAAGCTTCATTCTCGTCGGGGCTGCGGTCCCGGCGGGTTCCAAAGACGACGACGCACGAAAATCGCCGAACGAAACAATTGAAACAATCGGCGAAATCACCTGGAAAATTTCCGCCGCTAGAACATTATCCATCAGCCGAGCCTCAGTCCCCCAGCTGATCTCGGTTTGGAGCGAGCAAATTCAAGGTTACCTCCACCTTCCAAGGTTGCTCCGAAGACCCGGCGGATGCCCCCGCCGGGTCTTCGTCGTTTGGGACCGCTCACGCCGCCAATAGGGCGATTTGACCATTTGATATCGCGCGTTGCCGGTGCAATCTTCCGTCATGGGGCGGTGCTACAAGCCCCACGGCAATGACGGGCGGTGCTGATGTTCGGTTTGGATGCGGTTGAGCTGGCGCGCGCGCAGTTCGCCTTCACGGTCACCTTCCACATCATCTTCCCCGCCTTTTCGATCGGGCTCGCGTCCTACCTCGCCGTGCTCGAGGCGCTGTGGCTGTGGACCGGCCGCGACGTCTATCTCAACGTCTTCAATTACTGGCTCAAGATCTTCGCCATCGCGTTTGCCATGGGTGTCGTCTCCGGCATCGTGATGTCCTACCAGTTCGGCACCAACTGGTCGGTCTATTCCGACAAGGTCGGACCGGTGATCGGACCACTGATGGCCTATGAGGTGCTGACGGCGTTCTTCCTCGAAGCCGGCTTCCTCGGCGTCATGCTGTTCGGCCTGAAGCGCGTCGGCCCGAAGCTGCATTTCCTGGCCACCTTGATGGTCGCCGTGGGCACGCTGATCTCGGCATTCTGGATTCTCTCGGCCAATTCCTGGATGCAGACGCCGGCGGGCTATGCCGTCAACGCCGACGGCCAGTTCGTCTCGGTCGACTGGCTCGCAGTCATCTTCAATCCGTCGTTCCCCTACCGCCTCGTGCACATGGTGCTGGCAGCGTATCTCACCACCTCGCTGGTGGTCGGCGCAGTCGGCGCCTGGCATCTGCTGCGCAATCCGCATCTGCCGGGCCCGCGCGTGATGTTCTCGATGGCGATGCGGATGGTGGCGCTGGTGGCGCCGCTGCAGATCCTGGTCGGCGATCAGCACGGCCTCAACACGCTCGAACACCAGCCGGTGAAGATCATGGCCATGGAAGGCCATTTCGAGAGCCACAAGGACGGCGCGCCGCTGTACCTGTTCGGCTGGCCGGACCAGGCCAAGGGCGAACTGAAATGGGCGCTCGGCATTCCTAAGTTTGGCTCGCTGATCCTGAAACACCAGATCGACGCACCGATGGCCGGCCTCGACACCGTGCCGCGGCAGGACTGGCCGCCGGTGCCGATCACCTTCTGGTCGTTCCGCATCATGGTCGGCCTGGGCCTGCTGATGCTGGCGCTCGGCCTGTTCAGCCTGTGGGAGCGCTGGCGCGGGCGGCTGTACATCAATCGCGGCCTGCACCGCTTCGCGATTGCGATGGGACCTGCGGGATTCATGGCCGTCATGGCCGGCTGGATCACCACCGAGACCGGCCGGCAGCCGTTCACCGTATACGGGCTGCTGCGCACGACCGATTCCGTTTCGCCGCTCGCGGCCCCGGCCGTGGGTGCCTCGCTGATCGCCTTCATCATCGTGTATTTCATCATCTTCGCTGCCGGCGTGCTGTACATCCTGCGCCTGATGGCCGAGCCGCCGCATCCCGGCGAGCCGGGCCCGAGCAGCGAGCAGCCGGTCCGCACCGCCGGCATCACGCCGGCCGCCGGCGTCGTGCAGGGAGTGGTCGGATCATGAGCGTCGCCATCGATCTCGCCACCCTCTGGGCCTTCATCATCGCGCTCGCCGTGTTCATCTACGTCGTGATGGACGGCTTCGATCTCGGCCTCGGCATCCTCTTCCCGCTGTTTCCAGGCAAGCAGGACCGCGACGTCATCACCAACACCGTGGCGCCGGTGTGGGACGGCAACGAGACCTGGCTGGTGCTCGGCGGCGGTGGCCTGATGGCCGCGTTCCCGCTCGCTTATGCGATCCTGATGCCGGCGCTGTATGCGCCGCTGATCGCGATGCTGGTCGGCCTGATCTTCCGCGGCGTCGCCTTCGAATTCCGCTGGCGCACCCGCGCCACACGCAATCTGTGGGACATCGCCTTTGCCGGCGGGTCATGGGTCGCGGCGCTGGCGCAGGGCATCGCGCTCGGCGCCATCCTGCAGGGCGTGCATGTCGAGGGCCGGCACTATGCCGGCGGCTGGTGGGACTGGCTGACGCCGTTCAGCCTCCTCACCGGCGTCTCGCTCGTGGTCGGCTACGCGCTGCTCGGCGCAACCTGGCTGATCCTGAAGACAGAGGGCGACCTGCGCGACAAGGCCTATCGCATCAGCTGGGTCCTGCTGTTCGCGATGCTGCTCGCCATTGCCGCCGTCAGTCTGTGGACGCCGCTGCTCACGATCCAATATTCGGACCGCTGGTTCAGGTGGCCGGCGATCATTCTCACAGCGCCGGTGCCGCTCGCCGTCGTCGGCGTCACCGTGCTGATGATGAAGAACCTCGCCCAGAGGCACGATAGCTGGCCGTTCTTTCTCGCGCTCGCGCTGTTCTTCCTCTCCTACGCGGGTCTCGGCATCAGCATGTATCCCTACGTCGTGCCGCAGAGCATCACGATCTGGCAGGCGGCAGCACCCGAACGCAGCCAACTGATCATGCTGCCCGGCGTGCTGGTGCTGGTGCCGCTGATCCTCGGCTACACCGGCTGGGCCTATTGGGTGTTTCGCGGCAAGGTCGGGCACGACAGCGGCTATCACTGATGCGCGCTCCCGAGCCCGCGTCCCTCGCGAAGCGCCTCGCCTGGTTCGTTGCGCTCTGGCTCGCCGGCGTGGCGACCGTCGGCGCGGTGGCCTTCCTGCTGCGGCTCTGGATGAAGCTCGGATGACAACGGGTGCGCCCTGCGCTCACCTTGACTTTGCTGCGAATATGCTCCTGAAATTTGACGGGTGGATTTGATCGGGCAAGCTTCGCAGGGGTCCGTTGAGGAGAGCTTTGAATGCCGAGTTTCCGTCGCCTGCTTTGTGCGGCCAGCGCCATCATCGCGCTGGCGCTGTCCACATCGCATAGTTTTGCCCAGTCCGAGGACCCCGGCGATCAGCCCGGTCTCGTCGCCGATGACGGCTACGAGCTCGATCCCGAATGGCGCAAGCAGGTGGTCTATTTCCGCACCACCGAGCCGCCGGGCACCATCATCGTGTCCACCGCCGAACGCCACCTCTATCTGGTGCAGCCGGGCGGACGTGCCATCCGCTACGGCATCGGCGTCGGCCGTGACGGCTTCCAGTGGCAGGGGCTGCTGTCGATCACCAAGAAGGCCGAGTGGCCGGATTGGACGCCGCCGCCGGAGATGATCCAGCGCCAGCCCTATCTGCCGCGCTTCATGGCCGGCGGCCCCGGCAATCCCTTGGGCGCGCGCGCGATGTATCTGGGCACCACCGTGTACCGCATCCACGGCACCAACCAGCCCTGGACGATCGGCAGCAAGATTTCCTCCGGCTGCTTCCGGCTGGTGAATGCCGATGTCGCCGACCTGTTCGACCGCGTGCCGGTCGGCACCAAGGTCGTGGTGCGGCAGAAGCCGGAACTGTGACGCCGGCGCCCGCCGCCGGACATTCAGCCATCGCTTTGTCCTGACATTTTCTGAAAGAGATTCACCATGCGCACTTTCCGAGGCGGCCTGCTGATCGGGCTCGCCGTCGCCGTCCTCGTCGCGGCGCTCGCCGTCACCTATGAGATGTACGACACCCGCACCTTGAAGCGGACCATCCGCCGCGGCGAGGTGTTGTGCGGCGTCAATGCCGGGCTGCCCGGCTTCTCGATTCCCGACGACAAGGGCAATTGGAGCGGTTTCGACGTCGACTTCTGCCGCGCCGTCGCGGCCGCGATCTTCGACGATCCGAAGAAGGCGAAGTTCGTGCCGCTCGACGCCAACGAGCGCTTCAAGGAGCTGCAGAGCCGCAAGGTCGACATCCTGTCGCGCAACACCACCTGGTCGATGGCGCGCGAGCAGAACTACGACCTGTATTTCCCGGCGGTCGCCTATTACGACGGCCAGGGCTTCATGGTGCCGCGGTCGCGCAAGCTGGAGACCGCGCTCGACCTCAACGGCAGCAAGGTCTGCGTGCAGGATTCCACCACCAACGCGCTCAACCTCGGCGACTATTTCCGCACCAACAACATGAAGTACGAGGAGGTGAAGTTTCCCAAGCTCGACGACGTCATCAAGGCGTATGACAGTGGCAAGTGCGACACCTTCACCGCCGACGTCTCGCAGCTCTACGCGCTGCGTCTGACGCTGTCGAAGCCCGGCGATCACGACATCCTGCCCGACCTGATCTCCAAGGAGCCGCTCGCGCCCGTGGTGCGCCAGCGCGACGACGACTGGATGATGATCGTGAAGTGGACGCTGTACGCGATGATCAATGCCGAGGAGCTCGGCGTCACCTCCAAGAACATCGACGAGGCGCTGAAGTCGAAGAAGCCGGACGTGATGCGGCTGGTCGGCAACGAGGGCAGCTACGGCCAGGACCTCGGCCTGACCAAGGACTGGGCCGCGCGCGTGATCCGCCACGTCGGCAATTACGGCGAGGTCTATGAGCGCAACGTCGGCAGCGAGTCGAAGCTGAAGATCCCGCGCGGCATGAACCAGCTCTGGAACGCCGGCGGCGTCCAGTACGCGCCGCCGATCAGGTAGGACGCCGGTCGGAATTGTCGGCTTCGCTTCGACTGGTCTCACACCTCTCGCGACACGAACGGTGCACCCTCTCCCCTTGTGGGAGAGGGTGCTTTCGATGCGCAGCATCGAAACCGGGTGAGGGGTTGCCACGAACTCAGACCTGCATTTGCCGCACCAGGCCCTTACCCAAGCAAGCTTGGAGTTGGCTTCTGTGTAGCCCTCTCCCACAAGGGGAGAGGCGCATTCATATGCACCGCGAGGGCTGATTTTCCGGTGCTTAGAGCAGAACAAACATCATCATCCCCGCGACGTCTTCCGCGCCCGAGCTCTGCAAATTCTCCACCCTCCGAAAATCGAGGGCGCAGGGAAGGCCAGGTGCCGACTGGCACCTGCGGCCCGCCTGCGTAAAAAAATGCAGGCGGCAGAACCACAGGCTCAGCCGGGACAACCCGGCCTTCCCTGCGCGATGGTGTTAACGCTTATGGCGCGCTCTCCTCGGTGTCCGGCTTGTTAGCCACCGTCGCCGCCCGGGATCATCCCCCGTCGACTTGACGCCAGCATCGGGGCGCCAGGACCACGCGCTTTCACGTCCGCATCGCTATCGTTCGTCGGCGCGATCACTCGCGCTGCGATCCGATGCGTCCATCGCGTCACTGGCCCACGTTTCGTAACGATCGCGAAGCGTCCCTCTTGCGGGCCGTGACGGCGGGGAATGTGCGGCTGATTTGCCCGACGAGACAACGCCCGTCGGGTTGCGACAAAATGGCCCGACGGGCACTGCGGATGCTCCCGCAAAGCAATTAGTCCCGCGGATTCATGGCTCTCGCGCGATCTGCCCGGGAGGCTCGGGGAGCCGCTCACGAGTTCGTGAACTCATTCTCAAATCCAGCCAATCGCAGCGATCGTAACGAGCCTGACCAATCCGGTCGGGTGATGCGCCTCTGCACAACAGGGAGAACAAGGGGGACCAAAATCCCTTTGCGCATCAGCCAACTCATCAGTTCAGTTCACAGGGAAAAACTCGAATGACGCTGGGATTCCGTTCGTTCGTGGCCGGCGCGTTGATGCTGGGCGCGCTCTCCATGTCAGCAGCCGCGGCACGTGCCGCCGATATCGTCGACACCGCCGTCGGCGCCGGTCAGTTCAAGACGCTCGTCGCCGCCGCCAAGGCCGCAGGTGTCGTGCCGGTGCTGAAGAGCAAGGGTCCCTTCACCGTATTCGCACCGACCGACGCGGCGTTCGCCGCGCTGCCGCCGGGCACCGTCGAGGATCTGCTCAAGCCGAAGAACAAGGGCAAGCTCGCCGCGATCCTGAAGTATCACGTGATCCCCGGCGCGGTGAAGGCCGGCGACGTCGCCGGCAAGAAGCTGAGCGTGAAGACGGCGCAAGGCCAGCCGGTGGCCGTCGACGGCACCTTCTTCGGCGTGCAGGTCAACGACGCGCATGTGGTGCAGGCCGACGTCATGGCCTCGAACGGCGTCATCCACGTCATCGACAAGGTGCTGCTGCCACCGGCCAAGACCGCGATGCATCATTGATCGAATGAGAGCGCGCCATCGGTGATGGCGCGCTCTTTTTTTTTGCAAACTCTGCTGTCGCCGTCGATAGTCACTGTCGTACGCCGCGAAGGCGGGGTACCCAGTACGCTGCGGCTTGTCGGTCAATCACAACTCTCTCTGCGTACTGGATCGTCCACCTTCGCGGACGATGACAGCTGAGCGTGGGGAGTCGGCGGGGGCCGACAAGCGGCCTTGCTTAGTACCCCCTGAGCTGAGCCAGCTGCGCTGCGTGATAGTTCGCATCGCCGAGCAGCTCCTCACAGACGCGGGCGCGCTTCATGAAGAAGCCGATGTCGAACTGGTCGGTCATGCCCATGCCGCCATGCATCTGCACGCCCTCCTGCACCGCGCGGGTCGCGGTCGCGCCCGCGCGGGCCTTGGCGACGGCCACGGCGGCCGTCGCGCCGGCGGAATCGGCGTCGAGCGTCTGCAGCGCCTTCAGCACCGCGGCGCGGGTGATCTCGATCTCGATATAGAGCTGCGCGGCACGGTGCTGCAGCGCCTGGAATTCGCCGATCGCCTTGCCGAACTGCTTGCGCTCCTTGAGATAGGCAACGGTGCGGCCGAACACCTCCTCGCTCAGTCCCACCATCTCGGAGGCCACCGCGCCCCGGCCGAGATCGAGTACGACGCTGAGCGTGGCAGCGCCGCCATCGACCTCGCCGAGCACGTGATCCGCGGTGACCTCGACGTTGTCGAGCATGACCCGCGCGGCGTTGTGCGCGTCGACCATGATGGTGCGTTCGATCGCCACGCCCTTGGCCTTGGGATCGACCAGGAACAGCGTGAGGCCATCGCGATCGCCAGGCGAGCCCGCACTGCGCGCGACGACGAGCAGGAGATCAGCGACGTGGCCGTCGACCACCATCGCCTTGGCGCCGTTCAGTTTGAAGCCGTTGCCGGAGCGCACGGCCTGCAGGGCGGTGTGCAAAGGACGATGCTTGGCGCCTTCGTCGAGCGCCAGCGCGGCGAGCAGCGCGCCGCTGGCGATCTTCGGCAGATACTCGGACTTCTGCGCCGCCGAGCCGGCGCGGGCCAGCGCCGAGGCTGACAGCACCGACGTCGCCAGAAACGGCGACGGCATCAAGGTACGGCCGATCTCCTCCATCACGACGCCGGCCTCGACCGCGCCGAGGCCGGAGCCGCCGTGCTCCTCCGGCACGAGCAGTCCGGCAAAGCCCATCTCGGCGAAGGTGGCCCAGAGCTGGCGCGAGAAGCCGGTCGCGTCGCGATCATCGCGCAGCTTGCGTAGGTGCGCGATCGGTGCGTGATCGCTGATGAGGCCGCGCGCGCTGTCGCGCAGCATGGATTGTTCTTCGGTGAGGAGGAGAGGCATGGGAGATCCCGTTGCAACGATGGCAATCAATTTTGGTCTTGTCATTCCGGGATGGCCCGAAGGGCCAGGCCCGGAATCCATACTCACGATCGTGGTTATGGATTCCGGGCTCGCCGCGTCGCGGCGCCCCGGAATGACGGCGTGGGTGCGAACTACGCCCCCGGCAGATCGAGGATGCGCTTGGCGACGATGCCGAGCATGACCTCGGAGGTGCCGCCTTCGATCGAGTTGGCCTTGGTGCGCAGCCAGGCGCGGGGACGCGCGCCTTCGTGGGAGCGCTCACTCTCCCATTCGAGCGCGTCGATGCCGCCGGCCGCCATCAGCAGCTCGTGGCGACGCTTGTTGAGCTCGGTGCCGTAGTACTTCATCGCCGACGAGAACGCCGGATGCCCCTGTCCCGCCTTGGCGAGATCGACCATGCGCTCGGCGGCGGCGGCAAGCGCGGCCTCGTCGACGTCGAAGGTCGCGATGTCCGCACGTAAGAGCGCGTCGTCGAGCCGCCCCTGCGCATCGCTGCCGACGGAATCCGCCGCGACCTGGCCGAGCGGCCGGCTGCCGCCGCGCTCGCCCATGCCGGAAATCATCGCGCGCTCGTGCTGCAGCAGGTACTTCGCAACGTCCCAACCACGGTTGACGGTACCCAGCACGTTCGCCTTGGGCACGCGGACATTGTCGAAGAAGGTCTCGCAGAATGGCGAGCGGCCGGAGATCAGGAGGATCGGCTTGGTCGACACACCCTTCGACGTCATGTCGAACAGGATGAAGCTGATGCCGTCATGCTTCTTCGCCGCCGGATCGGTGCGCACCAGGCAGAAGATCCAGTCGGCGTAGTTGGCATAGGAGGTCCAGATCTTCTGGCCGTTGATGATGTAGTCGTCGCCGTCGCTTTCGGCCCGCGTCTGCAAGGAGGCGAGATCGGAGCCGGCGTTCGGCTCGGAATAGCCCTGGCACCAGCGGATTAGACCGGCGGTGATCTTCGGCAGGTGCTCGCGCTTCTGGTCGTCCGTGCCGTATTTCAGCAGCGCCGGCCCGAGCATTGAGATGCCGAACGAGGTGATCGGCGCGCGCGCCCCGATCGCCGCCATTTCCTGGCGCACGATCTTGGCCTCCTCGCCGTCGAGACCGCCGCCGCCATATTCCCTGGGCCAGTGCGGTACGGTCCAGCCCTTGTCGCGCATGCGCTCGAACCAGACGCGCTGCGGCTCAGAGGAGAATTTTGCATTGCGGCCGCCCCAGAACGTGTCCTCCTCGGAGGTCATCGGCCGGCGCATTTCCGGCGGGCAATTGGCCTCCAGCCAGGCCCTGGTTTCGCGGCGGAATGTGTCGAGATCGGCCATGCCAAGTCCTCACGCGTTTCCATGATTGCTGTCTTTGGAACGACCTAACCTCAGCGCGTCAGGGAATTCAACATCGATGTCGCCGCGGGCGCCCTCGCCTTGCCAGGCGTTCTATGGTCATGATGCCGCCGCGTGAAATACGAGGAAACGAACATGCGCCTGAAACTTCTTTCGCCTGGCGAAATGAGCGCCGACCAGCGCCAGACCTATGACGAGTCGATCACCAGCAAGCGCGGCTCGCCGCCGCCGCCGATGATGGCCTGGCTGAACAGCCCGGAGATGGCGCGGCACGCGACGCGGCTCGGCGCCTTCCTGCGCTACGACACGGTGTTTCCGGCAGCACTCTCGGAGATCGCGATCCTGGTGACGGCGCGGCATTGGACCGCGCATTACGAATGGTACGCGCATAAGCGTCTGGCGCTGGCCGGCGGGCTCGACATCAAGATCATCGAGGACATCCGCGACCGTCGCACGCCGGAATTCTCCGATCCCAAGGCACAGATGATCTACGACGTCGCCAAGTCGCTGCATGAGGGCCATGGACTGACGGATGCGCTCTACAAGGAGGCGATCGCGCTGCTCGGCGAACGCGGCCTGGTCGAGATCATCGGCCTGTGCGGCTACTACACGATGGTGTCGATGACACTGAACGCGTTCGAGTTCGACCTGCCGGAGGGCGAGGTGTCGGAGTTGAAGTGAGAAGCGCGTGAGCTGCGATGCGCCGCTGTCGCCACGATGCCGGTGCACTCCCCTTCCCCTTGCGGGGAGGGGTCGGGGGTGGGGGTCTCCGGGCGCTGCGCGAAGTGAGGTGCGACCTTATCAATCTGCACTGCTATCGGCTCTCAAGGCTGGGCATCCACCGCTCGGCCGAGCGAGAGACTTTGATCCTTGTAATCTGAGAGAGCACGGTTCGTGGACCCCCACCCCCGCCCCCTCCCCGCAAGGGAGAGGGGAGCGCACCGTGGGTGCGGCGCGACCTCGTTACTACTACTACGCCCGTTTTAGTCAGCCCGCCGCTGCCTCGCGCCGCTTCGACGACCACACCAGCGCCAGCACGCACAATCCCAGCAGCACCGGCGGGAACACCACGAGGTTCACCGCCGACCAGCCGAAATTGGCGAGCAGTTGGCCCGAGGAGAACGAGCCCAGCGCCATCAGGCCGAAGATCAGGAAATCGTTGAACGCCTGCACCTTGTTGCGCTCGGCTTGCGTATGCGTCTCCAGCACCAGCGCGGAGGCGCCGACGAAGCTGAAATTCCACCCCACCCCGAGCGCCACCAGCGTGGCCCAGAAATGCATCGCGGTGAGGCCGGACAGACCGATCACCGCTGCGACCGCTTCCAGCGCGAGGCCGACCGCGACGATGACGGGCGCGCCGAAGCGCGCGATCAGCGATCCCGTGAAGAAGCTCGGGCCGTACATCGCGACGATGTGCCATTGCAGGCCGAAATTGGAATCCGACACGGTGAGCCCGCACATCTGCATCGCCAAAGGTGCCGAGGTCATCACCAGGTTCATCACCGGATAGGCGATGGTGCCACACAGGGCAGCTGCGATGAAGCGCGGCTGGCGCACGATCTCGGACAGCGGCCGGCCGCCATGGAGATCGGCAGCTTCAGGCTTCGGCAGATCGACGCCGGCGACGATCCCCATCGCGACCAGCGCGACCGCCGCCTGGACCAGATAGCTGAACGCGAACAGATAGGGTTGCCAGACGTCCATGGTCCATTGCACGAGCTGTGGACCGAGCAGACCGGCGAAGATGCCGCCCGCCATCACCCACGACACCGCCTTGGGCCGGAACGTCGCGCTGGCGCCGTCGGCCGCCGCGAAGCGATAGGATTGCGCGACGGCGCCATAGACGCCGCCGAGGAACGTCGCCAGGCAGAACAGTGCGAACGAGCCGCGCAGAATCGCGAGGCAGCCGAGCACGCCGGTGACGGCGCCGCAGCCGGTACCGATCAGGAAGGCCGCGCGGCGGCCATAGCGGCGCGAGATCGCGCCGGTCGGCAAGGTGCCGGCGGCGAGGCCAACGACGTACATCGAGATCGGCACCGTCGCGAGCCCGATGCTCGGCGCGATGGTAACGCCGACGATCGCACCGGTCGCGAAGATCACGGCCGAGTTCGCGCCGGTCAGCGCCTGGGCGGCCGCGAGCCGCGCCACGTTGCGGCGAGCGCGGGCATCATCGGAGGTGTCTTCGCTCACGGTCAGATCGATCATCTCAGGTATCCGGAGGCGTGGCGCGCACGCTCCCGCCTTGCTGGTTCAGCCGCACTATTGCGGGAAGCGCGCGCCCGAGGCAACGGGCGCGAACGGAGACAAGCCATGCGGCAGCGAACGCGCCACGGAGCGTGATTCGACACTCCCGACCGGCCCGGCTAATCAAGCCGGCGGTATTCTCGCGTCAACGGCGCCCGCGGAGCTTGAGCCATGTCAATCGACGATCGTCCGACCATCGCGGCGCCCGATGACGATCCGTATCTGTGGCTCGAGGAGATCGACGGCGAGCGCGCGCTCGCGTTCGTCGCGGCGCAGAACCAGCGCACGCTCGCCGCGTTCGGCGATGCGGCCTTCGAACGAGACCGCGACACGCTGGCCGCCATCCTGGATCGGCCGGACAACATCCCGTTCGTCAGCCGCCGCGGCGGGCTGCTGTACAATCAATGGAAGGACGCGGCGCATCCGCGCGGCTTGTGGCGGCGCACGACGATGGCGGAGTTCCGCAAGGCGCAACCGCAATGGGAGGACCTGCTCGACATTGACCGACTCGCTGCCGACGAAGGCGAGGACTGGGCGCTGAACGGGGTCTCGAGCCTGCCGCCGGCGCATGAGCGCGCCATCCTGAGCCTGTCGCGGGGCGGCAGCGACGCCGTGGTGCTGCGCGAGTTCGACCTCGCGACGAAGCGCTTCGTGACGGGCGGCTTCACGCTCTCGGAGGCCAAGGGCGGCGCCGCCTGGCTCGATACCGACACCCTGCTGCTGGCGAGCGCGTTCGGCGCGGGCATGGCGACGCCGTCGGGCTACGCGCGGACGGTGCGGCGCTGGCGGCGCGGCCAGCCGGTCGAGCAGGCGGAGGTGATCTTCGCCGCCGAAGGCAGCCAGTCGACATGGGTGCATGTCGGTGTCGATCGCAGCGTCGCGCCGGCGCGGGTGTGGTTTGCCGAGGGCATCGACTTCTTCAACCAATATCTATGGCTCGGTGACGGCGGCGGGGCGCGGACCAGGCTCGACCTGCCGACCGACTGCTGGATGTCAGCGCATGGCGACTGGATGGCCATCAAGCTGCGCCAGCCCTGGACCGTCGGCGAGGTCACCCATCCCGCGGATGTGGTGCTCGGTCTCCGGCTCTCGGCATTCCTTGCCGGGCGCCGCGATTTCATCCGCGTGTTCGAGCCCGCGCCGCGACGCGCGCTGCAGGGCCTGTCCTGGGCCGGCGACCGGCTGGTGCTGTCGATCCTCGACGAGCTCAGGGCAAGGTTCGAGGTGTGGACGCCGTCACCGGGGGAGTGGAGCTGCGAGCGGCTTCCCAGCCTGCCGGAGATCGCGACGGTGGACGTCTGGCGTCTCGACACCGACGAGGCCGAAAGCAACGGCGACCTGCTCGCCAACATCCAGGATCCGCTGACGCCGCCGTCGCTGCTACTGATCGAGGGCTTGGCCGCGCCGATCGTGCTGAAGCAGGCGCCTCGCACCTTCAGCGCCGAGGGGCACGTCGTCACGCGACACGAGGCGATCTCGGTGGATGGCGAGCGTATTCCCTACACCCAGACCGGGCCGGCCGAGCTGACAGGCGACGCGCCGGTGCACATGAGCGCCTATGGCGGCTTCGGTCACACGCTCCGTCCGGCCTACAATGCGGCGCTGGGCAAGCTGTGGCTCGAGCGTGGCGGCACGCTCGTGGAGGCCAACATCCGCGGCGGCGGCGAGTTCGGCACCGCCTGGCACGATGCCGGCCGCTATGCGGGCAAGCGGCTCGCGCATGATGATTTCGCAGCGGTCGCCGCCGACCTCGTCCGCCGCGGCGTCACGGTGCCGAAGCGCATCGCGGCGCAAGGCGGCTCCAATGGCGGCATCCTGATCACCAACATGCTGGTGCGCTACCCCGAGCGCTTCGGCGCATTGTTCTGCACCATCCCGCTGATCGACATGCGCCGCTACACCAAGCTGCTCGCCGGCGCGAGCTGGATCGCCGAATATGGCGATCCCGACAGCGACCAGGATTGGAGCTGGTTGTCGACCTACTCGGCCTATCACACCGCAACGCCCGGCCAGCCCTATCCGCCGGTCCTGATCGCGACCACGCGGCGCGACGACCGCGTCCATCCCGGTCACGCGCGCAAGATGACCGCCAAGCTGCAGGCCATGGGCTACGACGCCTGGTTCTACGAACCCGCCGCCGGTGGCCATGGCTACGGCACCGACAACCGCGAGCGCGCCAGCTTCATCACGTTGGGCACGCGGTTTCTGGCGCGGCATGTCGGACTGGAGGCGAAGTGAGCGACCCATCTTCCGTCATTGCGAGGAGCGAAGCGACGAAGCAATCCAGAGTCCCAACGCGGCCCTGGATTGCTTCGCTTCGCTCGCAATGACGGAGATCGGCGAGGCGCCGTCGCAAACCTACGAAGTCCGACCGAACACCAGGATCATGTTGTTGGCCGGCATCTGCACCCTCTCGCGCAAGGCGAGCCCGTGGCGCGCGGCGAGCGCCTCGAGGTCGGTGATGTCGCGCACGCCCCACTCCGGATTGCGCTCGCGCAGCGACGTATCGAACACGGCGTTACTCATCGCCGTGTGCTTGCCGTCGCGCTTGAACGGGCCGTAGAGCACCAGTGCGCCGTCCGCCGACAGCGCCTGCCCGGCGCCGGCGAACAGTCCCTCCGCCACCGACCACGGCGCGATGTGAATCACGTTGGCGCAGAAGATCGCGGCGAGCTGCGACGGCCCGCCCGCGGCGCGGAACGCCGCCGGCCAGCCGGGATCTGACAGGTCGATGCGCTGGGCATCACGGATGTTGGACAACCCGGCATGGCTGCGCCACGCCGCAATGCTGGCGAGGTGGTTGGCGTTGAGATCGCTCGGCCACCACGTCAGGTCCGGCCGCTGGGAAGCGAAATGCACGACGTGCTGGCCGGTGCCGCTGCCGGCCTCCAGCACATCGCCGGTCTTGCCCGCCAGCAACCGTTCCAGCACCGCCCAGATCGCCTGATGGTTGCGGTGGAACGCGGCCGCGTCCAGCCGTCCGTCCGGTTCCACCGGCCGACCGTCCCGGCCGAACTCCACGACATATTCCGCCATGACCATTCTCCCGGCCGCCCCATGAACGGCCCTCGTTAACCGCGTTGCGGCGGCCACCATAGCTGCATTGTCAGCCGATGGTCTTTATGCTTTGCAGCTCCTATATTGCCGAGATCACCGAGACGTCGGAACTCCACCTTGATCACACCTGTCCTGCGTACCGCCCTGGCGATGGGGCTCTCGCTCGCCATGTCCATGGCCGCTCACGCCCAGTCCGGTGCCGTCGACGGCCAGAAGCTCGCCTTCGACCGCGGCAAGGGCAATTGCCTGACCTGCCACGAGATCAAGGGCGGCGACCTGCCGGGCTCGATCGGCCCGAAGCTGGAGAACCTCAAGGCGAGATACGACCGCGCCGAGCTGATCGCGATTCTCAACGACGAGACCAGGCGCAATCCGCTGACGGTGATGCCGCCGTTCGGCCGCAACCGCATCCTGACCGAGCAGGAAATCAGCGCCATCGTCGACTTCCTGCAGACCCTCTGATTCCGTTTGGAGACCGCCATGACTGCCTCGTTCGGCCCGTTGGCCCACCGCCGCCTGTTCCTGAAGGGCGCCGGCCTCGTCGCGCTGATCGGCCTCGGCAACGCCGTGCTGCACGCGACCCCCGTGTTTGCCGCGACCAATGACAACAAATATCCGGAAGACGCCTTCAAGCAGAAGAATGCGGGCGACGCGGTCAAGGCGCTGTACGGCCGCGACCACGAAGCGTCCGACAAGATCAAGCTGGACGCGCCGGAGATCGCCGAGAACGGCGGCGTGGTGCCGATCGCGGTGACGACGTCGCTGCCGAACGTCACCTCGATCGCCTTCATCGTCAGCGAGAATCCGTTCGCGCTGGCGGCGTCGTACCACATCCCCGAGGGCACCGTGCCCGCGGTGGCGAACCGGCTCAAGATGGCCAAGACCTCCAACGTGATCGCGCTCGTCGAATCCGGCGGCAAGCTCTATAGCGCGACCAAGGAGGTCAAGGTCACCGTCGGCGGCTGCGGCGGCTAAGGTCAGGAGATCATCATGGCATCGAGCATCCGCGTCCGCGCCGTCCTGAATGGCGACATCGCCGAGGTCCAGACACTGATCCAGCACCCGATGGATACGGGCCTGGTCAAGGACGCCAAGGGCGAAGTGATCCCGGCGCACTACATCCAGCAGGTCACCTTCGTGCACAAGGACAAGACGGTGTTCCTGGCCGATTGGGGCACCGCGGTGTCGAAGGACCCCTATGTCAAGTTCGCCTTCAAGGGCGCGGCCAAGGGCGACGAGCTCAAGGTGAGCTGGGTCGACAGCAAGGGCGCGACCGACAGCCTGACGGCGACGATCCAATGAGGGCGCCGCGCTTCGCGCTGACCGTGGCGGCCGCGCTCGCTCTCGGCGCCTCCGGCGCCGCGGCCGCGGACAAGCCGAACCCGGCCGCCGACGCCAAGGCGTTCCAGGATTACTTCGTCAAGAAGTTTCCGAAGGTGGCGTTCGACGATTTCGTCAACGGGCCGTATTCGATGAACGCCGACATGCGCAAGCAATGGGAGGAGAAGGAGCAGTTTCCGCCCTACGAGTTCGCGCTCGATGCCGGCAAGGAGATGTTCGCCAAGCCGTTCAAGAACGGCAAGACCTATGCCGACTGCTTCCCGAACGGCGGCATCGGCATCCGCCAGAACTATCCCACTTTCGACGACAAGGAAGGCAAGGTCATCACCCTCGAGCTGGCGCTGAACCGCTGCCGCGAGGCCAATGGCGAGCAGCCCTACTCCTACGTCAAGGACGAGATGGCATCGCTGACCGCCTACATGGCGTACACGTCGCGCGGCAAGCGCTTCGACATCAAGATCCCCGACGACCCGCGTGCGCTCGAGGCCTTCGAAAAGGGCAAGGAGTATTTCTACACCCGCCGCGGCCAGTTGAACTTCTCCTGCGCGAGCTGCCACGTGCAGAGCCCGGGGGAGCGGATCCGCGCCGAGATCCTGGCGCCGGCGCTCGGCATCCTCAACGCGATGCCGATCTACCGCTCGGAATGGAGCGGCATGGGCACGATCAGCCGGCGCTTCGTCACCTGCAACAGCCAGACACGCGCCGTGCCGCTGGAGCCGCAATCGGACGAATACCGCAACCTCGAATATTACCTGTCCTACGTGTCGAACGGCCTGCCGGTTTCAGGACCTGGAGCACGGCCATGAAAAACGTCACGACAGCAAGCGTCATGAAAAAGATCGTGTTCGCCATGATGGTATCAGCGGTCGGCGCCGGCTCCGCGCGGGCCGCGTCGGAGGCCGACTATCTCGCGGCTGTCGCGGCGGCCGAGAGCGCCAACAAGGAAGCCGGACGTCTGCGCAACCAATGGACCGTGACCCAGGCCGCACTCACCGCTGCGAAGAAGGCAGCGGATTCCGGCAATTTCGATTCTGCGCTGAAGTCGGCGCAGGAGGCCGAGGCGCTCGCCAAGGCCTCGGTCGTCCAGGCCACCAGCGAGAAGCAGCGCTGGAAGGACATGGAGATCCGCTAGAGCATGATCCGGAGAAGTGGCAACCGGTTTTCCCTCGCGACGAACGCCGAAGGCGTTTGTGCGGAGATCATGCTCAAACAAGGGGATGGATCATGATGCGATTCCGTGGAATCGCATCATGATCTAGGACGCGAGCCATGATTCGGCGCCGGGACTTTCTGAAGGCATCAGTTGTCGCCACGCTCGCCGCGCCGGCGTTGCTGCGCAGCGCCTGCGCCGCCGACACCGTCAGCCTCTACGACATCGAGAAGTTCGGCAACGCGCGCATCCTGCACATCACGGACACGCACGCGCAACTTCGCCCGCTGTTGTTCCGCGAGCCCAGCGTCAATCTCGGCATCGGCGAGATGTGGGGACGACCGCCGCATCTGGTCGAGCGCGCCTTCCTCGACCGCTACGGCATCCGACCCGACAGCGCCGAGGCCTATGCGTTCACCTCGTTCGAGTTCGAGAAGTACGCCGTCCGCTTCGGCCGGATGGGTGGATTCGCGCATCTGAAGACCCTGGTCGACAAGCTGCGCGCCGATGCCGGCGACCATCGCTCGGTGCTGCTCGATGGCGGCGACCTCTGGCAGGGCACCGGGCTCGCCAATGCGATGCGCGGCGCCGACATGGTGAGCGCCGCCAACCTGCTCGGCATCGACGCCATGACCGGGCATTGGGAGTTCACCTATGGCGAGGAGGCGCTGCGCACCAACCTCGCCCGCTTCAAGGGCGAATTCCTGGCGCAGAACGTGTTCCTGACGGAGGAGGCGGCGTTCAACGACGCCAAGGCGTACGATCCCGGATCGGGCCGCGTGTTCAAGCCGGCCACCATCAAGGAGATCGGCGGCGCCCGTATTGCCGTGATCGGCCAGGCCTTTCCCTACGTGCCGATCGCGCATCCGCGCCGCTTCACGCCGGACTGGACGTTCGGCATCCGCGAGGAGGAACTGCAGAAGCTGGTCGATGGCCTCCGCGGCGCCGACAAGGTCGATGCCGTGATCCTGCTGTCGCACAACGGCATGGATGTCGACCTCAAGCTGGCGAGCCGCGTCACCGGCATCGACGTCATCCTCGGCGGCCATACCCATGACGCGGTTCCGCAGCCGGTCGCGGTCAGCAATTCCAAGGGCGCAACGCTCGTCACCAATGCCGGCTCCAACGGCAAATTCCTCGCCGTGCTCGATCTCGACGTCGGCAAGGGCCGCGTCGCCGATGCGCGCTACCGGCTGCTGCCCGTCTACTCGGAGCTGCTGAAGCCGGACCCGGCGATGCAGGCGCTGATCGATCAGACGCAGCAGCCGCAGGTCGCGGCCTGGAGCGAGAAGCTCGCGACGTCCGACCGGCTGCTTTACCGGCGCGGCAATTTCGAAGGCGCGACCGACGACCTGATCTGCGCGGCGCTGCGCCGCGAGCTCGATGCCGAGATTGCGCTGTCTCCCGGATTCCGCTGGGGCCCGACCTTGCTCGCGAACCAGTCCATCCTGCTCGAGGACGTGCTGGCGCAGACCGCCATCACCTATCCCGAGACCTATGTGCAGCGGATGTCCGGCGCAGAAATCAAGGACGTGCTCGAGGACGTCTGCGACAACCTGTTCAACGCCGACCCCTATCTGCAGCAGGGCGGCGACATGGTGCGAACCGGAGGGCTATCCTACCGCTGCGCGCCCGCCGAGCCGATCGGCCGCCGCATCTCCGATCTCACGCTCGACGATGGCCGGCCGCTGGACGCCCGCAAGAGCTACAAGGTCGCCGGCTGGGCCTCGATGAACGCGCAGGACGGCAAGCCGGTGTGGGACGTGGTGGCCAACCACCTGCGCAACGGCCAACTGGTGCTGGTCGGAACGAACAAGGTCACGCTCTCGGGTGTCGACGGCAATCCCGGATTTGCATCGCAATCGTGACAGCGGATTGCGCGATGCAATCCGACCTGCCGAGCGTTCGCCGCATTGGTGACATCGGGCCGGTCGTGCTAATGCCACGATGATCCAGATCGGAAGGAGGCGCTGATGATCTTCCGCCAATTGTTCGACAGCGTCTCCGGCACCTACAGCTACATCCTCGCCAGCCGCAGCGGCGGCGAGGCCGTCATCATCGATCCGGTGCTGGAGAAGGTCGAGCGCTACTGCCAGCTTTTGCGCGAACTCGATTTGCGCCTGGTGAAGGCCGTCGACACCCACCTGCATGCGGATCACGTCACCGGCCTCGGCGCTTTGCGCGACCGAACCCATTGCGTCACCATCATGGGCGAGCAGACCAAGGCCGACGTGGTGGCGATGCGCGTCAGCGAGGGCGACCGGATCGCCATCGAGGGCATCAGCCTGGACGTGATGTACACGCCCGGGCACACCGACGATTCCTATAGTTTCTCGCTGGGCGACCGCGTCTTCACCGGCGACACGCTGCTGATCCGAGGGACCGGCCGCACCGATTTCCAGAACGGCGATGCGCGGCAGCAGTACGACTCCATCTTCAACAAGCTGCTGCGGCTGCCCGACGACACGCTGGTCTATCCCGCACACGACTACAAGGGCGACACCGTCTCCACGATCGGCGAGGAGCGCCGCTACAATCCGCGCCTGCAGGTCAAGTCGGTCGACGACTACGTCGCGCTGATGGCGAATCTGAAGTTGCCGAACCCGAAGATGATGGATGTCGCGGTGCCCGCCAACATGCGCGTCGGGCTGCATCAGGAGGAGTTGGCGAAGCGGGGCCTGTCGCTGCCGGCACGCGAGGCGATCGAGTGCCTGGGACGCCCCGACGTGCTGCTGGTCGATTTGCGCGAGGCCGCGGAGCGCGCCAAGCATGGCACGCTGTCCGGCGCACTGCACGCGCCCTATCCTGCGATCGAGGACAATCTCAAGCCGGGCGGCATGCTGCGCGAGGTCGCCGCCGCCACCGGCCGCCGCATTGTGTTCTTCTGCGCCTATGGCGAGCGCTCGGCGATGGCGGTGCAGACGGCACAGGCGGCGGGGCTGGCGAATACGGCGCATATTGAAGGCGGGTTGGACGCGTGGAAAAAGGCCGGCGGGCCGGTGGTGCCGTAGGAGGTCACGCTCTCCCACCTTTCGGCAGCCCTTGGCGGCGCCCTCACACTCCGCTGTCGTCCCGGGCAAGCCCGCGGACGCGAAGCGTCGGTGGACGCCGACCCGGGACCGATACCGCGTGATCTGTCTTGAGGCAGGCTGCACGTTGAACCTGCGTCGCAACAAACATCCGCCGGTGGTTATGGATCCCCGTGTGCGGGGATGACACCGAGGTTGACGATGCGGAGTGGCTCCCTCAGCGCGGATGCATGCAAAGCCGACACCCTGCCGTGTTTCCTCTACCCCAGCCCGCAAACGCCGGCCGCGGCGCGCAGGTGCCATGCGCGGGCGTTCATGGACAATGAACCGCATTCCGATAGTGTGGCGTTGTGTCGCGCGCGCCCCTGATTTCGGGAGCATCGGCGGTTTGCCGGCAACGCGCCCTCCTTTCCATCGCTGACGCCGGGGGCCAACGGATCGACCATGGCTGACGTTCTCGCCGCACCGCAACATGCTCCGGTCCGGGCCGCCTCGCCGCTGCGCACATTGGCGCTGATCTCGCTGGCGCACTGGGTCAGCCATCTGCACATGCTGGTGCTGCCGATGCTGTTTCCCTACCTGAAGGAGAAGCTCGGCGTCGGCTACATCGAGCTCGGCTTTCCGCTCACCGTGTTCGCGGTCGTCTCGGCCCTGACCCAGGCGCCCGTCGGCTACCTGGTCGACCGCGCCGGTGCCCGTCGCATCCTGCTGATCGGCCTGACGCTCGGTGGCCTGTCGCTGGCGATGCTCGGCGTCTACCTGAGCTATGCCAGCCTTGTCGTCTCGGCGGTGCTGCTCGGCCTCGCCAACGCGGTCTACCATCCTTCCGACTACGCGCTGCTGGCCGCACACATGGAAGAGAAGCGCATGGGCCGCGCGTTCGGTGTGCATACCTTCGCCGGCTATCTCGGCGGCGCCGTCGCGCCCGCCGTGATGGCGGCGCTGGTCACCACCGTCGGCGGCTCCGGCGCGCTGATCGCGGCCGGCCTGGTCGGACCGCTCGCCGCGCTGCTGCTGCTCGTCGGCAACGTGCCCGAGGTGCCGCCGCATCCGCATCACACCAGCGCCGACGGCAGCAAGGTCAAACAGCCCAGCCTGCTGACGCCGATGCTGATGCTGCTGACCGTGTTCTTCATGCTGCTCAGCCTGTCCAACGCCGGCATCGCCAGCTTCGGCGTTGTCGCGCTCATGAACGGCTACGGCATCTCGTTCTCGACCGCCAACATCGCACTGACCGCGTTCCTCGGCGCCAGCGCCGTCGGCGTGCTCGCCGGCGGCCAGCTCGCCGACCGCATCCGCCATCACAACCTGGTCGCGGCCGTCGCCTATGCGATCAACGCCGTGCTGGTGCTGATGATCACTTTCATCAACCTGCCGACCGTGCTGCTCACGGCGATCATGCTGGTCGCGGGCTTCATGAGCGGCGTGATCGCGCCGTCGCGCGACATGCTGGTGCGCAACGCCGCCCCTCCGGGCGCCGCCGGCCGCGCCTTCGGCATCGTGTCGACCGGCTTCAACTTCGCCGGCGTGGTCAGCCCGCTGCTGTTCGGCTGGATCATGGACATGAACGCGCCGCGCTGGGTGTTCGGCGCCTCCGTCGTGTTCATGCTGCTGACGATCGTGCTCGCGTTCTTCACCGAGCCGAAGAAGGCCAAGGCGTAGCAGTCTTCGTAGGGTGGGCAACGTGAAGCATGCCCACCGTCCGCCAGAAATCACCGCTGAGAATGGTGGGCGCGCGCCGCCTTGCCCACCCTACGGCGCTCGCGTCACCTGCGCCGGCGCAACGCTGCTGCCTGATCCCCGCGTGTTGACATCATCGCCTTCCCGCCGATGATGCGGCCAACAACAACACCCGGGGAAGACACGCCATGACGCAGCCAGATCTCGTGATCCGCGGCGGAACCATTGCCGATGGCTCGGGCGGCGAACTCTACGAAGCTGATGTGGCGATTGCGGACGGCCGCATCGTCGAGGTCGGCAAGGTCAACGCATCCGGCCGCGAGGAGATCGACGCACGCGGCAAACTCGTGACACCAGGCTTCGTCGACGTCCACACCCATTACGACGGCCAGGTGACCTGGAGCCATGACATCTCGCCGTCGTCGCAGAACGGCGTCACCACCGCGATCATGGGCAATTGCGGCGTCGGCTTCGCGCCGTGCCGGCCGGCCGATCATCAGCGGCTGATCCAGTTGATGGAGGGCGTCGAGGACATCCCCGAACCGGTGCTCGAAGCCGGCATTCCCTGGGAATGGGAGAGCTTTCCGGATTACATGGAGTGGCTCGGCAAGCGTGAATTCGATCTCGACATCGGCGCGCAGCTGCCGCATGCAGCGCTGCGCGTCTATGTCATGGGCGAGCGCGGCGCGCGCCGCGATCCGGCCACCGCCGACGACAACCGCGCCATGGCGGCGCTGGCACGCGATGCGGTCAAGGCCGGCGCGCTCGGCTTCTCGACCTCGCGCACGCTCAACCATCGGACATCGACCGGTGACTACACGCCGACGCTCAAGGCCGGCGAGGACGAGTTGACGACGATCGCGCAGGCCATGCACGGCGCCGGCCGCAGCGTGCTGCAATTCGTGCTCGACATCTCCACCATCCACGAAGACCTGCCGATGATGCTGCGCATCGCCGACACGACGAAATGCCCGATCTCGTTCTCGGTGACGCAGAACGACCGCGCGCCGCAACGCTGGCGGCAGACGCTGGCCGAAATCAACGCCGCCGCCGCGCGCGGCCTGTCGGTGACGGCGCAGATCGCGGCGCGCCCGGTTGGACTCCTGCTTGGGCTGGAGTTGTCGCGCAACCCTCTGCAGACGCATCCGAGCTACCAGGCGATCGCGCATCTGCCGCTGGATGAGCGAGTCGCGCGGATGCGCGATCCGGAGCTGCGCGCGGCCATCCTGGGCGAGCAGGCCAGCGCGACCGACGACCCGCTGTTCTTCAAGCCGAACTACGACAAGATGTATCTGCTCGGCGATCCGCCGGACTATGAGCAGCCGCCGGAGCGGTCACTCGGCGCCCAGGCCCGCGCGCGCGGCTGTCGTCCCGAGGAACTGGCCTATGACGCGATGCTCACGGACAGCGGCCGCGGCATGCTCTACGTGCCGTTCCTCAACTATTCCGACGGCAATCTCGATGCCACCTACGAGATGCTGCGCGACCCGCGCAGCGTGCCCGGCCTCAGCGACGGCGGCGCGCATTGCGGCATCATCTGCGATGCCAGCTTCCCGACCTATCTGCTGACGCACTGGACCCGCGACCGCAAGCGGGGCGACAGACTGTCGATTCCCTTCGTCGTCGCCGCGCAGTCGCGCAAGACCGCACTCTCCGTCGGCCTCGGCGATCGCGGCCTGCTCGCGCCGGGCTACAAGGCGGACGTCAACGTGATCGACTACGGACGGCTGCACCTGCATCCGCCCAAGGTACATTACGACCTGCCGGTCGGAGGGCGCAGGCTGATGCAGGAGGTCGACGGCTATGAGGCGACGATCGTGTCGGGCGTGGTGACGCGCCGCCACGGCGAGGCCACCGGCGCACGCCCGGGACGGCTGGTCAGGGGGGCGCGCCAGCTGAGCTGAGACGTCAACTGGCCGCGGCGACTGTCTCGGCAAGCCTTGCAAGCTCGGCTTGCGCGGCGGGATGCTCGTTGAACCAGGGTGGCAACGAGCGCAGCGCGATCTCGAGTGCCCTGCCGGCCTCGTCTTTGCGGCCGTGCAGGAGATACCACTCACCGATGTAGAAATAGGCTTCAGCCTGTTCTGGAGCCGTTGCCGCCGCGTTCAACAGCTGCTGCGCCGTCGAACGCTCCATGAGAAGATCGAACACAGGCCAGGGCCACTGCCCCGCCGCCCAGTACGCCGCGAAAGAAGCGATATCTGGCTTGGCGCGCCCCGGCAACCGAGCCAGCGACAGGTAACGAAACAGGGCCGCATAGGGCTCGAACTGGAGCGCGAGCGATCGTTCCATGTCAGCTGCCGCGGCTTCGAACCTGCCGCGGCAGAACTGAATATAGCCACGTCCCCGATGCATGACCGGGTCTTTGGGCGCGAGGCCGACTGCTGTCGTGCTCTGGGCGATCGCGCGATCCAGATCGCCCTTCACATGATGAAGGTACGCGAGCTCGCCATGAGCCGCCGCGAGCCTGGGCTCGAGCGCGAGAGCGCGCGTCTGGTCGTCAATGGCGCCGTCGAAGTCGCCGAGGAATTTGCGTGACACGCCGCGGGCGCCGTAGGTCTGCGCGTTGGGCTTGAGCTTGAGCGCGAGACCAAGATCCTCGATCGAGCTGGCGTAGCTGCCCATGCCCTGGAGCGCCACGCCGCGATTGTGGTAAGCGCAATGGTTGCGCGGATTGAGCTGAACCACCTTGCTGAAGTGGAAGATGGCGCCCGAGAAGTCCTCGATCGTCAGGCATCGCACGCCGCGCCAGTACTGCAGCATATGAGAGAACAGGCGCATCATGCGGGACCTCACGCGGGTGAATGCGAGGCCGCCTCCTGATGACCCCGGGCGGGGGTTGTATCACGCAAATTCCGGCGCCACACCCTGCTGCGCCTGCAGGCGCGCACGCTCGCTGTTGGGCCAGAGCAGCGCCAGACCCAGCAGGCCGGAGATCACCATGATGACAGCATTGATGGTGAAGCCGGACATGTAGCCTTCGAGCAGGCTGCCAGAGGCCTGGATCATCTTGCCCATCACGAGGGGCGCAACGATGCCGGCGAGCGTATAGAGCGCGCCGTAGATCGCCATGGCGGCGCCGCGCTGCGTGACCGGGGTGAACTCGCCGATCATCGGCGGGCAGACGACGTAGATCGAGCCGCACAATCCTGATCCGACCACGAGCAGTGCGATCTTTGCCGAAGCGGCGTCGACATGCGGCATCATCGCCATCAGGCCGCCGCCGATCACGAGCGGCGTCGCGCCGACCACGCCACGGGCCATGCGCGTGGAGACGCCACGCGCCATCAGCGTCTGCGACACAAAGCCCGTGGTCAGCACCACGCACGCGCCGAAGATCCAGGGCAGGATCGAGATGAAGCCGGCCTGCTGCTGCGAGAAGCCGAGGCCTTTCACCAGGAACGGCGTGAACCAGGTCAGCCCGAGCGACAGCGCCCAATAGGCGCCGAAGGTCGCGGCGACGCAGCCGACGAAGGTCCGCGACGTCAGCAGTTGCAGATAGGGAACGCGCCGCTCGCGCAAGCCGGCGAGCTCGACCTCCGCCAGCGGCCCTTCCTTGCCCAGCCACAGCCACGCCACGCTCCACATCAGCCCGACCACGCCGAGTGCGCCGAAGGCATAGTGCCAGCCGTGATTCACGATGATCCAGTTCAGCGCGGGCACGGCGAGGATGACGCCGAAGGCGGATCCCTGTGACAGGATCGCGGTCGGCATCGCCCGCTTCTCATCGGGGAACCATTTGTAGACCGCGTGAACGGCGACGGACGCCGCGGGACCTTCGCCGGCGCCGAGAATGATGCGGCAGATCAGCAGCGTGGTGAAGCCGACGGTGCCCACCATCGGGAATTGCGCGAGCGCCCAGATCAGCGCCAGCACCAGCAGCACCCAGCGCGTCGGCACCTTGTTGACGACGAAGCCGACGACGATCGCCGAGATCGAGAACAGGAAGAAGAAGGATGATCCAAGCAGGCCGAACTGCTCGGCGTTCAGATTGAGCTCGGTCATGATCGGCACGCCGGCGAGCCCGACCACGATCTTGTCGGCGAAGTTCACCAGCATGAACAGGAACAGCAGGAAGGTGATCTTCCAGGCGCCTTTCGGTGTCGCGCTTGCGCGGGATGTGCCCTTCAGCGTCGTTGGCGCGGCCATGGTCCTTCCCCATTCTGTCATGATCCGCCCCTGTCGTCCGGGCGTTTTGACGATGCTACCCACGAAGCGGCTTCGCAGGCAACCGGCTGGCGCGCTAAGTTATTGCTGCAACGCGGGAATCCGCCCTCTTGGGCTGCATCGCGATACCCTCGCAACCTGATTGCGCGCGGCCGGCATCACATCGGGGGCGTCACGAAGAACGAGCGCGTGATGTTCGCGTTGGCCCTTGTTATGTTGTGACGCAACAACCCCGATCATGCTCGTGCTCAGCGTCCGTCATCTCACCAAGTCCTATCGATCCGGCGGCGAGCCGATCCACGTCCTGCGTGGCGTCGACCTCGACGTCTCCTCCGGCGAGCGCGTCGCGCTGACCGGCGAATCCGGCTCCGGCAAGAGCACGCTGCTGCATCTCATCGCCGGGCTCGATGCCGCCGACGGCGGCGACATCCTGCTCGACGGCGTTTCGGTCGGGGCGCTCGACGATTCGGCACGCGCGGCGGTCCGGCGCGAGCGGCTCGGCCTCGTGTTCCAGCAGTTCAATCTGGTGCCGAGCCTGTCGGTTCAGGACAATCTCAGTTTCCAGGCGCGGCTGGCCGGTCGGCATGATCCGGCGTGGCACACCGAGCTTGTCGAGCGGCTCGGGCTGAAGTCGCTGCTCAAGCGCTATCCGGAGCAACTGTCGGGCGGACAGCAGCAGCGCGTCGCGATCGGCCGAGCGCTGGCGGTCAAGCCGGCCCTGCTGCTCGCGGACGAACCGACCGGCAATCTCGACGAGGACACCGCCGACGAGGTGATGGCGCTGACGCGCGACCTCGTCGCGCGCACCGGCTGCGGCTTCCTGATGGTGACGCACAGCGCGCGGCTCGCGGCGATGCTCGACCGCCGCGTCCACCTGCATGGTGGGCGCATCGCATGAGGCGCGCGCTGTGGATTCTCGCCGTGCTGCTCAGCCACTGGCGCCGGCATCCGATGCAGCTCGCGACCTTGCTGATCGGGCTGATCTCGGCGACCGCGCTGTGGAGCGGCGTGCAGGCGCTGAACCAGCAGGCGCGCAGCTCCTATGATCGCGCCGCGGCGATCTTCGGCGGCGCGCGCACGCCGATGCTGGTCGCGACCGACGGCAAGATGCTGCCGCAGAGCGTGTTCGCGGAATTGCGCCGCGCCGGCTGGCCGGTGTCGCCGGTGCTCGAGGGCCGCGTGCAGATCGACGGCCATTCGGTGCGGCTGCTCGGCATCGAGCCGTTCAGCATCCCCCGGGAGGTCGGCAATGCGCCGATGGTCGGGCGCAGCGAGCTCGAGGCCTTTCTCACACCGCCACATCGCACGCTGATCTCGCCGGAGACGCTGGCCGATCTCGGACTGAAAGACGGCACGGCGCCGCGGCTCAGCAACGACGCCCTGCTGCCACCCTTGATGGCGCAGCAGCAGCTCGCGCCCGGCGTGCTCGTGGTCGATATCAGCGACGCGCAGCGGCTTCTCGACAGGCCCGGCCAGATTTCGCGGCTGCTGGTCGGCAAGACGGCGGTCCAACGACCGCCGTTGCAGTCGTTCGCGGGCGGCCGGCTACAGCTCGTGCAGCCGGAGGCCGAGACCGACCTGGAGCGACTGACCGACAGCTTCCACCTCAACCTCACCGCCTTCGGCCTGCTGTCCTTCGTCGTCGGCCTGTTCATCGTCAATTCCGCCATCGGCCTCGCCTTCGAGCAGCGCCTGCCGGTGCTGCGCACCTTGCGCGCCTGCGGCGTGTCGGCGCGCCAGCTCAACGGCGTGCTGATCGGCGAGCTCATCGCCTTTGCCTTGGTGGCAGGGCTCTTCGGGCTGGTGTGCGGCTACGTCATCGCCGCCGCGCTGCTGCCGAACGTGGCGGCATCGCTGCGCGGGCTGTATGGCGCGCAGGTGCCGGGCGAGCTCAGCCTGCAGCCGGAATGGTGGTTTGCGGGCCTCGTCATCAGCATCGCCGGCGCGCTCGCAGCCGCGACGACCAGCCTGATCAAATCGATGCGGCTGCCGATCCTCTCCACCGCGCAGCCCTATGCGTGGCAGGAGGCGCAGCGGCGCTGGCTGCGCTTGCAGAGCGCGGTCGCGCTCGCCTTCTTCGTCGCCGCCGGCCTGCTGCTGTGGCTCGGGCAGTCGCTGCTGGCCGGCTTCGGCGTGCTCGCGGCGATGATGCTCGGCGCGGCGCTGCTGCTGCCCGCGATCCTGGAGCTGGTGCTGCGGCTCGGCGAGCGCGGCGCGCGGACGGCGCTGGCGCAATGGTTCTGGGCCGACAGCCGCCAGCAGATCTCGGGCCTGTCGCTGGCGCTGATGGCGCTGCTGCTCGCGCTCGCCGTCAATGTCGGCGTCGCCACGATGGTCGAGACCTTCAGCCGCACCTTCCTGGTCTGGCTCGATGGCCGGCTCGCCGCCGACGTCTACATCAGCGCCGCGGATGAAGCGCAGGCGCGCGACATCCAGACCTGGCTGCGCGCGCGGCCCGACGTGCAGGCCGTGCTGCCGGGCGGACGCGCCGAAACGCAGCTGGCGGGCGCGCCGATCGACATTCTCGGCCTGCCCGATCACGACACCTATCGCGACCATTGGCCGCTGCTGCAGGCCGGCGACAGCGCCTGGAAGCAGCTGGTGCGTGGCGACGCCGGCTTCGTCAGCGAGCAGTTGGCGCGCCGGCTCCATCTGTCTGTCGGTGACAGCATCGACCTCCCCGCATCCGGCGGCGACTGGCGCGTCACGATCGCCGGGATCTATGCCGACTACGGCAATCCCAAGGGCCAGGTCACGGTCAACGTCGCCGCGCTGACGCGCCGCTTCCCGGCGACGCCCATCACGCGCATGGCCGTGCGCGCAGCGCCGGCCGACGTGCCGGGACTGATCAGCGCGCTGACCGACAAATTCGGCCTGGACGGCCGCAACGTCATCGACCAGGCCACCGTGAAGCAGGAGTCGAAGCAGATCTTCAACCGCACTTTCGCGGTCACCGGCGCGCTCAACACCTTCACGCTGGGCGTCGCCGCGATCGCGCTGCTGACCAGCCTGCTGACCTTGGCGAACTCGCGGCTGCCGCAGCTCGCACCCTTATGGGCCATCGGGCTGACGCGGCGGCGGCTCGCCGAAGTCGAACTGTTGAAGACGCTGTCGCTCGCCGGCCTGACCGCGCTGCTCGCGCTGCCGCTCGGGCTCGTCGTGGCGTGGTGCCTGATCGCGATCGTCAATGTCAAAGCGTTCGGCTGGCGGCTGCCGTTCGACGTGTTCCCGCTGCAGCTCATCCGGCTGCTGATCGTCACGCTGGTCGCGGCGGTGATCGCCTCGTTGCTGCCGGTGCTGCGGCTGGCCCGGATGCAGCCGGCCGATCTGGTCAGGACCTTCACCATTGAGCGCTAGAACGACGATCACGCGGCGCGGCCTGATCGGCGGGCTCGGCCTGCTGGCACTGCCGCGCCTCGCACATGCACAGGGCTTTGCGGGCCTGAGCGACAGCGCCGACGGCTTTGCACCGGTGACGCCCGAACGAGCGTTCGGCTTCCCTGCGGATCACGGGCCGCACGACGATTTCCGCATCGAGTGGTGGTACGTCACCGCAAACCTCAGCGATAGCAGCGGCAAGGCCTATGGCCTGCAATGGACCCTGTTCCGCTCGGCGGCGCGGCCCGGACCGCAAGCTGAGGGGTTCGACAATCAGCAGCTCTGGATGGCGCATGCCGCGGTGACGCGCGCGGACAGCCATCGCTCCGCCGAGAAATTCGCGCGCGGCGGCGTCGGCCAGGCCGGCGTCGAGGCCAAGCCGTTCCAGGCCTGGATCGATGACTGGCAGCTGCGCGGCACCGCCGCGACCGACGATCGATCGCTGGCGCCGCTCGACATGACGGCCGCCGGGCCGGACTTCTCCTACGCGCTGCATCTGGAGGCGGACCGTCCGGTGGTGCTGCAGGGCATCGGCGGCTACAGCCGCAAATCCGAGCGCGGCCAGGCGTCTTACTATTACAGCCAGCCGTTCTACCGCGCCCGCGGCCAGATCAATTTCGACGACACGCCGGTCGAGGTGACAGGCGTGGCCTGGCTCGACCGCGAATGGAGCAGCCAGCCGCTGGCGGCCGACCAGAGCGGCTGGGACTGGTTCGCGCTGCATTTCTCCGGCGGCGAGAAGCTGATGCTGTACCGGATGCGGCAGGGCAATGGCGACTACACGTCCGGCACCTGGATCACGGCCGACGGCGTCTCGCGCGCGCTCGGCCCCGGGGGCATCGTGATGACGCCAAAGGATATCGTTGCGATCGGTGAGCGCAGGCTTCCGGTCGGCTGGCGCGTCGAGATATCAGCGCTCGGCATCGCCATCGATACCGCGCCACTCAACTCGAGGGCCTGGATGGGCACCCGCGTGCCGTATTGGGAGGGACCGATCAGCTTCAAGGGCAGCCACACCGGGGTGGGCTATCTCGAGCTGACCGGGTATTGAGAAGCCGTCATCAGGGGGAACCGCGCATGTATCACTTCACCGCACTCGTCACCGTGCTCGCGCTCATGCTGTATTTCTACATGGGGGTCCGCGTCGCGCAGGCGCGCGCCAGGTTCGGCGTCAAGGCGCCGGCCGTCACCGGCAATCTCGATTTCGAGCGCACCTATCGCGTGCAGGTGAACACGCTGGAATGGATGCCGATCTTCCTGCCGGCGCTGTGGCTGTTCGCGATCTATGTCAGCGACCCGATCGCGGCCCTGATCGGCCTCGTCTGGATCGCGGGTCGCGCGATGTACATGGTGTCCTATGCGAAGGCCGCGGAGAAGCGCGGCCCCGGTTTCGGCGTGCAGGCGCTCGCCGCATCCGTACTCCTCGCCGGCGCGCTGATCGCCATCCTGTGGCGGATGCTGCACGGCTGATTGCTGCACCCATCGCCGTAGTCCCGGCTTTCGCCGCGACGACGGCGATGGTGTGACGATCACTTCGTCAGCGGACAGCCGCTCTCCTTGGCGGTGAAGAACGCCTTGTCGCCGGGCACCGTGGCGAGCTGCTTGTAGTAGTCCCACGGCTTCTTCGATTCCGACGGCTTTTTGACCTCGAACAGGTACATGTCGTGGACCATGCGACCGTTGGCGAGCACCTTGCCCTGCGCGAAGGCGTCGTCGACCGGCAGCTCCTTCAGCTTCGCCGCCACCGCGTCGGAGTCCTTGGTTCCGGCGGCCTTCACCGCCTTCAGATAGGACAATGTCGCGGAATAGGTGCCGGCGTGGATCATGCTCGGCATCCGGCCGGTGCGCTTCATGAAGCGCTCGCTGAAGGCGCGGGACTTGTCGTCGCGATCCCAGTAGAAGCCTTCGGTGAGGATCAGGCCCTGCGCCGCCTCCAACCCGAGACCATGCACCTCGGACAGGGTCATCAGCAGGCCGGCGAGCTTCTGCCCGCCCTTGACGATGCCGAACTCGGCCGCCTGCTTGATCGAGTTGGTGGTGTCGAGGCCGGCATTGGCAAGCCCGATGATCTTGGCCTTCGAGCTCTGCGCCTGCAGCAGGAAGGAGGAGAAGTCCGACGAGTTGAGCGGGATGCGCACCGAGCCCAGCACCTTGCCGCCCTTCGACGTCACGATGTCGCTGGTGTCCTTCTCCAGCGCATAGCCGAAGGCGTAGTCGGCGGTCATGAAGAACCAGGTATCGCCGCCGGATTCGACCAGCGCGCCGCCGGTGCCGACCGCGAGCGCGCGGGTGTCATAGGCCCAGTGGAAGCCGTAGGGCGTGCAGGCATCGCCCGATATGCGCGAGGTCGCGGCACCGACGACGATGTCGATCTTCTTCTTTTCCTTCGACAGATCCTGGATCGCGAGCGCGACCGAGGAGGTCGTCAGCTCGGTGATCATGTCGACACCCTCGGTGTCGTACCAGCGCCGCGCGATGGACGAGGCGAGATCGGGCTTGTTCTGATGGTCGGCGGTGACCAGCTCGACCTTCTGCCCCAGCACCTCGCCGCCGAAATCCTCGATCGCCATCTTGGCCGCTTCGACGGAATATTTGCCGCCATAGTCGGCATAGACGCCCGACTGGTCATTGAGGATGCCGATCTTGACCTGTGCCGACGCCGGCGCCGCCGCCAGCAGCGCACCGACGGCCGCAAAAGCCAGCAAACCCGATTTCATATGGTCTCTCCCCGCATTTCTTGGTCTTGAGATGTCATTCGTTGGAATGCGCGCTCATGTTATGCCAGAACCCCGGCCACGCCCATCCCTTCCCGCCTCAGCCAATCGGCTGACAGCCATGTTGAGAGACGCAGGCTCCTCCGCTACATTCGCGCCCAAACAACGAGCCGTCCCGCCGGGATGGTGCGCAGGGATGGAAACCGCCTGGACGCGTGAGGCAGCACCGTCTGCATCGCGTCGCCATGCCGAGGTGCCGCGGCAGACGCCTTCCTCCCGCCTGCGCGCCGCGCCGCGGCGAGCTGCGCGCATCGGCAGGAGGACACATGTACACCGGCAAGCACGCCCGGCTGCGCCCATTGCAGCCTGCCTTCATCATGGCCTCGACCGGCGAGGCGGTGACCTATCGCGAGTTGGAAGCGCGCAGCAACCGGCTGGCGCATCTGTTCCGCCAACGCGGCCTGAAGCGGCTCGACCACTATTCGATCTTCATGGAGAACAACAGCCGCTATCTGGAGGCGTGCGGCGCCGGCGAGCGCTCCGGGCTGTATTTCACCTGCGTGAACTCCTACCTCACGCCCGGCGAGCTGGCCTACATCCTCAATAACAGCCGGTCGCGGCTTCTGATCACCTCCCTCGCCAAGCTCGACGTCGCGCGCGAGGCGCTGAAGCAGGCGCCCGACATCGAGCTCTGCATCGTCGCCGATGGCCGGCGGGACGAACTTGGCGAGAGCGAGCGGATCGTCGGCCTCGCCGAGGCCACGGCCGGCCTGCCAGCGACGCCGATCGCCGACGAATGCGTCGGCACCGCGATGCTGTACTCCTCCGGCACCACGGGCCGGCCGAAGGGCATCCTGCGGCCGCTGCCCGAGCAGCCGCCGGTTCAGCAGCTTCCGATCTTCGACTTCCTGGAAAGGCTGTGGCGCTACCGCGAAGGCATGATCTACCTGTCGCCGGCGCCGCTCTATCACTCCGCGCCGCAGGCCGCGGTCAACCTCACCATCCGCGTCGGCGGCACCGCCATCATCATGGAGACGTTCGACCCCGAGCGCTACCTGCAACTGGTCGAGCAATGGGGCATCACGCATACGCAATTGGTCCCGACGATGTTCTCGCGCATGTTGAAACTGCCGGAAGAGATCCGCACGCGCTATGATCTCTCCTCGCTCGAGGTCGCGATCCATGCCGCCGCGCCCTGCCCGGCACAGGTCAAGGAGGACATGATCAGATGGTGGGGGCCGATCATCCACGAATATTACGGCGCCACCGAAGGCCTTGGCTTCACCGCCTGCGACAGCGCGGAATGGCTCGCGCATCGCGGCACCGTCGGCAAGGTGCTGTTCGGCGACCTGCACATTCTCGATGAGACCATGCAGCCGTGCCCGACAGGAACGGCCGGCACGGTGTGGTTCAAGACGGGATCGCCGTTCGAGTACTTCAACGACCCCGAGCGCACCAAGGAGGCCCGTTCGGCCGACGGCAGCATGAGCACCGTGGGCGACGTCGGCTATGTCGATGCCGACGGCTATCTCTATCTCACCGACCGCGCCACCTTCATGATCATCTCCGGCGGCGTGAACATCTACCCGCAGGAATGCGAGAACCTGCTGATCACGCATCCGAAGGTCGCCGATGCCGCCGTGTTCGGCGTGCCCAACCCCGATCTCGGCGAGGAGGTGAAGGCGGTGGTCCAGCCGATGTCGGGCATCATGCCTGGGTCCGAGCTGGAAGAGGAGCTGATCGCGTTCTGCCGGCAGTCGCTGTCGCGGCAGAAGGTGCCGCGCTCGATCGATTTCGAGAAGGAGCTGCCGCGGCTGCCGACCGGCAAGCTCTACAAGCGCCTGCTGCGCGACCGCTATTGGGGCAACAAGACGTCAAGGATCGTGTAGGGCGGCACGACCTCGGATTGATCCTGGTCAAGCGCGCGCGGTGCCGCGCAGCTATTCTCCGTCAATTGCGATCGCAGCACGAGACGACGACATGCGCGCTCATCAAATCATGACCAGATCCGTGATCGCGGTGACGCCCGGAACCCCGGTGGCCGAGGCGGCGCGGATCATGCTGCGCAACCACATCGGCGGGCTGCCTGTGGTCGACGCGTCCGGCACGCTCGTCGGCATGGTCACGGACGGTGATTTCCTGCGCCGCGCCGAGCTCGGCACCGAACGCAGGCAAGGCCGCTGGCTCGACCTCCTGGTCGGCCGCGGCCGCATCGGCGCCGACTTCGTCCATTCCCACGGCCGTACGGTTGGCGACATCATGAGCCAGCCTCCTGTCACGGTCAGCGTCGATGCCAGCCTGGCGGAGATCGCCGAGATCATGGAGAAGCGCAACATCAAGCGTCTCCCTGTGATGAGTGGCGACCGGCTGGCCGGCGTGGTGACCCATACGGATTTCCTGCAAACCGTGGCCGACCTCGCCACTGCCGTTCCAGGCCCCACCCCTGACGATGACGGGATCCGCAGCGCCATCCTCGATTCACTCGACCAGGCCGCCTGCAAGCATTGCCGCTTCAACGTCGTCGTCCGCAACGGCATCGCGCATCTCACGGGCGCGGTGCGCAGCGAGAAGGAGCGAGCCACGGCGATCGTGGCGGCCAAGAGCGTCCAGGGCGTCAGGAACGTGCGCGACCACATGTGGGTCTATCCGCCGCCAGAGGACGAGTTCGGCGGCGGTGACATCGCCTCGCTGCAGGACCAGCCGTCGACCGACGACGACCAGCCGCTGTGAGGAGAGCCGGGCGTGCGACGTGCCTCCGTACCATCGCTGCTGCTGCTGGTCCTGCTGTCCGCCCCGGCGGCAGCCGAGGATCTCGATCACGGCCGCCAGCTCGCCGAGCGCTGGTGCGCCGCCTGCCACGCCGTGGCCACAGAGCCGACCAAGTTCCGGCGCGCCCGGCCGTTCGTCGCCATCGCGGCCAGGGACGACGTGACGAAGGAGATGCTGGCCAAGTTCCTCCTGCTTCCCCACGCGACGATGGCCAACAATCCGCTCAGTGCGAATGATGCGGCCGATCTGGCAGGCTACATTCTCAGCCTGAGGAAGTAGTTGATACGACATTCGCCAATGGGTTGAGCCCCCCCCCGGTCGGCGGCGTCCGGATGCAAGCGGACCCTGGCGCCGAACGTTCGGCGGCAATTTAGAAGGATCTCCTGGAACAAAACGCCCATGCCTGCGTTCTCTGTGTTCGCCGTCGTGAGCTGGAGCACGTCGCACGGCCCCAAGGGGGTCTGCCGACGGCAAATCGTCCTGTCCTCGTTGCCGGAAAAACCAACAACAAGCAGCGATCGAGATAGCCCTTGCATTTGTATACAAACAAGTTGGTAATCCGGTGCACGGCGTCTTCTCTGCCGACCTGTTAGCAAGGAGCCTGCGACGTGCACGGAATGCCCGGCGCCTCCCCCGTCCCACGCGTAACCGACGACGATACGGCCTATCTGGCGGCGATCGTGGAGTCCTCGGCCGACGCCATTGTCGGCACCACCGCCGACGGCGTCATCCGCAGTTGGAACGCGGCCAGCGAACGGATGCTGGGGTTCACCGCGGCTGAAATGATCGGCAGATCCGTCTCCGAGATCATCCCCCCCGAGCTGGCGGAAGAAGCGAGCGCCTTGCGCGCCAGGGTCAACGCGGGCGAAGCGATCGAGAGCTTCGAGACCGTCCGGCTGACCAAGCAGGGACGCCCGATCGAGGTCTCCATCACGTTTTCACCGATCCGCAGCAGCACCGGCGTGATTGTCGGCATCTCCAAAGTCATCCGCGATGTCACGCTGTCGAAGAAGACCGAGCGTGCGGCGGCGATGCTCGCGGCCATCGTCGCCTCGTCCTCGGACGGCGTCGTCAGCAAGACGCTGGACGGCACGATCACCAGCTGGAACAAGAGCGCCGAACGCATCTTCGGCTTCTCGGAAGGCGAGATGATCAACCGCTCGATCCGCACGATCATCCCGCAGGAGCGCCAGGCCGAGGAGGACCGGATCCTCGCCACCGTCCTATCCGGCGCGATCATCGACAATTTCGAGACCGTCCGCCTGCGCAAGGATGGGGCGCTCATCGACGTGTCGGTCACGGTCTCGCCGGTCCGGGACTCCAGCGGCCGCATCATCGGCGCCTCCAAGATCGTGCGCGACATCACCGACAAGCGCCAGACAAGGGAGCAGTTGCGCACCTTGCTGGCCGAGGTGAACCACCGCAGCAAGAACCTGCTGTCGCTGGTGCAGGCGATCGCCCGGCAGATGACCCGTCACGGCCGCCAGCTCGACCTCAACCGCTTTCTGGAGCGCCTGCAGGCGATCGCGAGCAATCAGGATCTCCTGATCCAGAACGATTGGCGTTTCATTCCACTCGGCGGCCTGGTCCGCTCGCAGCTCGGGGCGTTCAGCGACTTGATCGGCGACCGCATCGCGATCGACGGGCCGCCGATCGAGCTGACGCCGGAGGCCGCGCAGTCGATCGGCATGGCAGTCCACGAGCTCGCCACCAACGCCGCCAAATATGGTGCACTGTCGAACGACGACGGACGGATCGCGGTCCGCTGGACGCGCATCGACGACAGCTTCGACATGACCTGGGTCGAAAGCGGCGGACCTGAGGTCGCGCCGCCGGAGCACACTGGCTTCGGCAGCCGGGTGATTTCCGATCTGGTACGCGCCGGCCTGGATGGAACGGTCGAGGTCGAGTTCCTGCCGACCGGACTACGCTGGCACCTGAGGTGCCCCCTGCAACGCCTCTGCCGCGACCGTCATCATGCGCGACAGTGAGAAGACTCATCTCCTGATCGTCGAGGACGATCCCATGATCGGCTTCGACCTCGCGGTCGAGCTCGAAGCCGCCGGATTCACGGTCGTCGGCGTGGCGGCGACCGTGCACAAAGCCCTCCATCTGCTGGAGCGGAATCACTGCGATCTCGCCGTGCTCGACGTCAATCTCGGGCAGGAAACATCGGCGCCGATCGCGCGCGCTTTGGTCGCGGCCGGCGTGCCCTTCGTCGCCGTCACCGGCTATTCCGTCGATCAATGCCCGGAAGAATTCGCCACGGCACCGCTGCTGTCGAAGCCGTTCCAGACGTCACGGCTGGTAGCCGCACTGAAGCGGCAATTGCATCAGTGAAGTCTGTTGCAGCGGGAGACGAGCTTCCGCGTAACGTGGCTGCAGCGGTTGCATCTTCGAGACAAGCCGACCTCTCCCCGCAACTGCCAGCGCAATCGCTTGTGGCGGTCTCCGTCTTTCGACCGTCTGTTTCCACGTCGTCATGGCTGGGCTTGTCCCGGCCATCCACATCGACGTTGTGTCCTGAAAGGACGCACGCAGGCAACTCACGCCCACCTGTCCGACGGTCAGGCCGCAATCTCCGCCACGATCCGCCCCGTCGTCACCTGGTCGCCCTCGGCGACCTCGATCGCGGTCACCGTTCCGGCGATGCCGGCGGTGTGGACGTGCTCCATCTTCATCGCCTCGAGCGTCACCACCGGCTGTCCCACGGCCACGCTGTCGCCCGGCTTCACCAGCACCGCGACCACACGACCATTCAACGCCGCGCGAACCCTGCCATCACCGCCGCCAGCGGCTGAGGATTGCGGCCTCGCCAACGTCACGTCGCGCAGCGCCAGCGTCTGGTCGCGATGCTGGACGAACAGCCGATCGTTGTCGCGGACGAAGCGCGCGCTCTCGACGATCTCGGCGTGACGAACGCGGATCGCATCATCCGTGAGCGACACGATCTCGAAGCGATGCTCTGCATCGCCACGCGTCACGCGATAGATTCCGTCACGCTCGCGCAGCAGCTCGCACTCGGCCACCTCACCGGCGATCTCGAACCGGAGCGGCGTCGCGAAGGCTGCCGCGAGCGAGCGGCCGCGGCGGACGGGATGCGCGAGCGGATGGCTGACGGAGAGCAGCAACGCACCCAGCGCGAGGTCTGCCGCTTCGACCGCCGGCGCACGCAGCTCGTCACGATGCGCCGCGATGAATGCGGTGGTCGCCTTGCCCGCGGAGAAGGCCGGATGCCGCAGGCAGGACATGAGGAAGGCCCGGTTGGTCGGGACGCCCAAGGCAACGGCCTGCTCCAATCCGGCGATCAGTCTTGCGCGCGCCTCCTCACGAGTCGCAGCATGGCTGATCAGCTTGGCGATCATCGAATCGTAGTGGGGGGGGATCTCCGCACCGGACTCCAGCGCATGCTCGACCCGGATCGTCTCGGGCATCTGCCACAGCGTCATTCGCCCGGACTGCGGCATGAAGTCGTGCGCCGCATCCTCGGAGCACAGTCGCACCTCGATCGCGTGACCCGAGAAGCTGATCTGCTCCTGGCGCAACGGCAGGGGCTCGCCGGCGGCGATGCGCAATTGCCATTCGACAAGATCGAGTCCCGTCAGTGCCTCTGTCACGGGATGCTCGACCTGCAACCGCGTGTTCATCTCCATGAAGTAGAATTGGCCGTCGCCGTCGAGCAGGAATTCCAGGGTGCCTGCGCCCTCATAGCCGAGCGCCTTCACCGCCTGCACCGCCACGGCGCCCATGCGCGCGCGCAGCTCCGGCCCGACCGCGGGCGACGGCGCCTCCTCGATCAGCTTCTGGTGTCGGCGCTGCACCGAACAGTCGCGCTCGCCGAGATGGATGGCATTGCCGTGCCGATCGCCGAACACCTGGATCTCGATGTGGCGCGGATTGGCGATCGCCTTCTCCAGGATGACAGTGCCGTCACCAAACGCGGCGGCCGCTTCGGAGCGCGCACTGCGCAGCAAATCGGGGAACGCGCCGGCGTCTGCCACGAGCCGCATGCCGCGGCCGCCGCCACCGGCGACGGCCTTGATCATTACCGGGAAACCAATGCGGCGCGCCTCGCGCAGCATCGCGTCGTCGCCCTGGTCCTCCCCCTGATAGCCGGGTACGCAGGGCACACCGGCGCAACTCATGATCACCTTGGCGCCGGCCTTGTTGCCCATCGCCTTGATCGCCTCGGGCGATGGCCCGATGAACACCAGACCGGCCTCCTTGCACGCTTGCGCAAAATCCTCGTTCTCGGCGAGGAAGCCATAACCGGGATGCACGGCATCCGCGCCCGTCGCCTTTGCCGCGGCGATGATCGCTGCGATGTTGAGATAGGACTGTGCCGGCGGCGGCGCGCCGATGCGGACCGCCTGATCGGCGAGCCGAACATGCGGCGCCTCAGAATCTGCATCGGAATAGACTGCGACCACGCCGTAGCCGAGCCGGCGCGCGGTGCGCATGATCCGCAAGCCGATCTCGCCGCGGTTGGCGATCAGCACCTTGCGGAACGGCCTGCGTTGCATTCCCGTCATCTCTCCGCTCATGGCCTGGACACCGAGAACTGCATGCGCTGCGGCTGCCGCGCCTCCGCCTCGCGGCAGATCGCCAGCACCTCCGACAGCACCGCGCGGGTGTCGCGCGGATCGATCACGCCGTCGTCGAGCACGCGCGCCGAAGTCGCAAACACGTCCATCTGGCTGTCGAACACGCCGATGATCTGCGCCTTCATGGCGTCGAGCTTCTCGCGTTCCACCGGCTTGCCGCGGCGCGCTGCGGCCGCTTCGGTCACGATCGCCATCGTCTCCGCCGCCTGCTCACCACCCATCACGGCGGTCTTGGCGTTGGGCCAGGAGAAGCAGAAGCGCGGGTGGAAGCCGCGGCCGCACATGCCGTAATTGCCCGCCCCGAACGAGGCCCCGCAATAGATCGTGATCTGCGGCACGGTCGCCGACGTCACCGCCTGGATCATCTTGGAGCCGTGCTTGATCATGCCGGCCTCCTCATAGGCGCGGCCGACCATGTAGCCGGTGGTGTTGTTGAGATACAGGATCGGTGTGCGCGTCTGGCAGCAGGCCTGGATGAAGTGCGTCGCCTTGTTGGCGCCCGCCGGATCGAGCGGGCCATTGTTGGTGACGATGCCGATCGCCTGGCCCTCGATGCGGGCATGGCCGCACACCGTCGCAGGCCCGTAGTTCGGCGCCATCTCGACGAAGTCACTGTCGTCGACGATGCGCGCAATGACCTGGCGCATGTCGACGGGGCGCTTGTGGTCGAGCGGCATGATGCCGAGCAGCTCCTCCTGATCGTAACGCGGCGGCTGTACCGGCGACGACTCCTGCGACGGCCGGTCCCAGTTGAGCTTGCCCATGATCTCGCGCGCGATGCGCAGCGCGTCGCGATCGTCCTCGGCGAGATAGTCGCCGAGCCCGGAGATCGAGGTGTGCATCTCGGCGCCGCCGAGCTCCTCCTCGGTGGCGATCTCGCCGGTCGCGGCCTTCAACAGCGGCGGCCCGGCGAGGAAGGCACGGGTGCGTCCGCGCACCATCACGATGTAGTCGGACAATCCGGTCTGATAGGCGCCGCCGGCGGTCGACGAACCATGCGTCACGGTGACGACCGGAAGGCCCGCCGCCGATAGCCGCGCCAGGTTGCGAAAGATGTTGCCGCCGCGGACGAAATCCTCGACGCGGTAGCGCAGCAGGTTGGCACCGGCACTCTCGACCAGTTGCACGTAGGGCAGCTTGTTCTCCAGCGCCAGCTCCTGCACGCGCAGGGTCTTGTCGAGGCCGTAAGGCTGCAGCGCGCCGGCATCGATGCCGGCGTCGTTCGCCGAGACCATGCAGCGCACGCCGGACACGAAGCCGATGCCGGCGACGACGCCGCCGCCCGGCACACTCTTGGCCGGGTCCGGCGTATCGAACATGTAGCCGGCAAGCGTCGATAGCTCCAGGAACGGCGCGCCGGGATCGAGCACCAGGGCGACGCGCTCGCGCGGCAACAATTGGCCGCGCTGATGGAAGCGCTCCTTTGCCGCCGCCGAGGCATTGCGCGTGCGCGCCTCGAGATCGCGCATCCGCGCGATCAGGTCGAGCATGCCGTCACGGTTGGCCTGGAAGGCCGCGCCGGCGGGAGAGATGGTGTTGTCGATCACTGCCACGAACGAGGTTCTCTCTTTTGGCCGTCATTCCGGGGCGCGCGGAGCGCGAGCCCGGTATCCATGCTCCCGATGGTGGTCATGGATTCCGGGCCTGGCCCTTCGGGCCATCCCGGAATGACGGCGGAAGTCGTTGATACGGCTCACGCGCTCTTCGCGAAATGCTCGCCATAGGCCTGGCGCAGCTCGACCTTGCGCAGCTTGCCGGTGGCCGTCATCGGCATCTCCTCGAGCACCCGCACCAGCTTCGGCACCTGGAAGCCGCCAAGCGACTTGCGGCAGTGCTCGAGCAGCTCGGTCTCACTGGCCTGCGCGCCCGGCTTGAGCTTGACGAAGGCCGAGACGGCCTCGCCCCATTGCGGATGCGGCAGGCCGACGACGGCGGCATTCTGCACCGCCGGATGCGCCAGCAGGGTCTCCTCGATCTTGACCGAGGCGACGTTCTCACCGCCGGACTTGATCATGTCCTTCTTGCGATCGAGGAACAGCACCTCGCCCTTGTCGATGACCGCGAGGTCGCCGGTGTGGTGCCAGCCGAACTTGCGGGCGTCCTCGGTCGATTTCGGATCCTTGTAGTAGCCCAACATCACGTTGGGCCCGCGATGCACCAGCTCGCCGATCTCGCCGGGCGGCAGCAGATTTCCGGCATCGTCCATGATGGCGGTCTCGTTGACGAACAGCGACTCGCCCCAGTAGTTGCCGAAGCGGTCGAGCTGGACCTCGGGCCGCGACATCGTCGTCGCCGGATACATCTCGGTCTGACCGCTGGTCAGCGCGAAGTTCGGACACAGCTCCTTGATCGCGCGCTCCAGCAGCGGCCGGCCCATCGGCGCCATGGTGTAGAGGCAGGTGCGCAGATGCGAAAGATCGAACTCCTTCCGCCGCGGATGATCGAGGATGGCTTGGTACATCAGCGGCAGACCGACGAACACGGTCAGCCGATCGCGTACGATCGCCTCCATGCAGGCGACCGGGTCGAAGCCGCGCATCAGCGCCATGCGGCCGCCGACCGAGAGATAGCTGAGCAGCAGCACGTGACCGGCACAGTGGAACAGCGGGAACTGCCCGGTGATCCCGTCGTCGCGCGAGAGCTGCATCTCGATGCAGTTGCTCATGACGGCCATCACCACGGCGAGGTGACAGTGCATCGCGCCCTTCGGCCGCGACGTCGTGCCCGACGTGTAGATGATCATCGCGAGATCGCGATCGTTGATCTCGATCCCGGGCTCGACGTCCGAATGCCCCTGGATGAGGTCGGTGAAGCTGGCAAGCCCCGCGGTCCTCGCCGTCCCGGTGAGATCGACGGCGACCAGCTCGACGCCGCGCTGTTCCAGCGCCGCCCGCCGCTCCGGCTGCGCAAACAGATTGTCATCTATGAGCGCGAAGCGGACCTCGGCATGGCCGAGGATGTAATCCATGTCGGCGGCCCCGAGCATCGTATTGATCGGCACCCAGACGAGACCGGCGCGATGGATGCCGAACAGCGCTTTGACGAACTCGATCGAGTTGTTGCAGACGGTCGAGATCTTCTCGCCCGGCTTCAGCCCCTTGGCGACGAGATGGTTCGCAAACCGATTGGCATCGCGCTCGAGCTCGGTGAACGTCACCTGACGGGCGCCATCGGTGATCGCCACCCGCTCGGGAAAGCGGCGCGCCGCGCGCTTCAGGAGGTCGCCGATCGCAACCCGGCCGATGCGGCCGGGACCGGACACGCCGCCGGTGGCGTCGAGATTGGTCATTGGTCTGTTCCCTCCCCATTCACGTCATTGCGAGGAGCCGAAGGCGACGAAGCAATCCAGGGGCGTCATGCAGAACTCTGGATTGCGTCGCTGCGCTCGCAATGACGGCGTCTGCCTGCGTCAGTTCACCGTGCCGAACATCTGCCGCGCCTCGGCCGGGCTTGCGATCTCGCGGCCGGCGCGCCGCGCGCACGCCGCGATGGCCTCGATCAGCTGGCCGTTCGAGGTCACCTTGGTGCCGTCGGCGAGATAGAACGTGTCCTCCAGCCCGGTGCGGAGATGGCCGCCGAGCTCGGCGCAGCGCTGGTGCAGCGGCCAGATCTCCGCCCGGCCAATTGCCGTGACTTGCCAGTGCGCTTCCGGCAGCTTCAGCTTGAGCAGGATCGGCAGCAGCTCGGGATCGGCCGGCATGCCGGAGGCGACGCCCATCACGAAGTTGTATTCGAGCGGGCCGTCATACATGCCGGCCTGGCGATACATGCCGACGCAGCGGACGATGCCGACATCGAAGCATTCGAATTCCGGGATCGTGTGCGCGTCCTTCATCGCGGCAAGATAGTCCTGGATCTTCTCGACCGAGTTGTCGAACATCATCGGCGGCCAGGCCCAATTGTTGTCGGCCTTGACCTTCAGATAGTTCAGCGAGCCGGCATTGCAGGCCGCGATCTCCGGCCGGGTCTGCCGGATGCAGTCGAGCGCGCCTTGATAGTTCGGTCCGGACACGCCCGAGGTGTGATTGATGATCACGCCGGGACAGGCCTCCCGGATCGCCTGCTGGATCTCGCGGGAGACGTCGACGTCCCAGGACGGCAGATGCCCCTTGCCCGGCGCTTGCTGGCGCAGATGGATGTGCATGATCGCAGCACCAGCGTCATAGGCGCGCCGCGCCTCGCGCGCCATCTCCTCGGGCGTGACCGGCACATGATGCTGCCTGGGATCGGTGAGCACGCCGTTCAGCGCGCAGGTGATGACGGCTTTGTCGCTCATGGCACTCGTTCGATGGGCTGCGCGCAGGCGGCGCTGTGCTGACAGGGTCCGTATATGACGGCCGCACGCCGGGATCTGCTTGCGTTGACTCGCTGGTGACATGCGGCGCAACCGGATATTGCTTTGCATCAAGTCCGCGGCCGGAAACGGCGCTAAGCGGTTCCGGCTTCTCCTCACGGGCGTGCAATGTCGATCGACCCACAACCTGCGCCGATGTTTCCCAATGGCTTGAGCGCGGCGGAGGCAGCGCGCCGGCTGCGGACGGAAGGCTTCAACGAGCTGCCGCAACCGGGCTCGCGCTCTATCCTGCGCCTCGTCGCCGACGTGCTGAAGGAACCGATGCTTCTCCTGCTGCTGGGCGGCGCCGGCATTTATCTCGCGCTGGGCGACGCGGCGGAAGCGATGCTGCTCGGCGTGTTCGCCTCGGCCTCCGTCTTCATCACCATCGTGCAGGAGGCGCGGACCGAGCGCGTGCTGGAATCGCTGCGCGACCTGTCAAGCCCGCGCGCCCTGGTGATCCGCGACGGCGAGCGCATCCGCATCGCCGGCCGCGAGGTGGTGCGCGGCGATCTCATCGTGCTGGGGGAAGGTGATCGCGTCGCAGCCGATGCGGTGCTGCGGCAATGCGACGATCTGCTCACGGATGAATCGCTGTTGACAGGCGAATCCGTGCCGGTGCGCAAGCGACCGGCCGCCGGCGAAGCGATGGACGCGGCAACCGTGGCCGGCGGCGACGACCAGCCCTTCGTGTTCTCCGGCAGTCTCGTCGTCCGCGGCGGCGGCATTGCCGAGGTGATGGCGACCGGGCCGCACACGGCGATCGGCAGGATCGGCCAGTCGGTGACCGCCCTGGAGACCGAGACGCCGCGGTTGCGGCAGCAGACCCGGCGCCTGGTGGTGGCGTTCGCGATCGGCGGCGCCATCGTGGTTGCGATCACGGTCGTGCTCTATGCGGTGTATCGCGGCGGCTGGCTGGAGGGAATCCTCGCCGGCATCGCGCTGGGCATGTCGATGCTCCCGGAGGAATTCCCGGTCGTGCTGACGGTGTTCCTGGCGATGGGCGCCTGGCGCATCTCGCAGGCGCGGGTGCTGACGCGGCGCGCTTCGGCGATCGAATCGCTCGGCGCCGCCACCGTGCTGTGCACCGACAAGACCGGCACGCTGACGCAGAACCGCATGATGGTGGCCCGGCTGGTGCTGCCGGACGGCGGCGCGCTGCAGCCTGCGACGGCGACGCCGGATGCCATCGCACCGCCCTTCCGCGATCTCGTCGCCACCGCCGTGCTCGCCTGCGACCCGCAGTCGCATGATCCGATGGAGAAGGCGCTGCACGCGCTCGGCGCCGACGCCACCGCGGGCGCCACGTTGCAGCGGCGCTACGGTCTGCGCCCCGACCTGCTGGCGATGACCAACGTCTGGTCGCGCGACGGCGCCGGTGTCGTGGCGGCCAAGGGCGCGCCGGAAGCGATCGCATCGCTCTGCGGCGTCGATGGCGGCGAGCTGGCGGCGCTGCAGGCGCGCGTCGAGACGCTCGCCGCCGAGGGCCTGCGCGTGCTCGGCGTCGCCCAGGCGAGCTGGAGCGGCGAGGCGCTCCCCGACACACAGCAGGACTTCGCGTTCTCGTTCCGCGGTCTCGTCGGCTTCGCCGACCCGCTGCGTCCGGAGGTGAAGGATGCCGTCGCCGAGTGCCGCTCCGCCGGCGTCCGCGTCATCATGATCACCGGCGACTATCCCGCGACGGCCACCGCCATTGCGCGGCAGGCCGGGATCGATCCCGAGCGCGTCATCGCGGGCCCCGAGCTTGCCGATCTCGACGACGACGCCCTGGCGCTTGCGGCGCGCGCGCCGACGGCGTTCGCGCGCATCATGCCGGAGCAGAAGCTGCGCATCGTCACCGCGCTCAAGGCCGACGGCGAGATCGTCGCGATGACCGGCGACGGCGTCAACGACGCGCCGTCGCTCAAGGCCGCGCATATCGGCATCGCGATGGGCGGCCGCGGCACCGACGTCGCGCGCGAGGCCTCGGCGATCGTGCTGCTCGACGATGATTTCGGCTCGATCGTCAAGGCGATCCGGCTCGGCCGGCGCATCTACGACAATCTGCGCAAGGCGATGAGCTTCATCCTCGCCGTGCACTTTCCCATCGCCGGGCTGGCGCTGCTGCCGCTCGTCACGGGCCTGCCGCTGCTGCTCGGACCCGTGCACATCGCCTTTCTCGAAATGATCATCGATCCCGTCTGCTCGCTGGTGTTCGAGGCCGAGACCGAGGAAAGCGACATCATGCGGCGGCCGCCGCGCGATCCGCAGGAGCCATTGCTGCCGCGGCCGCTGGTGCTGTGGGGGGCGCTGCAGGGCATCCTGGCTATGCTCACCACCGGCGGCGTCCTGCTGCTGGCACACCGCAACGGCATGCCGGACGACGAGCTCCGCGCGCTGGTGTTCTTCACCCTGGTGTCGGTGATCGTCAGCCTGATCTTCGTCAACCGCTCGTTCTCGAGCTCGCTGCGCGAGGCGCTGCTGCGGCCGAACCGCATGCTGCTGGCGGTGATCGGCTTCGTCGTCGCCGTGCTCGCGACCAGCCTGACGCTGCCCGCCGCCGCGACGCTGTTCCGGTTCGGACCGCTGCACGCCGACGATCTCGCGCTGACCGCGGCAGCCGCGATCACGACGCTGATCATGCTCGAACTGTCGAAGTTCCCACTGCGCGCCGCGCTGGCGCGGCACGCAGCCAGGAAAGGTCAGGTCAAGGCGACCTCGCCGGCGCGGTAGATCGCGAGATCGCGCGAGCCGGAGAAGATCGCGCGCGGCTTCAGCCCGTAGAAGCGCCGGATCGAGTGGCTGAAATGCGTGGAATCCGGATAACCGATGTCCTGCGCGAGATGCGCCAGGTTGAGGTCCTGGTTGGCGTAGTTGAGCAGATGCCGCGCGCGCTTCCAGGCGCGGAACGAGCGGAAGGAGATGTCGGTCTCCTCCTTGAACAGATGCAGGAAGCGCGACGTCGAGAGCCCGACGGCGGCGGCGCAGCTCTCGGCCGTCGCCGGCTCGCCGGAGAAGCGGCTGATCAGCGCGATCGCCTTGACCACGCGCGGATCGAGCGTCCGCTGCGGCAGCACCTCGCCGAAGCACAGCCGGTCGAACACGGCGCTGGTGACGTCGCCGCTCAGCGGCCGCTGCACCAGCTCCTCATAGGCGGCGCGGATGCGGCCAGCATAGGCCTCCGCCTCGCGGGTGACCTTGCTCGCGAAGCGATCCAAGGTGCCGATCGGCACGCTCTCCGGCTCGATCGTTACGACGATGACGGTCCGATAGTCACTCTCGATCGTGTGCGGCCTGTTGGGCGGCACGACCAGCAGCTCGCCGCGACGCTCCTCGCCGCCGTCGGGAATCAGCCGCAGGCTGCCGGTGAGCGCGACGTAGATATGGCACGCGCCCGAGCAGCGCTGGCGCGGACGGCCGAGCAGCCCGGCGTAGAAGACGCGCTCGGGCGTGATCAGCATGAGATGGCCGGAGTCCCGGCGGGTCACATCCATGGTCTTCCTCCTGAGGCGCGGCTCTGTCGGCCGCTTCTTTGGAGAAGAACCATAGCGCAATTCGCGGCCCTGTCATCGGCGACGATTGCCGATTTTTGTCGCGGTTAACTCACCGATCCGAGATGATCGTCATTCCGGGGCGCGCGTGAGCATCGCCCCGGAATGACGTGCCTAAAGCTACGGCCTTACCCGCGGCTCGATGCCCTGCTCCACGCCCGCACGCTGCTCGGCGGCGCGTGCCCGCTGATAGCCCTCGCGCTGCTGCAATCGCACCCAATAGGCAGCCACATTCGGCCCAAAATCCTTGGCGAGCCCAAGCGTGTCTGCGAGACGCAATGCATAGCCGATCACGATGTCGGCCGCGGTGAAACGACCCGCGCACAAGAACTCGGCATTCGCGGTTGCTGCCTCCACGGCGCGCAGCCGTCCCAGGAACCACTTGGCATAATCGGTGGCGACCTGCGGCGAGCGACGCTCCTCCGGCTCGAGCTGAGTGTATCGCAATACCAGCGTCTGCGGGAACGTCAGCGTCGCGTCGGAGAAATACATCCAGTTCAGGAACGCGCCGTAGTCCTTTTCCTCAGGCCCGACCATCAGCGGCGTCGGGCCGTGCTTGATGCCGAGATAATGGCAGATGCCCGAGGACTCCGTCATTTTCGTCTCGCCGTCGATCATGAACGGGATCGTGCCGAGCGGATTGATCGCCAGATACTCCTTCGCCAGCACCCGCGGCGGGAACGGCAGCATCTTCAACTCGTAGTTAAGTCGAAGCTCTTCCAGCATCCACAACGGGCGAAACGAGCGGGCGCCGTCGCAATGATACAGCGTGATCATCAGGCGCTCCCAGCTTTGCCGGTGCCGGGCAAAGTCCCCATCATCTTGCACAGGATGGTCAACATGACCTCGTCGGCGCCGCCGCCGATCGAGCTCAGGCGCGAATCGCGATAGGCGCGGCTGACCGGGGTCTCGTTCATGAAGCCCATGCCGCCCCAATATTGCAGGCAGGCGTCGGTGAGCTCGCGGCCGAGCCGGCCGGTCTTGAGCTTCACCATGGTCGCGAGCCGCGTCACGTCCTCGCCGGCGATCAGCGCCTCCGCGGCCTGGTAGGTCAGCGCGCGCAGCAGCTCGACCTCGGTCTGCATTTCCGCGAGCTTGAAATGGACGACCTGGTTGTCGAGGATCGAGCGACCGAAGGCCTTGCGGTTGCGCGTGTACTCGATGGTCGCGTTGATGATGGACTCATGCGCCTTCAGGCAGGCGGCGCCCGCCCACAGTCGCTCCTCCTGGAACTGCATCATCTGATAGGTAAAACCCTGCCCCTCCTCGCCGATGCGGTTGCGCTTGGGCACCCGGACGTTGTCGAAGAAGATCTGCGCGGTATCCGACGAGCGCATGCCCATCTTGTCGAGCTTGCGCGCGACCTGCACGCCCTTGCTCTTCATCGGCACGCAGATCAGCGACTTGTTGCGATGGACAGGTCCGTCGCTGGTGTTGGCGAGCAGGCAGATAAAATCGGCCTGGGTGCCGTTGGTGATCCACATCTTGCCGCCATTGATGACGTAGTCGTCGCCATCGCCGCGCGCCTGGGTCTTGATCGAGGCGACATCGGAGCCCGCGCCGGGCTCGGAGACGCCGATGCAGGCGACGTAGTCGCCTGAGATCGCGGGCGCCAGGAACTCCTTACGCACCTCGTCGGAGCCGAACCGCGCCAGCGCCGGCGTCGCCATGTCGGTCTGCACGCCGATCGCCATCGGGATCGCGCCGCAATTGATGGCGCCGAGCTCTTCCGCCATCATCAGCGCGTAGGAATAGTCCAGCCCCTGGCCGCCGAACTCGACCGGCTTGTTGAGGCCGAGAAAGCCGAGGTCACCGAGCTTCTTGAACAGCTCATGCGCGGGGAAGATGCCGGCTTCCTCCCATTCGTCGACGTGAGGATTGATCTCGGCGGCGATGAACTTCTGCAGGATGCGGCGCGGTTCGTCGTGGTCGGCGGAGAAGAGCATGTTTCATTCCCTGTCATTCCGGAGCGATCGCGAGCGACCGAACCGGGAATCTCGATATGGTCTCATTTGACTGAGTCACGCTCGTCATTCCGGGGCAAGGCCGCAGGCCTTGAACCCGGAATCCAGAGATTGCTTTGCGTTCGTTCCAACAACCTCGAGATTCCGGGTTCAGCCCTGCGGCCCTGCCCCGGAATGACGTGCGCTGAGAAGGCGCGCGTCACAATCCCATCTGCCGGCTCGCCAGGTCCTTCATGATCTCCTCGGTGCCGCCGCCGATGGCGTTGACCTTGACCTCGCGATAGATCCGTTCCACGCGGACACCCCGCATGAAACCGGCGCCGCCGAAGATCTGCACGGCTTCGGAGGCGCAGTAGGCCATCGTCTGCGTCGCCTGGTTCTTCATCATGCAGATCTCGGCGACCGGATTGTCACCCTGTTCGAGCCGCCACGCCAGCATTTCCAGCATCGCCTGCGATGCCGCCACGCGCTGCGCCATGTCGACCAGCTTGTGGCGGATGACCTGGTGCTGCGCGAGCGGCTTGCCGAAGGTCTGGCGCTCCTTGGCGTAGGCAATCGCATCGTCGAGGCAGACACGGGCGTAGGCCGTGCAGCTCGCCGCCATGCCCATCCGCTCGCTGTTGAAATTGTGCATGATCAGCTTGAAGCCCTGCCCCTCCTCTCCGATCAGGTTCTCGACGGGCACGCGGCAGCCGTCGAAATGCAGGGTCGCGGTGTCCGACGCCCACCAGCCCATCTTGTCGAGCTTGGTGCGCGTCAGCCCCGGCGTGTCGCCCGGCACGAGCAGCAGACTGACGCCAGCCGGCCCCGGTCCGCCGGTGCGCACCGCGACCGTGATGTAGTCGGCCCGCATCCCGGAGGTGATGAATGTCTTCTCGCCGCTGACGACATAGTGATCGCCGTCGCGGACGGCCCTGGTCCTGAGATTGGCAACGTCTGAGCCACCGCTCGGCTCGGTGATCGCCAGCGCCGAGATCTTGCGCCCAGCCAGAATCTCCGGCAGCACGCGCGCCCTCACCTGCGGCTGCGCGGCGCGCGCGATCGGCGGCGCGCCGATCGTATGGCTCATCAGGCTGGCGCTGATGCCTCCGGCACCCGCACGCGCCAGTTCCTGCGACGACACGATCTTCATGAACTGGTCGGCCGGCACGCCGCCGAATTCCTCCGGGAAGCCGAGCCCAAGCAGGCCGATCTCCGCCGCCTTCAGATATAGCGCGCGCGGAAATTCTCCGGCCTCGTCCCACGCGCTCGCGAACGGCGCGATCTCCTTGTCGACGAAGCGCTTGATGACGTCGCGGAAGGCCTCGTGCTCGGCCGTGTAGAACGGGCTTTTCGTCATGGCGGTGCCGGGAGCATCCTGCTTCGTGCGCTTCCGAAGATGCGCCGGAAACGCCCGCATCAACTTGCGTGGAGTGGCTGACCGGCAAAATCACCTGCGGCGCGCCCGGTCGGCCCGGCCGGCCTCCCGGGGCCAGCGCCTGGACGCAAGACAGTGCATTGCACACATCTGCCCACTCGTTGCCGTGAGCGGCCTTCCATGGTCGCCATCGCCGCAAGCCAAGAACAAGAACGACAATCACGAAAATTCAACCAGAGGAAGCCCAGGGAATGTTGCCGATGACGACCAGGACACTGCTCTCATTCGCGGCCGCGGCCGCCTTTTCCGTACTGGCGAGCCAGAGCGCGCTTGCGCAAAAGAAATACGACACTGGCGCCACCGACACCGAGATCAGGATCGGCAACGTCGAGGCCTATAGCGGCCCGGCCTCGGCCTACGGCATCATCGGCAAGACCGAGGAGGCCTATTTCAAGATGATCAACGATCAGGGCGGCATCAACGGCCGCCGGATCAACTTCATTTCCTATGACGACGGCTACAGCCCGCCGAAGACGGTCGAGCAGGTGCGCAAGCTGATCGAGAGCGACGAGGTGTTCCTGGTGTTCAACGCGCTGGGCACGCCGACCCAGACCGCCGTGCAGAAATATCACAACGCCAAGAAGGTGCCGCAGCTGTTCCTGGCCACCGGCGCCAGCAAATGGAACGACCCGAAGGAATTCCCCTGGACCATGGGCTTCCAGCCGAGCTACCGCGTCGAGGCGCGGATCTTCGCCAAGTACATCCTCAAGGAGAAGCCGAACGCGAAGATCGCGATCTTCTATGCCAATGACGATTTCGGCAAGGACTACGTCCTCGGCATCAAGGAGGTGCTCGGCGACAAGGCCAAGACCATGATCGTCGCCGAGGAGAGCTACGAGACCACCGAGCCGTCGATCGACTCCCACATCGTCAAGCTCAAGGGCACCGGCGCCGACGTGTTCGTCAACATCTCGACGCCGAAATTCGCGGCGCAGGCGATCAAGAAGATCGCCGAATTGGAATGGAAGCCGATGCATCTGATGACCGACGTCTCGATCTCGATCGGCGCGGTGATGAAGCCGGCCGGCCTCGAGGCGTCCGAGGGCGTGCTGTCCGCCGGCTATCTCAAGGATCCGTCGGACCCCCAGTGGAAGGACGACGAGGGCATGAAGAAGTTCATGGCCTTCATCGACAAGTACATGCCGGGCGCCAACATCTCCGACGCCAACCTCGCCTATGGCTATGCCGCGGCCCAGACCATGGTGCAGACCCTGAAACAGTGCGGCGACACTCTCACCCGCGACAACGTCATGAAGCAGGCCGCCAGCCTCAAGGACTTCGCGCCGGATACCCTGATCCCGGGCATCAAGGTCAACACCGGCCCCAACGACTTCGCCCCGATCGAGCAGCTCAAGATGATGCAGTTCAAGGGCGGCAAATGGGACCTGTTCGGCGACATCATCAGCGCGGACGTCGGGGGATAGCAGCGTCGCTGCGGCGCCTCACTCGGAATCGTCCAACGACGCGCCGCATCGCTTGAGCCCCCCTCTCTCTACGCCGACGATCGGCTCCCCTCCCCCTTGCGGGGAGGGGTTGGGGGTGGGGGTCTCCGCACTCCAAAGGCCGTGAAGGGCACAGCGCATTTCGGCGCCGCAACCACCCCCCCAGAACAATTCCTTCTCATCACCCCAATACTTCGAGCGGTCTTCGTGGACCCCCACCCCCGACCCCTCCCCGCAAGGGGGAGGGGAGCAGACTGCCCGTGACGCAACATTCTGCCATCCAAAAACTTATTGCTATTTTTCCGAATCCATGATCATCTCTCGACATCCCGCCTCACCGCAGAGGGGCGTTGCGCGCGATCGTCACGACACGCGAGGCGGGGATGCGGTGGCCGCGAGAGATCGCAGCGTCTTCTCACGAGGGCGCGGACGAACGATCGCTCGCGGACGTGAAGTCGCAGCGTCCTGACACCCCGAAGCTGGTGTCCAGCGCAATGCGCGCAAGCGCATTGTCGCCATGGTGGCCAACAAGCCGGCGCACCAGGGAGACTGCGTATAAGCGTTCAACCCATCGCGCAGGGAATGCCGGCGTGCTCGGCTTTGCCTGTGGTACCTGCCGCCTGCATTCTTTTCGCAGGCGGGCCATGGGTGAGGCCTTCACCCGGCATTCCCTGCGCCCTCTGCACTTTCAGGAGGGACGAACCGGTCGCATAGCTCGGGCGTCACCCGCCGCGAGACTGTATCTTTATGCCCCTCTTTCACAATTTCCGAGCGTTGCTGAGACCCGAATTGCTCGCAACGTTCGCGCTGTTTGAGATGTGAATCCGATCTCCCCTCCCGTCGTCCCGGACAAGCCGTGACGTGCGCCAGCACGCCGCGGCGCCGATCCGGGACCTATACGCCGCAGCAGACATGAGGGGCGAGATGCTCATGACTATCCTGCCTCAACCCACGCCCTATGGTTATGGATCACGGCGGTCGCCGGGATGACGGGGGTGCGTTGAGGCGATGCCGCCCCCCCAACATGCTCCGTCATTGCGAGTGAAGCGAAGCAATCCAGGCTGAGTGCGAGACTCTGGATTGCTTCGTCGCTTCGCTCCTCGCAATGACGGTGGTGAGTTTTGCGCCCAACACGTCACGGCACGCCCTGCACGAACAGCGCGAACGGCTCCTCGACCGTCTTGCGCAGGTGCTCGCGATACAGCGGGTAGTGCCGGTCATCCGCGCCGAGCCGGCCGAAGCTCGGCTCATCGACATTGCGCAGCGGCAGCAGCGCGATCGGCGCGGCGATCGGTGTCAGCAGCGAGCCGCGGCCGGCGAGCAAGGTCGTGATGATGCCGTACATCTCGCCGGTAATGGTGGGACGCGACACCGTGATCAGCCGGTGCTGGCCGTGGCGGTTGGTGACGAGGTAGACGAAGCCGGACTGGTTGGGCACGGCGACCTCGCCGAACTGCGTGAACGCCGCATCGAGCCGCGCGCCCTCGCGAAACACCAGCGACGACGCCGCATCGTCCCAGACGATGTCGGTGCGGTACGCATAGACGGCGTCCTTGTCGCCGAATGACGGCCGCAAGGTGACGTAGGTGCCCTCGATCCACTCCACAGCCCGCCGCGAATAGGAGCCGAGGCTGTCGGGCGCAATGCCGCCGCTTGCGGCAGGTGCGGCGAGAGGTGCACTCGGCGGCTTGCGCAGGGACATGCCGAGCGCCTGCTCGAGCCGGACGATGGTAGCGAGCGTGAACGGGCGGCGGCCGCCGAGGGCCTTCTCCAGGGTCGAGAGGCTCAGCTTGGCCTGCTCCGCCAGCGCCTGCCGCGACATCCGGCGCCGCGCAATCTCCTCGCGGATGGTCTCCGCGACCTGCCGGCTCTGTTCGTCGGAAAGCTCGCTGTTGTCCGGTATCGACATCCTGTCCCCTGCCGCGTGGTGCGCACCTCTTCTAGCAGACGGACAAATCAGCACAAACCCGGACAGATCAGCCGCGCTCTCGACCACCACCGGACATGCGCGGGCGGGCGGCGGCCGAACAAGACCGACCATTCCGCTCGCGGCGCTGGCGGGCTGCGCTCAGTGTCGGCATGCCGAAATTGTTCGTTGCGGAGCCAATGATGAGCGAGACGATGGACCACGATATCAGAAGCAGCACCCATCCGGTCCGGTCGTGGATCGTGACCATGCTGCTATTCCTGCTGCTGCAGGCCGCCGCCGTGCTGCTGGTCGGCTTCACGGCGCTGTTTCTCAGCGTCACCCCTGGCTGGTCCGCCGAAGGGCCGCTGGCGCCCCTGACCAGGCCGGGCGATGCCCGCTCCGGGGCGCTGCTGTTCAAGAGCGACGCCGGTTACGCCGAGGCGCCGCGGCTCGGCATCGACGTCGATATCGTCGTGTCGGGGCCGACGGCGCGGGCGCGCGTGACGCAACTGTTCAAGAACACGAGTTCGCAATGGATGGAGGCGGTCTATGTCTATCCGCTGCCGCCGGACAGCGCGGTGGACACGCTGAAGATGATCGTCGGCGACCGCGTCGTGGTCGGCGACATCAAGCCGCGCGAACAGGCCAAGGTGATCTACGAGCAGGCCAAGCGCGACGGCAAGACCGCGGCGCTGACCGAGCAGGAGCGGCCGAACATCTTCACCAACTCGCTCGCCAATATCGGCCCCGGCGAAACCGTGCTGGTGCAGATCGAATATCAGCAGCCGGTGGCGCAGGCGGCCGGCGAATTCTCGCTGCGGGTGCCGCTGGTCGTCGCGCCGCGCTACAATCCGGCGCCGATCGTGCAGAGCGTCGATTTGCGCCCTGATAGCAACGGCTGGGGCGCCGCTGCGAACGATCCGGTACCGGACCGCAAACGCATCTCCCCGGAGGTGCTCGATCCGGCCAAGAATGATCCGGTCAATCCAACCAGGATCGCGGTGCGGCTGCAGGCCGGCTTTGCGCTCAGCGAGGTCAAGAGCCACCATCACCAAGTGACGATCGACAGCCCCGATGCGAAGACGCGAGTCGTCACCCTGGCCGAGGGCGTGGTGCCGGCCGACCGCGACTTCGAGCTGACCTGGAAGCCGGCCGCTGCGACGATGCCGTCGGTCGGGCTGTTTCACGAGCAGGTCGGCGACGCCGACTATCTGCTCGCCTTCGTCACGCCGCCGGCGGTGGCTGCAACGGCGCAGCGCCCGCAGCCGCGCGACGTCATCTTCGTGATCGACAATTCCGGCTCGATGGGCGGCACCTCGATCCGCCAGGCCAAGGCCAGCCTGCTCTATGCGCTGGGACGGCTGCAGCCGAACGATCGCTTCAACGTGATCCGCTTCGACGACACCATGACGGTGCTCTTCCCCGCCTCGGTGCCGGCCGATGCCGAGCATGTCGGCAGCGCCACCAGCTTCGTGAGTTCGCTGGACGCGCGCGGCGGCACCGAGATGGTGCCGGCGATGCGCGCGGCGCTGACCGATGATGGCAGCGACAGCGACCGCGTGCGACAGGTGGTATTCCTCACCGATGGCGCCATCGGCAACGAGCAGCAGCTATTCGAGACCATTACCGCAATGCGCGGCCGCTCGCGCATCTTCATGGTCGGCATCGGCTCGGCGCCGAACACCTATCTGATGACCCGCGCCTCAGAGCTTGGCCGCGGCGCCTTCACCCATATCGGCTCGGTCGAGCAGGTCGAGGGGCGCATGCGCGATCTCTTCGCCAAGCTCGAGAACCCGATCGTGACCGGGCTCAGCGCGAGCTTCTCGGAAGCCTCCGCCGATCTCACGCCAGCCGTGCTGCCGGACGTCTATCGCAACGAGCCGCTCGTGCTCGCCGCCAAGATCGACCGTCTCGCCGGATCGCTGCAGCTCAAGGGCCGCATCGGCGACCAGCCATGGACCATCACGTTGCCGCTGTCCGGCGCCGCCGAGGGCAAGGGCCTCTCAAAGCTGTGGGCGCGGCGCAAGATCGGCGACGCCGAGGTGGCCAGGACCATGCGGCAGATGACGCCGGAGGAAGCCGACGGCGCCATTCTCAAGCTGGCGCTGGAGCATCAGTTGGTGACGCGCCTGACCAGCCTCGTCGCCGTCGACAAGACGCCGCGCCGTCCCGACGGCGAGCCGCTGAGGCTCGCCGAGTTGCCGATCAACCTGCCGGCCGGCTGGGACTTCGAGAAGGTGTTCGGCGAGCACGGCCGGGTGCCGGCAATGCAGAACGAGCGCCGCGCTGAGGCCAACGGCGACGTCCAGCTCGCCGCGGTGAAGCGACCGGTGGTGCCAGCGTCGCCCGCGACGATCACCCTGCCGAAGACGGCGACCGATGCCGAGCTGAGCATGCTGCTCGGGTTGGGCGTGCTGATGCTCGAACTGATCTGGCTGGTCGCGATCAGGCGGCGAGTTGCCAACTAAGGAGCACGTCATTGCGAGCGAAACGAAGCAATCCAGGGCTCAGGACCCGACTCTCGATTGCTCCGTCGCTTCGCTCCTCGCAATGACGGGAGGAGAGACAATGCCCCGCTTCGTCACCCCGCTCGCCGTCGCGCTCGTCGGTCTCATCCTGTTCGGCCACGGCGCCTTCATCCACGCCAAGGCCGTTCTCGCGCAAGTGCTGCTCGACCGCGCGTTCAGCCAGACCGTTGCGACCGGCCATGCCGCCAAGCCCTGGTCCTGGGCCGACACGGTCCCGGTGGCGCTCATCGAGGTGAAGCGCCTCGGCGTCTCCACCATCGCGCTGGCCGGCTCCAGCGGCCAGGCGCTCGCCTTCGGTGCCGGCCATGTCGAAGGCAGCGCCGAGCCGGGCGAGCCGGGCGTCGCGGTGTACTCCGCGCACCGCGACACGCATTTCCGCTTCCTGCGCGACATCAAAATCGGCGACGAGATCGACATCGTCAGGCGCGACGGCAAGACGTTCCGCTATCGCGCCGACGCCGCCCGTGTGGTGCGCTTCGATGCCTCGGGGATCGATCCAGGGACCGAGAGCGCCGAACTGGTGCTGTCGACCTGCTGGCCATTCGACGCCCTGACACAGGGGCCGGAGCGTTATGTGCTGCACGCCACAATGATCGCTGCGGGCAAATGAACACGAGCATGGCCGTTCTTGGGAACCAGGCGACGAATGCCCATTTGTCACCCTGCCGCTCCCGTGGGATGATCCCACGGGCTCAGCAAGGCTCACATCCAAGCGCTTCCGACATGCATTCCCAGGTCCAATATCTGCCAATCACGCCGGTCTTCTTCGCCATCCTGGTGCTGGCGTTCGGCGTCCTGATCGTCCTGATCCAGCTCGGCATCCTGCGCTACGCCTACATGAAGCTCGGCGTCAGCTCGGGCACCGCGATGCTGCTGCTGTTCGGCTCGCTGGTCGGCAGCTATTTCAACATTCCGATCACCATGCTGCCCGGGCAGGTCGCGCGCTCCGGCGAGATCATCGACTTTTTCGGCATGCAATATGTCGTGCCGCTGGTGCATCAATGGCCCGGCACGCTGCTCGCTGTGAATGTCGGCGGCGCCGTGATCCCGACGATCATGTCGACCTATCTCATGCTGCGCTACCAGCTCTGGCTGCGCGCCGCGATCGCGGTGCTGGTGATCGCCGTGATCATCCACGCGATGGCGACGCCGGTGCAGGGCGTCGGCATCGCCGTGCCGGTGTTCGCGCCGGTTGTCGTGACCGCGATCCTGGCGTTCCTGCTGTCGCGCGAATATGCCGCGCCGCTGGCCTATATCGGCGGCTCGATGGGCACGCTGGTCGGCGCCGACCTGATGAACCTCGACAAGATCGGCAGCCTCGGCGCGCCCGTGGCCTCGATCGGCGGTGCCGGGACGTTCGATGGCATTTTTCTCACCGGTATCCTGGCGGTGCTGCTGGCCGGCCTCGCCGCGCCCTCCCGGCCGGGCCTTGCGCGCTGAGCTTTCAACCGGGAGACATAGCGGCTAAAATCGAGCGAGACAGCAGTGGGCACGGAATGCGCGCGATCAATCTCATCGTGGGAACCCTGACGATCGCGGCCGTCGCGGCCGGGATCAGCGGCGTCCTGATCAAGCAGAAGCATCGCCTTGCCGAGCAGCGCAGCATGATGCGCGTCGTGTTCGACGGCGGCTCGGCGGCGGGCCTGCGCAAGGGCGGGCCGGTGAATTTCGACGGCGTGCAGGCCGGGCAGATCCTGTCGATCAATCTGGAAAGCCCGCGCAAGATCGTTGCCATGATCACGCTCGACAAGTCCGCGCCGATCCGCAAGGACACCACCGCCGGCATCGAGTTCCAGGGCCTGACCGGCATCGCCGCGATCTCGCTGGTCGGCGGCGCGCCGACGGCGCCGCCGGTGCCGCTCGATCGCGACGGCGTGCCGGTGCTGACGGCCGATCTCAAGGACCAGGAGACGATGGTCGAGACGGTGCACAACATCGACAAATACGTCGTCAGCAATGCGCCGGCCATCAAGGAGGCGCTACAGAGCTTCGAGAGCGAGACCGCCTCGCTGCAGGCCAAGACCGCGGCGTTCGATTCCGCGATCGACAAGGCCGAGGACATCTTCAAGGGCTTCGACACGCTCGTGACCAAGATCGACGGCGCCATTCCCGGATTTGCCGACGGCAATCCCGGCCAGCTGTTCGACCAGATCAAGTCGATGCGCGAGCTGGTCGACGGCTTCAAGCGCAAATCTGCCAAGGTGATCGACGACAGCCGCAAGACGCTGGTCGACATCAGCGACGGCGCCAATGCGATGACCGTCAAGTTCGGCGGCCAGCCGGCGGGTCCGGGTCCGCGCCGCGTGCCGGCGTCACGCTGAGGGGCGGACGCGCCGCCCCTCGCGTTCGTTCAGTGGCTGATCATCCAGGGCCGCGCCGTCGGAAAGCCCTTGGCGCCGCTCCTGGTCTTGGTCATCAGCCGCGGCGATTTCTTAGGCCCGCAGCAGCCGCAGCCTGCACCGTGTTTGGCCTTGTACTCGGCCACCGTCTGCGGCGCGTGACGGCTGCGCTCGTTGGTGGCATGCGCCGTGCGCCGCTCCGCCGGCATGCAGGCGAAGGCGGGCGCGGTGAGGATCACGCGCGGCGCCATGTCCTGGCATTGCGGACAGGCCTGCGGCTCATCACATTCCGCCATCGGACGCATGTCCGTGAACGGACCGCATGCATCACAGAGATATTCATAGACCGGCATCGTCTCTTCTCCTGCGCAACAATCATCTCCATCTCACGCGGCGGATGCGGGGCGGCCGATACGCTGCCGTCCCGCACCCATCGCGCAGGGAGACCGCTATTTGTCCGGCGAGATCGGCATCTGGATGTCGCCCTTGATGTGCTTGATCGGACCCGCCGACGACGGCATCACGTCGAAGTCGAAGATCTCGGTCGGCAGCCACAAGGTGGCGCAGGCGTTGGGCACGTCGACCACGCCGGAGATGTGGCCCTGCACCGGCGCGGTGCCGAGGATCGAATAGGCCTGGGCGCCGGAGTAGCCGAACTTCTTCAGGTACTCGATGGCGTTGAGACACGCCTGGCGATAGGCGATGTGGACGTCCAGATAGTGCTGCTTGCCGGTCTCATCGACCGAGATGCCCTCGAAGATCAGGTAGTCGCGATAATTGGGCGTGATCGGCGACGGCTTGAAGATCGGGTTCTTGATGCCGTACTTCGCCACACCATCCTTGATGACGTCGACCTTGATGTGCAGCCAGCCCGCCATCTCGATGGCGCCGCAGAAGGTGATCTCGCCGTCGCCCTGGCTGAAGTGCAGGTCGCCCATCGAGAGGCCGCCGCCGGGCACGTAGACCGGGAAGTAGATCTTCGAGCCGCGCGACAGGTCCTTGATGTCGCAATTGCCGCCATGCTCGCGCGGCGGCACGGTGCGGGCGCCCTCGGCGCCGATCTTGGCCTTGACGTCGCCCTTGGCCTGGCCGGCATGCGCGGTCGGCGCGAACGGCGGGTTGGCGAGACCGGGCACGCGGGTCGGGTTGGTCGCGATCAGCGCGGTCTCGCGCTCGTTCCAGGTCGCGAGCAGCTTCGGATCGGGCAGACAGCCGATCAGGCCGGGATGGATGAGGCCAGCGAAGTTCACGCCGGGCACGTGGCGCGACGAGGTATAGAGGCCCTTGATGTCCCAGATCGACTTCTGCGCCAGCGGGAAATGGTCGGTCAGGAAGCCGCCGCCGTTTTGCTTGGAGAAGAAGCCGTTGAAGCCCCACAGGCTCTCCTTCAGCGGACCGACGTCGAGCAGGTCGACGACCAGGAGATCGCCAGGCTCGGCGCCCTTGACGCCGATCGGGCCGGACAGGAAGTGCACGATCGACAGGTCGATGTCGCGCACGTCGTCGGCGGAGTCGTTGTTCTTGATGAAGCCGCCGGTCCAGTCATAGGTCTCGATGATGAAGTCGTCACCCGGATTGACCCACTCCACCATCGGAATGTCAGGGTGCCAGCGATTGTGCACCTTGTCGTTCTCGTAGGCCGATTTGGTCAGATCGACCTTGATCAGTGTGTCAGGCATCAGAAGCTCCCCTTGTTACTTGCTTGCACGGAGTGGTTAGACGGACAGATATTTCGAGACCTGCGCAGCATCGACCTGGTCGCGCGGATCGTCGCGGACGATCTCGCCGTTCTCGATCACCAGCACGCGGTCGGCGATGTCGAGGGCGAAGCTCAGCACCTGCTCGGAGACGACGATCGACAGCCCCTTCTCGTCGCGGATGCGCTTCAGGGTGCGCGCCATCTCCTTGATGATCGACGGCTGGATGCCCTCGGTCGGCTCATCGAGCAGCAGCACCTTCGGCTTGGTGGCGAGCGCGCGCGCGATCGCGAGCTGCTGCTGCTGGCCGCCGGAGAGATTGCCGCCGCGGCGGCCCTTCATCTCCAGCAGCACCGGAAACAGCTCGTAGATGTCGCCGGGCACCTCGGATTCGCCGGAGACGACGAGGCCGGTCTCGATGTTCTCCTTCACCGTCATGGTCGAGAAGATCATGCGGCCCTGCGGCACGTAAGCGAGGCCCTTGGCGACACGCTCATAGCTCTTCAGGCTTGCGAGCTCGGCGCCGTCCATCGCGATCGAACCGCTCTTGGCCGGCAGGATGCCCATCAGCGACTTCATCAGCGTGGTCTTGCCCATGCCGTTGCGCCCCATGATCGCAACGATCTCGTTGGGCGCGACCTTGACGTTCAGGCCATGCAGCACCTCGCTCTGGCCATAGGCGACATGGAGATCGGAGATTGCGAGCATCGGATATCTTCCTATGCAAGAGGGAGTGAGACGGCCGATCGAGCGGCATTGGCACTAAGCTCCCTCCCCCCTTGTGGGGGAGGGTTGGGGAGGGGGGTGGCTCAGGGCGAGACTGCCCGTGTGGACCCCCACCCCCGACCCCTCCCCGCAAGGGGGAGGGGGGCGCAGCGAGGGTGTGGATCGAGCGATTTCCCGAGCATCGGCTCAGTGCCCCAGATAGACTTCGACGACCTTGGGGTCGTTCTTGACCCGCTCCATCGTGCCCTCGGACAGGATCTGGCCCTGGTGCAGCACGGTGACCTTGTGAGCGATGTCCTCGACGAACTTCATGTCGTGCTCGATCACCAGCACGGAGCGGTCCTTGATGATGCGATTCAGCAGTTCGGCGGTCTTGGCGCGCTCGCTGACGCTCATGCCGGCGACGGGCTCGTCGAGCATCAGAAGGTCCGGGTTCTGGATCAGCAGCATCCCGATCTCGAGCCACTGCTTCTGGCCGTGGCTGAGCACGGCCGCCGAGGTGTTGAGACGATCCTTGAGGAAGATCATCTCGGCGACCTCCTCGACGCGATCCTTGACTGCGGCGTCACGCTGGAAGGTCAGCGAGCCGAACACGGTGCGGCCGCGCGGAAACGAGATCTCGAGATTCTCGAACACGGTGAGATCCTCGAACACCGACGGCGTCTGGAACTTGCGGCCGACGCCGGCCTGGACGATCTCGTTCTCGCGCAGCCTGGTCAGCTCCTTGCCGCGAAACTGGATCGAGCCGGAGGTCGCCTTGGTCTTGCCGCAGATCAGGTCGAGCACCGTGGTCTTGCCGGCGCCGTTGGGGCCGATGATGACGCGGATCTCGTTCTCCTCGACGTAGAAGGAGAGATCGTTGACCGCCTTGAAGCCGTCGAACGAGACGGTGAGCGCTTCGACCGCGAGCAGGAATTCCTTGGGCTGATGACCGATGAGCATCGCTGTGTCCTCACTCTGCGGGGGCGCCGTTGGCGACGAGGCCGCCATTGCCGGATTTCTTGGTGCGGGAGGCCAGCAGCTTGTCGATGCGCGGCTGCACGTAGTCGCCCCAGATGCCGGCGAGGCCGTTCGGGAAAGCGAGGACGACAGCGATGAACAGCGCACCCAGGCCGAACAGCCAGAGCTGCGGGAAGGTCTCCGACAGGCTGGTCTTGGCGAAGTTGACGAGCAGCGAGCCATAGACCGCGCCGAAGATCGACAGCCGGCCGCCGACCGCGGTGTAGATCACCATCTCGATCGACGGCACGATGCCGACGAAGGACGGCGACATGAAGCCGACTTCCAAGGTGAACAGCGCGCCGCCGACTGCGGCGAACACGGCGGCCGCGCAGAAAGCAAAGATCTTGAAATTGGCGACGCTGTAGCCGGAGAAGCGGACCCGGTCCTCCTGCTCACGCATAGCCACCAGGATGCGGCCGAGCTTGGTCAGCCGGATGAACTGGGCGACGAAGATCGCTGCGAACAGGAAGAACACCTCGACGAAGTAGAGGATGTACTTGGCGTGGTCGGTGCGGATGTCCCAGCCGTGCAGCGTGCGCAGGTCGGTGATGCCGTTGATGCCGCCGGTGTAGCCCTGCTGTCCCACGATCAGGATCGTCATGATCGCCGCGATCGCCTGGGTGATGATTGCGAAGTACACGCCGCCGACCCGCCGCTTGAACATCGCAGCGCCGATGATGAAGGCGAAGATCGCCGGCACCAGGATGATCGCGGCGAGCGCGAACGGGAAGCTCTGGAACGGCTTCCAGAAGAACGGCAGCTGCGTCAGCTGGTTCCAGTCCATGAAGTCGGGAATGCCCGGCGTCGACTGGATCTTCGTGTTGGCGACGCTGGAGGCTTCCAGCTTGAGGAACATCGCCATGCAGTAGCCGCCAAGGCCGAAGAACACGCCCTGCCCGAGGCTGAGAATGCCGCCATAGCCCCAGCACAGCACCAGGCCGATCGCGACGAAGGAATACGTCAGATACTTCGCGACGAGGTTGAGGCGGAAGATGTCGAGTGCCAGCGGCAGGATGACGACGAGCAGCAGCAGCAGCGAAGCGAAGCCGATGAGCTCGGAGCGGTTGAAGAAGCGCGTGTTGATGATCATGACCGTGCCTTCTGATTCCCTATTCCCTGCGCGTTTCGGCTATTTGCGGACCTTCAGGGCAAACAGCCCCTGGGGGCGCAGCATCAGGATTGCGACGATCGCCAACAGCGTGAGCACCTTGGCCATCGAGCCGGACATGAAGAACTCCATGGTCGACTGCGCCTGGGAGATGGTGAAGGCCGATGCGATGGTGCCGAGCAGGCTGGCGGCGCCGCCGAACACGACGACCAGGAAGGTGTCGACGATGTAGAGCTGTCCGGCGGTCGGACCGGTCGAGCCGATCATGGTGAAGGCGGAGCCGGCGACCCCGGCGATGCCGCAGCCGAGGCCGAAGGTGTAGCGGTCGACTTTCTCGGTGTTGATGCCGACGGCGCCCGCCATGACGCGGTTTTGCACCACAGCGCGCACCTGCTTGCCCCAGCGCGACAGGAACAGCACGTAGGCCACGACGATCGTGATCAGGATGGTCAAGCACATCACGAACATGCCGTTGATTGGGATCTGGATGGCGTCGGTCGCCTGCCAAGAGCCCATCATCCAATCCGGCAGCTCGACGCCGACCTCGCGCGCGCCGAACACGGAACGATAGGCCTGCTGCAGGATCAGGCTGAGACCCCAGGTGGCGAGCAGCGTGTCGAGTGGCCGCTTGTAGAGACGGCGGATCATCGCCCACTCGACCAGCATGCCGAGGGATCCGGAGGCGATGAAGGCGAAGATCATCGCGACAAAGAAGTAGCCGGGGAACAACGAGGGCAGGAAATGCTGGAAGGCGTTCGACGTCATCCAGGTGACGTAGGCGCCGAGGATCATGAATTCGCCATGCGCCATGTTGATGACGCCCATCTGGCCGAAGATGATGGCAAGCCCCAGCGCCATCAGCACATAGACCGAAAACAGGATGAGGCCCGCGAAGCCCTGCATCGCGAAGATGGCCCCGAGGTCGCCGATGGAATAGTCACCGAACATGATCCGTCCTCTCGTGATGCCCTGCTGGAAAATGGATCGGCGCCGGCACAGTGTGTCCGCAGCCAGGATCGTTCCCTCCCCCCCTTGTGGGGGAGGGCTAGGGAGGGGGGCCTCCACGACGAGCTGCGGGTGGGGTACCCTCCTCCCCACCCCTCCCCCACAAGGGGGGGGAGGGAGCGCACCTGTCGTGTGGCAAGGACGTCGCTTCATCGGCCTATGGCAACGAAGCGCGCCAGTCGGCTTACTGGTAGCCCTTCGGGAACGGATCGGGCTCGACCAGGTCGGCGGTCTCGTAGATCAGCTCATACTGACCATCTGCCTTGGCGCGGCCGACGCGGGTCTTGGACCAGAGATGGTGGTTCTCGTGGATCCGAACATAGCCTTCCGGCGCGCCCTTGAACTCGATGCCAGGCGAGGCGGCGGCGACCTTGTCGATGTCGAAGCTGCCGGCCTTTTCCACCGTCAGCTTCCACAGCCACGGACCGAGGTAAGCGGCTTGCGTCACGTCGCCAATGACGGTCTTCTCGCCCCACATCTTCTTGAATTCGGCGACGAAAGCCTTGTTGTTCGGATTTTCGAGCGACTGGAAGTACTTCATACAGGCGTAGGCGCCCGCGATGTTCTCGCCGCCGATGCCGTCGATTTCGTCCTCGGTCACGGAGATGGTGAGCAGCGTCTGCTTCGACATGTCGATGCCCGCCGCCTTGAGCTGCTTGTAGAACGCGACGTTGGAGCCGCCGACGATGATCGCGTAGATCACGTCCGGCTTGGTCAGCTTGATCTTGTTGATGACCGAATTGAACTGGGTGTGGCCGAGCGGGAAGTATTCCTCGCCGACGACCTTGCAGCCCTGCAGATGGCCCTCGATGTGCTTGCGCGCGATCTTGTTCGAGGTGCGCGGCCAGATGTAGTCGGAGCCGAGCAGATAGAAGGTCTTCGCGCCCTTGGTCTTGTTGACCCAGTCAAGGCCGGCGATGATCTGCTGGGTGGCTTCCTGGCCGGTGTAGATGACGTTCTTGGACTGCTCGAGGCCTTCATAGAAGGTCGGGTAGTACAGCATGCCGTTGTACTGCTCGAACACCGGCAGCACCGCCTTGCGCGAGGCCGAGGTCCAGCAGCCCATCACGGCGGCGCATTTGTCGTTGACCAGCAGCTTCTTCGCCTTCTCGGCGAAGGTCGGCCAGTCGGACGCGCCGTCCTCCTGGATGTACTTGATCTTGCGGCCGAGCACACCGCCCGCGGCATTGATCTGCTCGATCGCGAGCTTCTCGGCCTGCACTGACCCGGTCTCGGAGATCGCCATGGTGCCTGTGACCGAATGCAGAATACCGACGGTGACTTCGCTATCCGTGACTGCAAGGCCGGTGGTGTTGACAGCGGAGGTTGCGGGGCCGGCGCCGAAGGACGGCCGCGGCATCATGGCCAGCGCCGGGATCGCGGCCATTCCCATCAGCAACTGCCGCCGAAGCGGCGACTTGAGGCCCTTTTTCGTTTCGTCTGACATGAGCACCCCATTCATTGGTTCGAGGACACGCGTTGGGTCAGACGAAGGATGGCGCGGTTTGTGCAACGCACGGATACGCAAGATTGCGTATACTGCACCGCAAAAGCGCGACGTAGGCTCTGCGTAGGTCTTGCGAGGGGCAGGACGAGCATGCGGACAAGCGCTCGCGGGTGAGGAGTTCGAGAGTGGCAGGGCGGCAGCGGATCGACCGCGTCAGGCGCCAATACAACCAGTGGGTCGCCAACCAGACGTTGGAGGACTATGCGCTCCGTTTCACGGCCAAGAGCGCACGGCGCTGGTCGGCCGCCCGCGTCGCCAACACCGCGCTGGGCGCGATCTCGTTCCTCGCACTCGAGGCCATCGGCGGCACCATTACGCTGAACTATGGTGTCACCAACGCCACCGCCGCGATCCTGGTCGCGAGCGTGATCATCTTCTGCTGTGGCCTGCCGATCGCCTATCATGCGGCCAAATGCGGCATCGACATCGACCTGCTGACGCGCGGCGCCGGCTTCGGCTATATCGGCTCGACCGTCACCTCGCTGATCTACGCGTCGTTCACCTTCATCTTCTTCGCCATCGAGGCGGTCATCCTGGCTTCGGCGCTGGAGATGTGCTTCGGCATTCCCCGGCCGATCGGCTATCTCATCAGCGCCGTCGTCATCATCCCGCTCGTCACCTATGGCATCACCCTGATCAGTCGCTTCCAGCTATGGACGCAACCGCTGTGGGTCGTGCTGCACATCCTGCCCTTTGCCGCAATCGCCTATGCCAGCCCGCACTCCTTTGTCGAATGGCAGCAGTTTCCCGGCGAGCACGGCGATCCCATGGGCCATCTCGATCTGGCGCTGTTCGGGACCGCGGCAGCGGTCGTGTTCTCGCTGGTCGCCCAGATCGGCGAGCAGGTCGACTTCCTGCGCTTCCTGCCGCGCGACAGCCGCACATCGAAGCGTTCGTGGTGGATCGCGCTGCTGTCGGCCGGACCTGGCTGGATCGTGCTCGGGGCACTGAAGCTGCTGGCAGGCTCGTTCCTCGCCTTCTTCGCGCTGAGCCACGGCGTCTCCGCCGACCACGCCGCCGAACCCGCGCACATGTATCTGGAGGCGTTCCGCTACGTCTTGGCCCGGCCGGACCTGGCGCTTGCATTGACCGGCACCTTCGTGATCGTCTCCCAGATCAAGATCAACGTCACCAACGCCTATGCCGGCTCGATCGCCTGGTCGAACTTCTTCTCGCGTCTGACGCACAGCCATCCGGGGCGCGTCGTGTGGCTGGTGTTCAACGTCGTCGTCGCGCTGCTGCTGATGGAGATCGGCGTCTACAAGGCGCTGGAGCAGACGCTGGCGCTGTACTCCAACATCGCGATCTCCTGGGTCGGCGCGCTGGTCGCCGACCTCGTGATCAACAAGCCGCTGGGCCTGCGCCCGCCGCAGATGGAGTTCAAGCGAGCCCATCTCTACGACATCAACCCGGTCGGTGTCGGCGCGATGACGATCGCGACGATCGTCTCGATCAGCGCCTTCTATGGCCTGTTCGGGCCGACCGGAAAGGCGCTGTCGACCTTCGTCGCGCTCGGCGTCGCGCTCGTCACCGCGCCTGCGATCGCCTATCTGACCGACGGCAAATACTATCTGGCACGCAAGCCAAAGCGGAGCTGGCAGAACATCGAGCGGATCCAATGCTGCATCTGTGAGCATCAGTTCGAGCCGGAGGACACCGCCTCTTGCCCGGCCTATGCGGGTCCGATCTGCTCGCTGTGCTGCTCGCTCGACGCCCGCTGCCACGACCTGTGCAAGCCGCACGCGCGGGCACAGGCGCAGGTCGCAGCGGCGCTCAGCGGCATGCTGCCAGAGTCGTTGCTGGCCAAGATCAACTCGCAGCTCGGTCATTATGTCGGTGTATTTCTGACATCGGCCGGGCTCGTCGCACTGACGCTCGGCATGATCTATCTGGAGACCTCGGCGGCTCTCCCGGGCTTCAAGGGCATCATCTCCGACGTGCTGTGGAAGGTGTTCTTCGCCCTGTCCATCATCATCGGCGTGGTGACCTGGCTGTTCGTGCTGGCGCAGCAGAGCCGTCGCGCCGCCGAGGCCGAGACGCGCCGGCAGACGCAGCTTTTGATTCAGGAGATCGAGGCGCACAAGCGCACTGACGCCGAGCTGCAACGCGCCAAGGAGGTGGCGGAGTCGGCCAATCTCGCCAAGAGCCGCTATGTCGTCGGCCTCAGCCATGAGCTGCGCTCGCCGCTGAACGCGATCTCCGGCTATGCGCAACTGCTCGAGCAGGACACGAGCCTCGCACCGAAGCCGCGGGACCAGGTCCGCGTCGTCCGCCGCAGCGCCGATCATCTGTCCGGCCTGATCGATGGCATTCTCGATATTTCCAAGATCGAGGCCGGGCGACTTTATCTGTCGCGCGACGAGGTCCGCCTGAGCGAATTCCTCGATCAGCTCGTGGGCATGTTCCGATTGCAGGCTGCGGCGAAGGGCGTCGACTTCGTGTTCAAGCGGCCTGCCGTGCTGCCGCTGGTCGTCTATGCCGACGAGAAGCGGCTGCGCCAGATCCTGATCAACCTGCTGTCGAATGCCATCAAATTCACTGGGGAAGGCAGCGTCCAGTTCGTCGTGCATTATCGGAGCCCGGTGGCCGAATTCGAGGTGATCGACACCGGTCCGGGCATCCAGCCTGACGATCTGGAGCGCATCTTCGCGCCCTTCGAGCGCGGCGCGCTCGGGGTTGCGCAGCCGCAGACAGGTACGGGGCTCGGCCTGACGATCAGCCGTCTGCTCGCCGGCGTCATGGGCGGCGACATCAAGGTCGTGAGCAAAGTCGGCGCGGGCAGCACATTCAAGGTCAAGATCCTGCTGTCGGAGGTCACCAACCCGACACGGCATCCACCGGTGAAGGCGCCGGTGGCCGGCTATCTCGGGCCGCGCAGGACGATTCTGATCACCGACGATGATCCTGTGCATCGCGACCTCCTGCGCGAGGTGCTGACGCCGCTCGGCTTCATCCTGCTGAGCGCGCCCGACGGTCCCGCCTGCCTCGCGCTTGCACAACACTGCCAGCCGGATCTGTTCGTTCTGGACATCTCGATGCCCGGCATGGACGGCTGGACAGTGGCCGAGACCTTGCGCAACAGCGGTCATCATCAGGCCCGGATCCTGATGACATCTGCGAGCGCGCTCGAAGCGCACGGCCGGCCGTTGGCGCAACCCTTTCACGACAGCTACCTGATGAAGCCGATCGACATCCCAAGGCTGCTGGAGGCGATACGTCAATTGCTGAAGCTCGAATGGAGCTACCAGACCGATATCCCCGTGGCTCCGCCACGCTGGCGGCCGGACACCGGATCCCGACCCCCGCTCAACTATGTCGAGGAGTTGATGAGCCTCGGCCAGATCGGCTACATCAGGGCCATTCAGCTCAAGCTCGACGAGATCCGCAACGCGCATCCGGAGCATGCCGACTTCGTCGCCCATATGCGCACGCTTGTTGACCGCTTCGATCTCGATCAGTACATGGCAACTCTGAAGACCTTGCATGCCTATGAGCACTGACAGCAGGAAGCGTGACGTCGCGCTGGTGGTCGACGACTCGCCAGAAACGCTTCGGCTGCTCACCGACGCGCTGGATGGCGCCGGCATGACCGTGATGGTGGCGCTCGACGGCGCGGCCGCGATGCGCATCGTCGACCAGATCACGCCGGACATCATCCTGCTCGACGCGGTCATGCCGGGCATGGACGGCTTCGAAACGTGCCGCAAGCTGAAGCGCGAGGCCGGCCTCTCCAACGTCCCCGTGATCTTCATGACCGGGCTCGCCGATACCGAGCATATCGTGAAAGGACTGGAGGCCGGCGGCGTCGATTACGTCACCAAGCCCATCGCGGTCTCGGAAATGCTGGCGCGCATCCGCGTGCATCTCGCGAACGCCCGGATGACGCAGAGTGCGCGCGCCGCGCTCGACGTCTCCGGTCGCTTCCTGCTCGCCGTCAACCGCGAGGGACGGCTGATGTGGGCAACGCCGCAGGCGCAGAAGCTGCTGTCGGACAGTCTTGGCACCGCCGACGACCTCGTGCTGCCGGAGGCGCTGCGGCTGTGGCTGGATCAGGCGCAGAACGGCAAGGGCGGTGCGAAGGCCGCCGCTTCGATCCCGGATCATCCCGAACTGCGCCTCTACTACATGGGCGGAGCCGAGCCCAACGAGTTCCTGCTGCGGCTCGCCAAGGAGTCCTCCGGTGAGCTGCCCAAGGAGTTCTCCAGCGAGTTCGGTCTCACCACGCGCGAGGGCGAGGTGCTGTCATGGCTCTCCAAGGGCAAGACCAACCGCGACATCGCGCAGATTCTGGGACTGAGTCCGCGCACGGTCGACAAGCACCTCGAGCAGATCTACGCCAAGCTCGGCGTCGAGAACCGCACCGCCGCCGCGGCGGTCGCGACGGGGGTGACGCGGCGGGAGGGATGAGGCGGGAGGGATGAGGCGGGAGGAGGAGGCGGGCCGACCAGCGTGCCCCAACCATCACTGCCGTCCCGCGCAAGCCCTGCGGCGCGAAGCGCCGGCGGGCGCCGACCCGGGACCGATACCGCGTGATGCTGCTTGAGGCGGGACGAAAGTTGACGTTGTGCCCAACACACCTGCCGGTGGCTATGGATCCCCGCTTTCGCGGGGACGACGCCGTCTTTGGAGCGGCACACCGGCCGTCAAAAGCTCACCCATACACGAACGCCGGATCATCCAGATCGATTGCCGGGATCTGGTCCTTCTCGCTCCAATAGTCCTGGCTGTGCTGCCACTCCGGCTTATCGCCGCGCTTGGGCAGCAGGTGCATGTTGCGCATCATGTAGCCGGGGTTGAAGTTCTCCGGGTCGATCCATGGCAGCAGCGGCATGTTGTGATCCTCCGGGCGCAGCGCCGGCACGACCTTGCTCACGCCTTTTTCCTTCATGTGCGCGAGCAGGCGGCACACGAAATCCGCGACGAGGTCCGTGCGCAACGTCCAACTGGCGCGGAAATAGCCGAACACCCAGGCTAGGTTCGGCACGCCGGTGAACATCATGCCGCGATAGGTCACGGTGTCGGCGAAGTCGAGCGGCTTGCCGTCGATCGAGAATGCGATATCGCCGAGCACGCAAAGATCGAAGCCGGTCGCGGTGACGATGATGTCGGCCTTGAGCTCGTCGCCGGACTTCAGCTTGATGCCGTCTTGCGTGAACCGCTCGATCTCGTCGGTCACGACCGAAGCCTTTCCGCTCTTGATGCCTTCGAACAGGTCGGCGTCCGGTACGAAGGCGATGCGCTGCCGCCACGGACGGTAGCTCGGCGTGAAGTGCTTGGCGGTGTAGTCGGGTCCGAGGATGGCGCTGATCTGGCCGATCAGCTCCTTCTTCACCTGGTCGGGCTCGGTCAGGCAGCGCTTGGTGAACCAATCCTGTTCGAACAGGATCTTGCGCCTGACGATCTCATGGATCCATTCCTCCTTCACCTGCAGTCTCCGCAGCTCCTCGGCCAGCTCGATCGCATTGCGGCCGATGCGAAAGTAGGTCGGCGAGCGCTGCAGCATGGTCACGTGTGCGCATTGGCCCGCGATCGATGGCAGGATGGTCGCGGCGGTCGCACCGGAGCCGATGACCACGACCTGCTTGCCCGTGAGATCGAGATCCTCGGGCCACACCTGCGGATGCACGATGCGGCCCTTGAACTCCGCCATGTCCGGCCACTCCGGCGTGTAGCCCTTGGAGTGGCGGTAGTAGCCCTGGCACATCCAGAGGAAATTCGTTGTAAAGGTGGCGGGCTGCTGATCCCTGCCCTTCACCGCCTGCACCGTCCAGAGACCGGTCGCGCTCGACCAGCTCGCCGACACGATGCGGTGGCCGTAGCGAATGTGCCGGCCGAGACCGTTCTCCTCGATCACGTCGCCCATGTATTTGAGGATCTCTTCCGCGGTCGCGATCGGCGGGCCGACCCATGGCTTGAAGCTGTAGCCGAACGTATGCAGGTCGCTGTCGGAGCGGATGCCGGGATAGCGGTGCGTCCGCCAGGTGCCGCCGAAGCTGTCCTGGCTCTCCAGGATCACGAAACGCTTTTCGGGCATCTGCCTGCTCAGCTGATAGGCGCTGCCGATGCCGGAGATGCCGGCGCCGACGATCAGCACGTCGAAATGTTCGGTCGCGTGCGAGGACGCGGCCTCCCGGATGGGCGCGATGACGTTCATGTGAGTCCCTGGGCTTTGGTCTTGATGGTGTTTCCTCGCGTGACAGGCTGAACCCGATCACGACGATGGTCAACCCGCGACGGCGAGCCGCAACCCAGCCCTGAACGATCTCAATTTCCGCTGAGCGGCATGCCCCATTGCCGCGCGGTTTGTGCGACCCAATCGCGATATAGCGTGAGCGGCGTGACGCCGGTCATGCCGCCGCAGCCGGCGCCGAGATTCGGTCCGGTCGACCATGAGATGACGCCGATCAGCACCTGACCCCGCGGCTGCGTCTCGAACGCAGGGCCGCCGGAGTCGCCGGTGCATCCGCCCAGTCCGGACCGCGCGCCTTGCGTCGCCGGATCGACCAGCCGGATCTGCAACGTGCCTGGCTTGCCCGTCGCAACCAACGCAGCCCCACGCACCACGCCGCCGCTCTTGCCGTCGCCGGGAATCGCGACGCCGATCCCTGCGACCGTGAACGCGTTGCCGGCGGCAAGCGGCGGCTGCGGCACGCCGAGCGCCACCGGCACGCGCGCCTCCGCGGGCGCCTCCAATTCCAGCAGCGCGACATCGGCGGTGGCGCGATGTGCCAGGATGGCCTGCACGCTGAAGCTCGGATGCACCGCCACCCGCCGGACCGTCTTGAGAACCGGCTTGCGGTCACGATCGTATTCCACGATGCGGTAATCGAGCCCCGGCTGCACGCAATGTCCGGCGGTCAGCACCAGCCTCGGAGCAATCAGCGCGCCGCTGCAAAAATTGCCGCGCGAGCCGACGATCGTGACCACGGACCGGCCGATGCCGTCATTCAGCGTCGGCGCGTTGCCGACGATGGCAAGGATTGGCGATGGCGCCAGCAGGACGGCGGCTGCAATGATTGCGTGAGACGGCTTCATCGCGGCAGCAATAGCGGCTGCCGCCGAGGTCGCCAAGTGCGGCGTCCCGTGCTAGCGATCATCCAGGGATCGAGGGAGGACGGGGACTGACATGGTCGAGGCGGTGATCTTTGATTTCGGTGGCGTGATGACGACATCGCCGTTCGAGGCATTCGCGCGGTTCGAGAAGGAGCGCGGCTATCCCGTCGACATCATCCGCAACACCAATGCCGCCAACCATCTCGAGAACGCCTGGGCGAAATTCGAGCGCGCCGAAATCGACCTCGAGACGTTTGACAGGTTGTTTGCCGAGGAGTCGCTGGCACTCGGTGGCGCAGCGGTCAGCGGGCGCGAGGTGCTGCCGCTGCTCGCCGGCGATCTCCGGCCCGACATGGTCGAGGCGCTCCGACGCATCAAGGCGGAATGCAAGACCGGCTGCATCACCAACAATCTCCCGGCGAACGCAACCGGCAGCCAGGGCGGCCGCTCGTTGTACGTCGCGGAGGTGATGGTGCTGTTCGATCACGTGATCGAATCGGCCAAGATCGGGCTGCGCAAGCCCGATCCCCGGATCTACCAGATGATGACCGAGACGCTCGGAGTCAGCCCCGCGGACTGCCTCTACCTCGACGATCTCGGCATCAACCTGAAGCCGGCGCGCGAGATGGGCATGACCACGATCAAGGTCGTCAGCGCATCGCAGGCGATCGCGGAGCTGGAAGCGGCGACGGGATTGAGCCTGCGCTGATCGTCATTGCGCGGCGAACTTGCGCCGAAGCAATCCGGAGGCTTCGTGGGATTCTTGATTGCGTCGCTGCGCTCGCAACGACGCTGATCTCAATAGTTCGTCTGTTTGGCCCGCTCCGGAAAGGCCGCCGCCAGTGCTGCGCCGTCGGCCCGCAGCACGCCACGCTCGGTGATCAACCCGCTCACCAGCCGGGCCGGGGTGACGTCGAAGCCGTAGTTCGCAACTGGCGATCCCGGCGGCACGATGCGCACGGTCTCGATGCGGCCGTCGGCGGTGCGGCCGGTCATCTCGGTCACTTCCTGCGCACTGCGCTGTTCGATCGGGATCTGCCGTCCCTCGGCAACGGCAAAGTCGATCGTGGGCGACGGCAGCGCGACATAGAACGGCACACCATTGTCATGCGCGGCCAGCGCCTTCAGATAGGTGCCGATCTTGTTGCAGACGTCGCCATTGGCGGCGACGCGGTCGGTGCCGACGATGGCGAGATCGACCATCCCATGCTGCATGAGATGGCCGCCGGTGTTGTCCGGGATGACGGTATGCGCCACGCCGTGATGCCCGAGTTCCCAGGCAGTCAGCGAGGCGCCCTGATTGCGCGGCCGGGTCTCGTCGACCCAGACATGGATCGGAATGTCGCGATCGTGCGCGAGATAGATCGGCGCGGTCGCCGTGCCCCAATCAACGGTCGCAAGCCAGCCGGCATTGCAGTGGGTCAGCACGTTCACGACTTCGCCCGGCTTCTTGCGCGCCGCGGCCGCCTCGATCAGCGCGAAGCCGTGCGCGGCGATGCCCTGGTTGATCGTGACGTCCTCGCCGGCAATGTCGACGGCGCGGGAATAGGCCGCATCGCGACGCTCCGACGGCGCCAGCCGGCGCAGCATGGTGCTCATCGTGTCGAGCGCCCATTTCAGGTTGATCGCCGTCGGCCGCGTCGCGATCAGCATCTCGTAGGCGCGGTCGATGCCGGGATCGGAGCGGTCGTCGCGCATCGCCAGCGCCATGCCGAACGCGGCGGTAGCGCCGATGAGCGGCGCACCGCGGACCAGCATGCCGCGGATCGCGTCAGCGGCCTCCTCGCATGTCGTGATCTTCGCCACCACGAACTCGTGCGGCAATCGGCGCTGATCGATCGCGCAGACCGACCAGCCATCGGAGTCGAGCCAGATGCTGCGATAGTGCCGGCCGTCCACCTTCATGTTCGATCCCCCTCAGCCGCGCAAGATACGGCTTGCGACCGCATCGAGCTTCTTCAGAAGCTCGGGATCGCGCGCCTCCGGCGCAGTGATCAAGGCTGTATCGAGCGCACGGTCGGAGCCGATCGGGCACGGTTCGTGCTCGCGCGGAAACTCGCGGGCGAGCCGCGAGACCAGTGATTTGGCCTTGTCGGCGTTGGTGGTGAGCACGCGAATGATGTCCTGCACGGTAACGGCGTCATGATCCGGATGCCAGCAGTCGAAGTCGGTCACCATTGCGACCGTCGCGTAGCAGATCTCGGCCTCGCGGGCGAGCTTCGCCTCCGGCATGTTGGTCATGCCGATCACCGAATAGCCTGACGCCTTGTAGGTCATGCTCTCGGCATAGGTCGAGAATTGCGGCCCCTCCATGCAGACATAGGTGCCGCCGCGCACGACCGCGATGCCTTCCGCCTCGGCCGCCGCCGCCAGATGAATGCGCAACCGCGGCGAAACCGGATGCGCCATCGACACGTGGGCGACGCACCCCTTGCCGAAAAACGAGCTCTCGCGCTTGTAGGTGCGATCGACGAACTGATCGACCAGCACGAAGGTACCCGGCGGGAGCTCTTCCTTGAACGAGCCGCAGGCCGACAGCGACACCAGGTCGGTGACGCCAGCGCGCTTCAGCACGTCGATGTTGGCGCGATAATTGATATCGGAGGGAGACAGCCGGTGTCCCTTGTCATGGCGCGGCAGGAACACGATCGGCAGGCCCGCGATCGTCCCCCGGCGTACCGGCGCCGACGGCTCACCCCAGGGGCTCGCGATCACCTCTTCGCGGGCATCTTCCAGTCCCGGCAGATCATAGATGCCTGAGCCGCCGATAATGCCAAGCACAGCCTTCGTCATGACGTCCCCATCTCCAACCGAGACGAGAATGCCAGCTTTGCGACGAATTGAAAACAGCGACGCGGTGATCCGTGGGGCGTGGCAACTGGATCAGGCAGCCTTGGCTGCCGCCAGCTGACCGCTCACCAGACGCTCCAGCGTGGCGACAGACTGGAAGTTCTCCGGCGTGATCAGCTCCTGCGGAATGGTGAAATCGAACTCCGCCTCAAGCGCCAGCATCAGGTTGACCATGTCCATGGACGTCAGCCCGATGTCGACGAGCTTTGCATCCGCCGTCACGTCGGCGGCCGTGGCGTTCTGCGCGAGGATATCGCGCACGAGCGCCACGATCCTGTGACTGACATCGACATCGAAACTCGGCATGGGGACCTCTTCACTCGCGGCTTGTTCGGGCACGTCGGATCTGATCGACGCTCGCGCAGGGAGATAATGCAATTCGGCGTCGAAAGAGTTACGCCGCAGCCCGTTCCAAGTCTGAACTCGTCTTAACGCTAACGGCTTGGTCCAGAATTCTCGGACCAAAACAACCAGGAATTAACCCCCACCCGTCGATGGCGCGGCGTTTACCCTGAATTTCGTCGACGTATTTGAATCAAATCCATACCCTGCGTGCAGCCCAAAGAAGGCGCAGTGCATCTGTCCTGATCTTGCGAGGACGCACGTGCCGATCTCTCAACGAGACAAAATCCGGAGTATCGATCGGTCATGACTCTCCAGGGAACCGCGCTTCGAAACCCGATCCCCGACGATGGCGAGAGCCTCCTGCTCGATCGCAGCGACATGTTCCTGCAGCGGACCGCCGCTGTTGCCGCGCAGGCCGCCGCGGAAGCCGACGAGGTCGACCGTGACGGCCGCTTCCCGAAGGCAGCAATCGAAGCGTCACGCGAGCACAAGCTGCTCGGGATGCAGATTCCTGTCGAGTTCGGTGGCTTCGGTGCCTCGATTCACGACATTGCCGATGCCTGCTATGCGCTCGGCCGCGCCTGCGCCTCCAGCGCCATGATCTTCGCCATGCACCAGACCAAGGTCGCCTGCCTGGTGCGTCACGGCCGCGGCAGCGCCTACATGGAATCCCTGATGCGCCGTATCGCATCCGAGCAGCTGCTGATGGCCTCGTCCACCACCGAGGGACAGAACGGCGGCAACATCCGCGCAAGCGCTGCGGCCGTCGGCCACGAGAATGGCCGCATCTCGCTGAAGCGCGACGCCACGGTCATCTCCTATGGCGCGGAAGCCGATGGCCTCGTCACGATTGCACGGCGCGCCGACGGCGCCGCCGCCTCCGATCAGGTGCTGCTGGCGCTGACCAGGGACGACTACACGATCTCGCGCACCCTTGGCTGGGAAACGCTGGGCATGCGCGGCACCTGCTCAACAGGATTCGCGCTCGAGGTGAGTTGTCCATCCGACCGCATGTTCACCGAGCCCTATGAGCGAATCCACGGCCAGACGATGACGCCGTTCGCACATCTGTGCTGGTCGTCGGCCTGGGCCGGCATCGCTGCGGCCGCAGTGGAGCGCGCTCAGCGCTTCCTGCGCAAGGCCGCACGCGGCGCCGGCGGACAGATGCCGCCGGCAGCTGCGCATTACACCGCGGCGAAGATGGCGCTGGCCCGGCTGCGCGCGATGATCGTCACCAACATGGATGCCTTCGTCGCCCATGAGTATGACGAGCGGGCGCTGGGTTCGCTCGACTTCCAATCCTCCATCACGCTGTTGAAGGTGCAGGCCTCTGAACTTGCCGTCGAGACCGTGATGCATGCCATGCGCGCCTGCGGTCTCTCGGGCTATCGCAACGACGGCGAGTTCTCGATCGGCCGCCACCTGCGCGACGTTCTGTCGGCGCCGATCATGATCAACAACGACCGTATTCTCGCAAACATTGCCACGGCCAACTTGATGAGCACGGTACCGACTTCGCTCCATGAATGATCGCGCCGATTGCAGCCATTGCCTCCACCCAGGATTTGCACAATGACGATTCCCGTTCTCCCGCAGTCGCCCGAGATTGCACCCCAGCCGGCCGACGCGCTCGATCATCTGACCGGCGCGCTGTTCCATCGCATGGGCGCGGATGGCGTCTATGCGCGGACCGCGCTGTATGAAGGCGTGGTGGAGCGGCTCGCGACGCTCATCACGCGGCATCGCGAGCCCGGCACGGAGGTCATGCGCTTTCCGCCCGTCATGAGCCGCGCCCAGCTCGAAAAATCGGGCTATCTCAAGAGTTTCCCCAACCTGCTCGGCTGCGTCTGCGGCCTGCACGGCACCGAGCGGGACATCCATGAAGCCGTGGCACGGTTCGACAAGGGCGGCGACTGGACCACCTCATTGTCACCAGCCGACCTCGTGCTGTCGCCCGCGGCCTGCTATCCGGTCTATCCGATCGCGGCGAGCCGCGGCGCGCTGCCGGTCGGCGGCCTGCGCTTCGACGTCGCGGCCGATTGCTTCCGCCGCGAGCCGTCGCGTCATCTCGACCGCCTGCAGTCGTTCCGGATGCGCGAATATGTCTGTATCGGCACGCCCGACGACGTCTCGGCATTCCGCGACCGCTGGATGGTAAAGGCACAGGCGATTGCGCGCGATCTCGGCCTGTCGTTCCGCGTCGATCACGCCAGCGACCCGTTCTTCGGCCGCGTCGGCCAGATGAAGGCGGTCAGCCAGAAGCAGCAGGCGCTGAAATTCGAGCTGCTGGTGCCGTTGCGCTCGGAGGAGCAGCCCACCGCCTGCATGAGCTTCAACTATCATCGCGAGCATTTCGGCACCACCTGGGGCATCGACGATGCCGACGGTGCGCCGGCGCACACCGGTTGCGTGGCCTTCGGCATGGACCGCCTGGCAGTCGCGCTGTTCCACACCCACGGCATCGATCCGACGCGCTGGCCGTCGCGCGTGCGGGAAGCGCTGCAATTCGAGCGCCAGGCAAGCACCGTCGGCTGACGCCACCAAGCCGCCGGCGAGGGATCGGCAGACCATCTCATGAGCGCGCTCCAGCCACCGATCCGGTGCCGCGAGATCGGAGCCTCCGATCTGGACGCGGTCGCCGATCTCTTGGCGCGCGGCTTTCCCCGGCGCCCCCGCCGCTATTGGTCGAGCGGCCTGCAGCGACAGGCCGCGCGCCCGACGCCCGAGGGCTATCCACGCTACGGCTACCTGCTCGAGCAGGGCGGCAATGCGGTTGGCGTCCTGCTGCTGATCTACAGCAATCGAGGCACACCAGCGCAGCCCCGGATCTGGTGCAATCTCTCGAGCTGGTATGTCGAGCCGGCGTTCCGCAACTACGCGACGATGCTCACCGCGATCGCCCAGCGGCGGCCCGAGGTCACCTACGTCAACATCAGCGCCGCGCGCCGGACCTGGCCGATCATCGAGGCTCAGGGGTTTCGTGCCTATTGTCGCGGCCTGTTGTTTTCCATTCCGGTACTCTCGGCTGCGGGCCAGGGTGCTCGAGTCCAACAGGTCGCGGCAGATGCGCACGCTGTAGACGGCATTCCATCCGACGAAGCGGATCTGCTGATCCGCCACGCCGGCCATGGCTGTCTCAGCATCGTGGTCAGGTCGAAGCAGAGCAGCATTCCCCTGGTGCTGCAGCAGGCGCGCATCCGGCAAGGACGGTTCGCACTGCCCGCCATGCAGCTGATCTATTGCCGCGACATCTCAGACTATGTCGCCTGCGCCGGCGCCGTCGGCCGTTTCCTGCTGCTGCGGGGCCGCGTGTCCGTCATCGTCGACGCCAACGGACCGGTCGCCGGGCTGTACGGCGTCTACACCGAACGCCGCGGCCGCAAGTACATCAAGGGGCCGCAGCCGGCGCGGCTCGGCGATCTCAGCGACACCGAGCTTCCGATCTACGGGTCCTGACCTATGCCGCCGCCCTGGCCTGGTGCGCATAGTTCCAGTACAGCGTGCGCGCACGGCTGAACACCGGACCGATCGGCATCGTCCGCTCGTCGATGCGGATCACCGGCGCGACCTTGGCGAAGTTGCCCGATGAGAATATCTCGTCGGCGTTCAGAAAATCGTCATATCGAAGCGTCGTCTCGACCACACTGACGCCGTCGCCTCGCAGCAATTCGATCACGCGCTGTCGCGTGATCCCGTTGAGGAAGGTTCCGTTCGGCACTGGCGTGAAGACAACGCCATCCTTGACCATGAACACGTTGGCATTGCCGAACTCGGCGACGTTGCCGAGCAGATCCAGCATCAGGCAATTGTTGAAGCCGCGCGAGGCCGCCTCGATCAGCGCGCGCGAATTGTTCGGATAGAGGCACGCCGCCTTGGCGTCGACCGGCGCGCATTCGGCCGTCGGCCGCCGGAACGGCGACAGCGTGATGGCGTTGCCCGTCGGCTGCGGCATCGGCGCCTCATAGATGCACAGGCACCAATTGGTGGTCTCGGGATCGAACATGACACCTCCGCCGGCGCCGTGCTGCGCCCAGTACATCGGGCGGATGTAGAGCTCGGCTCTTGCTGCGAAGCGCGCGACGCCCTCCCGCGCCAGCCCCATCCAGGTCTCGACGTCCACCACGGGCTTGAGCCGGAAATTGATCGCGGACTGATTCACCCGCGCGCAGTGCCGATCGAGATCGGGCGTCACGCCTTCGAATGCGCGCGCCCCGTCGAACACGGTCGATGCGAGCCACGTCGCGTGGGTCCGGACGCCCATGATCGGTGCATTGCCCTCGCGCCATTCGCCGTCGAAGAAGGTCCAGGTCTGCGAGTAACTGACAGGCTTGACGATGTGGGTCATGGCGGCGCTCCCGTTCGGCATCGATCGTATCTGCACTTCTGGCGTGAATATTTTAAGGATTTCCCGGTCGCGACCTGCCGCTCATGATCGATTCACTGCTGATGGGCACAATGCCCGATGCCTTGGTTAACTGGAGCTGTCATGCCGCTCGACCCTCGCGCCCAGCGCCTGCTTTCGATGGTGGCGGCCGTTGTGACGGAAAGCCGGGAGCCTCCGAGTCCCCGGCAACGCCGGCAGTCGCTGGCGAAGCTGATGCAGTTCGCGCGCAACGACTGCGGCGCCGTCATCACGCGGGACGGCGATTTCTCCGGTCCCTCCGGGCTGCTTCGTTATCGCCTGTATACGCCTGCAGCAGGCCTGGACGATACCGGGATGCCGCCCGGCTTCGTATACTTTCACGGCGGCGGTCTCGTGGCAGGCAGCATCGACACGCACGACAAGGTCGCCGCCGCGCTTGCCGCCGCCGCCGGCTGCCGGCTGCTCTCGATCGACTACCGTCTCGCTCCCGAGCACACGTTCCCCGCAGCAATCGAGGATGCGATCGCTGCGGTTCACTTCGCCATCGATCACGCGGCCGCGCTCGGCATCGACGGCAATCGCATTGTGATCGGCGGCGATTCCGCGGGCGCCACGCTCGCCGCCGCGGTTTGTCAGCAGGCTGCCGGCAGCACCGGTCTCAGGATCGCGCTGCAATGCCTGATCTGCCCGGTGCTTGATTTTTCCAACCCCTGGCCGTCGCGCGAGTTGTTCGGGACCGGCTATCTGATCGACAGGGCGACCTGGCAGGCCGACCTCGCCGACTATCTGGCCGGCGAGGTCGATGTCGCCAATCCACTGATATCGCCCTTGTGCCGCGAGACGCTGGCTGGGCTTCCCCCCGCCGTGATCCACACCGCGGAGTTCGATCCGATGCGCGACGAGGGCAATGCCTATGCCGCACGACTCGCGGAGGCCGGCGTCACGGTCGCGCATGTCTGTCACGACGGCATGGTTCACAATTTCCACGCCCTCGGTGCGATCCTGCCGCAGGCGAAGGTCGCACTGGATCTGGTCGGGCAGCAGATCCGGTCGCTCCTGCGTGTCCCTGTTGCGCGCTAATTCGAAGCTCTTCGGCCACATATCGTTAGGGTTATTTCGTCGTTCTTGTCGCGAATTATTGCCCGCTTTACGCCTGCGCTCCTACAACGACACCACTCGCGGAATACGAGCAGCTCGCCGCATTGATCGAAGCGAGCGGGGAGATCGCCGATGCGCAACGAGACGATTGCAATCCACGCCGGCTATGAGCCGGAGGCGACCACCAAGGCCGTCGCGGTTCCGATCTATCAGACCGCCGCCTACGCCTTCGACAGCGCCGATCACGGCGCCGCGCTGTTCAATCTCGAAGCCGAGGGCTATCGCTACAGCCGGATCTCGAACCCGACCACGGCGGTGCTCGAGAAGCGCGTCACCGAGCTCGAGGGCGGCGTTGGCGCGCTCGCCGTCGGCACCGGGCAGGCGGCGCTTCACTTCGCATTCGTCAATCTTGCCGATGGCGGCGGCAATATCGTCTCGGTGCCGCAGCTCTACGGCACCACGCACACGCTGCTCGGTCACATCCTGCCGCGCCAGGGCATCACCGGACGCTTTGCCGAAAGCGATGCGTCCGACGCCATCGAGCGTCTCATCGACGAAAACACCAAGGCCGTCTTCGCCGAGACGATCGGCAATCCCGCCGGCAATGTCTGCGACATCGAGGCGCTGGCGAAGGTCGCGCATCGCAACGGCGTCCCGCTGATCGTCGACAACACCGTCGCAACACCGATCCTGCTGCGGCCGTTCGATTACGGCGCCGACATCGCGGTGCATTCGCTGACCAAGTTTCTCGGCGGTCACGGCACGACGCTGGGCGGCATGCTGGTCGACAGCGGCAACTTCCCCTGGAAGGATCACGCCGACCGCTTTCCCGCCTTCACCCAGCCCGACGCGTCCTATCACGGGATGGTCTACACCGATCATTTCGGCCGCAGCGCCTATATCCAGCGCGCGCGCAGCGTCTATCAGCGGACCATGGGCGCGGTGCTGTCGCCGTTCAATGCCTTCCTGCTGCTGCAGGGCATCGAAACGGTCGCCCTGCGCATGGAGCGCCACGTCGAGAATGCGCGCAAGGTCGCCGAATTCCTGCGCAACGATCCGCGCGTCGCGTGGGTCAACTACGCCGGTTTCGCCGACAGCCGCTATTATCCCCTGGTCCAGAAATATCTCGACGGCCGGGCGTCGTCGCTGTTCACATTCGGGATCAAGGGCGGCATGGAGGCGGGCAAGGCGTTCTATGACGCCCTGAAGCTGGTCACACGGCTGGTCAATATCGGCGATGCGAAGTCGCTGGCCTGCCATCCCGCATCGACCACGCATCGGCAGATGCCGCCGGACGACCAGCGCAAGGCGGGCGTCCTCCCGGAGACGATCCGGCTGTCGATCGGCATCGAGCATGTCAGCGACATCATCGAGGATCTCGACCAGGCGCTCGCCCAGGCCTGCCCTCGCACGCGTCAGCTGGATGCGGCGGAGTAGAGCGATCAGCCGATGACCCTGCTGTTCGACCGACATCGCAGGATCGCGAGCCCTGCCCTCGCGCCCGCTGAATTCGACGACCGCGGCCGACGCCCGATCGAGCTTTCGATCGGCCTCGTCAACAACATGCCGGACAGCGCCCTGAAGGCGACTGATCTCCAGATCGGCCGCCTGCTGCGGCAGTGCGCGCCGCGGCACGTCCGCATCCGCCTGCACTGCTTCTCGCTGCCCTCCATCTCTCGCTCGCAGGCGGCCAGGAGCCACGTCGCCCAGTCCTACGCCGACATCGGGTCGCTCGATCGGCTCGGCATCGACGGCCTGATCGTGACCGGCGCCGAGCCTGTCGCCGCGGCCTTGCGCGACGAGCCCTATTGGTCGGACCTCACCTCCGTGATCGACTGGGCCAGAACCAACACGCGCTCGACCATCTGGTCGTGTCTCGCGGCCCACGCGGCCGTGCTGCATCTCGACGACATCGAGCGGCAGCGGCTGGCGAGCAAATGCTCCGGCATCTTCGACTGCGTGAAGGTCCAGGACGACTGGCTCACGCACGGCATCCATTTGCCGCTTCAGGTGCCGCACTCGCGCCTCAACGCCGTCAACGAGCCGCTGCTGGCGGAGCGCGGCTACGACATCCTGACCCGCTCGGACGAAGTCGGCGTCGACATTTTCGCGCGCTCGACGCCGAGCCGGTTCGTGTTCTTTCAAGGCCATCCCGAGTATGACGCGCTCTCCCTGCAGCGCGAATACATGCGCGACATCGCGCGCTTTCTCGCCGGGCAGCGCGACGACTACCCACGGCTGCCGAAATCCTATTTCAGCGCCGAGAGCGAGGCGGTGCTCAACGCGTTCGAGTGGCGGGCCAAGGAAAGGCGCGACCCGACGCTGGCGGCCGAGCTCCCGGGATTGACGCTGCGGCCCGATCTCGCCGCAGAAAGCGCCGCCCAGACGCTGTTCAGCAACTGGATCGGTCATCTCGGGCAAACCGGATAGCGCCAAGGCCCGCCTTTCATCGGGGCGATCGCGCAATGGCGCGCTATCTGTTAGATTGGCACGGCACACTTCGCTTGCAAGGTTCCGATGGCCCGACGCACCGGCAGCGCCGATCTTCCGCTCCATTCCGGACGCGTCCCGGCCTGGCTCGGCACGCGCATGGCCTCGCTCGGCGCCATCATCACCCAGGCGATCGTGCATCATTACGGCCGCGACGAATTCCTGGCGCGGATGTCGCATCCGTTCTGGTTCCAGTCGTTCGGCGCCGTCATGGGCATGGACTGGCATTCCTCCGGGATCACCACGAGCGTGATCGGCGCGCTGAAGCGCGGGCTGAAGCCGCTGTCCGGCGAGCTCGGCATCTACGTCTGCGGCGGCCGCGGCGAGCATTCGCGCAAGACGCCCGACGAGCTGCGCCTGCTCGGCGACCGGCTCGGCCTCGACGGCGAGGAGCTGGTGCGGACCAGCAAGCTCGTCGCCAAGGTCGACAGCGCCGCGGTGCAGGACGGCTTCGACCTCTATCTGCACGGCTTCTTCGTCACCGCCGACGGCAAATGGACCGTGGTGCAGCAGGGCATGAATGGCGACGCCCGCCAGGCCCGGCGCTACCATTGGCATTCGCAACAGCTCGCGAGCTTCGTCGACGCGCCGCACAGCGCCATCGACGGTCCCGTCCAGGGCGAGATCGTCAACCTCACCGACAAGCGCGCCGCGCCGTCGCGCGACGCCCAGCTCGAGCTGCTCACCGAGCTCGGCCCCGACCGCGTCGTCGCCGAGTTCGCGCGGCTGAGCACGCCGGAGCCGGCGCAGGGCCTGCTGCCGCATCTCGTCATGCCGGCGCATCACGACGTCAGGCCGAAGGACGTATTCGCCCGCCGCCTGCACGGCACGCTGGCGGCCGCGGCCGAGCGCGGCCCGGTCGACTTCCCCGACCTGCTGCTGACGCCGGGCGTCGGCGCCCGCACCGTGCGCTCGCTCGCCATGGTCGCCGAAGTCGTGCATGGCGCGCCGTATCGATTCGGCGACCCGGCGCGGTTCTCGCTGGCGCATGGCGGCAAGGACCGGCATCCCTATCCGGTGCCGATCAAGGTCTATGACGAGACCATCCGCGTGCTCAAATCGGCCGTCGGCAACGCCAAGCTCGGCCGCGACGAGGCGCTGTCGGCGCTGAAGCGGCTCGACGACCAGGCCCGCCGGCTGGAGCGCAGCGCGACCGGCCCCTCGCTCGATGCCTACATCGCGACAGAGCGCGCCGCCTCGCCAGAGCTCGACGGCCGTTCGGTGTTCGGCTGGGAGCGCGATCTCATCCAGCGCACCGGCGAGGCGTAGCGGCATGCCGGCGCGCAGCGCGGGCGTGCTCGCCTTTCGCCGCACCGCCGATGGACTCGAGGTGCTGCTGGTGCATCCCGGCGGCCCGTTCTGGCGCAACAAGGATCTCGGCGCCTGGTCGATCCCGAAGGGCGAGTTCGGCGCCGGCGAGGCGGCCGAGGCGGTGGCGCGGCGCGAATTCGCCGAAGAGCTCGGCACGACCCTGACGGCGCCGCTCGTTCCGCTCGGCGAGATCAAACAGCGCGGCGGCAAGGTGGTCGAGGCATTCGCCGCCGAAATCGATCTCGATGCCGACAGCATCACCAGCAACGCGTTCGAGCTCGAATGGCCGCCGCGTAGCGGCCACGTCAGGCGTTTTCCCGAGGTGGACCGCGCCGCCTGGTTCGACCTCGCCGAGGCGAGGGTCCGGATCAATCCAGCCCAGGCCGCACTGCTCGACCGTCTCGTGGCGATCGGCGGAGGGTGAGCTGTCACCATCCGCCGCCGACGTCACGCCGCTCGGACGTTGCCGAGGAATCGCCCGGTCTGGGTCTTGAGCTGATCCGACTGGCTGCCGAGCTGGGAGGCCGCGCTCAGCACCTGCGCCGCCGCGGCGCCGACCTGGCCGGACGCCTCGCGCACGCCGACGATGTGCTGCATGACCCCCTGGGTGCCCTGCGCCGCCTGCTGGACGCTGCGGGCAATTTCCTTGGTCGCGGCACCCTGCTCCTCGACAGCGGCTGCGATCGCGTCCGTGATCTCGTTCATCTGGCCGATGGTCGCGCCGATCTCGCGGATGGCGTTGACCGTCGAGCCGGTGGCGTCGCGGATGGCTTCGATCTGGCTGGTGATCTCCTCGGTCGCCTTGGCGGTCTGCGCCGACAGCGCCTTGACCTCGTTGGCGACCACCGCGAAGCCCTTGCCGGCCTCGCCGGCACGCGCCGATTCGATGGTGGCGTTCAGCGCCAGCAGGTTGGTCTGGCCGGCGATGGTCTGGATCAGCGCCATGACCTCGCCGATCTTCTGCGACGCGTGGACCAGCCGGTCGACCATCGCCTCCGTCCGCGTCGCCTGCCCGACCGCGTTCTGAGCGATCGAGGACGACTGCGTGACCTGCTTGGCGATCTCCTGGATCGATGACGACAGCTGCTCGGCGGAGGCCGACACCGTCTGCACGTTCTTGGCGGTCTGCTCGGCGGCCGCGGCCACCTTCGCGCTCTGGTCGGTCGTGCCGGCGACGATGCTCGACATCGATTGCGCCGAGGTCTGCAGCTCGCCGGCGGCGGTCGCGGTGGTCTGGATCACGCCGCCGATCGAGCGCTCGAACTCGTCGGCGATCCGCACCAGCACCGTGCGGCGCTCCTCGGCGGCCTGCTGCTTGGACTGCTCCTGCTCGGCCCGGAGACGCTCGCTCTCGGCGAGATGGTCCTTGAAGACCTGCAGGCTGCGCGCCATGCGGCCGATCTCGTTCCTGCGATCCGTGAACGGCACCTCGAGGCCCAGATTGCCCTTGGTCAGCTCGTCCATCACGGCGCAGGTACGGTCGAGCGGAACGACGACGCTGCGTCCGAGCCAGAAGGCGACGACCGCGGCCACCAGCAGACCTGCGAGCGCGCCGAAGCCGGCCCACAGCGCGCGCTGATAGACGACCGCATCGACGTCGTCGACATACACGCCGGCCTGGATCGCCAGCATCTTGTCGCCGCTGCCATAGGCGCCGACATAGGACATCTTCGGCAGCTCGGTCGTCCCCCCCGCGCGCGGCACCTTGTACTCGACGAAGCCGCCGCCGGCGCGCGCCATGCGCACGATGTCCTGGATCAGGAGCTTGCCGGTGGAATCCTTGAAGTCCCAGCGGTTGACGTTGATGTATTTCGGGTTGGCGTGGACATAGGTCACGCCCGCGTCCGACGATCCGGTTCCGTAGACGCCGAGATAGTCGTTGTACTGGCCCCAGCGCATTGCGCCGATCGCGGCGTAGGCCTGCTGCCGCGCCTGCTCCGGCGCCATCTTGCCGGCGGTCGCCGCGGCGTCATAATAGCTCAGCACCTTGACGGCGGACTCGACGAGGTTGCGGACCATGGTCTGCCGCTCCTCGAGAACGGTTCCGCGCAGCATCAGGATCTGCATGGCGGAGACGGCGAACAGTGCGATCGACATCACGGCGATGATCGCCGCGAGACGCTGATAGACAGTCAGGTGTCGCATTTTCTGGTTCTCGTTGCGTGGACTGTATGCACGATACCAACCGTACATTAATGGTTTGCTATCCGTGCCGTCCGAACCCTGGCGAACTAATTAGTTTTTGGACAGATCATGTCCACTCACGCGAACTCAAGCCTGAGAACAACCAACCCGAGCTGGGTTGGCGATCGTTCGAATAACATGCGATAATCAGAGAAGTATCGTCCAACGGGACGGCCGGTTCCCTGCCAGTTCCAGTGGGTCAGGTGTTGAGTTCCCACGAAGTTTCGTCGTCGCGACGCGTCAGGCGCCCGAACTTTGTGCAGCGAAGCCCTCACGTCATCGAGGGCGCAGGGAAGACCAGGCATCGGCTGATTCCTGCGGCCCCCGTGCGGAAAGGAATGCACGGGGCAGGAACCACAGGTTCAGCCGGGTTTGCCCGGCCTTCCCTGCGCAATGGTGTTACGGCTGCTTCGCACTCTCCTCGGGGACCGGCGTTCTTGCCCCCGTTTGCGACAACGCGCCAATGGCACGCCGCGCAGGCATCAGCGTCGGGATGCCAGGACCATGCGACTTGACCGTCCGTGCCGGCGCCGCTCGTCAGTCGGCGCCTGCCCGTCCATCACATCCCACCTCAACGCTCCTGACGATGCGCAGCGCCCCTCGTCGATGAGGCGGGACAATCAGAGAGAAGCACAAATTCCGATAAAACGAAAGAACAAAATTTGCGCAAGCGAGCGCGATTGCGCCGATGTCGTTGAGACGGCGAATGAACTTCGTGTTTCGGCGCAGGGGGAATGGGGCATGTCGCGGCGCTCCCGGCGAGCCCATGTCCGGCCCGACGGGCGACTCGGTCGAACGCCTCAGGGAGAGACCGCCGCGCGCGCCGGCCGGCGCTGCCGCAGCAGCAACAGGATGACCACCGCCGCGCACGAGCAGGCCAGGCTCAGCGCCAGCGGCGCTTTGCTGCCGTAGCGGGTCAAGAGCTCGACGAGGATGGGCGCCGACACCGCCGACAGCAGGTTGAGCGGCAGTCCGATCTGGGCGGACGCCTTGGCGAACGCCGCCTTGTCGTAGAACACCAGCGGCATCGTGGCTCGCGCCACGGCGAGCGCGCCGCTGCCAAGGCCGTAGATCAGGATGAAGCCGCCGATCGCGGCGTGCGAGCCGTCGCTCAGCATCAGCAGCAGCATCGCCACCGGCAGCGCCAGGCCGGCGACGATCGCGGTGGTGATGCCGTCCCAGCGGCCGCCGCCGAGAAAATCGATGGCGCGGGCGCTGATCTGGATCACCCCCAGCATCGAGCCGAAACCGACCGCCTCGGCCGCCGACAGGCCCTTGGCCTTCAGGAGCTCGATCAGCACGGCCCCCATCCCGAACGCGACGAAGGCGTTGAGGCCGGAGGCGCCGACCAGCAGATAGAACGTGCCGCGCGACGGCGTCGATGCGGGAGCCGACGCCGGCGCATCCGATGACGGCGGCAGATGATCATGGACGCGCCGCGGCAGCAGGAACACGAACAGCGGCAGCGAGACCAGCAGCAGCAGGCCGGCATAGACGAGACAGGTGCTGCGCCAGCCGATATGCGCGGAGAGGGCCGAGGTGACCGGCCAGAAGATGCTGCTCGACAGGCCCGTGACCAGCATCAGCGCGCCGATGGCGCTGCGCGCGCGCAGGCCCGCGATCTCGTTGAGCACGATGTAGGAGGCGGTCGAGAGGGTGGCGCTGCCGGCCACGCCGAGCAGCAGCCAGGCGGCATAATAAGAGAGCGGCCCCTGCGCCGCAGACAGCAGCGCGTAGCCCGGCGCCGCCAGCAGAGTGCCCGCGATCATCACCCGCCGCCCGCCATGCTTGACGAACGGTCGCGCCAGCAGCGGCGAGCACAGCCCCATCGACATGTACAGCACCGTCGTGCTGGCGAAGATCGCCGTCAGCTCCATCTCCAGATCCGCCGCCATCGCCCGGCCGATCACCGCCGGCAGGCTGAGCGTGCCCCAGGCGATCAGCTGGGTGATGGCGAGCACGATCAGGACGCGCAGGAGGGATGGGTCGGCGATGACGGAGGGCATTTCGGACGGGGGCACTGCACGGAGGTGACGCGCGGCGCGCGTTGCAATCCTAATCCTAGAGCATTCGCGCCGAATCAGCCCCGCTGTTTCGGAATTGCGGCCCCGCCACCGGCGGGGTGCTCGTGCCAGGTGCCGGCAACTGCACGCACGGCCGCCGGCCCGAGCAGGAACAGCATGAGCAGCGCCGCACGGGAGCAGCCGATCGTCAGCCCCCATGGGTCTCAAGGCGAAGCAAGAGCATCGCCTAACGCGCCGCAGAGCGGCGCTCCTCACCATGAGGGCCGCGAAAAAGACCCTCATCCCGAGAGGCCGCCTTAGGCGGCCATCGCGAAGGATGGCCGCGAAACGAGCGCTCGCCACAGCTTGTCGCCTCATATGCGATCGCCCCACCCTATCGGCGGAGCTCAAGCTTCGCGCGTCTGAAGGAGGTGTGATCGGAACCAGTCACGCGCAGCCGAGGATGATCGTTCGAAGTGCTCGACATAGGGCGCGAAATGCCCGCAAGGCAAACTAACAAACTGTTTTGGCTCGCCGGCGCGCGCGAACGCCTCCCGGGACGCCTCGATCGGCATCAGCATGTCGCCCTCGGCCGCGATCAACATCAGGGGCCGCGGCGCGATGCGATGTAAGAAGGCGACCGGCTCGAAGCTGAAGGTGAGCTCCAGGCTGCGCACGGTAACCTCGTTGCGCCACAGCGGCGAGATCTTCGCCGCCTCCATGCACCAGTCGTAGGCGTCCGATGTCCCCAGGATGCACGGCGTCGTCGCCGGATCCTGCGCCACAACCTGCATGGTCATCGGCGGCTCGCCCGCGGCACGGGCCAATCGCTCGCCGACGAACAGCTGCGACAGCTGCGCCTTCGTCTCCGCCGGAATGTGGCTCCAGATCGCGCCGCCGCTGAGGAACGAGACCTGCACTGCCACGCAGCGGATGCGCTGATCGATCGCCGCCGCCTGGATGGCGACACCGCCGCCATAGCTGGAGCCCCAAGCGCCGATCCTTCTGGGATCGACGCGCGGCAGGGTCATTGCGAAGGTGATGGCATCGCGGTAGTCGGCCAGTTGCTGCATCGGGTCGATCTCCTGCCGGACGCGCCCTTCGCTCTCGCCAAAATTGCGGGATCATAGACCAGCGCGCCGAGACCGGCTGCGCTGAACGCGGCGGCATATTTGTCGAGATAGCTTTCCTTGAGCCCGCTGAAGCCGTGATGAAGCACGACGATGGGCGCTGTCGGCGCGTCCCCCTGCGGCGGCACGTGCCAGCCGCGCAGCACCGTACCATCGTCGGCCTTGAAGGCCACCTTCTGGAACCCAGCCCGCAGCTCCGAACCGACCATTGCAACCTCCCTTTGCTCTCGTCTCTCCGCCTTGTCTGCACGGCGGTCACAGCCTAGGCTCTAGTCCAAGCGCGGCACCGACGTCCCGGACGGCAGCGAAAGCGAACCCGGACGACGGCGAAACGCGGGCGGACGCAGCCGCCGCAAGCGAGGGCCTCCGGGCGGCCGAGGGAAAGCGTTGCAGATGCCGAACGTGCAAGGGTTTGCCTCGCTGACCGCGCCCACGACGTCCCTCGACCCAATGCTCGGCTGGACCATTCACGAGGCCATCTCGCTCCGTCAGCAGTTGAGGCAGCTAGGCGATGCTCTCGTGATCGAAGCGCAGGTCGCACAGGGCTGCGCCGGGATGCGCCGCGCTTCCGATGCCGGTCTGGTGGTCGTGATGACCGTGATCGAAGGCCGGGAGCGCGGCGAGGACTCAACGGGCACGGTGCTGTTCGAAGCGGGCGACGTGATCGTCTGGAACACGCGCGAGACGCTCGCCTTCGCCACGCTCAGTCCGCTGCGCAAGATGATGATCGCCTGCCCTGAAGCCGTGATCCGGAATTTTCACCCCGACCTGATCGGACGCGGCCCCCTGCATCTGCCCGGCCGGCACGGCTTCGGCGCCGCCGTGTCCGGTTACTTCGAGGGCTTCGCCGGCACGCTGGCCGAGATGGACGACCGCGAGGCCCATGCCGCCGTCGATACCGGGCTCGAGATCGTCGCCAGGGCTGCGCGCCTCGTGCGCCGCGACGCTGCACCGCGCCGCTCATCCGCGCGGCTCGCGCGCATCATGAGCTACATCGACGCACAGCTGCACGACCCCGATCTCGACAGCGCCGAGATCGCCGCCCACTTCGGACTATCCGTCCGCTCCTTACAATTGTTGTTCGCCGAGCACGGCACCACGCCCTCAGAATGCATCCGCCAGCGCCGCCTCAACCGCTGCCGCCGCGACCTCCAAGCCGCGCGCCGAACCGAGAGCATCACCGACATCGCCCTGCGCTGGGGCTTCAACGACCCCTCGCATTTTAGCCGCCTCTTCCGCCGTCGATATGGCGTGCCCCCGCGCACGCTCGTGCGGAAGAGGCCGGAGGGCTGACGGCCCGCAGCGATTTCATCTTCTCGCAAATGAACGGAATGGCTGGGATGGACGACTGGCGGAGAGAGTGGGATTCGAACCCACGGTACGGTTTCCCGCACACACGCTTTCCAAGCGTGCGCCTTAAGCCACTCGGCCATCTCTCCGGCGGCCCTCTCTTGGCGGGGTCGGCGGCGTTTTGCAAGCCGGGCGGGGGCCTCGGCGGCAAATTTCCCCCAAATCGCTGATAAAAATCATCAATCCGCCCTGGTTGCGGGCTCGGCCGGGGGCCGCCGCCGCTCGCCGGCCGATCGATGAACCGGCCGGCCGGCCGGCACGACCACTGATTTGCAGCCCGTCGGTCCGGCTGCACACGAGGGACCTCGCGATGCCGTCATCCACCCCTGCCCGTCTCGCCGTGCTGCTGGCGGCAGCATTCAGCCTGACTGCCGCCGGCCCGGCGCGCGCCGATCAATGCACCAAGCAGGGCGTCGACGTGACCTGCGACGACGGCCGCAAGGGGATCTGGCAGGGCGATGCGATCCTGTGGCCGGACGGGACCAAGTCCAGCCTGAAGCCGCACCCGTCCGTCATCGTCGGCAACAAGGCATCGGTGGTGGTGGGACCCGGCGTGTTCGTCGGACAGGGCAACGGGATGGTGCCGATGGACAATCCGAGTTCGCCAAACAAGCTGCGCTGCGCCGTGCTCGACGGCGTCTCCTACTGCCATTGAGCCTCGCCGCCGTGCGGCGGCGAGGTGTAACGCCCGGTTCAGTGATAGCGCGCGCCGGGCGACAGCATCCGGCCGGCCAGAAAACCCGCCGGCGCTGCAGGCAGAGGCTCGATCTCGACCTCGGCCGAGTCACCGTCCTGCAGGGTCTCGACGAAGTCGGCAAACCATTGCTGGATCGAATGGCGGCGCAGCTTCGTCATCATGATCTCATAGCGCATGCGGCGCTCGTTGAGCGGCATCGACAGCGCCATCGCGATGGTCCGCGCCATGCCGTCGATGTCATGCGGATTGACGATCAGCGCCGCGTCGAGCTCGTTGGCGGCGCCGGCGAATTTCGACAGCACCAGCACGCCGGGATCGACTGGGCTCTGCGCGGCGACATACTCCTTCGCCACCAGGTTCATGCCGTCGTGCAGCGGCGTGACGACGCCGACCTGGGCGCTGCGATAGAGGCCGGCCAGCACGCCCTGACCATAGCCCTTGTTGAGGTAGCGGATCGGCGTCCAGTCGACCTCGCCATGGCGGCCATTGACCTCGCTGACGAGGCGCGCGACCTCGCTCTGCAGATTGCCATAGGCCTCGATCGATTCGCGCGACGGCGTTGCGATCTGCAGCAGTGACGCGGCGCGCAGCAGGCTCGGGTGCATCGTCCACATCCGGTCGAACGCACTGATGCGGTTGACGAGGCCCTTGGAGTAGTCGAGCCGGTCGACGCCGATGGCGAGCTTCTCGCCATTCAGGCTGCGGCGCAGCCGCGACACGTCCGGATGCGCCACCGCCTTGGCCGCCTGCTGCGCAAACTTGTCGGCATCGATGCCGATCGGGAACACCGCCAGACGGGTGCGGCCGTGCAGCGACCTGACCACGCCGTCACGCACCTGCAAGCCGAGATCGGCGCGGATGCAGGCGGTGAAGTTCTCACGATCGTCCTCGGTCTGGAAGCCGATCAGATCATAGGCGAGCATCGCGGTGACGAGATCGCGGTGATTCGGCACGCTGTCGATGACGCTGCGCGCGGGCCACGGCGTGTGCAGGAAGAAACCGATCGGGCTCTTGACACCGAGCGAGCGCAACTCCGCGCCGAGCGACAGGAAGTGATAGTCCTGGATCCAGAACAAGGTGTCCGGCTTCTGGAACCGGAGCAGCGCGCGCGCCACGAAGGCGTTGACCTCGCGATAGGAACGATAATCATCATGCGAGACGCTGATCAGATCGCTGCGTGAATGCAGCGCCGGCCACAGCGCCGAATTGGCGAAGCCTTCGTAGTAGCCGGCATAGTGCGCAGCCGGCAGATCCAGCAGCGCGAGCGCACCTTCACCGATCTGCTCGATCTCCGCGATCGGCTCCGTCTGCGCGCCGTCGCGCACACGTCCCGACGATCCCACCCATACTGCCCCCGATTTCTCCACAACGGGCAGCAATGCTGCCGCAAGTCCGCCGGTCATTGGCTCGTTGGCTTTGCCACGTGCCACCCGATTCGAAACCACGACGAGGTTCACAGCTCCCTCCTGTTGGTCATGTCGGTTAACAGCTGTTCATCAATATGGTTCCAGGCCACCCTTTCAACCAAATGAAACCAAATTCGGGCATTCGCGCGGTGTAATCACAGCGTCAATCAAGTCAGAACGTTTCTAATCAAGAGCGACGCATGCAACATGCGAATGCATGGCGGATGGAACTAATAACGCGGCGATACCGACCCACTGCGCAGACCGCTAGGTCGATGAATTAGTTCCGTCGTCGGCGAGGCGCGCCAGGAACGCGCGCACGTCGTCCGGAGCGTCGAAATGTCCGTCGACACCGAGTGCCCGACGGCCGACCGAGAACGACAGGCCGGCGAAATCCGGCATGATCGCGAACACCGTCTCGTCGGTGACGTCGTCGCCGATGAAGAACGGCTTGCGTCCCTTGAAGGGCGCGTGCCGCATCAGCTCGCGCACGCCGCTCGCCTTGGTGAAGCCGGCATGCTTGATCTCGCACACACATTTTCCGGGCAGCACCTCGATCGGCGCCTCCGGCAACTCGGCGCGGATGCGCGACACCTCCTCGTAGATCGCCTTCTCCGCCTGCGGCGCGAGGCGATAATGCAGCGCCAGCGAGTACCCCTTGTCCTCGAGCAGAATGCCGGGGCTGAGCTTGGCGATCGCAGCGAGCCTGCGCTTCAGCTCCTTGTCCAGCGGCGGCGCCTTGATCGCATCTGCCTCACTGCCACCGCCGAGCCGCATCTCCGCGCCATGACCGCCGACGGCGGGGTAGACCTCCGGCGCGAAGATGAGATCGATGTCGTTGAGCGAGCGGCCCGAGACCAGCGCCAGCGCCCCGGAGGTTCGTTGCAGCAACGCGTTCAGTGCCTCGGCAAGGCCCGGCGGGACCCACACCTCGCGCGGCGTCGGCGCAAGATCGAGCAGGGTGCCGTCGATATCGAGCAGGATCGCCACCTCGCGAAGATGCGGCACGAGACTCACCGGCGTCGGAACGATCTCGGCGGGCTCCGCCGCAGGAGAACCGATCAGATCGGAGTTGTCGGACATCATCATCTACTCCATGACAGCGAGCGGGCGCGCCACCTGCTCGAGCGATTTGCGCTCGGCCGCGATGGCATAGCGCCAAGCGACGAGCGCCGCCACCAGCATCAGCGCGGCACCGAACAGATAGCCGCCGAACACCGCGCCGCGCGCCCCGCTGTCGAGCAGCGCGCCGAACAGCGCGGGTCCCGCCACGCCGCCGATCCCGGTGCCGATGGCGTAGAACAGCGCGATCGCGAGCGCGCGCACTTCCAGCGGAAAATTCTCCGACACGGTGAGATAGGCGGCGCTCGCCGCCGGTGACGCGAAGAAGAAGATCACCATCCAGGCCGCGGTCTGCGTCGCGGCGCTCAGCACTCCGATCGAGAACAGATAGCCGGTGAGCGCGAGCAGCACGCCGGAGACGCCATAGGTGAAGGTGATCATGGCGCGGCGGCCGAGCGTGTCGAACAGACGGCCGAGCAGCAGCGGCCCGAGCACGTTGCCGGCCGCGAAGGGCAGGATGTACCAGCCGACATGATCGGACTTGATGCCGTAGAAGTCGGTCAGCACCAGCGCGAAGGTGAAGAAGATCGCGTTGTAGAAGAACGCCTGGGCGATCATCAGCGTCAGCCCGACCAGCGAGCGCTGACGATAGACCGAGAACAGCGTATGCGCGACCTCTCGTAACGGCGTGTGGCTACGCATCCGCAGCCGCATCCTCGGCAATTCCTTTGCGCGCGCCTCCCGGTCGTGGCCGGTGACGTCGCGTTCGATCTCCGCCACGATCCGATGCGCCTCTTCGGGATGGCCGTGAATCATCAGCCAGCGCGGACTTTCCGGAATCCACATCCGCATGACCAGCACGACCAGGCCGAGACAGGCGCCGATGCCGTAGGCCAGCCGCCAGCCGACATCCGGGCCGGCGACGTCAGGATCGAGCAGCACGATGGCGCCGACGGCGCCGAGCGCGGCACCCAGCCAGAAGCTGCCGTTGATCATGAGATCGGTCCAGCCGCGATAGCGCGCCGGCACCAGCTCCTGGATCGTCGAGTTGATCGCGGTATACTCGCCGCCGATGCCGGCGCCGGTCAGGAAGCGGAACAGCGCGTAGGTCGCGACATTCCACGACAGGGCGGTGGCGGCCGTCGCGGACAGATAGAGCGCGAGCGTGATGAAGAACAGCTTCCGGCGGCCGATGCGGTCGGTCAGCCAGCCGAAGCCGAGCGCGCCGAGCACGGCGCCGGCGAGATAGGCGCTGTTGGCAAGCCCGATGTCGAGATTGGAGAAGTGCAGCGCCGGGCTCTGCTTCAGCGCGCCCGACAAGGCGCCGGCAAGCGTCACTTCGAGCCCGTCGAGCACCCAGGTGATGCCGAGCGCCAGCACGACGCGGGTGTGAAAGGCGCTCCAGCGGAGGTCGTCGAGCCGGGCGGGGATGTTGGTTTCGATGATACGATCCTGGCCAGCCGTGTCGCTCGGCGGCGCGCTGGATTGCGGCGCTGACGTGATGACGCGGAGGTGCGGAAAGGATGCCTGTCGGGGTGCCATGGAATCCCAATGCGACGGCGCGGGTCGCACCGCATGCTCGACCGAGAGGATGAAGCAAATGCGGCAATGAAACCCTGCCGCTGCGACCCAACGTCTCGCCGCGCGCCGGGTTCCCGGAAGTGGGGCGGGGTTCGGCGCTCGACCCGTCCGGGGGCGCAGCGTCTCCTGGGTGAGGCCCAGGCGCGCCTCATTTCAGGTGTCGTCCCGAGCAAGCGGGCGGAGCGAGCGCGACCTGGCATACCGCGTGATGCAAGATTGGGGCACGCGATCGATATCGCCCGCCACATATCGGCCGCGGCGTATGGATCCCGGCGTTCGCCGGGATGACAGCGGAGGGTTTGGCCGCGGGCTCGCCAGCGCATTTGCGAGCGGCGTGAAGACCAGCCGGTCGCCGCAAGACTCACGCCGCGCGGATGTTCGCCATGAAGCGGTTGAGCTCCGCGCGCAGGCGGGCGCTTTCCGAGGACAGCGACTGGGCCGAGCGCAGCACCTCCTCCGAGGCCTCGCCGGTCTGGGTCGCGCCGCGATTGACCTGGGTGATATCGGCGGCGGCGGCCTGCGTGCCTGCCGCGACGCTCTGCACGTTCCTGGCGATCTCCTGGGTCGCGCCGCCCTGCTGCTCGACCGCGGTCGCGATCGACGAGGCGATGGTCGAGATCTGACGGATCGTGCCGCCGATCTGCTTGATCGCGGTCACCGACTCCTGGGTCGCTGCCTGCATGCCGGAGATGTGGTTGGAGATGTCGTCGGTCGCCTTGGCGGTCTGCTCCGCCAGCGACTTGACCTCGGAAGCCACCACCGCGAAGCCGCGGCCGGCATCGCCGGCGCGTGCCGCCTCGATGGTGGCGTTCAGCGCCAGCAGGTTGGTCTGCTCGGCGATCGCGGTGATCAGCTTGACGACGTCGCCGATCTCCTGCGCCGCGCGCGACAGCTTGCCGATGCGCCCGTCGGTCTCCTCGGCCTGGGCCACGGCGGATTCCGCGATGCGGCTGGACTCGCGGACCTGGCGGCCGATCTCGTCGACCGAGGCCGACAGCTCGTCGGTCGCGCTCGCGACCGAGTGGATGCGGCCGGTGGCCTGGTCGGAGGTGCCGCTCACGCGGCTCGCCAGCGACTGCGTGGTCTCGGCGGTGCGCGTCAGGGTCGAGGCCGCCTGCTCGAGGTGCTCGGCCGAGGTCGAGACGTTGGACACGATCGAGCCGACGGCGGTCTCGAACTCGTCGGCGAAGCGGATGAGCTCGGCCCGGCGCGCGGCGCCCGCAGCCTTGTTCTGGGCGTCCTGCGTCGCGGCGTCGCGCTCGGCCTTGGCGACCGCCTGGACCTTGAACTCCTCGACGGCGGCCGCCATCTCGCTGATCTCATCGGCGCGCCCGAGGCCGGGCAGCCGGACGTCGAAATTGCCCGAGGCGAGCTCGCGCATCGCCTTGCACATCGTGATCATCGGCCTGGAAATGCCGTTGCCGAGCATCAGCGCCAGCACGGCGCCGAGCGTCAGCCCGCCGATCGCCAGCATCGCGATCAGCCGCTCGATGTCCGCGATGGTGGTGTTGGCGGCGGCCTCGATGCGCTGCTGGTCGGACGCGACCTCGGATTTCAGCCCGTTCGACAGCGCGATGATCTCGGTCCCGACGACGCCCATCTCCTGTTCGAGCTTGCCGAGCGCTTTCATGTTCTCCGACAGCTTGATGAAGGCGGCGCGGTACTGCTTGATCAGGTCGCCGAGCTCGGCGACGCGCTGGGTGATCTTCTCGTCATTGGCATAGATCGTCACCAGCGAGGTTTCCAGGAAGCGCGTGCGCGCGATGGCGCTGTCGGCCGTCTTGGCATCGGGCTTGGCGATGTAGGTCCCGACCAGCGCGGACACGGTCAGGTACTGGCCGGTGAGGTCCTTGGCCGTCGTCTGCACGGACGGCAGGCCGGCGAGCGCGGCGGTGTCCGCCAGATCATCGAACTTGAAGCGGATCTTGTTGCCGATGATGCCGATCTGGTCGGTCGCCAGCTTCGCGTTCTCGCGGGTCAGGGCAACGATGCTCGAGAATGTCTTGGCGAAGGCCTGAAACTGCGCCTGCAGCTTGCCGACCTGGGCCCGCCGCTCGGCACCGGTCGCAGCCATCGATTTGTCGATCGCGGCCTGGAGCGCCTGCTGGGCAGCGGTGGCCGCCGCCTCGTCGTCGGCTTTGCCGGTCAGGGCATAGTATCGGGCGAGAGCCTGGTACGAGACCAGCTCGCGATCGATGGTGCGGGTGGTGTCGGCTTCCGCAACGCTGCTGCGATAGGCCGCCACCGCTGCGGCGACCCGCTCGAACCCCAGATAGGAGAAGCCGATGCTGACGGCGGAGATGGCCAGCACCACGGCAAAGCCCAGGAAGATCTTGCCGCGAAATCGCAGGGTCAGAAAATTGGCACGCCGCGACTGCGGCGCAAGCTGCGCAGACATTCCCACCCCCGACACGCCATTCTTTATATTGGCCAGAAACCAACTGCCCGGCAGCAACGCACCAGAGCGTGATCAAAACTACGTCACAATGGCTAAGGGGCGGTAAATGGGCGGCATCGGCCTGCGGCCTGCGCTCACCCGCGCCGGTGCCGCCTCGCATGGCGTGCCACATGCGACCGAATCGCCGGGGCCGCGCGCAAGACGTCGCAATGACATCAGAGACGAAAATTCGAGTTGCAAAGTCCTGAGGGCGCTGTTTCTAATCAGAATAAGAAAAATTCATCGGGAGGTTACTCGTGTCGACAGTCAAACTGACGGTGAACGGCAAGGCGGTCTCGGTCGAGGCCGAGGATCGCACCCTGCTCGTTCACCTCCTGCGGGATCATCTGAACCTCACCGGCACCCATGTCGGCTGTGACACCAGCCAATGCGGCGCCTGCGTCGTCCATATCGACGGCCGTGCCGTGAAATCCTGCACCGTGCTGGCCGGCCAGGCCGCGGGCGCCAACGTCACCACCATCGAAGGCATCGCCAAGGGTGACGAGCTGCACCCGATGCAGGCGGCCTTCCGCGACAATCACGGCCTGCAATGCGGTTATTGCACGCCGGGGATGATCATGTCGGCCATCGACATTGTGCACCGCCACGGAGGCGAGCTCGACGAGAGCACGGTGCGCGAGGAGCTGGAAGGCAACATCTGCCGCTGCACCGGCTATCACAACATCGTCAAGGCCGTGCTCGACGCTGCCGGACGGATGAAGGTCGCGCAAGCTGCCGAATGAGGCCGGCGAGAGCCGCCGTTTACCGCAATACCGAGACCACGACCGCTGCGCGCGATGGCCGCGGCGGGACAATAGAACTCCAGTAGGGGAGAGATTCGCATGGGTATGGAAGGCATTGGCGCCAGCGTCGTCCGCAAGGAGGACAAGCGTTTCATCACCGGCAAGGGCCGTTACGTCGACGACGTCAAGCTGTTGGGCATGACCTTTGCCCATTTCATCCGCAGCCCGCACGCGCACGCCAAGGTCAAGAGCATCGACTCCTCGGCCGCCGAGGCAATGCCCGGCGTGGTCGCGGTGCTCACGGGCAGGCAGATCGTCGACGACAAGGTCGGCAACCTGATCTGCGGCTGGGCCATCACCTCGAAGGACGGCTCGCCGATGAGGATGGGCGCATGGCCGGCGATGGCGCCGGAGACCGTGCGATTCGTCGGCCAGGCCGTGGCGGTCGTGATCGCCGAGAGCAAGAACCTCGCCCGCGACGCCGCCGAGGCCGTCGTGGTCGAATATGAGGAGCTGCCGGCGGTCGCCGACATGCCCTCCGCGCTGAAGCCCGGCGCGCCGCAGCTTCACCCGGAGGCCCCCGGCAACGTCGTCTATGACTGGCATATTGGCGACGAGGGGGCGGTCAACGCCGCCTTCGCCAAGGCCGCCAACGTCGTCACCCTGGAATTGACCAACAACCGGCTGGCGCCGAACGCGATGGAGCCGCGCGCGGCGATCGCCGAGTACGATGCGGCCGAGGAGCATTTCACGCTCTATACGACGTCGCAGAACCCGCACGTCGCTCGCCTGGTGCTGTCGGCGTTCTACAACATCGCACCAGAACACAAGCTGCGCGTCATCGCGCCCGACGTCGGCGGCGGCTTCGGCTCCAAGATCTTCATCTATCCCGAGGAGATGGTGGCGCTGTGGGCCTCCAAGAAGGTCGGCCGTCCGGTGAAGTGGACCGGCGATCGCACCGAGGCGTTCCTGACCGACGCGCACGGCCGCGACCACATCTCCAAGGCCGAGATGGCGCTCGATGCCGACAACAAGATCCTGGGGCTGCGGGTCAAGACCCACGCCAATTTCGGCGCCTACATGTCGCTGTTCTCGTCCTCGGTGCCGACCTATCTGTACGCGACCCTGCTGTCGGGCCAGTACAACATCCCGGCGATCTATGCCGAGGTGATGGGCGTCTATACCAACACCACGCCGGTCGACGCCTATCGTGGCGCCGGACGCCCTGAGGCGAGCTACCTGCTGGAGCGGCTGATGGAGACCGCAGCGCGTCAGCTTAAGGTCGATCCGGCCGAGCTGCGGCGCAAGAACTTCATCACCCAGTTCCCGCACCAGACCCCCGTGATCATGGCCTACGACACCGGCGACTTCAACGCCTCGCTCGACGCGGCGATGAAGGCGATCGACTACGCCGGCTTCCCGGCGCGCAAGGCGGCCGCCAAGGCGCAGGGCAAGCTGCGCGGCCTCGGCTTCTCCTGCTACATCGAGGCCTGCGGCATCGCGCCGTCAAAGGCAGTCGGCAGCCTTGGCGCCGGCGTCGGTCTGTGGGAATCGGCCGAGATCCGCGTCAACCCGGTCGGCACCATCGAGGTGCTCACCGGATCACACAGCCACGGCCAGGGCCACGAGACCACCTTCTGCCAGCTGATCGCCGAGCGCCTGGGCGTGCCGATCAGCCAAGTCTCGATCGTTCATGGCGACACCGACAAGGTGCAGTTCGGCATGGGCACCTACGGCTCGCGCTCGGCCGCAGTCGGCCTCACCGCGATCCTCAAGGCGATGGAGAAGGTCGAGGCCAAGGCCAAGAAGATCGCAGCGCATGCGCTGGAGGCCTCGGAAGGCGACATCGTCATCGAGAACGGCGAGTTCAAGGTGACCGGCACCGACAAGTCGATCGCGCTGCCGATGGTCGCGCTCGCTGCCTACACCGCGCACAACCTGCCGGACGGCATGGAGCCCGGATTGAAGGAGACTGCGTTCTACGATCCGACCAACTTCACCTTCCCGGCCGGCACCTATATCTGCGAGCTCGAGGTCGACGAGGCCACCGGCAAGACGTCGTTCGTCAACTTCGTCGCGGCGGACGATTTCGGCCGGCTGATCAACCCGATGATCGTCGAGGGCCAGGTCCATGGCGGTCTGGTCCAGGGCATTGGCCAGGCGCTGCTCGAGCACGCAATCTATGACAGCAACGGCCAGCCGGTGACGGCATCGTTCATGGACTACGCGATGCCGCGCGCCGACGACGTGCCGTCCTTCAAGCTGAGCCACACCACGACCCTGTGCCCGGGTAATCCGCTCGGCGTGAAGGGCTGCGGCGAGGCCGGCGCGATCGGCGCATCCGCCGCCGTGATCAACGCGATCACGGATGCGATCGGCAACAACAAGCTGGAAATGCCGGCGACGCCGGACCGCGTCTGGCACGCGATCCACGGCAACGCCTGATCGAACGGAGGAGCAACCATGTATCAGACGACTTATCATCGTGCCTCCTCGGTCGACGAGGCGGCGGCGCTGTTCGCCAAGGGCAGCGAAGCCAAGTTCCTTGCCGGCGGTCACACCTTGATCCCGGTGATGAAGCAGCGCCTTGCTGCTCCGTCCGATGTCATCGACATCGGCAAGATCAAGGACCTGATCGGGGTGCAGTTGTCGGGCGACACGCTCGTCATCAAGGCCGCGACGACCTACTACGACATCATGACCAATGCCGATGTGAAGAGGGCGATCCCCGCGATCGCCCATCTCACCTCGGTACTCGGCGATCCCGCGGTGCGCGCCCGCGGCACGATTGGCGGCTCGATCGCGAACAACGATCCGGCGGCGGATTTCCCGGCGGCGCTGATCTCGCTCGGCGCCACCGTGAAGACGAACAAGCGGTCGATCTCGGCGGATGATTTCTTCAAGGGCCTGTTCACGACGGCGCTGGAGGACGGCGAGATCATCACCGAGGTGTCGTTCCCGGTGCCGGAAAAGGCCGGCTACGCCAAGATGCGCCACCCGGCGTCGCGTTTCGCGCTCACTGGCGTGTTCGTCACAAAGACGAAGGGCGGCGACGTCCGCGTTGCGGCCACCGGCGCTTCGCAGAGCGGCGTGATGCGGGTGCCGGCGATCGAGGCGGCGCTGAAGTCGAACTGGTCGGCCTCGGCGATCGACGGGGTCACGGTGTCGGCGTCAGGCCTCTTGAGCGACATCCACGGCTCCGCCGATTACCGCGCCAATCTGGTGAAGGTGATGGCGCAGCGCGCGGTGCAAGCCGCGGGCTAAGTCCGCGGCGCGGATCATTCCGCGCAACGGCAGATCAAATTCCACACGGCGCGCAGCGATGCGCGCCGTTTTGCTTTGCGGCATACGGCGCGCTTGCGTTGGCCTGATGCACGCGGGACAATCAAAGGATCAGGAAACGCATCGCGCGTGATGATGTTTGATTGATGCGGACAGCAGCCAAGCACACCCACCCTCCCCTGGAGGCGGAGGGTGAAGGTCACGGCGACCATCTTTGTCCGATCGACCTCATCACGCGCCGAAGCACCGCAGGGACAAGACAAACGTGCTCGACAAGACCGCACCACAGACCGAGATCCGCGCCACCGGACCGCTCGCGGGCTTCCGCATCGTCGAGTTCGCCGGCATTGGACCGGGTCCGTTCGCCTGTATGCTGCTGGCCGACATGGGCGCGGAGGTGGTGACGCTCGATCGCGTCGGTGCGCGCAAGACCATGAAGTCGGTCGCCGGCCGCGGCCGCAAGGTGATCGAGCTGGATCTCAAGGACAAGGGGGTCATCCCCCAGGTGCTCGATCTGCTCGCCGGTGCCGACGCGCTGATCGAGGGTTTCCGGCCCGGCGTGATGGAGCGGCTGGGCCTCGGCCCCGAGGTCGTGCTCGCGCGTAATCCGAGGCTCGTCTACGGCCGCATGACCGGCTGGGGCCAGGACGGACCGCTGGCGCATGCGGCCGGTCACGACATCAACTACATCTCGATCACCGGCGCGCTGGCCGCGATCGGACCCAGGGAGCGGCCGGTGCCGCCGCTCAACCTGGTCGGGGATTTCGGCGGCGGCGCGCTCTATCTGGTCGTCGGCGTGCTTGCCGCACTGCTCGAAGCCTCGAAGTCCGGTAAGGGGCAGGTGGTGGATACCGCGATGTGCGACGGCGCGGCCTCGCTGCTCGCGATGTTCTTCGACCTCACCGCGATGGGCCGCTGGACCGAGGGGCGCGAGCGCAACTTCCTCGACGGCGGCGCGCACTTCTACGGCGTCTACGAATGCGCCTGTGGCAACTTCATCTCCATCGGCTCGATCGAGCCGCAGTTCTACGCGCTGCTGCGGCAGCATGCCGACCTCTCCGATCCCGCCTTCGATGCGCAGATGGACCCGCGCGCCTGGCCGGCGCTGAAGGAGAAGCTGGTCGCGGTGTTCAAGAGCAAGACGCGCGAGGAATGGTGCGCGATCATGGAGGGCACCGACATCTGCTTCGCGCCGGTGCTGACGATGTCGGAGGCGCCGAAGCATGCGCACATGGCCGCGCGTGGCGTGTTCGTCGAGCGGCACGGCGTGACGCAGCCCGCGCCGGCGCCAAGGTTCTCGCGGACGCCGTCGAATATCCGCGAGCCGAAGGTGACGGAGATCGGCGCTGTGGTAAGCGCTTGGCAGGCAGGGCGGTAAAGCTCGATCGCTGCAGCAGCGCCGATCGAGCGCTGCTCGACTGTTCCGATGTCAACGAGTTGGCTACGCCGTCGCCTCAATCTCAGTGTCGTCCCCGCGAACGCGGGGACCCATAACCACCGGCCGTCCTGAGACGACGATTATCTGTCGCCGTGCCTCATCGACGCACCCTGCGGTATGGGTCCCGAGTCGGTGCCCAACGCCGCTTACGCGCCGTCGGGCTGGCCCGGGACGACAGTTGAGAGTTTGGCGGCAAACTGCCTCCAATCACGCCGTCATTGCCAGCGAAGCCAAGCATTCCAGGGACAGACGGAAGTCTGGATTGCTCGTCGCTCCGCTTCCCGCAATGACGGCCTGCTTCCTTCGCCTACTCCGCCGCCTCCACCTTCAGCACGCCGCGGCGGATCTGGTCTTCCTCGATCGACTCGAACAGCGCCTTGAAGTTGCCTTCGCCAAAACCGTCGTCGCCCTTGCGCTGGATGAACTCGAAGAAGATCGGCCCGATCGCATTGGCCGAGAAGATCTGCAGCAACACCTTGGTGTGACCGCCAGCGACGACTCCCTCGCCATCGATCAGGATGCCGTTTCTCTGCAGGCGGGTGAGGTCCTCGCCATGTTTGGGCAGGCGAGACTCGATGCGCTCGAAATAGGTGTCGGGCGGCGACGGCATGAACGGCAGGCCTGATGCGCGCAGGCCCTCGACGGTGGCGTAGATGTCGCGGGCGCCGCAAGCAATGTGCTGGATGCCTTCACCGCAATAGATCTTGAGATACTCCTCGATCTGCCCGGAATCGCCGGCATCCTCGTTGATCGGAATCCGAATCTTGCCGTCGGGGCTGGTCAGCGCGCGCGAGAACAGGCCGGAGGCGCGGCCCTCGATGTCGAAGAAGCGGATCTGGCGGAAGTTGAACAGTTTCTCGTAGAAGCCGGCCCAGACATCCATTCGGCCGCGGTGCACGTTGTGGGTCAGGTGATCGATGTAGTACAGGCCGGAGCCTACGGGGCGCGGGTCGCGCGCGCCGGTCCACTCGAATTCGAGATCATAGGCCGAGCCCTTGGCGCCGTAGCGATCGACCAGATACAGCAGGCTGCCGCCGATGCCCTTGATGACAGGAACGTCCAAGGTCTTCTGCGATGCAGGCAGGTCGGCCGGCTCGGCACCGAGCGCGATCGCGCGGTCGTAAGCCTTGTTGGCGTCGACCACGCGGAACGCCATCGACGGTGCACACGGCCCGTGCGCGGCGACGAAGTCGTGGCCGTGGCTGCCCGGCTCCTCGTTGACGAGGTAGTTGATGTCACCCTGGCGGTACAGCGTGATCGCCTTGGTCTTGTGGCGCGCGACCGCGGCGAAGCCCATCAGCTTGAACAGCGCGTGCAGCTCGCTTGCTTCGGGGTGCGCATATTCGACGAACTCGAAGCCGTCCGTGCCCATCGGGTTGTCGGCGGAGATGGTGGCAGGAGGCGCATCGTGCGGAAATGGACCCATCGGGGGAAGCTCCTTCAGCTTGATGTGCCGATCATCTCCCGAATTCCGCGCACAGGGCATGCAAACCATTGTCATTTTCGCCTGGATATGCACGATCCATGCACGACCAGAGGAAATGGCGCATGATTTCGGTCGACAGCTTCGATCTCCGTATCCTGGCCGCGCTGCAGGACGACGGCCGGCTCACAAACCAGGAGCTGGCCGACATCGCCGGCCTGTCGGCCTCGCAGTGCTCGCGGCGCCGGATGCGGCTGGAGCAGGACGGCGTGATCGCGGGGTATCGCGCGCAGCTCGCCAGCCAGGCGCTCGGCTTCGAGCTGATTGCCTTCATCCAGATCACCCTGGCGACGCATTCGCCCGACAATGCGCAGAAGTTTCGCGCGCTGGTCAACCGCGTCGACGACATCCAGGAGGCCTACGCGCTGACCGGCGATTCCGACTATTTGCTCAAGGTCGTGCTGCGCGATCTCAAGAGCCTGTCCGACATCGTCAACAACGTGCTGATGCCGCACCAGAGCGTGGCGCATGTCCGCTCGTCGATCGTACTCGACCGTCTCAAGGAGAGCACCAGGCTGCCGCTGGCGTTGCTGCCATCGAGCTGATCCGGCCTGGCGCAAATCGAGGGAAATCCGCCATTCAACATCGCTGGCACCTCTGCGACACTCACCTGTTTCAATCACCCGGCGAGACGACCATGGCCCTGCAGCTTCGTCCCAACTGCGAGTACTGCGACAAGGACCTGCCGCCACAGGCGCAGGACGCGCGCATCTGCTCCTATGAATGCACCTTCTGCGCCAACTGCGTCGAGACGAAGCTATTCAACGTCTGCCCGAATTGCGGTGGCGGCTTCGCGCCGCGGCCGATCCGCCCCGAACACGAATGGCGGCCGGGCGTCTGCGCGGTGAAACAAGTGCCGTCGGACAAGCGCGTGCATCTGAAATATTCGGCCGAGGATGTAACTGCCTTCGTCGCTGGCGTGAAGGACGTGCCGCCGGTGGAGCGCTAGGCCCTTCCCCCCGTCATTCCGGGGCGCGCGTAGCGCGAGCGCGGAATCCATACTCACAAGCGAACGTGTAGCTCGAGCTATTCGTGGCTATGCCCTCCATCCACACTCTCGATCGTGATTATGGATTCCGGGCTCGGCCCTGCGGGCCGCCCCGGAATGACTGCGGAGGGTATGGCGGCTATTCGGCTACGACGATCGTCCCTTCCACCTCGCCGAAGCCGACGCGATAGCCCTCGCCCTGACACCAGCCGCGCATCACCAACGAATCGCCATCCTCCAGGAATGTGCGCTTGATTCCACCCGCGAGCTCGACCGGCTCGGTGCCGTTCCAACTGATCTCCAGCAGGCTGCCGCGCTGGTGCTTTTCCGGACCGGAGATGGTGCCGCTCCCCAGGAGATCGCCGACACTCATGGCGCAGCCGGACGAGGCATGGTGCATCAGCTGCTGCACGCTCGACCAGTACATGTACTTGAAATTGGTCTGCGCGATGGTCTGCGCGGCGTTGCTGCCGGAGGCGCGCAAGGCCACGTCGAGGGAGAGATCGTAGTTCTGCGCCTCCTTCTGCCGCAGGTAGGGCAGCGGCGTCGGATCCTGCGTTGGCCCCGACACGCGGAACGGCTCCAGCGCCTCCCGCGTCACCACCCACGGGCTGATCGACGTCGCAAACGCCTTGGCCTGGAACGGGCCGAGGGGCACATATTCCCATTGCTGGATGTCGCGCGCGCTCCAGTCGTTGAGCAGCACGAAGCCGAAGATCATCGCCTCCGCCTGCGCCTCGGTCAGCATCTCGCCGAGCGGCGAGGACTGGCCGATGACGACGCCCATCTCCAGCTCGAAATCGAGCCGCTTGCATGGCCCGAAGCTCGGCACGTCAGCGCCCGGCGGCTTCAGCTGTCCGCGCGGCCGACGCACTCGGGTGCCCGACACGACCACGGTCGACGCGCGGCCGTTATAGCCGATCGGCATGTGCAGCCAGTTCGGCTGCAGCGCATTGTCCTTGCCGCGGAACATGACGCCGACATTGGTGGCGTGCTCCTTCGACGAATAGAAATCCGTGTAGCCGGCGACATGGAACGGCAGATGCAGCGTAACGTCGGAGCGCGGCAGCAGCGCCCGGCTACGCAACGGCTTGTCGTCGCGCAGCCGCGGATTGTCCTGGCGCAAGAGGGCGCTGATCGCAGCCCGCGTCTTCGACCACACGGCGGGGCCGAGCGCCATGAAGGCATTCAGCGAGGATTGCGCGAACACCTCATAGGCCGGCGCCAGATCGAGCAGGCCTTCGTCCTCGAGCACCGCGAGGTCGAGGACGACGTCGCCGATCGCCACGCCGACGCGCGGCTTCGGCGAGTCGGCGGCGGAGAACACGCCGTAGGGCAGGTTCTGGATCGGGAAGTCCGAGGCCGGATCGACCGGGATGAAGGAGCGGAGCGAGGGATCGTTGGGGTGGGGCACAGTTGTCTTCCTGAGTTCGGACCATGTCTCCGCTCGTCATTCCGGGGCGCGCGCAGCGCGAGCCCGGAATCCATAGCAACGGGCAGATGTGTGGGGCACAGTGGTTGTGGCCGAGCTTTGCATCCCCACGGCCGATCGTGGTTATGGATTCCGGGCTCGCCGCTGCGCGGCGCCCCGGAATGACGGCGGAGGTCGTGGCTACGGCCGGTTCGGATCGAAGCGCTTTTCGAGCCCGTTCCAGCAATCGGCATAGTCCGGCTGCAAGGTGCCGGACTCCGCCGCATGCTTCGTGATGCGCTGGGGAAAGCGCGTCTCGAACATGAAGGCCATGGTGCCTGTGAGCTTGACCGGCTTCAACTCGCCATTGCTGGCGTGATCGAACGCCTCGCGATCCGGCCCGTGCGGCAGCATGCAGTTGTGCAGGCTCATGCCACCCGGCACAAAGCCCTGCGGCTTGGCGTCGTAGACGCCGTAGATCAGCCCCATGAACTCCGACATGATGTTCATGTGATACCACGGCGGACGGAAGGTGTTGTCGGCCACCATCCAGCGCTCGGGGAAGATCACGAAGTCGATGTTGGCGGTGCCGGCCGTCTCCGACGGCGAGGTCAGCACGGTGAAGATCGACGGATCGGGATGGTCGAAGCCGATGGCGCCGACCGGCGAGAAGGTGCGCAGGTCGTATTTGTAGGGCGCGTAGTTGCCGTGCCAGGCGACGACGTCGATCGGAGAATGTTCGAGCTCGGTCTTGAACAGCGCGCCGCCCCACTTGACGTAGAGCTCGGTCGGGGTGTCCTTGTCCTCGTAGGAGGCGACCGGCGTCAGGAAGTCGCGGGCATTGGCGAGGCAGTTGGCGCCGATCGGTCCGCGCTCCGGCAGCGTGAAGGCGCCGCCATAATTCTCGCAGAGATAGCCGCGCGCCGGCCCCGCCGGGATCTCGACCCGGAACTTGACGCCGCGCGGGATCACGACGATCTCGCCGGGCTCCGCATCGATGCGGCCGAACTCGGTGACGAGCTTGAGGCGCCCCTGCTGCAGGACGAACATCAGCTCGCCGTCGGCATTGTAGAAATGCTGGTCGACCATCGACTTGGTGATGACGTAGACATGCGCGGCCATGCCGGCCTGCGTCGCGGCGTCGCCGGCCGTCGTCATGGTCTGCACGCCCTGCAGGAACGTCACATCGCCCGATGGCAACGGTGTCGGATCCCAGCGCAGTTGCTGCACCGTGATCTCCCGCTCGTGGCAGGGCGCGGTGCGCCACAGCCCGGCATCGACCTTGGCGAAGCGGCCGGAATGCTTCACCGAGGGCCGGATGCGATACAGCCAGGAGCGCTCGTTGGACCCGCGCGGCGCGGTGAACGGCGAGCCCGAGAGCTGCTCGGCATAGAGCCCGTAGGCGCAGCGCTGCGGCGAGTTGCGCCCGATCGGCAGTGCGCCGGGCAGCGCCTCGGTCTCGAACGAATTGCCGAAGCCGGACATGTAGCCCGGCATCACCTGCCCGGTGGCGCGGTTGAGCTGGTCAGGCGATGTGTTGACGTTCATCATCCTTCTCCTTGCAGGCGGGCCCACATCTCGCGGTCGCGCTCGGCGGTCCAGATCACGGGATCGTCGATACCGCTGGCCTCGTCATAGGCGCGCGACACGTTGAACGGCAGGCAGTGCTCGTAGATGGCGAAGCTCGAGAATTTCGGATCCATCACCTCGCGCGTCGCCGCCATCGACTCCTTCAGGCTGCGTCCCTTCGCGACCGACATCTCGGCCGCGCCATACAACGATGTGACGAAGTCGCGCGTCATCGCGATCGCCTCGCGCACGGTGGCCTCGCCCTTCAGCGCATCGCCGCGGCCTGGCGCGATCGACTTGGGATTGAAGTCGCGGATCTCGTTCAGGGTCGACGGCCATTCGCGCAAATAGGCGTCGCCGCAATAGCAGGCCGAGTGATATTCGATGAGATCGCCGGAGAACATCACCTCGGCGTCCGGCACCCAGGCGACGATGTCACCGGAGGTGTGGCCCGCACCGAGCTGGATCAGTTGCACCTCGCGCTTGCCGAGATGGATCGTCATCTCGCCTTCGAAGGTGAGCGTCGGCCAGGTCAGGCCGGGAATGCTCTCGGCGTCCTGGAACAGCCGCGGGAAGCGGCCGTATTCGGAGTCCCAATCCTGCTGGCCGCGCTCGACGATCAGCCGGCGCGTCTCCTGCGAGGCGACGATGCCCTGGGCATGATAGGCCGAGGCGCCGAGCACGCGCACGGCGTGGTAGTGCGACAGCACGACATATTTGATCGGCTTGTCGGTGACGGTCCTGACGCGCTCGATCACCTTGTTGGCCATCGCCGGCGTGGCCTGCGCGTCGAACACGATGCAGCCGTCGTCGCCGACGATCACCGCCGAGTTCGGATCGCCCTCTGCCGTGAACGCATAGAGATCCGGACCGATCTCCGAGAAGGTGACCTTCTTCTCGGCGAGATCCGTGGTCGATGCGAAACCTTTCGCCATCAGTTCATTCCTTGTGTGCGCAGCAACCTATTGCTGCTGCTGTTGTTGCTGTTGACCGGTATCGGCCATGCTGCGTTTCGCCAGCGCGATCGCCTCGCCCAGCACACCGATGTCACCGATGTGATTGGCGAGGATCAGCACCAATGCCGCATCGAGATCGGCGCTTTCGAGGTCCGAGAGGCCGCGATGCGCTTCGACAATGGCGCGGAAGGCATCGTCGGGCTTGGCGAAATTGGAAACGGTCGAGAGTGTCATCGTTGCGGCTCCCTCAGCTCAGACCGGAGGCGCGCGCGACCGCTGCCGCGATGGTGGCGCGGCTCGGGTGCCGGAAGCGCGCCGCGACATAGCCGTCCGGACGCAGCAGATAGGATGTGCCGGGTTCGGCCCCGTAACGCTTGCCTGCGAAACCCTCGCCATCGGCAAGTCCATTCGGACCGCCGATGCTGACGACACCGACATCGTCGGGCACATCGATCGCCTCACCATTGGCAAAGGACAGCAGGGTGAAACGCCGGCCCTGAGCATTGAATGCATCGGTGAGGTGAAGGTGCCGTCCGTCTGCCGTCTCGAGCGGCGCATCCGGCATCGATGTTCCCGGACGAGGGCCACTATGCCAAGCCTCGTCGTCGTCGGTCGACAGCGGCGTCTGGTAGACCGAGGGAACCGACAGCCGTCCGCCATTGACCATGCGCTTGCCGAATTCGGTGTCCCTGGCGAGCGCGAGCACCACCTTGCGCAGCCGCGCCTCCTGGTGCGAATTCGGCGCCATGAAATCCGTCGCCCGCGTGGATTCGCGAATGTTTTCGTCGGCGGCCGCGCTTCGCTCCAGATGGTAGGTCTCGAGCAGCGCCGCGGGCGAGGTTCCGCGCAGCACGCGATCGAGCTTCCAGGCCAGATTCTCGGCATCCTCCAGCCCCGAATTGGCACCGCGCGCGCCGAACGGCGAGACCTGATGGGCGGAATCGCCAGCGAAGACGACGCGACCATGAATGAAGCGCTCCATGCGCCGGCACTGGAATTTGTAGAGCGAGATCCATTCGAATTCGAACTGATCATGGCCGAGCATGCGTGCGATCCGGGGCCGCACATTCTCCGGCTGCTTCTCGACGTTGGGATCGGCATAGCGGCTGAGCTGCAGGTCGATGCGCCAGACATTGTCCGGCTGCCGGTGCAACAGCGCCGAGCGCCCGGCATGGAACGGCGGATCGAACCAGAACCAGCGCTCGGTGGGAAATTCGGCCGTCATCCTGACGTCGGCGATGAGGAACTGATCCTCGAACACCTTGCCGGAGAAACCCGCGCCGACCATCTGGCGCAGCGACGAGCGCGCACCGTCGCAGGCGATCACATATTGCGCCGACAGTCGATAGGGGCCGTCCGGCGTCTCGATCGTCAGCACGACATGATCGTTGCGCTGTTCGAGCGCGGTGACCTTGTTACGCCAGCGCAGCGAGATCGAAGGCAGCGCGTTGACGCGATCGACCAGATAGGCCTCGGCATAGAACTGCTGCAGGTTGATGAAGGCCGGCCGCTTGTGTCCGGGCTCCGGCAGCAGGTTGAACTGATAGAGCTCGGACGGACCGTGAAAGATGCGGCCGACGTTCCACACCACGCCCTTGTCGACCATCCGGTCGCCAACGCCGAGACGATCCCAATATTCCAGCGAGCGCTTGGAGAAGCAGATCGCGCGCGAGCCCTCGCCGATCCGGTCGGCATCATCGAGCACCACGACCGCATGGCCGCGCTGGGCAAGATCGATGGCAAACGACAGCCCGACGGGACCCGCGCCCACGACGACGACCGGATGCGCGGCCGGCGTGGCCTGATCCTGGTCTTCGTGCCGATGATAGCCGAACTGAACCTTCGCCTGGCTCGCGCCCTGCCCCGGATTGGCCTGCACCATGGCTTGCTCGCCTTGTGGTTTTCTTGGACTTTCGAAGCGACGACTTTCGAAGCGACCGACATTTCCTCGGGCGAGGCATCTGGCCGTCTTGCCAGATAGTCTCACCTGCAACTATTCTAAAGCCGACGGCTTCGGCCGCGTCAACTCAAAAATCGGAGCGCGATCTTGGCGAAGCCATCTACCGCGGCGTCCGGGCGGCAGGCGAAGCCGGTCGAGGATGACCGAAATGCGGCAGTGCCGCAGGACGACGAGCGGCTCGACCTGTTCAAGTTCGCGCCATTCCGGCTCAACCGTCTGGCCGCCGAGGTCAGCGCGGCGCTCGCCGTCGAGTATCGGGAGCGCTACGGGCTCGACATTCCGGAATGGCGCGTGCTGGCGACGCTCGGCTTCCGCCGCGAGGCCTGCAGCGCGCAATATGTCGCAGCGTGCACCCGCACGCACAAATCGACTATCAGCCGGGCCGTGACGTCGTTGCTGGAGCGGCGGCTGATCGAGCGCGTCGAGAACGCCGAGGACCGCCGCGAGTTCCGTCTGCGCCTGACACGTAAGGGCAAGACGCTGTACGAGGAGCTGATCCCGCGTTTGCAGCAGCGCGAGCGCGAAATCATGGCATGCCTCTCCGCCGACGAGCGCAAGACGTTCGACCGCCTGATCGGCAAGATCGAGGCGAGCCTCGATCTGATCCAGACCAGCGAGGAGGCCGACGCGAAGCAGGCCTATTGAGCCGAGCTTCGTCGGGTGGGCAAAGCGCCGAAGGCGACCCGTGCCCACCATCCTTCGTCAAACGACAGCGATGGGCACGGGCGCGCGCGAGACTGCCGTCGACGACGAGCAAGGCGCCGCGCGCCTTTGCCCGCCCTACTTGTTAGTCGCCGACGATCGCCGCGGCTCCTCGACTTCGACCACGTCGGCACCCTCCCCCCGCCAGCGCAAGATCTCCATCGCCAGCACCGGGTGATTGAAGCCCTTGAGATGCAGGTCGTCGATCGGCCTGGCATCGACCGACTGTTCGACGACGCCGAACACCCGGCGCGACACGATCACTTGGCCTGCCTTGGCCTCGTCGCACAGCCGCGAGGCGAGATTGGTGACGCTGCCGATCGCGGCGTATTCGAGCCGGTGCTCGAAGCCGACCTGGCCGAGCGTCGCATATCCCAGTGCGATGCCGACGCCGAACCCCAGGCTGTGGCCGCGATTTTTCCAGCGCTCCGTCAATTGGCCGATCTCGTCGCGCATTTCGAGCGCCATCTTCACCGCGCGCGTCGTGTGGTCCTCGAACGGGATCGGCGCATTGAACAGGATCATCACGCCGTCGCCGGCATAGCGATCGAGCGTGCCCTCATATTTGAAGATGAGCTTGCCGAGCGCGGCGTGATATTCGCGCAGCACGTTCATCGCCTCTTCGGGCTCGGTCGTCTCGGTAAACGCTGTGAAGCCGCGCAGATCGCAGAACACCACCGTGACCTCGCGGCGGTGGCTTTCCAGCAGCGCATCATGGCCGTCCGACGACGCGATGATCTGCGCCACCTGCGGCGCCAGGAAGCGCTCCAGCCGCCTGATCCGCTCGATCTCCGCCAGTTGCTTCTCGACGCGCTCCTCGAGCGACTTGTTCCATTCGCGCAGCTGCTCGGTCTGCTCGGTGAGCTTTTCGGCCTGCTGCTGCACCGTCGCGTGGGTCAGCGCGAGCTCGCGGCCCTTCTGATCGACCTCGGTGAACAGTCGTGCGTTGCGCATCGCCAGCACGGCCTGGTTGGCGAACGTTCGCATCAGTCCGATCAGGTTCGGCGGGAACGTACCGGCCGACCGGCGGAGCACCACGAGCGCGCCGAGCACGCCCTGCTGATCGACCAGCGGCGTGAACAGCACGGCGTGAAAGCCGGCGGCAACCGCGACGTCGCGCAGCGGGTGATCGGGCGCGTTTTCCAGCTCGGCGATCGCGATCGGCTCGCCGCTGCGCACGGAGTCGGAGAGCAGGCTCGTCCGCTCGTCCAGCACATTGTGCGGGCCGTCCCGGTCGACGCCCTTGGCCTCCACCAGCCTGAAGCGGCGTTCGGCGGCCTCATAGGAATAGATCAGCACGGCGTCGGTCTTGGTGATCTCCAGTGCCCGGGCCGCCACCGTCGGCAGCACCGCATTGAGATCGAGCGAGGAGGCCACCGCGCGGCCAACCTCCTCGAGCACCTTCAGCTCATTGATCGACTGGGCCAGATCCCGCGTGCGTTCCTCGACCTTGGCTTCCAGCACGGCATAGGACTGCGCGAGCTGGCCGGCCATGCTGTTGAACTGATCGGCGAGCTCCTCCAGTTCGTCATGCGTCCTCACCTCGATGCGCTGGGCGAAATCGCCGGCGCCGAGCTTGCGCGCGCCGGCGCGCAACGCGGTGATCGGGACGAGCATGCGTCGCGCCAGCACCGAGCCCGCGAGGATCGCAACCGCAAGGCCGAGCGCGATCAACAGCGCACCGCGCAACAGCTGATCGCGGATCGGCGCCAGCGCGTGAGCCGTGGACTGCTCGAAGAACACGGCCCAGCCGAGCTTGGGCAGCGTCGCGGCCGCCGAGAGCACCGCGTGCCCCTCGCCGTCGGTGCCGGAGGCCAGCGGCTCGCCATCCGGCGTGAGCACCGCCGCGACCTGCGGCAGCTTGGAGAGGTCCTGACCGACCGCCGGTCCCCTCGCCGAGCTCGCCAACACCTGGCCCCGCGGATCGACCACGTAGGCGGTGCCGACCTTGCCGATCTGCGCCTCGGTCATGAAGTCTTCGAGAAAGTCGAGGTCGATGTCGGCCACAGTCACCCCGGCATTGAAGCCGGAATGCGCGACCGAGATCGACATCATCGGCTGCGCGCCCTTGAAGGTCACGGCGGAGAAATTGCTTCCGTGTGTGACGGTGTCGGTGAAGCGCAGATCGCGTGACAAGTCGTTGCCCGAGGCAAACGAGATCGAGGTGCGCGACACGCGGAGCTGTTCCCGGCCCTGGCCGTCGAGCTGATACAGCTGCCGCACAGCCGGCGCCTGACTCAGCAGTTGTACATAGTCGGCGCGGCGGAGCTCCAGCGTATTGGCGCTCGCCCGCGTCACCCAGCTGATCTGTCGCTGCAGATCCGAGAGCGCCTGATCGATCCGCCGGGCGCTGGCGTCGGCCTTTTCGGCCATGGCGGCGGTCAGGCTCGCCTTGGTGGACTGATAGCTGATCCAGGTTTCGGTCGCGCCATTCACGGCCAGGACGAACACGACGAGCCCGACCAGCGACACGACGTATTTGGCGAACAGGCCCTGCCGCAACGACCAGCCTCTGTTCTCGACCTCGTTCATCCGGACCCCTCACGCGCATCATCGCCGAGGTCAGCCTCGGACAAGCGCGTCCGCTGCCGTCCTCGCGGCAGCAACACTTTGGAGGCGGGACCGCTCGGGTGCGAGACGCTCCGTCGCCGGCACCCGTTTAGCACAGAATGGCGTGCACAGCGGCGCCCATGCCGGCGCCCCGCGCCAACTCGTTATTGCTCGGCTGGCCCTGAATCGCATGCACCGATCGAGGAGATCCTCCGCGAGCTCGGTCGATCGCGGCTATATATTACCTATTGAAGATGCGCTTCAGAACGTCGTTCATCGGCTGGCTGTCCTGCACACCGTCCTGCAAGGGCTCGGCGGGAGCTGCCTCTGCCGCGCCCTGGCCGGCGGCGCCCGGAGGCCGAGAAACAGCGCCGTCCTGGGGCGCAACCAGCGTACGGCCGCGGCTCTTGGCTGGCGGCTGCGCGGCCTGCAGTCCTTGCTGAATCAGATTGCCGATCGCCGATCCGAGATCGCCGCCGAGCAGGTCGGATTGGCCGGCCGCCGGGGCCTGCGCATTCGGGGCTGCCGTTGACGGCGCGCCGTTCGGACCAGCAGCACCGGTGGGCGCAGAATTTCCGATGAGGCCGCCGATGCCGTTGATCAAATTGTTCAGCCCGACCCCGTCCTTGCCGAACAGGCCCTGGCCCATCTGCTTGAGCCTGGCGTAGGCAGCATCCGGATTGTCGAGGATGCCGGCCATGTCGGGGTAGAAGCGCGGCTGACTCCAGGGGCCGTCGATGACGACGGGAATCCCGAGGCCTATCGGCTCCGAGGTGCGGCCCTGCCCCTCGGTCGTCATCACGAGCTTCGGCTCGACCCGCATCGCCAGCGCCCGATTCCCCAGATCGATCGTCCCCGTACCGGTGACCTTGACCAGCGGTCCGACCAGGTTGAGGTCACTGGTGGCGGCCTGCCCGCGCTCGACCTGAAACGAGGCCGAGAGCTGCGTGAGATCGGTCGTCAGTTCCTTGGAATCCTGCCATCCGGACAGCGGATTGGACGTCAATGAGCGGATCATCTGCGCAACGTTGATGCCGCGGATCGCGCCGTCCTGGAACAGCAGGAACGCCGAGCCGCTCAGGTTGCTCATGAGAGCCTGCTGGCTGGCGCCGGTGGAGCGCAAGGCCAGCTTGCCCTGCATCCGCGCATCCAGCTTGTCGAATCCGGCGACGCGCGAGAGCAGCGGCAGCGCCCGGATGCCGACGAGATCACAGTGCATCGCATAGGCCGGATTGCCCGTGGAGGCGTCGATCACGACCTCGCCACTGGCCTGCCCCTCATAGGCGCCGAGATTGGCGACGGTCGCCTTCAGCAGGCCGCCGGCCAGCGAGGCTTCGAGATCGAGCGGACCGAGGCGAGCCCCGGAGAGAACGACATCCGTCGCCGACAGCTTCACGCGCGCATCGACGTAGTTCAGACCGCGCAAGTCGATTGCCGCCGTGCTCCATCCCGACGCGCCGGCAGAGCCCTGCGCGGCAGGCGCTCCCAAGTCGAGCCGGCGAACGTCGAGATCGACCTTCACCAGCGGCTTGCTCGCCAGATCGACCGAGGCCCAGCCGTTGAAATCGCCGTCGCCAAGCGTGCCGCTGAGGCCGTTGATCATCACCACCGGGCCATTCAGCCGAACGTCGGCGCGGCCGGCAAGGCTTCCGCGAAATGCAGAAGCCATTTCGATCTTGAAATCGACCGGCAGCGTCTGGCGCTCAATAGGCAGCGCGGGCGCGGCCGCCGTGAGGTCGAAGGTCACCGGGCGGTCGCCGGCCCGGGCCGCGCCCGTGATCTTGACCTTGCCATCGGACAGAGACGCCGTCGCACCGATGCCCTCGAGCCGATTCTCGACGCGGTCGCGCGGGTTGGAGAGGACGACGGCGCCGTCCCTGACGGTGACCCGTTCGATCCGGACCGCAAGCGCCGCTTCCGGCTTCGCCGAGGCACGGCTGCGGGGCGCATTGTCCCGCAGCCGTTCGCGCAGCAACGGCAGATAAAGTGTGGGCTTGTCGATGATGATCTCGCCGATGTCGGGCCGGCCGGACCACAGGCTCGACAGCGCCACGTCGGCCTGCAGCTTGCCGATCGTCAGCCGATTGTTGCCGTCACGCTCCTTCGGATCCTGCAGGGTGATGTCCGTCAGGGTCGCATGCAGCGACGGCCACAGGCTGACGCTCGCCGAGCCGGCGATGCTCAGGCGATAGCCGGTGTCACGCTCGACGCGGTCCTGGATGGCCACCGTGAGGAAGCTCGCCGGAAGTCCAAAAGCCAGCGCCAGAGCCAGCACGACGATGACGGCGCCAATCAAACCGCCTGCGATCTTCAATGCCTTCATGTCGATGTCCCAAGCGCGAGGCGCGAGCGGTCTCCACGGGTTAGCGTGCGGCAATGCCGACCCGGTTCAATCCGAAATTTTCTCGGAACGAAGACCGCTCCCAGCGCGACCAAAATAGTCGGAAGCCCGTGCGTCATTATGTGACTTATGACACACTTCCGCCCGGGGGGTTTCTGTAACTGAGGCTTTGAACCGTTGCCGAAGGTATAGTGATGAGCAAGCAGGCCGAATTTGCGGTCATTCTGAAGATGAACCCGATGTTCGCCGACCTCGGCGCGGACGAGCTGCAGCGAATCTCGAGCCTCTGCCACACCCAGCATCTGTCGTCGGGCGAGGTGCTGTTCCAGAAGGGCGACCCCGGCAATGCCCTGTTTGGGGTGCGGCGCGGCCAGATTCGCATCGAGACCGGTGCCACCGACGGCAGCCGGCTGACGCTCAACTTCATGGGGCCCGGCGATCTGTTCGGCGAGGTCGCCGTGCTCGACGGGCAGGAGCGCACGGCCGACGCCACCGCCGGTGAAGCGACCGAGCTGTTCGTGCTTCGCCGCGAGGATTTCCTCAGCTTCCTGGAACGCGAGCCCAAGGTGGCGATCAGGATCATTCAGCTGCTGTGCCAGCGCATCCGCTGGCAGAGCGAGCGAATGGAGGAATCGGTGCTGCAGCCGCTGCCGGTCCGGCTGGCACGCCGGCTGTGCGCCTTGGCGGAGGATTTCGGCTCCGAGGTTCATATCTCGCAGGAACAGCTTGGCGTCTTCGTCGGCGCGGCGCGTGAAAGCGTGAACCGCCAGTTGCAGGCCTGGCGCAAGGACAAGATCCTGGATCTGCAACGCGGCCGCATCCTTCTGCATGACCTGACCAAGCTGAACACGATCGCACGCAACGACTAATTGGCCGAGCGCGCAGCTTCGCTCACCGCAAATTTGTCGATTGCGGGTCCGGTCCATGGCGGGAACCGCCCGCCATGCATCGTTTCGTATCAGCATCGGCCAAACATGATCGCAATTGGGCCACCACGCCTCACAATTTGCGACATGAACTCTTTTTAACAATTCTAACAGGGTTCAATCCGGCAGCGGAGAGTTCCATTTGCTCGCGCGCGGCGGCGCGCGGGGTGGAGCTTTGCGCGCCAGGCAAGCGTGGTTGGAAGTGACGTCATGAGTCTTGCGTTGCCGGCAATCGCCATCGAGGCCAGTGGTTCTGTTGGCCGTTGGCGCAGAGCTCTCGCGGTCTGGATCGACGCCGTGGAGGACGGCTGGGCCGTTCCGGCCTTGATCGTCGGGTTCGTCGCGGTCTGGATGGTGTATTTCTCGATCGCCTATCTCGGGGGCGATCTCCACCAGGACGTGATCGAGACCTGGTCGCTTGGACGCAGCTTCGACTGGGGTTCGACCAAGCATCCGCCGCTGATGGGCTGGGCGGCGTGGGCCTGGACCACCGTGTTTCCGCTGACCAACTGGTCGTTCAACCTGCTGGCGCTGACCAACGCAGCCGTCGGCCTCTTCGCCGTCGACCTCATCACGCGGCGTTTCGCGCGCGGTGACAAGCGGCTGGTCGTGCTGCTGTTGCTCATGCTGCTGCCGGTCTATCAACTGCATGCGCAGCGCTTCAACGCCAACGCCGTGCTGCTGTCGAGCTGGCCGCTGGCGACCTGGTGTTTCCTGCGCTCGTTCGAGACACGTCACGTCGGCTGGGCCATCGCGGTCGGCCTGACCGGGGCGCTCGCGATGCTCGGCAAGTATTACTCGGTCTTCCTGATCGCGAGCTTTGCGGTCGCAGCGTTGTGCCACGGCGAGCGTCGGGCCTATTTCACCTCGCCCGCGCCGTGGATCGCGGCGCTGTCCGGCCTGGTCGCGCTCGCACCTCACATCTATTGGCTGGCCACGACCGGCGCCCAGCCGTTCTCGCATGCAATCGAGCATCACGTCGGCAAGACCGCTGCGGCCGCCCTGGTCGAGGGCGGCGGCTTCCTGTTGGCGATGGCCGGCATCGCCGGTATCCCCGGCCTCATATGGCTCGCCATGACGCGGCCTCGCCCCACCCGCGTGCTGAACGATGCGCTCAGCCTCGACTCCGGACTCCGGCTGCTGGCGATGATCAGCATCGGGACCGTGCTGTTCCCCGCACTGGTCTCGATCGTGTTCGGCACCGACATGCCGCCGCTGTGGGGCCTGCAGGGCGTCTTCCTGTTCGTCATCGTGATCGTGTGTGGCGCGAGCTATCACGCCCCCCGCGACATCACTATCAATCTCGCCGTGGCGACGATCGCGATCGCCGCATTCGCGGCCACCGTCGTGGCGCCCCTCCATGCAGTGTACCGGAACTACGTTCCGTTGAACGAGGGCCGCAACTTCTACGAGCCGGCCGTGACCGAGCTGGACCGCCTGTGGCAGACGGCATCGAACGGCGCCCTTGTCTCCGTCGGCGGCGATGACGGCCTCGCCTTTGCCGCAGCGTTCTACAGTCCCGACCATCCGCACTATGAAATGGCGCTGGTGCACCCGCATGAGCTGCAACCTCCGTCCGAAGCGCTGACTGCGCAGGGCTGGGCGGCGCTGTGCTACGACACCGACATCTCCTGCATCTCCGGCATGCAAGCCGCGGCGGCGCAGGCGCGGCGTTCGGTGCGGGCCGATTTCACGCTCCGGACCAAGCTGTTCGGCCTGGAAGGCGCCAGCCAGGGCTTCGTTGCCCTGATCGTGCCGCCTGAGACCGCCGCGCCAGTCGACGGCGCCCCGAGCGGGGGTCTCGATCTCAGCGCGCGCCGCCGCATGCCCTCGACCGCGAACTGAAACAGCTCGTTCCGGCACGTCATCTCATTCCGCTGCCGGCGACATCGCCGACGGCGGCTTTGGCTGATGCGCCGCCTCCGGCCCATGGCCGGACTGCGCCTCGTCGGCGGCATCGCCGGAAGAGACGATCAGCTTGCGGCCAAGGCGGGCGAACAACGCGCCGACATCGTCCATCACCAGGAACATCGCCGGCACGAACAACAGCGACAGCACGGTCGAGAATACCAGCCCGCCGATCACCGCCAGCGCCATCGGCGAGCGGAATTCGCCGCCGGCACCGACCGCGAGCGCGCTCGGCATCATGCCGGCGACCATCGCGATCGTGGTCATCACGATCGGACGGGCCCGCTTCATGCCGGCATCGATGATCGCCTCGTCACGCCTGACGCCGGCATGGATCGCCTCGACCGCGAACTCGACCAGCATGATCGCGTTCTTGGTGACGATGCCCATGAGCATCATCATGCCGATATAGACGGGGATGGTGAGCTGCTTGCCCGTCAGCATCAGCGCGGCGATCGCACCGCCGATCGACAACGGCAGCGAGAACAGGATCGTGATCGGCTGCAGGAAGGTGCCGAACAGCAGCACCAGCACGGCGTAGACGATCATCAAGCCCGCCGTGATCGCCGTGATGAAGCCCGACGCCAGCTCGTTCAAGCTTTCGGCATCATCGGACGGGATCAGCTTGACGCTGGCCGGCATGCTCTTTCTGACCGGCAGCTCGTCGATCTGCTTGGTTGCGTCGCCGAGCGCCGCAAGTCCGACGAGGTCGGCGGCGACGGTGGCCTGCCGCCCGCGATCGTAGCGACTGATGCTGGTCGGGCCCTGGTCGAGCTTGATGTCGGCGACGACGGCCAGCGGCACGCCGCCTTTTTCGCCGTACTGCCCGAGCGGCACCCGCAACTGTTCGAGGATCTTCACGTCGCTGCGCGCCGCGTCCTCGAGTTGTACCCGGATCGGGACCAGCCGGCCGCCGGCGTCATACTTCGCCAGCGCAGGTCCAACATCTCCGATCGTGGCGACGCGGATCGTCTGCGACAGGCTTTCGGTCGACACGCCCAGACGTGCCGCCAGATCCGCGCGCGGCTGCACCCGCAACTCCGGCCGGTCGAGCGAAGTGTCCGACACCACGTTGGAGATGATCGGAATCCGCTTCATCTGCGAGGCGAGCTCGCTCGCAACGTTGTCGACCAGCTTGGGATCCGAGCCCGTCAGCACCAGCTTGATCGGGCGCAGACCATTTTCGTCGGTGAACCAGAAACGGATGTCCGGAATGGTTTCGAGATCCTTGGTGATCTCGAGCTCGAGCTCTTTCTGGGTGATCTTGCGCTCGGTCTTCGGCGTGTAGTTGACGATCATTCCGGCGCGACGAACCTCCATCGCGCCCTGAAGCCGGCCGCCGTCGACGAACACGCTGCGGACCTCGGGCCGCTTGCGCAGGCGCGCGACGATGTCCTCGGTGACCTTCTCGGTGTAGGCGAGCTGCGCGCCTGGCGGCAGCTCGATCGCGAGCAGCGATCGCGCCGCGTCCTGCGCCGGCAAGAACCCTTGCGACAGCAGCGTCGTGCTCCAGATCGAGGCAGCGAAGATCCCGATGCCGAGCAGCACCGTGACGAAGTAGTGCTTTACCGACCAGGTCACGATGCGCTGATAGGCACGCAGGATGAACCCCGGCGGCGGATCGTCGTGCTTGTGGTCCTTGAGGAAGTAGGCCGCCAGCATCGGCGTGACGAAGCGCGCCGCCAGCAGCGAGAAGAACACCTGCACCGAGACGGTGATGCCGAACTGCTTGAAGAACTGTCCGGCGATGCCGGACATGAAGCTCGCCGGCGCAAAGATCGCGATGATGGTGAGGCTGATCGCGATGACCGCGAGCCCGATCTCGTCGGCGGCATCGAGCGCCGCGCGATAGGGCGACTTCCCCATCCGCATGTGGCGCACGATGTTCTCGATCTCAACGATGGCGTCGTCGACGAGAATACCGGTCGACAACGTGATCGCCAGGAACGACACCATGTTCAGCGAGAAGCCGAGAATATCCATCGCCCAGAAGGCCGGAAAGATCGACAGCGGCAGCGAGATCGCCGCGATCACCGTGGCCCTGAAGTCGCGCAGGAACAAGAGCACGATGATGACGGCCAGGATCGCGCCCTCGAACAGGGTCGAGATCGCCGCTTCGTAATTGCCCTTGGTGAAATCGACCGACGTATCGATCAGCTTCAGCTCGACATCGGGATGGGCGGCTCTGACCTGGTCGATGCGCTTCTGGACCGCGGCGGCGACGACCACATCGCTCGCGCCCTTGGCGCGCTTGATGCCGAGCGCGACCACCGGCTCGCCGTTGAAGCGCGCAAAGGTGCGCCGATCGGCAATCGTGTCGGTGACCGTCCCGAGATCGGCGAGCCGGACCTCGCCGCCGCCGAACAAGGGAATCATCGTGTTGGACAGCTCGTTCAGCGTCTTGGCGCCGGCAAGCGTGCGGATCGCCTGGTCGTTCTTGCCGATCTCGGCGCGGCCGCCGGCGACGTCCACATTGGTGCCGCGCAGACTCTGGCTGACATTGACGGCGGTGAGACCCATGGCCTGCAGCCGGTCAGGATCGAGCGAGACCAGAATCTCGCGCTCGACGCCGCCGATGCGCTCGACCTGGCTGACGCCGCGCACGCCCTGCAGCTCGCGCTTGACGACGTCGTCGACGAAGAACGACAGCTGCTCCGGGGTCTTGCCCGGTGAGATCGCCGCATAGGTGACGATCGGCAGGCCGATCTTGTCGACGCGCGAGATCAGCGGCTCGGTGACGTTCTGCGGCAGGTCGGAACGAACCCGGGTGACGGCGTCCTTGACGTCGTTGATGGCGCGATCGGTGTTGGTCTCGAGCGCGAACGTAATCGTCGTCACCGACAGGCCGTCGGTGATCAGCGACTGGATGTGGCGCGCGCCCTCGACGCCGGAGACGCCGTCCTCGATGATCTTGGTGACCTGGGATTCAAGCTCCGACGGCGCCGCGCCGAACTGCGCCACCGCGACCGAGATCACCGGAATGTCGGCGTTCGGCAGCCGGGTGACCGCGAGCTTGGTGAAGCTCATCCAGCCCAGGATCAGCAGGATGATGGAGAAGAGGATCGACGGCAGCGGGTTCCTGATCGACCATGCCGAAATGTTCAGTGCCATCAGCGTACCCGCGTGCGATCGATGTCTTCGGCAAACATGGTCTTGATCTGGTCGCCATCGTGCAGCGAGCTGCCGGCGTCGGCCACCACGATTTCACCCTCCGTCAATCCGTCGAGGATTTCAGTCGACGTATCCGACACCAGGCCGACCCGCACCCGGCGGGTCTCGATCGTGTTGCCCTTCACGACCTGGATGGTGAGATGATCGATCGCCGTATTGGGCACGGCGACGCCGCAGCTCCGCCGGGCATCGATATTGGCGCGCGCGAACATGCCGGGCTTGAGCGACGGATTGCTGGTCAGCGCGATACGCACATGGCCCAGCTGGGTGGTCCGGTCGACCTGCGGCGCCACCACGCGCAGGCGGCCGACAATGTCGGGTAGGTTGTCGCGAGTGATGCGCACCGGCGCGCCCGTGCCGAGCTTCAGGAGATGAACGCTCGGAACTTCGGCGTCGAGCTCCAGCTCGTTGTTCACGGCGATGCGGAACATCGGACCGGCCTGCGGCGAGGCCGGCGCACCGGCGATCGTGCGGACCTCGGTGACGAGTCCTGCGGCCGGCGCGCGCAGCGACACCGGCCGGTTCGCGGCCGCCGCCGGCGCTCCCGGCTGCGGCGGTGACGGCGTCAGGTGCGCCAGCTCCTGGTTCTCGGTAACGGTGTCGCCCTCCTTGACCAGAACGTCGATGACCCGCGAGCCTTCCTGGTCGGCGCCGACCACCGCCTCGCGGCGGGCCACGACGAAGCCGGTGACGCGCACGAGATCTGAGAAGCAGGCCTTCACCGCCTTGGTCACCAGCACCTGGGCCTGCATTGGCGGCTCCTCGGCGGTGTGATGGGGACGATGCTCATACCAGTAATAGCCGGCGAACAGGGTCACGAAGACGACCGCACTGGCCGCGGACTTGAGGGATTTTGGCAGCTTCATCGGCAGGGGGATCCGGTCGGCGCGAGATGCGGGTTATGGATGCTGCGAATTTGGCACGGCGCGCTCCGACAAGGCGATGCGCCCCGCAATCCTGCGGGACGCATCCGGCCACCTCGATCTCCGGCCACGCGACCTCCGACGGCGCTTGATGGACGCGGCGCTACTTGGCCGCCGCCGTCTTGCTCTGCATGTTGACGACCTGAACGCGGCGATTCACCTCGGCGAGCGGCTGGCTCGGATCCTTCAGCTTGCTCTTGCCATAGCCCACCGTCACCAGGTCGGCGCCGGCGATGCCGAACTTCTCGACCAGATAGCGCTTGATCGAATCGGCGCGGCGCTCGGAGAGATCCTGATTGTAGGCCTCGCCACCGGCGGCATCGGTATGACCGGCGACGACGAAGGTCGACCCTTTCAGCTCGGCGTTGGTCAGCGCCCGGCCGAGCGCCTGCACCGACTGCAGCGACTTCTGGCTGATGTTGGCGGAGTTGTAGTCGAAGGTGATCTCGAGGTCGATGTTCGGCTTGGTCTTGGCGACCGCCGCGATCTCCTCGCGCTCGGCAGTGGACAGCGACCGCGTCGAGCGGCCGCGAATGCTCTGCAGGAACTTATCCTGCTCCGGCGCGACCGCGGGTGTGGCCTCCGACGGCGGCGACATCGACAGTCCCCGCGTCAGCGGCTTCTTCTGCCCGGCCAGGGCGCGGACGATCTGATCCTCACTGACATCATCGGCCGCGAAAGCCGGCATCGTGCCGAACAAAGCGGCCGCGCTCAGGACCGTCGCGGCCAGGAGAGCCGTCAGGCCGGCGGTCATGGTCGAATTCGTTTTCGGTGCGGTCATTGCCAATCCCTCCTCACGCGAACTGATCGTCCCGGTCTCCGCCGCGCCCGGCGCGACACCCGGCTGTTCGCTGTTATGTCGGTCCGGCCTGCCGCATGGTTCGAGCCGGCCGGCCGACGCGCGCAACAAATCAGCGCACGCCGTAGGCTTCGAACTCGCGGACGATGTTGGGGTCCATCGCCTTGGCGTTGGCGATGTCGAGCGCGCCCTCCTGCGCGGCGCCGTTACGCTGCTTGGCGAGACCGCGGCCATACAATGATGACGTCAGGCGCGGATTGATCTTCAGCGCCGCATCGAAATCGGCGATGGCGTTCTTGACCGCGCCGCTCTTGAGGTTGACCAGCCCGCGGCTATCGAGCGCGTCCACGAAATTCGGCCGCAGCCGCAGCGCCTCGTTGCAGTCGCGCAGCGCAGGTTGCAGCTCGCCGACGACGGTGCGCGCCCAGCAGCGGTTGTTGAGCGCCTCGACGTCCTTTGGATTGATTCGGATGGTGTCGTCGAAATCGCGGATCGCTTGCGCGTAGGCGCCCTTGCTCGCATACACTTGGCCGCGTCGGTACAGCGCGCCGGCATCCTCCGGATTGGCCGCGATCTTGGCGCTCAGGCTCTTGATCGTCGGATCGTCGGCGAACGGATCCTGCGCGGGCGCTGCTGGGGCCGCGGGCGCAGCAGGCGCGGCGGGCGCCACGTTCGCGATCACAGGAGATGGCGCGGGCGCCGGCGGCGCCGGAGCAACCGGCGCTGGCGGCGGAGTGTCCACCTTCTGCACCGGCGTCGGCTGCGGCGCGGGCGGAGCCGGCGGCAGCGGTGACGGCACCGGCGGCGCCACCACGACCTGCGTCGGGGTCGGCGCAGGTACAGGTGCAGGCGCCGGCGCCGCATTGCTCTCGGCCGGCGGCGGCCTGACGCCATTGCCCGGCACGAAGGAGAAGTCCTCCGCCAACGACGACGAGATCCACGGCACCTGCTCGCTGCGCGAGGCGCGGGTGACGCCGACGCGGGTGCGGTTCAGCGTCTCCTCGGCGGTGAGGTCGGGAACGCGGATCTCCTTCAGGAGCTCCTGCACGAACAGGCTGCGATCGCGCCCGCCATCCGTCACGACAGCGGACAGCGCCGCCGAGTACATCACCAAAGTACCGCTCGGTGCGATGACCGGCGCGAGGCCGGCCGAGGCGGTGCGGAACCTGCGCTCATAGGGATTGCGCCGGGAAGCATCGAGCAGCGCGATCTTCACGCCGGCGCCGCGGCTGTTGATCTCCTGCAGCACCTGCTCGAGGCCGATGCCGTCGCGCCGCACGTCGGCCTCCTGCCAGATCTGCGCATCGACCGGGATCATGTAGCTCTGCCGGCTCGACTGGATGCCGTAGCCGGAGAAGAACAGCAGCGCCACCGAGCCCGGCTTGATCTTGCCATAGAGCCGATCGAGGCCGCGGCGCATCGCGTCGCCGCCGGCATTTTCCAGCGTCTCGACGCTGAAACCGTCGCGCTTCAACTCGTCGGTGAGATCGCGGGCATCGTTGACCGGCTCCTTGAGCGGCGCCTCAGCATCCGGATATTTCGCATTGCCGATCACCAGGGCGAAGCGGTCGCCGGCCGCATGCGCGGGCCAGGAGACCACGGCCGAGAACGCGACGGAGAACATCAGGCCGAGCGGCAACAGCAGGCGGAAAGTCATCACGATGGCGGTCCAGCGGTCAGCAATCAGGCGCCGTCCAGCTTGCGCCGCGGCGACCATATCCCACGCGTCAGGCATTATCAAATCGCCGTGACGGCACGTCAACCGCTTGCAGAGGTTGACGAATCGTCTGAGGCGGCGACCGCCCGCAGGAGCCTCTTGCGAGCTGCGGGCCATGACACGAGCGGACCATGCAACGATCCCAATGGCTTGAAATGTGAGATGCCTCACGCTGTGTCGCAGCAGCGCAGCGTCCGGTTCGACGAGCACCGCGATTGACCTCGATGCGATTGACCTCGATCCGTGCCGATGGCTCGATGGTGGCCGCGCCCAACCAACGAGAAGGCCATCATGGGGAACGCCGCCGAGATCTACGCGCTGCGCTACGCGACGATGTCGCCGCGCACGCCGCACATGAACTTCCTGCAGCCCGATCCGCACGACAGCGCGGCGCAGGACCTCGACTATTTCGTGTGGCTGATCCGCCGTGACGGGCGTGACATCCTGGTCGATACCGGCTTCAACGCCGGGGAGGCCGAGATCCGCCACCGCACCCTGACGCGCGATCCGATCGACGCGCTCGCTTCCTTCGGCGTCGCGGCGGCCGACATCCGCGACATCATCGTGACCCATCTGCACTACGATCACGCCGGCAATCTCGACCGCTTCCCGAACGCGCGCTTTCACCTGCAGGAGCGCGAGATGGCCTATGCCACCGGCCGCTGCATGTGCAACGGCATGCTGCGCTACCCGTTCACGGTCGAGCATGTCACCACGATGGTGCGCCACGTCTATGGCGAGCGCGTCACCTTCCACAACGGCGACGGCGAGGTCGCGCCGGGCGTCACCGTGCACCGGGTCGGCGGCCATTCCGACGGGCTGCAGGTAGTGCGCGTCGACACCGCGCGCGGCCCGGTCGTGCTCGCCTCCGACGCTGCGCACTACTACGCCAATCTGCAGCGCCGCAGCCCGTTTCCGATCGTGCTCAATATCGGCGACATGATCCAGGGCTGGGAGATCATCGAGCGCCTCGCCGGGCATCCGGATCGATTCATTCCGGGCCACGATCCGCTGGTGACCGAACTCTATCCGCGCGTGAGCGAGGCGGCCGATGCCTACGCACTGCATGTGGCGCCGTCGCGGTCGTTTGCGAGATAGCGGCGCGGCAGGACCAAGTGACGTGACAGGAATGAGCATCGTTTCCGCCATCCCGAGGCGGTGCTGATTTTCTCCGCCGTCATCGCCCGGCTCGATGTTTAACCCGGAGCGGGTGATGACACCTGAATCGACGAAGCGCCGCGCGAACATGACACTTCGGTCTCGCGGCGCGTTTCGCGTCCGAGCTTTACTCATCGAGACACCCTCTTCTGAACAGAGGGCGCAGGGAGAGCCAGGCCTCGGCTGAGGCCTGCGGTCCGCCTGCGAGAAAAAATGCAGGCGGCAGAACCACAGGTACAGCCGGAATGACCCGGCCCTCCCTGCGCGATGGCTTTACGATTTATACGCAGTCTCCTCGGTGACCGGCTTGTTTGTCACCGTGGCGACGACGCGCGCATCACGCGCGCCGCGCGGACCTCAGCGTCGGGAGGCCAGGACCCTGCGACTTCACCGTCCGCAGCATGGCGTACGTCCGCGTGCTCTCACGCTGCGCCCCGCCGCGGCCATCGCATCCCACCTCAACGCGTCGTGACGTTCGCGAAAGCGCCCCTCTTCAATGAGGCGGGACGGGCGGAAGTCTCCACCTGATTTGCCCGACGGCGCAAGCGGTTTCTTTTTATCGGAAGATCTGGACAGGCCAGATCAGTTTGAGATCACTGGACGAATTGACCGTTGCGCGCACGCATTGGCGTCGCGATGACGGTGTAGGGTAGGCAAAGGCGCGACGCGCCATCTCTCGGCATGCACCAATGCTCGGCGCGCCGTGCCCACCATCCGATCGCTGATGGGAGCGGTGGCACGGCGCGCGATGCACCACGCGCGGGGCTGACAGCGTCGCGGGCGAGCCTTTGCCCACCCAACGGCCGTGAACCAATTGACTTGCTCCGTCCTGCGCGCACCGTGAACAGTGCAGAGTCTCGCGCCTCTGCACTGTCGACGGGTGTAGCCCGAGTGACAACCTTACATTTGTCAACGGACGTGAAGTGCTAGAGCGCACAGCCGCGCGCATGGCGCTGAGCTTTGGCAACGGCATAAAGTCGACGGTTTTCGGATCTTCTCCGGATGCGGCAGAAACGCCGCTATGTCGCAGCACGTGTTACCCAAGGCAGATCTTCGCAACCGAGTTGCCGGCGTCCACTGGTGGCGGCCGGCTGCTCTCAGTTGGTGCGCTTAGGCACTGCGACGCCGCCCTTGCGCAAGATTTCAGCCTCGACACGAAAGATGTCGGGAACGTTGATCTTGCCGTTCGCACGTTCTTCCATGACGCCGACGTCACGCATGGAAGACAGCAATGCGGAAGGTTCGTTTCCGGAAGTGAACTTTACTGGCGTGTATCTGGGCTCGGTGGCTGCATTGCTTTCAATCGCCTCAATCACGTGTTGATTCTTCCAGATTTCAAGCAACTGCTCGCGTTCCATCGGGACGAATTGTCGCCGAAGGGCTTCGAGCGCTGGCTTAATCCAGGGGTAGTCCTCGTAAAGTTCCTCCAATCGGTTTCTCGACGCCAAACGTACGCCCTCAAGGAGGCCCAGATGGTCGATGGCTCTCCCCGCAGAGGTCGGGTGATGCTCGGCTGCCTTCTTCCACGCGGTCAGGAAGCTGCGTGGCGAGCAGGTGTGCGCGGCATCGCTCAGATGAAGCGGCAACCAAGTATAAACCCGGCCACGTTTCTTATTGGTTCCCATAAACTCGCCGGCGATTCCGTTGATCAGCCGTGCCTGCGCCTCGGGATCGGCTCTACTATCGATACCGGCCACGGGGAGCACATTGCTCGCGCCTTCCCGCCGCGCCAACGCCTTAAGCGGTTCTCGCGCGGCATCGTTGCGGAGCAACTCAAACAGCAACAGCCCATAGAGATCGATCGGGCGCCAGAGTAGCTCCACATAGTCATTCTTAATCTTGGAGCTATCGGGAAAGCGGAAGAGTTCTTGATCGGCAAACTGGTCCGCACGCATGAATATCTTGGCGCGAATGGAACGGAACGATTGCAGACCGACTGCTAGTGAGAGCAGGGCTCGCGTCAGGCTACGAATGCTGTCCCAATCGCGACCGAAACGGTCGAGCGCATCGAACACCACCAGCAGAGTCTTTTTAGACCGCACCAATTCGTCATCCGCCACCGAGAGCACCACTGAATAGCGGTTCGGATCGGCCTTGAGACCATCGATGACATCGCCGAGTGGTTCATCAGTGCTGCCTGGGACCAGCCTGCATGCGATCCTGATTAGGACCGCCCGCCAGATCAGATCTGGACTTTTGCCTTGTGCAAACAAATTAGTGATTTCGTCAATCGTGGGCGCGCTTTCGCTGACCTTGTCTGAGCCGTTGAACCCGACAACTACTTCGGCAGTTGATAGAAGTCGTTGTCCATACGCCTTAGCAAGCCGCTCGCGCAGCGGCTTGCTAAGCAGCGCATGGGTCCAAAAACTCTTGCCCATGCCACGGTTGCCAACAACCAACTGTCGCCGCAGGTCGAGAACGCCACGATGCCCCTCCGGCAGAAAGGCCTGCTCGACCGAGATCATCGCATTCGGTTCAACGCGAGGCGATGGATCGAACGTTGCCATGGCCTCACGGATTTTCGATAAATCCGGTTCGGATGCACTCATGCTTTAAGTCCGTTGACTGTGCCGCCGAACGACATTGCCGTCTCGAGCCCCGAAAGGAAGGTTCGGTAGGTCTGCTCATAGAAAGATTCGGTAAGCTGGTCCGGAATGCGACCAGGATCGAAGTCAATGAAGCTCTGATTGAACGGAATGATCAAGGGCCAGTGCGGAGCTGCCTCGTCGCTCCGCGCGAACCTCAGCGAGTCCGGCGCGTCCTCGCCGCTATCCTCTGCGTCATAAATGTGCGCCGAATAGAGTTCATAGATATCGTCGATGAACCGCTCGGACACGGTCGTATCGAGGCTTGCCTTGGCATAGACTGGTCGAATCATCGTTCGCCATTCGGTGTCGCGCCCCTGTGCTTTGTCCCGCTGGGCGAGCAGTTGGAGAGCTGCGAATAGCGCCCGATAGCCCTCGATCGTCTGCTTCTGCGCGGTGCCAAACAGCAACACGGTAGCGCCAAGTCCAAGAACCGCGGGTGCCGCAAGCTCCGACAGCCCGGCACGACTGTCAATGAACACCACATCATATTGATCACGCTCCGTAATACGCGAGATCATCGACGATATCTGCTCGACGAGTGGGATGGCGCGATCTTCGACAACGTCTTCGATCATCGCTCGCGAAATTTTGGGCAGGATGTTCCAGGGATGGGCGAGCGAACGACGGCCGAGCGCGGGTAGCACATCGACCCGGCCGCCACCGGCAGCCGTAAGGGCGCTCGACCCGATGTAGGCATGAAGACTGGCCATAGGTACCCCGCCAAGTCCATTCTCGACCAGATAGTCGATCACGCCAAACTCGGGCGTCCGATCTGCATCCAAGAGCAAGTCACCTAGCCCCGGCGCTTCCAAGTCGAGGTCAACGACCAGTACGTTGTAGTTCCGACGCGCGAAATCGGCGGCAGCGATGGCCAGCGCGGTCGAGCGGCCGACTCCGCCTTTTAGCGTGGCAAAAACCACCCTCGGAGGCTGCGTTTGCGCAGCCATGGGTGCATCGAGCCATCCCGCGCCTACGATTCGACGATCGACTAAATAGCAGAAGCCGTCGCTTATCTGGACTGGCAACCGCTCGGGAGATGCCAGGATCTGTTCGGTTCCGCCGTCGCCCTTGAAGCTGATTGGTCTGTCGGTTCGCGCGTAGGAGCCAAGGCTGGCGATTAACGCCTGCCCGAGCATTTCCCGCTCATTGTCATCCTTTGGTGGACGATTCGCGATAAAGGTAAGACGGCCGGAAGCGTCTCGTAGCGCCGTTCCAGTCTCGACGAACTCCCGGCCGGCGAGATTGGTCAGCGTCATTACAAGTTCTGGCAGCGATTCATCGAACAGGGGCTCAGCCATCAGAACGAATCCATTCGGTTAACCAAATCAGTGGCGCTCGTTTTCCACGATTCGATCCATTCATCGCGAATATCCAAGGTCTTCGCATACCGCATATCGGTGTCCCAATATCGAAATAGAGCTGACGTGTTGGCGATTGTCAGGAGTTCACCGGACCGCCGTCCCTTCGCCGTGTTCAAAAGAAAGGTCTTGAGCTCGGGAAAATGCTTATAATATGGATCTTCGCGGCGACGATCTGGCTCCAACGGTGGCATTCCGCTATCTCGCATGATTGCTTTGACTGCGAGTTCTCCGCAAAGGCCGAACAGATATCCCGCAACCGCGCGGCATCCGGGCTGCGCACCGGCGGACGCCAGTCCGTACAGCTCGCTGGCCGCCCGCAGATGCCGCCTTGCCGAGTTTGATAAATCCTGCCGATACGTCATGTCGCCTCCCAGGGGGACATCTGGCAGTTTCGGCTGCGAGCCGTCAATTCCGCGATCACTCTGACCATTGCCGGTCTCACGATCGTCCACGCATCATGCGGCTCTAAACTCTGCTTAAGGGTTCGGAAACGGATAGCAGTTTGGCGGCGAGAGTGCCAACCTGTCCAACTTGTCGGCTGCCTCGCCACGCCCGCTCTTCGCCCCGAAGGGATAATCCCGGACTCCGATGTGAGGTGCGCTGTTGCCTACGGGCTGCCGACTTTGGCGCTGCGGCAAGTCCCGCGCCATCTTGAGGCACGCCTGACGTCTCTCGCAGCCCGCAACGATCTCCCGTGTAGAAGTACTGGCCGCGGGTGACGTTTGGATTGCTTCCGCCTTCGCCCGTTGAGCCTCTGCGGACGGGTTGCTGCGCTCGCAGTGACGTGACACCGTGATCATGAACGATCATGTCGAGATTCGGGACTTGGTCGTTGTCGGCGCCCACCGGAATGACGGGTATGGCTCATAGAACGGCGTGTCGCTGACCGAGATTCGCTGCGGAGATGCGCGAGGCTTGCACGTCGCCTCAATGCAGCTCCACCTTCGCCTTCTTCGCCAGGTGGTCGCCGAGGAATCGCACGTCCCAATTGGTCAGCCGCACGCAGCCATGCGACTCCGACTTGCCGACCTTGGACGGCTCGGCCGTGCCGTGGATGCCGTAGCCGTTGCCGACCGACAGGCCGATCCAATAGGCACCGACCGGGTTGTTCGGGCCGGGCTTGATGGTGAACGGCTTGCGCGACTTGACGCCCTTGAACTCGTAGTCCGGATTGTAGCGGTAGTTGGGATCGGCATCCCGCGAGGTGACCTTGAAGGTGCCGTCGGGCGTCGGCTTTTCGTCGCTGCCGACCGTGGCGGGAAACACCGCCACCAGCTTGCCGTCGCGGTCGAACGCCTGCACCGTGCCGGCGTCCTTGCTGATGTCGAGCCGCATGATGTCCGGCGACTTCTCGTCCGGCCTGATCACATTGGCGACGGCGATCTGCTCGCCCTCCTTGTCGAAGCTGGCTTTCGGATTGAGCGCCGACAGCAGCGCCTCGCTCATGTGGAATTTCTCGGCCAGCGCCTCGCGCGGCGAGGTGTAGCCGAGCGCCGGGAGGTCCTTCATGTCCTCCATGTGCTGCGGCAGCTTCTTCAGGAACGGCCCTTTCACATCGTCGCGGGTGATCGTGTAGGAGACGATCGCCGGCGCCTGGTCGCCGCGCAGCAGCGCCTCCCACAGCTCGGGCGTCAGCTTCGCATCACCGGCAAGCTCCTTGGCGCGCGCGAACGCGGCGAGCGCCTTGCGCGCATTGTCGCCGAAGCGGCCGTCGATCTCGCCGGGAGAGACATGCGCGCGATCGAGCAGCACCTGGGCGCGGATCGCCACCGGATCCATCTTCTCCTCGGCAGGCGGCCGCTTGCGCAGCTCGGCGCTGTTGACGGCGTCGGCGGTGAGCTCGGCGGAGACCGCAGGCGTGACGACGACGGCGCAGAGCAGAAGCGGTATCCAGAGCCGAAGCATGGTCGTGAGTCCCAGGTGAAAGACGGCTGACATTCGGCAGCGTCAACGTGGACCCGGCCGAGAAGTTCGGCACCATCGGCTGAACGTCGCGGCATCCTGGCGCGACTACCAGGGACGCGGGTCGGCTGGCCCGGCGGCGGCACGTCTGCTATCCCGGCGACAGCCGTGCAATGAATTGGGTTCGCGAGGATCGGTTTCGGATGGGACATGCCGCAATTGCCGCCACGATGCGCCGGATGCCGATGCTCGCCGCCGCCGGCCTGCTGGCGATGATCCAGGCTGCGGCAGCCGATGACGGCGCGCCGAAGGGCGCCGCGGTCAGCGTGCTCAAGGCGACCAAGGCCTGCTTCGACAACACGGTCGAGGTGTCCGGCATGGTGCTGGCGCGCGACGAGACCGCCGTCAGGCCCGATCGTCCCGGCCTGAAGGTCGCGGAGGTGCTGGTCGATGCCGGCGACACCGTCACGGCCGGACAGAACCTGGCGCGGCTGACGCCGCCGGAGGGCGGCACGATCATGATCCAGGCGCCGGTCGCGGGCACCATCCTGTCGTCGAGCGCCACCATCGGGGCGTTCGCCTCCGGTCGCGGCGAGGCGCTGTTCTCGATTCTCGCCCGCAACGAATATGATCTCGTCGGCCTGGTGCCATCAGCCCAGCTCGGCAAGCTCGCGGTCAACCAGACGGCGCGGATCCGCATCGTCGGGGCCGGCGAGGTCGAGGGCAAGATCCGAAGGGTGGCGCCGACCGTCGAGCCGAACAGCCAGCTCGGCCAGGCCTTCATCGGCATCACCGGCACGGCGCGGTTGCTGGTCAATTCGTTCGGCCGCGCCGTGATCAAGATCGGCCAGAGCTGCGGCGTCGCGGTGCCGCTGACCGCCGTGCTGTACGATCCCGACGGCACGGTGGTGCAGGTGGTCCGGGCTCAGCGGATCGAGACCAAGCGGGTCGAGATCGGCCTGATGGCCGGCGGCCAGGTCGAGATCCGCGACGGCCTCGCCGAGGGCGACGTCGTCGTCACCCGCGCCGGCGCGCTGCTGCGCGAGGGCGACCCGGTGCGGCCGGTGATGGCGAGCAATTGAAAGACGCGACGCCGCAGGGGTCTGAGGGGCACGCGGCCCCACCCTCCCCCGGAGGGGGAGGGTCGTCGCGCGGCGCGCCAGCGTCGTGCGGCGGGGGGTGGAGCCAGGGATGACGGTGCAAGTGGAGAGATCACCCCACCCCGCCCCACGGTTCGCTTCGCTCGCCGTGAGGCGACCCTCCCCCTCCAGGGGAGGGTGGGAGGCCGCCGAGAGGGCGGAGCATCTCAGGCGCGGGACAGGCTAAGCTCAGCTGCCGGCGTTCGCGACGTCGGCGCTGAAGCGGATGTCCTCGACCAGCGAGGATGACACGGTCGGCACCTGCTCGCCGTCGGAGCTGCGGGCGATGGCGTTGCGGGTCTTGTTGAACACGGTCTCGGCGCTCGGGCTCTTGCCGAGCTGGTTCAGCAGCTCGCCGACCAGCACGCTGTTCTGGCCCTTCGGATCGTCCAGCACCTTGCCTGGCGTCGCCGACGACAGGATCAGGGCGTTGGCCGGCGCATTGATCGGCGCCAGGCCGTGCGAATAGGCGCGGAAGCGGCGCTCATAGGGATTGCGGCGGGCGGCGTCGATCACCACCAGCTTGGCGCGCGCACCCTGCTCGCGGACGGTGTCGAGCAGGCGCTCGATGCTGGTGCCGTCGCGGCGCACGTCGGCTTCCCGCCAGATCTTGGCGTCGACCGGGATCATGTAGCTCTCGCGTCCGGCCTGGATGGCGTAGCCGCCGAAGAACAGCATCACGACCGAGTCGGGCTTGATCCTGGCCTTGAGGCGCTCGACCGCGCGGGCCATGTCGTCCTTGTTGGCATCCTCGACGACATCGACGTCGAAGCCGTCGCGGCGCAGCGCGCCGGTCAGTGCACGGGCATCGTTGATCGGCTGGACCAGTGGCGCGTTGGCGTCGGGATAGTGACCATTGCCGATCACGAGCGCGAGGCGCGCGCCGTTGCCGGTCGCCACGCTGCTCTGCTCGGAGGCCGCGGCCTTGGGCGCCTCGAGCGAACGCTTGTTCAGGGCAGCATGCGCGCCGATCGCGAGCGACACCGTGCAGAGAAGCGCGGCGGCGATCACGGCCGATCGGCGGGAAAGAGAAGGCTGCCTTGCGGTCATCACGTCAATCCTGGTCCGAGCCTGCCCATCGATGCCAAAGGGGTGCACCCTTTGGTCGCGCTGGCGCCTCTGAGGTTTGAGGGGTTGCGAGACGATGTGTCGTCTCAATGCGCGCAAATTGCGGCGCCGCAACGAAGAAAGGCTTAACCCGAACGCGCATCCCAAGCAACATCGGAACACCATTGACTTTTCAAGCACTTGAAGAGAAACGCAAATTTAACCATGACGGCGATCTCCAAACGGCCCCGGACGGACCGCCGGGAGACCACATTGCCGCCAAATCCGCCTCCCGCGCCGTGACCGCCGTCACGTTGTCTTTGGCCGTCCAGCGTGTCAGTTTGCCCAATGCATGCGCGTGACGCGCCGTTTGCCGGGCGTCTCGAGCAACGCATGCCGCTCGTCCTGCCTTCGACAACCCGCGAGTCCTCGCTTGAGTTTCCAGTATTTCGCCGGCGCGGCCTGTCGCGCACTGACGGCCCGGAAGGATGGGCCCTCGCTGTACGAGGTCTGCGATCCCATCCTGCGCCGGCCCGGCAGCGGCGACCCGCATCTGTCGAAATTCTACCGGACCGCGCTCGGGAACCCGGCGCTGCGCGCATTGCTGCGCCGTGCCGGCCTGCCCGAGTTGAACGATCCCGCTGTTCTCAATGCGCTGCGCGACGCGCTGGTTCTTGCCCGCGACAATCCGACGCCGGATTGGGAGCAGGTCGGCCGCCCCGTCGCCGATCTGGTCGACAGCGTCGCCTTGCACCACCCTGCCCCGCCGCGCCGGACTGCGGCGGCGGCCATGCCGCCGGCCGGCGAGGTCGATCGCGTGATCCGGGCCTGTGGCGCCGACCTGCTCGGCTCGTTCAGCCGCAATGGCTTCATCCCGACCTATGCCGCCTTCAACCTGATCGGCGATCCCGACATGAAGGGCCGCGAGGTCAAGATGGCGCTGCAGGGGCTCGACGCCCGCGGCTACAAGAACTCGACCTTGCTGTTCAACCTCGCCCGCGTCTTCATCGCGCGATCGCCGGCGGCCGCGGTGATCAATCCGCCGTGGCGCGGCATCGCCGAGCCGATGTGGGAGCCGGTGCAGATCCGCCACCGCTCGGCCTATTACGACGCGTTCTTCACCGAGGCGCTGCTGAGCTATCTGGAGACGGGCCTCGCGTCATCGGAGCAGACAAGCGCGGCGCGCAGCGCCATCGCCGCCATGGTCGAGTTCTGCCTGACCATCAGCCGCGAGGAGGTGCGCGGCGCCGACGGCAAGAGCTACAATGTCGTCACCGCGCTGGCGCCGCCGCCGCATCCGCGCTTCTCGCGCTTCTTCACCCAGATCAAGCAGGACCTCGGCTTCGGCATCTACGTGCCGGATTGCGACACCACGGCGTGCTCGTTCTCGGCGGCGACGCAGGCCGGCTCGGACGATCCGATGTTGAGCCAACCGCTGCTGGATTTCTATGCGGGCTACCAGGTGCGCGCCGGCGGCAACGAGCCGCGCGTGACGGTGCCGATCAACGACAACATCGACTATGAAGGCGGTGTCGCGACCTGGATCGACAGCCTGGCCGGCGAGCGGCCCTACGGCAATGATCTCGATCCGACGTTGAACCTCGACGTGCTCGAGGTATCGTTCCGCAATCTCGGGCGCTGGCAGATCCTGGAGACGCAAGCCCGGCTCGACGTCGTCAGGCGGATCGTCGGCTTCCAGCAGCGGCTGGTGCTGAGCGGCGCCTTCGCCGACCCCCGCTCGCACATCTATTATCTGCCGGAGCTGTACTGCGCCTATTTCGGCCGCTGCTACCACGCCTTCATGGCGCTGCCGCCGGCGGCGCGGCAGGCGATCGATCCCGACGGCGCGTTCGAGCTCATTCGCCTGCGCGTGCTGGCCTATGTCGAGGACGAGCTGGTCGGCCGCGAGATGAACCCGTTCGACGCCGCGCTGGCGCTGATCGCGCTCGGCCATCTCGGCGGCGCTGCGGCGAGCTTCGCGCCCGCAGTGCATTGCATCGTGACGTCGTTCGGCGAGGGTGGCCGGCGGCATCCGTACCGCGCCTATGAGTGGAACAAGATGAAGACCCCGACCCGCATCCTGGTCGGCGGCCCCGAGGTCACCTCGGCCTTCGTGCTGATGGGCCTGGCGCTGGCAAAGCGGGTGGCGGTGAACTGATCGAGCGATATGTCAGCGGCCCCGGCGGTGCACTCCCCTCCCCCTTGCGGGGAGGGGAGCACAGCGACGCCCTGGCAATAGCTCGGCTCCTCCTTTCAGCCGCCATCGCGCGAAGTTGAGCGGCTCAGCCAATCACGGCGCTGGAACCGCGGGCCGATCCGCCGCACAATTGCTCCAGCCTTCCCATCCCCAAGGACGACCCGCGCCCGTTGATGTCGATGAAACCAGCTTTGCTTGCGCTCCTCCTGCTGCTGCCCTCCGTCGCGTCCGCGGCCGACATCACCGGGATTCCCAAGATCCGTGAGGCCGATGGGATCACGATCGGGACCACCCGCATCCGGCTCGGCGGCATCGACGCGCCCTCCGTGGATCAGCTCTGCCTCAACAAGAACGGCGAGCGCTGGACCTGCGGCGTGGCGGCGCGTGACGAGCTGATCAAGTACGTCGACGGCAAGAGCTGGACCTGCCATCCGCGCTCGATCGACCGCCGCGGCCGCCAGGTCGCGCGCTGCGACGTCGATGGCGAGGACATCCAGAAATGGCTGGTGCGCAGCGGCTGGGCGCTGGCCTATCGCACCCTCTCGCATGACTACGAGCCCGACGAGGCGGAGGCGCGCGCAGCCAAGGCCGGCATGTGGCAGGGCGCGTTCATCGCGCCATGGGACTGGCGCGTGCGCAACAAGAAGACTGCGATCCTCGGGGCCACCAACCCGCCGGAGGGCGCGCGCAAAATCCTGCTCGCCTCGGCCTCGGGCCCGGTCGCGCCCTCGCCGGACTGCACCATCAAGGGCAATGTCAACGGCGCCGGCGAGTGCATCTATCACACGCCGCAGAGCCGCTGGTACGCGCAGATCAAGATGCACGTCGCGAAGGGCACCCGCTGGTTCTGCTCGGTCGAGGAGGCCGAGGCCGCCGGCTGCCGCGAAACGAGGCGCTGACGGCCCAACCCGCCGGCCTGCCGGGGCATGCCAGCCCCCCGGCTTCTCCGGCTTTTCTTAATGCGCCGCGCCACGTAAAACGACCATGGGCCGGCCGTGTGCGAGAGCCCGTCACCACCCTCAACCGCCAAACCACATCGCCGAGGACACTGACAATGACCGTTCGCGCGGGCCGGGAGTTTCTGGCCATCCCGGGACCCACCACGATGCCCGACGAGGTGCTGCAGGCGATGCACCGCCCGGCGCTCGACATCTACTCCAAGCAGATGGTCGAGCTGACCGACGGCATCATGTCCGATCTCGGCCGGCTGTTCGCCACCAAGGGCAAGACCTACATCTACATCGCCAACGGTCACGGCGCCTGGGAGGCGGTGCTCTCCAACGTGCTGGCGCGCGGCGACAAGGTGCTGGTGCTGGAGAGCGGCCGCTTCGCGATCGGCTGGGGCAATGCGGCGCGCGCGATGGGCGCCGAGGTCGAGGTGCTCCGCGGCGACTGGCGCCGCGCGGTGCGGCCGGCCGAGGTCGAGGCGCGGCTGCGCGCCGACAAGGAGCACAGCATCAAGGCGATCGTGGTGGCGCAGATCGATACGGCGTCCGGCGTCGTCAACGACGTCGAGGCGATCGGCCGCGCCATCAAGGCCGCGGGCCACCCGGCACTCTACATGGTCGACACCGTGGCCTCGCTCGGCTGCATGCCGTTCGAGATGGATGCCTGGGGCATCGACGTCGCGATGTCCGGCTCGCAGAAAGGCCTGATGACGCCGCCGGGTCTCGGCTTCGTCGCCGCCAATGACCGCGCACTCGAGGCGCACAAGCGCGCCAACATGCGCACGCCCTATTGGGACTGGAGCGAGCGCGAGGGCACCGAGCACTATCGCAAATATGGCGGCACCGCGCCGGTGCATCTGCTGTTCGCACTGCGCCAGGCCATGGACATGCTGTTCGCCGAAGGGCTGCCGCACGCCTTCCGCCGCCATGAGCTGTTGGCCGAGGCCGTACGCCGCGCGGTGGCGAAGTGGAGCGAGGGCCAGGTGATCGGCTTCAACATCGCAGACGCCGCCGAGCGCTCCAACACCGTGACCACTGTGCTGGTCGGCGAAGGTTATGATCCGGCCGTGTTGCAGACCTACTGCAAGGAGCAGTGCGGCGTCGTGCTCGGCACCGGGATCGGCGATCTCCAGGGCCAGGCGTTCCGCATCGCCCATATGGGCCATGTCAACGCGCCGATGGTGCTGGGCACGCTCGGCGTGATCGAAATGGCGCTGGTGGCGTTGAAGATTCCGCACGGCCGCGGCGGCCTCGACGCCGCGATCCAATGGCTCGGCGAGAGCGTGACCCCGTAAAGGACGACATGACCGACTTGAGCACCAAGGCGCCGGTGGCGCCGCGCCATCCGCACAGCTTCACCCGTCACGGCATCACCGTAAGCGACGACTATGCGTGGCTGAAAGACGCGCGGTGGCAGGAGGTGCTGCACGATCCGTCGCTGCTGGATGCTGATATCCGCGCCTATCTCGAGGCCGAGAACGCCTATGCGGAATCCGTGCTCGGCCACACCTCACCGCTGCAGAAGAAGCTCGTCGCGGAGATGCGCGGCCGCATCAAGGAGGACGATTCCTCGGTGCCGTCGCCGGACGGGCCCTACGCCTATTTCCGCAAGTATCGCGAGGGCGGCCAGCACGAGCTGTTCTGCCGGACGCCGCGCAACGGCGGGGCGGAGACGATCGGGCTCGATGGCGATGCGCTGGCGCGAGGCCACGACTATTTCAAGTTCGGCGGCAGCAGGCATTCGCACGACCACAAGCGCGTCGCCTGGAGCGCCGACACCAAGGGCTCCGAATATTTCACCATCCGCGTCCGCGACTGGGATAGCGGCAACGATCTCGACGACGTGGTCGAGGAGACCGACGGCGGTGTGGTGTGGTCACGCGATTGCACGAGCTTCTTCTACGTCAAGCTCGACGACAATCACCGCCCGATGCAGGTGTGGCGGCATAAGCTCGGCACCAGGCAGGCCGAAGACGCGCTGGTGTACGAGGAGAAGGACACCGGCTGGTTCACCCATGTGCACGAGTCGACGTCGGGCCGGTTCTGCGTCATCGCCGGCGGCGACCACGAGACGTCAGAACAACGTTTGATCGATCTCGATGCTCCCGAGGCGCCGCCACGGCTGGTGGCCGCGCGCGAGAACGGCGTGCAATATTCGATCGCCGACCGCGGCGACGAGCTGTTCATCCTGACCAATGCCGACGGCGCCATCGACTTCAAGATCGTCACCGCGCCGCTGGCCGCGCCCGAGCGCGCCAACTGGCGCGACCTCATTCCGCACCGCGCCGGCATCTACGTGCTCGATCACGATCTCTACACCGGGCACCTGGTGCGGCTGGAGCGCGCCAATGCGCTGCCGTCGATCGTCATCCGCGATCTCGCATCCGGCGAGGAGCACGCGATCGCCTTCGACGAAGGCGCCTATTCGCTCGACGCGATGGGCTCCTACGAGTTCGACACCACCAATCTGCGCTTTGCCTATTCGTCGATGACGACGCCGTCGGAGGTGTGGGACTACGACATGGTGACGCGCGCAAAAACCTTGCGCAAGCGCCAGGAGATTCCGTCCGGGCACAATCCGGCCGACTACGTCACCACGCGCATCATGGCCAAGGCGGAGGACGGCGCCGAGGTGCCGGTGTCGCTGCTGCACCGGCGCGACCTCAGGGCCGATGGCTCAGCGCCGCTGCTGCTCTATGGCTACGGCTCCTATGGCCATGCGATGCCGGCCTCGTTCTCGGCCAACCGGCTGTCGCTGGTCGACCGCGGCTTCGTCTACGCCATCGCCCATATCCGCGGCGGCACCGACAAGGGCTGGGGCTGGTATCTCGACGGCAAGCGCGAGAAGAAGACCAACAGCTTTGACGATTTCGCGGCCTGCGCACGGGCGCTGATCGCGGCGAACTACACCAGCGCCAGGCGCATCGTCGGCCATGGCGGCAGCGCCGGTGGCATGCTGATGGGCGCGGTCGCCAACCGCGCGGGCGAGCTGTTCGCCGGCATCGTCGCCGAGGTGCCGTTCGTCGACGTGCTGAACACGATGCTCGACGATACCCTGCCGCTGACGCCGCCGGAATGGCCCGAATGGGGCAACCCGATCGAGAGCGAAAAGGACTTCCGCACCATCCTGTCCTACTCGCCCTACGACAACGTCGCGGCCAAGGAGTATCCCGCGATCCTCGCGATGGCCGGACTGACCGACCCGCGCGTCACCTATTGGGAGCCTGCAAAGTGGATCGCGCGGCTGCGCGCGACGATGACCGGCGGCGGGCCGGTCCTCCTGCGCACCAACATGGGCGCCGGCCACGGCGGCGCCTCCGGCCGCTTCAACCGGCTGGATGAGGTCGCGATCGTCTACGCGTTCGCGCTATGGGCGGTGGGTCTGGCAGATCGGAGCGTTTGAGCCATGATCGCGCCTGAACACCAATGTCGTCCCTGCGAACGCAGGGACCCATAACCACCGGCGGCAATTGTTGAGCGCGCTGGAGCTACGTCCCTCGTCATCACAACCGCCTGTGGTTATGGGTCCCTGTGTCTGGAAAGTCTGCCATGATGATGGTGGGCGGGAAGCCGTTGGGTCCTTGGCGCTAGACGCCGTGAGCCGGCTCGGTCTCCCGCCCGTTCCATTTATCAACCTGAACAGTTGCACGAGGCTGCGCCAACAGACCTCGCATCACAGGGACAGGCACCGTGATCGTACCTTTTCGTTGCGTCGGAATCGACGTTTGCAAACCCTATCTCGATATTTTTGATGAAGCCGTGGGGGCGCCGGAGCGCATCGCCAACGGGCCACAGGCCATCACACAGCTGGTGGCGCGTTGGCGATGCGATGTTCTGGTGGTCTTTGAGGCCACGGGTGTCTACGACCTCGAACTGCGCGAGGCCCTGCGTCGGGCGGGCATCCGCTTTGCGCGGATCAACCCGGCTCGAGCTCGCGATTTCGCCCGCGCCAGCGGCCAACTCGCCAAGACCGATCCGATCGACGCGCGAACGCTGGCAGCCTTTGGGCGCGCCATGCAGCCAGCCACCGAGCAGGCCATGACGCCTGCCCAAAGCGCCCTCGCGAGGCTTGCAAAACGGCGGGATCAACTGGTTGCCATGCGCGCCCAGGAAAAGAACCGCCGCAGCGAGGCCGAGGACCGCGCCATGGCCGAACGCATCAGCCGCCTGATCGAGGTCCTCAATGACGAGATCGTCGAGATCGAGGCCGAGATCAACGCGCTCATCAAAGCCGAGCCGGTGCTTGCGGAGCAGGCACAGCTGATGCGCTCCGTGCCCGGTGTGGGACCCGTCGCCTGCATGCAACTCATCACCCAGATGCCGGAACTCGGCCATCTCGGGCCAAAGGAGGTAGCCGCTCTTGCGGGCCTGGCTCCCTTCAATCGCGATAGCGGGGCGTATCGTGGCAAGCGCAAGATCGGCGGCGGCCGGAAGCGTGTCCGCGACGCCCTCTACATGGCCGCCCTCAACGCCGTCCGCCGCGCCGATCGCTTCAAGATCTTTTACAACCGTCTGCGCCAAGCCGGTAAACCCGCCAAGCTCGCCCTCATCGCCGTCGCCAGGAAGCTTCTAACCATCCTGAATGCCATGATGCGCGACCGAAAACCTTATGCGATCACTCCATCAACATAACAGTTGCCGGCTCAAGGCCGGGACGACAGCGGAGTATGGGGCCAATCTCGCCTCGCAATCGGCGTCGCATCCGCAACGACAGCCGAGGACGTAGCGGCTACCGGTTGTTCTTCGCGCGCCACGCCGCGAAGTCGGCGGGCGTCTGCGGATCGGTCGCCGGATAGAGGCCGAGGATCGAGCGGCCCTTGGCAACTTCCTCGGCAACGAAATCCTCGAACGCGGTCATCTCGAACGTCTCGTCCGCGATCTCGTCGGCGAGATGGGCGGGGATGACGATGACGCCGTCGGAATCGCCGAGGATGACGTCACCGGGAAACACCGGCGCGTCGCCGCAGGCGATCGGGCCGTTGATCTCGATCGCATGATGCAGGGTGAGATTGGTCGGCGCGCTCGGACGCTGGTGGAAGGCGGGGATGCCGAGCTTGGCAATCTCGGCGGCGTCACGGAAGCCGCCGTCGGTGACGACGCCGGCGACGCCGCGCTGCTGCAGGCGGCTCACGAGAATTGCGCCGGCCGAAGCGGCGCGCGCGTCCTTGCGGCTGTCCATCACCAGCACGGCGCCGGGCGGACAATCCTCGACGGCCTTGCGCTGCGGATGGCCGCGGTCGCGAAACACCTCGATGGTGTTGAGATCCTCGCGCGCTGGGATGTAGCGCAAGGTGAAGGCTTCGCCGACCATGGTCGGCTGCGCCGGGCTGAGCGGATGGACGTTCTCGATGCACTGGATGCGCAGGCCGCGCTTGAACAGCGCGGTAGCGACCGTGGCCGTCGAGACGGTCTTGAGCTTGTTGCGGGTGGCGGTGCTGAGTCTGGTCATGCGGTGCTCGTCGTTCTCCCCTCCCCCTTGCGGGGAGGGGTTGGGGGTGGGGGTCCACATCAACGGTGTCGCTTTGGGTACCCCCCTCCCCCGCAAGGGGGGAGGGAGCGCACCTCGATCGCGGAAACAGCGCGGGCTAACGCGGCGCTATGAACTAATAAATCGCGGGTTCCCCGACCGGCGCGCCGAAGCCGGTCTCCAGGAAGTCGAAGTCGCAACCGTCATTGGCTTGGCGGATGTGGCGGGCGAACATCCAGCCATAGCCGCGCTCGAAACGCGGCGCCGGCGGTGTCCAGGCGGCGCGGCGGCGCGCCAGCTCCTCCTCGGGCACGTCGAGATTGATGGTGCGCGCGGCGACGTCGAGCGTGATCAGGTCGCCATTCTTCACCAGCGCCAGCGGGCCGCCGACATAGGCCTCCGGCGCCACATGCAGGATGCAGGCGCCATAGCTCGTGCCGCTCATGCGCGCGTCGGACAGCCGGACCATGTCGCGCACGCCCTCGCGCACGAGCTTGGTCGGGATCGGCAGCATGCCCCATTCCGGCATCCCCGGCCCGCCCTGGGGCCCGGCATTGCGCAGGATCAGCACATGGTCGGCGGTGACGTCGAGATCGGGATCGTCGATCGCCTTCTTCATCGAGGGATAGTCGTCGAACACCAGCGCCGGGCCGGTGTGCCTGAGGAAGCGCGGATCGCAGGCAGAGGGCTTGATGACGCAGCCGTCCGGCGCAAGGTTGCCCTTGAGCACGGCGAGCGCGCCCTCGCGGTAGATCGGGTTCGACTGCGGACGGATGACGTCGTCATTGTAGACGCCGGCGTCAGCGATGTTGTCGCCGAGCGTACGGCCGTTGACAGTGAGGCAGTCGAGATGGAGATGCTCTTTCATCCGGCTCATCAGCCCGGGCAGGCCGCCGGCGTAGTAGAAATCCTCCATCAGATAGGCGTCGCCGCTCGGCCGGACATTGGCGAGCACCGGCACCTTGCGGCTGGCGGCCTCGAAATCGTCGAGGCCTATATCGGCGCCGGCGCGGCGCGCCTGCGCGATCACATGGATGATGGCGTTGGTCGAGCAGCCCATCGCCATGGCGACCGCGATCGCATTCTCGAACGCTGCGTGGGTCTGGATCTTCGATGGCGTCAGGTCCTCCCACACCATCTCGACGACGCGGCGGCCGCATTCCGAGCTCATGCGGATGTGCTCGGCATCGGCAGCCGGAATCGACGAGGCGCCGGGCAAGGTCATGCCGATCGCTTCCGCGATCGCGGTCATGGTCGAGGCCGTCCCCATGGTCATGCAGGTGCCGTGGCTGCGGGCGATGCCGGCCTCCATGGCATTCCAATCGGCGTCCGACAGCTTGCCGGCGCGGCGTTCATCCCAGTACTTCCAGGCGTCGGACCCGGAGCCGAGCGTCTTGCCCTTCCAGTTGCCGCGCAGCATCGGCCCGGCCGGGAGATAGATCGCCGGCAGGTTCATGCTGGTGGCGCCGAGCAGCAGCGCCGGCGTGGTCTTGTCGCAGCCGCCCATCAGCACGACGCCATCGACGGGGTGTCCGCGCAAGAGCTCCTCGACATCCATCGCCAGCATGTTGCGATAGAGCATCGTGGTCGGCTTCAACAGCGACTCCGACAGCGACAGCGCCGGCAGCTCGATCGGGAAACCGCCGGCCATCAGCACGCCGCGCTTGACGTCGTCGACGCGCTGCTTGAAGTGCATGTGGCAGGGCTGCGCGTCGGACCAGGTGTTGATGATGGCGATGACCGGACGGCCCTTCCACTCCTCCTGGGCATAGCCCATCTGCATCACCCGCGAACGATGGCCGAAGGAACGGAGATCGTCGGGCGCGAACCAGCGCGCGCTGCGCAGCTGATCGGGGCTCTTCTTGTGGCTCATGATTGCGTTCCCCAGGTCAGCACGGTCTTGCGCTCGATGGTGCGGAAGATCAGATTCTCGACCACGAGGCCGATCAGGATCACGGTCAGCAGGCCGGCGAACACCGCGGGGATCTCGAGCAGATTGCGGTTCTCGAAGATGAACCAGCCGAGGCCGCCCTGCCCCGAGGAGACACCGAACACCAGCTCGGCCGCGATCAGGGTGCGCCAGGCGAAGGCCCAGCCGATCTTCAAACCCGTGAGGATGGCGCCGAACGCCGCCGGAATCAGGATGCGGATCACATAGGAGAAGCCGCTGAGACCGTAGTTGCGCCCGACCATGCGCAGCGTGTTCGAGACGCTTTTGAAGCCGGAATGGGTGTTGAGCGCGACGGGCCACAGCACCGAATGGATCAGCACGAAGACGAGACTGCCGCTGCCGAGCCCGAACCAGATCAGCGCCAGCGGCAGCAGCGCGATCGCCGGCAAGGGATTGAACATCGCCGTGATCGTCTCGAGGAAATCGGTGCCGATGCGGGTCGAGATCGCGAGCACAGTCAGGATCGCCGCGAGAACGATGCCGGCGGCATAGCCCATGAACAGCACCTTCAGCGAGGTCCAGACGCGCATCGGGATGGTGCCGTCGCGGACCTTCTCCCACAGCGCCGCGATGGTGTCGGAGAAGGTCGGGAACAGCAGGGGATTGTCGAGATAGCTGCCATAGGCCTGCCAGATCGCGGCGAGCAAGACGATGATCAGGCTCTTGCGCACGAAGCCGTCGTTCCACAGCAGCTCGAGCACGCCGAGCTTGCGCGCGACATCTGCAGGCGCGGCGCTCGCGGGCGACGTATCGCGCAGGATGATCTTGGCTTCAGCCATGGGCGCCGTCCTCAATGCGTCGTTGCAGGTTCGGAGAACAAAAGATCATGGATCTGCTTCTCCAGGCGCGCCGCGCTGCCGTCCTCGGCCGAGACCTTGTCGACGTCGACCACCTCGGCCTTGACGCGGCCGGGATGCGGCGACAGCAGCAGAATGCGGTTGCCGATCTTGATGGCTTCGGCGATCGAATGCGTCACGAACAAGACGGTGAATTTCGTCTCGTTCCACAACTGCAGCAGCTCGTCCTGGCAGGTGCGCCGCGTCAGCGCATCGAGCGCGGCGAACGGCTCGTCCATCAGCAGGATGTCCGGCTCCATCGCCATGCCCCGGGCGATCGCGACGCGCTGCTTCATGCCGCCCGACAGCGTGTGCGGATAGGCATCGACGACGCGCGTCAGCCCGACTTTCTCGATATAGGTGCGGGCGCGGCTCTCGGCCTCCTCGCGCGGCATGCGCCGCGCCGTCAGCAGCGGGAACATCACGTTGGCGAGCACGGTCTTCCACGGCAGCAGCTGGTCGAACTCCTGGAAGATCATCATGCGATCGGCGCCAGGACCGGTGATCTCGCGGCCGCTGATGCGCATCCGGCCCTCGCTCGGCTTGATGTAGCCACCGACCGCCTTCAGCAAGGTCGACTTGCCGCAACCGGACGGTCCCAGCAGCACGAAGCGATCGGAGCGGTCGACGGAGAAGCCGACCCGCTCCGTCGCGGTGATTACCGCGCTGGAGGTCTTGTAGCGCAGGGTGACGCCATCGACGTCGAGCAGCGCGGACATCAGTTGCCCTTCAGATCATGCGCGACCGGCAGATAATAGTCGGTCCAGGCCTTGGGCTGGGTCTTGATGGTACCGATCTTGGCGAGATGGGCCGCGAACTTCATGGTGCCCTGCGGCTCCAGATTCCATTCCATCATGCCGGGCTCCTTGAGCCAGGCGAGCAGGTCATCGACCGAGGTCTTGTCGCCGGTGATCTCCTTGTAGATCTCGACCGCCGTCCTGGTATCGCTGCGGATCAGGTCCTGCGCTTCCTTGGTCGCATCGCGCACCGCCTGGATGATCTTCGGATTGGCGTCGGCGAACTTCGTGGTGGTGAAGAACTGCGCCTGGCTCAGCGGTCCGCCCATGACGTCGGGCGAATTCATCACGACATGCGCGCCGGGCACGTTCTTCAATTCGAGGAACGTGTAGGGCGGGATCGAGAAATGATTGTGCACCTCGTGCTGCGGGTTCGACAGCGCCGTATAGGCGTCGGGGTGACCGAGCTGCACGGTGTTGGCGTCGAGCTTGTTCCACTGATCGGCGCCGAACGCCTCGGCGGCCGCGATCTGCAGCACGATGGCCTGGGTCGAGACCTTGACGGTCGGCACGGCGATCTTGTCACTGGGACCGAAGTCCTTGATCGACTTGATGTTGGGATCGCGGCTGATCAGGGTCATCGGCTGCGCCGAGGTGGCGACGATGCCCTTCACGCCACCGCGGGTACGATCCCACAACAGCAGCAGATTGCCGGTGCCGGTGTTGAGGATGTCGACGCTGCCCGACAACAGCGCATCGGTCTGCGCGCCGCCGCCGGAGAAGGTCAGCCATTTGGTGGTGACGCCGGGCACGCCGAGCGCGGCCGCATGCTTCTCGATCAGCTTGTTCTTCTCGATGATGTGGCTCGGCATGTAGAAGATGCCAGGCTGGCGCGACAGCGAGATTTCGGTCTTCTGCTGGGCCTGCGCGGCGTCATTCCAGGCCGCCGCGACCAGCAGCGTGGCCAGCAGGCCGCCGGCTCGTGCGGCCGAGCGCGCGAACTTCTCGAACATGGGACATCCCTCCTCGCGTGCCGGCTCCTTCTTGACGGCCAGCGGAGAGATGCACTAATGCATTAGTGCATCTCTGACAAGGGCTGTTCTCCCCCTGCGACATTCGAGCCGGACGTCCCACCAAATGGCATTGCCCGCGACGCGTGCGGTTCTCCCGCCCGAACGGCTCGATCCGAGCCGGCGCGCGGCACCGCAGGTCTTCGAGCGGTTGCGCGACCAGATCATCGCCCTCGCGCTCCCACCGGGAGCGCCATTGTCGCGGCCGGCGCTGCAGGCCGAGTTCGGCCTCAGCTCGACGCCGATCCGCGACGCGCTGATGCGCCTCGCCGAGGAAGGCCTCGTCGACGTGTTCCCGCAGCACGCGACCCTGGTCAGCCGCATCGATGTTGGTCGGGCGCAGCAGGCGCAGTTCCTGCGCCAGGCGCTGGAGCTCGAGATCGTGCGCCTGCTCGCGCTGCGGCCGGCGGCGGCGCCGATCGACGAACTCCATGCTCTGATCGCCCAGCAGCGGCGATTCGCCAGGGACGGCGACTTCGCGTCATTCACGGTGGTCGACAACGCATTCCACGAGCGGCTCTACACCGCCGCGGACAAGCACGAGCTGTGGACCCTGGTGCGCAGCCGCAGCGGTCACATCGACCGGTTGCGCCGGCTGCATCTGCCCTCGCCCGGCAAGGCGCAGACGATCCTGCGCCATCACAAGCAGATCGTCGATGCGATCGCCGCCGGCCGGCCGAACGACGCGCAGACGCATCTGCGCGAGCACCTGACCGGGACGCTGAGCGACCTCGCGACCATTCGCGGCCGCTGGCCGGACTATCTCAGTGGCTAGCAGCCCCGCCCAATCGGAGGACGTGAGCGGTGTCACGCCGCACGCTGGTCCGCACCGTCTGTCGCGCCACCTGGGATCGCAAATCCTCAGACATGTGCTCAAATATTGTGCATTCGGCGCGAGGACGAGGCGATTATGGAGCGCTCCGTGCCATGCAACTACGGCGCGAGCGCCTCGAATGCAGGCCCGGCGCCCGGATAGTCCACCCTTGTCCCGTACAGGACATCGATCACCGCGCCCCATCCTGCATGTGACTTGCCCGGCGAAACGCTTGCGGCGCGCCGCGAATTGGGCAAAACCTTACAACTGACCGTTGGTCTTGCTGCCAGCCAATCGGGAGATGCGGAGCGTGGCGAAGATTCTGGTCGTGGACGACGATCCGCTCATGCAGCTGACAATTCAGCGCGTGCTCGAACGGGCCGGTCACGTCGTCGGCATCGCGGGCGACGGCCAGAAGGCGCTCGTCCGCTTCACGAGCGAGAGCTTTGACTTGGTGATCCTGGACATCTTCATGCCGGGCATGGACGGGCTGGAGGCGATGCGCTTGATCCTCAAGCACACGCCCGGCGTTCCGATCATCATGACCTCGGGACGTGCCCACACCCCGACCTCTGCGATAGAGCCCGATTATCTTACCATGGCCACGAGGCTGGGAGCGGTGTCCGCATTGCCCAAGCCGTTCAAACCGGCAGCCCTCCTGACGATGGTTTCCGAATGCCTGGCATCGGCAGGCGATCGGGCTGCTCGACCCCGGCCAGGCCAAGATGCTGTTCCGAAATCCTGACGGCCGAACCGAAGGGCTCCTGCTCAGCGGCGCGCAGCGCGCGAGCGAGGCGCCGCGGTTCGGCGGCCGCCTCACGCTGACGACGCGGCTGGCCATCGCGATGATCCTGCTGGTCGCGATCGCGGTGTTCGCCGTCGGCTGGCTCGGCTATCGCAGCCTCGAGCGGGCGCTGTTGCCGCGCGCGCTCGATCGAATCGAGTCGCATTCGCGCCTGATGGCGACCGAGCTCGAAAACTATGTCGGCAGCGCCCGGAACGACATCAACGGCTATCGCGCCTCTCCGAATCTGGCAACGTTGATACGCACACTGAAGACGGGAGCTCCCGATCCCCGCGAAGGGCTGCCGGCGCAGTCGTGGCGCGAGCGGGTCGCAACGCGCTACTTCGCCGAGCTGCAGGCCAAGCCGACCTACGCGATGATCCGCCTGGTCGGGATCGAGAACGATTATCGCGAGCTGATCCGGGTCGACCGGCTCGGGCCGGGCAACACGGTTCGGATCGTTCCGGAGAACGAGCTGATCACGCGCGGCGAGCGCAACTACATCAAGGAGACGCTGAGCCTGCCGCCCGGCGGCATCCGGCTCTCGCCGATCATTCTCGACGGCAACACGACGGACCCCAAGACAGGCGTGCCGATGCTGTGCGTCGGCACGCCGGTGTTCGCGCCGGACGGCAAGCCGTACGCGATCCTGATGGTCGATCTCGACATGCGCCCGATCTTCGCGCATCTGCGCATGGCGGCCCGCCCGGGCGCGCAGCTCTATGTCGTGAACGCCCGCGGCGACTATCTCTTCCATCCCGAATCAGACCGGGAATTCGCCTCGAAACGCGGCCGATCGACGCGATGGCAGGACGATTTTCCGACGCTCGCAGGCGCGACCGGCACCGCCGAGGGTTTCGCGCAGATCCTGCACGACGAAGCCGATCGTCCCGGCGGTGTCGCCTTCGCCCCGGCGCTGCTCGCGGGACAGGAATGGGTGGCGGTGATCGAGACGATCCCGAACACCGCCTTCATGGCGCCCGCCCTCGCCATCCGCAAGACGGCGATCGAGGTCGGCCTGATCGCGATGCTGTGCGCGGCCGCGCTCGCCTTCGTGGTCGCGCGCTCGCTGACGCGGCCGATCAACCAGCTGACCCAGGCCGTCGAGGGCGTGGGGCGCGGCGAGGCGGTGAATATCCCGCTCGAGGCGGTCGGCGAGACCGGCGTGCTGGCGCGCGCCTTCGCCCGCGTGCTGGACGAGGTTCGCACCAAGACCGCCGAGCTCGAGCGCGAGGTCCAGGAGCATTACCTGACCGAAGCAGCGCGCGACCATTTCGCCGCCCGCGAACGGCTCTACAGTGCCGCGGTGGAATCGTCGAACGACGCGATCGTGACGCTGTCGCTGGACGGCACCATCACCGCCTGGAATCCGGCAGCCGAGGCCATGCTGGGCTACTCCGCCGAGGAGGCCGTGGGCCGCCTTGCGGATTTCCTCGTGCCGCCCGAGCGCATGGCCGAGGCCCAGGACCTTCTGGCGCGCATGGCCCGCGGCGAGCGGATCCAGCATTTCGAGACGGTGCGGATCCGCAAGGACGGTGAGCTGGTCCAGGTCTCGCTCAGCGTCTCGCCGATCAAATCACCGACGGGCCAGATCATCGGCGCCTCCAAGATCGCACGCGACGTCACCGAGAGCCGCCGGACCGAACTGGCGCTGCGCCAGCAGACCGAGGAACGGCGGCGCATCTTCGAGACGTCGCAGGACCTGATCCTCATCACCGACCGCAATGGCATCCTGGTTCAGGTCTCACCGAGCGTGGAGGCGATTCTCGGCTATACGCCGGCGGAGATGATCGGCCGCAGCGGCGCGGATTTCATCCACCCGGACGATCTACCCAAGGCACGCGAGGAGCTTCGCGCCTCGCGCCTAGGCCTTCGGGCGCGCACCTCCGACTGCCGCTACGTCCACAAGGACGGCCGCGTGGTGACGCTGTCCTGGACCTCGAACTGGTCGGAGCCGGTGCAGCGCCACTTCTTCATCGGCCGCGACATGACCGAGAGCCGGCTGGCGCAGGAGACGCTCCGGGAGAGCGAACAGCTCGCCCGCAACATCGTCGAGACCGCGCTCGATGCCTTCGTCCAGGTCGACGACAACGGGGCCATTCTCAACTGGAACTCCCAGGCCGAGAAGATCTTCGGCTGGTCGCGCGCCGAGATCATCGGCAAGGACGTCTTCGACGTGATCACGGTCGGGGACGTCGGCGAGGAGCTGCGCGCCGCGCTCGGCCGCATCCTGATGACCGGACAAGCGAGCGCACTCGGGGTCGGCCGCCGACGCGAGGTCATGGTGAAGCGGCGCGACGGCCGCGAGTTCAAGGCCGAGCTCAGCGTGACCGCGCTGAAGACCCGCAACGGCTTCGTGCTGAACGGCTTCTTCCGCGACCTCACCGACAAGATCGCGACCGAGGAGCGGATCCGCCAGTCCGAGAAGATGGAGGCGATCGGCCAGCTCACCGGCGGCATCGCACACGACTTCAACAACATCCTCACCGTGATCACCGGCACGATCGAGATTCTCGCCGCGGCCGTGGCCAAGGAGCCGCAGCTCGCCGCGATCACCAGGATGATCGACGAGGCCGCCGCGCGCGGGGCCGATCTCACCCAGCATCTGCTCGCCTTTGCGCGCCGGCAGCCGCTGCAGCCGCGCGAGGTCGACGTCAACACACTGATGATCGACACAGCCAAGCTGCTGCGGCCGACGCTCGGAGAGCAGATCGAGATCGAGTCCGTCTTCCAGGACGAGACCTGCGTGGCGCATGTCGATCCGAACCAGCTCGCCACGGCGGTCATCAACCTCGCGCTCAATGCCCGCGACGCGATGCCGAATGGCGGCAAGCTCATCCTGGAGACCGGCTGGGCCGACCTCGACGAGAACTACGCAAGTCTCTACGACGACGTGCGGCCCGGTCGCTACGCGATGATCGCGGTGAGCGACAGTGGCAGCGGCATTCCCGCCGCCATCATCGACAAGGTGTTCAATCCGTTCTTCACCTCGAAGGGGCCTGGCAAGGGGACGGGGCTCGGATTGTCGATGGTGTACGGCTTCGTGAAGCAATCGGCCGGCCACATCAGGATCTATAGCGAAGAGGGCCACGGCACCACGATCCGGATGTACCTGCCGCCGGGCAGCGAAGAAGCGATCACGCAGCCCTCGGGCGACGCGCCGGCGATCCAGGGCGGCCAGGAGACGATCCTGGTGGTGGAGGACGACCGGCTGGTGCGCGGCTACGTTCTCGCCCAGCTCCATGCACTGGGCTATGCGACGCTGGAGGCGGCCAATGCCGCCGAAGCGCTGGCGATCACCAATGCCGGAGAGCCGTTCGATCTGCTCTTCACCGACATCATCATGCCGGGGACGATGAACGGCCGCCAGCTCGCATCCGAGATCCAGCGGATTCGTCCGACGCAGCGAGTCCTGTTCACCTCCGGCTACACCGAGAATGCCGTGGTGCATCACGGCCGGCTCGACGAAGGAATTCTTCTGCTGCCGAAGCCGTACCGCAAATCCGAGCTCGCCAAGATGATCCGCAAGGCGCTCGCCGCGACCGAGGCTTGAAAAACCAGGCATGAAAAACGAGGCTTGACCGATGCGGCCCGACCAACGCGGCCTGGCGCTTGCGGTTGCCGCTATTCCAGCTTGAGGCCACGTGCGGGCGGCCCGGCCATCGGCTCAATTGGCGCGCGACGCCGTCATCACGATGCGGATCAGATCGGCCGCGTTGCGCGCGCCGAGCTTCTTCATGATGTTGGCGCGGTGATCCTCGATCGTGCGCGGGCTGATGCCCAGCGTGCGCCCCGCCTCCTTGTTCGAGGCCCCCGCCGTGAATTGTTCCAGGACCTCGCGCTCGCGCCGCGTCAGCGGCTCGCGACCGGGGAAATGCAGCGAGCCGATCTTCGGCGAGGCATTCTCCTTCTGCCGCCGCGCGAACGCGCCGATCGCCTCGTTCAGACGGGCCACGATCTCACTGCCGCGGAACGGCTTCTCGATGAAGTCGAGCGCCCCGTTCTTGATCGCATTGACGGCCATCGGGATGTCGCCCTGGCCCGAGATCATGAAGATCGGAGCCGGATAGTCCTCGCCGTGCAGTTCCCTGAGAATGTCGAGACCGGACTTTCCGGGGATGTGCACGTCGAGCAGGATACAGGCCGGTGTCCTGCTCCGCGCCACCGCCAGGAGCGCGGCGCCGTCCGCAAAACAGATCACTTCATACCCACCTGCCGACAAGACCATCGAGAGGGTGTCGCGCACGGCTGGGTCGTCATCGACGACAAAAATCTCTCCGCGGGAAGTTGTTTGTTCGGCCATGGGCGATTGCTCTTGCAAAGGAGAAGAAACAATGAAAGCGCGTCTTATGATACCATACTCGTCGGGTGCTTTGGGCACCCGTATTTGTACGGTTTATGATCCTAACCCACAAGTAGTAGCTGCAGATCGGTGATCGCCTTCACGAGACCATGATCTGGACACGATCTCAAGGCAGTCGTCTCGGGCAGCATGCTGCCTTGCAAAAACACATCGACGCCGACAGCGTCATGATCGACATCAAACTCTGATCGCATCAGCGTTGCCCGCGTGCACCACGCCCACAGACATGCTCGGCGGCGGACGCGTGCACGGCCCTCAGCCCACGAAAATCTGCACGGCATTTGACACAAGAGGTACAGCCGTCAGCCGGCCTTGCCCTCGTTTTGATCAGAGATCGGCGGGATTCGGACGTTGCATAGGATTGTGCGCCCTGGACCGCGGCTTGCGCCGATGCAGCTCTGTCAGGACCGATGCTTCGCGGCAACACTTTCGGCTGCGACGCCGCCCCAGGTGTGAACCACGGGCAGGCCGAGCGCAGTCTTGCCGAGATTCGCCAGGCAGATGCGCAACGCCGCCAGATCGACTGGCTTCGGCAGGCTCTGCAGGTCGATTCCGAGCGAGCGCGCGAACACCCGGGCCTCAATTCGCTTCGCCGCATCCATGCCGCTGATCACGATCACGGAACCGGCGAAGCGGGTATCTGCGATGACCTTGAGGACCTCGGTCCCCTCGCCATCCTCGAGCATGAGATCGAGCGTCACGCAGTCAAAGCGGTTGTTGCGCACCTCGCGGATCGCATCGCTGCACGTGGCCGCGACCGTCACGGCGTGGCCGGCCTGCTTGGCCGCCAGCGCGATCAGCGTCCGCTGCGCGGCGTCGTCGTCGACGACCAAGAGCTGCAGCGCGCGCCGTTCGCCATCATCGGCGCGCTCCGACCGGCTGGATGCAAGTTCCGAACTCATGACCGGCATTGGCCGTCCCTGGAAAATTTGACCGACGTCATTGTCATACACGTCCGACCCTGCGGCGACGTAAAGCGGCTCTCCGAAAAAAGGCCACGCGTCTTAGGACTTGCGCAGGACCCGGGCTGGCGCGTCTCCTCGTCGCTCCGCGCGCGGAAGTTTCCCGAGCGGCGGGCGAGCAATGCGCCGTGCTGCCGCAAGGCGAACTAGTTGACGGTCGTTTCCTGGCCGGCGGAAGCGTTGCCACGTTTCTTCTTGTTCTTTCCCTTGATGAACTGGATGTCCATCTCGGAGCCGTTGACCCGGACCAGCTCGCAGCGGCGGTAGGCGAGCCCCGTCGAGGACAGCAGCAGAAAGAACTCTTTCAGATTCAATCCCTGGATCGATCCCTCGACCGTCAGCACCGCGTCGGTGTCCGAGATGGCGTTGAGCTGGCAGTCCCTGCGCCAGGTCCCGTCGATGCCCATGATGCAGACATCGTAACCGCGGCTGAAGGTGACGCGCTCCGTACCTTTGTTGTCGTCAGACATCTTCGCGTCCTGCTCTATTGGGCTGCGGGAACATCTAGTTGCCCGCGGCCGCGATCCTGGGCATTCCCGGAGCCGGCGCCTTCGCCGCGGAAGCGATCCCGCTCGGGCGATACAGGCCACGCCGGTCCGCGAGCGGCTTGAACACGTCGGTGAGGCCGACGACGGTCTCCGCAGCACCGAGTACGAGGAAGCCGTCCGGCTCCATCTGCTTGGCGAGCCGGCCGAAGATGTTGATCTTGGTGTCCTGATCGAAATAGATCAGCACGTTGCGGCAGAACACGACGTCGAACGTGCCGAGCTGTGAGAAGTCGTGCAGCAGATTGAGCTGGCGATGCTGGACCATGCCGCGCACGTCGGAATTGATCTGCCAGAGTTCGCCTGCCTGCTTGAAATATTTGACCAGAAGCTGGATCGGCAGCCCGCGCTGCACCTCGAACTGGCTGTAGAGACCCGCTTTGGACTTCTCGAGCACCTCCTGGGAGAGATCGGTGGCGATGATCTCGATGCGCCATCCACTGAGCGCAGATCCCATCTCCTTGAGCGACATCGCCAGCGAATACGGCTCCTGGCCGGTCGAGCAAGCAGCGCACCAGATCCGGATCGACTTGCGGTTGGCGCGCGCCTTGAGGAGCTCCGGCATGATCACGTCGCGGAAATGATCGAACGGGACCTTGTCGCGGAAGAAGAACGTCTCGTTGGTCGTCATCGCTTCGACGACCTGGCTGATCAAGGCGCTCGACCCGTCCTTCAGCTTCTGGACGAGATCGCTGATGCTGGCCAGGCCGGCCTTGCGCGCGAGCGGAAGCAGGCGGCTCTCGATCAGATATTGCTTGTCGGCAGACAGATCGAGACCGGACTTGTCTCGAAGCAGCTTGCGCAGGAACTCATAATCAGGCTGGTTCACGGGCGGCCTCTTCTGGGCAGACGAAGGGATCAGGCGGATTCGGCTGACAGCGCCTGGATGAGACCAACTTCCTGGAATTTGGCGGCCACAATCTCTTTGTCGAATGGCTTCATGATGTATTCGTTGGCGCCGGCGTTCAGCGCGCGCGAAATGTGATCGATGTCGTTTTCGGTGGTGCAGAACACCACCTTCGGGCCTTCGCCGCCCGGCAGCCGGCGCAGGCGCCCGAGAAAATCATAACCGTCCATGACGGGCATGTTCCAGTCGAGCAGAATGGCGTCCGGCAGGCTCTTGGTGCAGATCTCGAGCGCCCGCTCGCCATCCTCCGCCTCGACGACGGAGAAGCCCAACTCCTCCAGGATACGGCGTGCGATCTTGCGCACGACGCTGGAGTCATCCACGACCAGACAGCTCTTCATTGTTGTCTCCCCTATGGGACGGTTGACGGGCTAGGCGGCGATTGCTGCCTTCGGCAGGAGCTCGAGCACGCGATCGACGTCGAGAATGACCATCAGCTGGCCGTCGAGGCGGTGCACGCCGCCGGCAAGCTTCGCCATGCGCGGATCGAGATTGACGGGGTTCTCCTCCCGGCCCTCCTCGGGCAGCCGCAGCACCTCGCCGATCTGGTCGATCAGGAGACCGTAGGACTCGCCGCGCAGATCGACGCCGACCGCCATCGGCGGCTTGCCGTCCTCGGCGCGGGCAAGGCCGAGCCGCGCCCGCATGTCGACGACGGTCACGATGCGGCCGCGCAGGTTCAGGACGCCGGCGATCTCCGCCGATGACAGCGGCACCCGCGTCACCCGCTCCGGCATGAACACGTCCTGTACCCGGGAGATCGGCAGGCCGAACAGCTGGCCGCCGATCATCGCAGTGACGTATTCGACGGCGGCGCCCTCGGTGGTTTCGATCTTGCTGCTCATCGCACGCTACTCCTGTCCGCTTGCTGTCACGCGGCCCGCCGGTTGGCTTCGGCGCGGGCCCGTTCCTCGATCTGTTCCTTCAGCGCCGCGATCAGGCCGGGCCGGTCGAACTTGGCGATGTAGTCGTAGAGACCCGCCTGGCGGCCGCGCTCGATCGCCGCCGGCGACACCAGCGACGACACCGCGATGACCGGCATCTGGCTCAGGTTCTGGTCGGCGCGGATCGCCTCGGTGAACTCGAAGCCGTTCATCTCCGGCATCTCGATGTCGGTGACGACGATGTCGAAGCTGTGCCCGGAGCGCAGCGTGGCCAGGCCCTCGATCGCCGAGGCCGCCGTGCGCACCTTGTAGCCGGCCGACTTCAACACCGGCGCCAGCATGTTGCGGAAGAACGGCGAGTCGTCGACCAGCAGCACCGACTGCGTCTGCGCGTCCGTGTGCATCTCCTTGCGGATGAACCAGTCGGCGAAGGCCATCGGCAGGAAGTGGCCGACGTCGATCACCTCGGTCGCCTGGCCCTTGATCACCGCCGAGCCGAGGATGCCGTCCTTGGCGCCGGAGACCTGGATGTTGAGCCGCTCCTCGACGATGTCGATGATCTCGTCGACCACGAGGCCCATCGCGCGGGTCTCGTCGGCGAACACCAGGATCGGCTGCGAGCCCGACGTCTGCACCGACACGCCTTCCATCTGCACCAGGGGCATCAGCTGGTCGCGGTACTGCACCATGTAGCGGCCGTTGGAGATCTCGATCTTGTCGGCCGCGATCTCCTCCAGCCGCGTGACCAGCGCCAGCGGCACCGCCTTGGGCTGCGCCGTGCCGGCGCGGAACACCAAGAGCGAGGTGAGCTGCTCGCCGCCGATGGCGTGATGCGCGGCGTGCTCGTCGGACACCGCCTGCGAGGCCGAGCCGGCGGCGCCGAGCGCTTTCGCAATGCCGTTCGGATCGATGATCATGATCACGGCGCCGTCGCCCAGGATGGTGTTGCCCGAGAACATGTCGATGTGACGCAGCTTGGTCGACATCGGCTTGACCACGATTTCCTCGGTGTGGAACACGCAGTCGACCACGATGCCGAAGGTCTGGTTGCCGACCTGCGTCACCACGATGAAGCCGTTCTCCGGATCGGTCGACGAGCCGTCGTCGATCTTCAGGAGCTTCTTCAGATGCATCAGCGGCAGCAGCTTGTTGCGCAAGCGCAAGACCGCGGTGTCCTTGATGCGCTCGATGCGGTGCTCGGAGTTGGCGCGCGCACGCACCAGCTCGACGACCGACAATTGCGGGATCGCGAAGCGGTCGCCGCCGGCTTCGACGATCAGCGCCGAGACGATCGCGAGCGTCAGCGGGATCTTGATGGTGACCGAGGTGCCCTCGCCGAGCACCGACTTGATGTCGATGGTGCCGCCGATCTGATCGATGTTGGTGCGCACCACGTCCATGCCGACGCCGCGGCCCGAGACCGAGGTGACGGCGGCCGCGGTCGAGAAGCCCGGCTCGAAGATGAACTTGTGGATCTGCGCTTCCGTCATCTTCTCGAGCTCGGCCTCGGTGACGAGGCCGTTCGCCAAGGCCTTGGCCTTGATGCGCTCGGTGTTGAGGCCGCGGCCGTTGTCGGCGATGCAGATGATGATATGGCCGCCTTCGTGATAGGCGGACAGCCGGATGGTGCCCTGCTCGGCCTTGCCGGCCGCGGCGCGCTCGGCCATCGTCTCCAGGCCGTGATCGGCGGAGTTGCGCACCATGTGGGTGAGCGGGTCCTTGATCAGGTCGAGCACCTGGCGGTCGAGCTCGGTGTCGGCGCCGTGCATCTCAAGCTCGATCTGCTTGCCGAGTTCGGTGGCGAGGTCGCGGACGATGCGCGGCAGCTTCTGCCAGGCATTGCCGATCGGCTGCATGCGCGTCTTCATGACGCCCTCCTGCAGCTCGGCGGTGACGTTGGACAGCCGCTGCAGCGGCACCTTGAACTCGGTGTCCTCGTTGCGGCGGGCGATCTCCAAGAGCTGGTTGCGCGTCAGCACCAGCTCCGAGACCATCGTCATCAGATGTTCGAGCGTGTCGACGTTGACGCGGATCGACTGGTTGGCGACCTTGTCGTTCTCGTGCACCTCGCCGTCGGCATTGACCTTCGGCCGCGCCGCCTTCTTCGGCTCGGCCTTGGCCTCTGCTTCCGCCTTGGCAGGCCCGGCCTTGGCGACCGGCGCCGGGGCAGCGGCCTTGGGCTCAGGCGCCTTCTCATGCGCGGGCGGCAACTCGATCGCGGTCTCGCGGAAGGCCCGCTCGAGCTCGTCGAGCGACACTTCGCCCGGACGCAGCGGACGCTCCAGCGTCTGGTCGATCAGCGAGCCGTGCGTCACCGCGGGGGCGGGCGGCGCGGCCGGCACCAGCGGCGGGGCCGCCTCGCCGGCGGCCATCGCCGCCATGCCGCGCTCGACCATCGCCTCGAGCTCGCTGATGAGGTCGCGGTCCTCGCCCTCGGGCTCGGCCTCGTTGGCCTCGAGCTGTCCCAGGATGTCCTTGATGCGGTCGATCGTGGTCAGGATCAGCGTCACGGCCTCGCCGGTCACCGGCATGCCGTCGCGGAATTTGCCCATCAATGTTTCGGCGGCGTGCGCCAGCGCCTCGAGCCGCGGCAGGCCGAGGAAACCGCAGGTCCCCTTGATCGTGTGCACCAGCCGGAAGATGTTATCGAGGATCTTGGCGTTGTTCGGCTCCTGCTCGAACCGTACCAATTGATTGTCGACGGTGTCCAGGCTCTCGCTGGTCTCCGTCAGGAACTCACGCAACAGATCGTCCATGAAACTGGCCTTCCAAGAATTGGCGCCGCGGTCACGGGCGACCGCTGATCCTGTCAGAGCGACGGCCGGTCCCGGCCTTCACCAGCAGCGCGGATCGATACCCGGCCCTCGCCGACTCGGCTGAACAGACTTTCGTCCACGCCATCGTTAGGTGGGGCTTTTATCCGTCCCGTTAATTTTATTGTCCGTGCTAATACGGACGTAGTACCGACCTCTCAGGCTGTGGCGAGCCCGGCTCCTTCCGCGGCCGGAATGTCAAGGCATCGCTTCGGCCGGCGCGACTGCGCGATCCTCTCGCTCGATCAGCGCCCTGATCTCCTTCAGCGCCTTGTACAGCGCTCCTTCCGTGACATGGCGATCCACCATCTCGGCTTGGCCGGCGGCTTCCGGAATCGCCCTGCGCAACTCGTTCATACAGGCGAGATAGGACGCGCGATAACGGATCGCGTCGTTCTTCAGATACATCGTCTGGACGCAGAGATAGAGGCGCTTGGCCGGCGTATCGGCGGTCTCGGCGGTGACGGTGTCACGCTCGCGGAGGATGGGCGCGTCGCCTTCGACGATGAAGCGGGCGCGCGTATTCGAATTCACGATGACGCTGTCGCCGATCACGATGCGCTCGAAAGGCTTCAGCTCGACCCGCAGGGGCATGGCCCAGTCTCCTCTCAGAAGGCTCCTCTCGGGAGTCTCCTCTCGGGAGCGGCGTCGTCGGCAGGCTGCATTCGCGTCGACACGACGTTGCTCTCGTGCTCGCTGTCCGGCTGATCCGGCGCCGCAGCCGAGCGGCGTCAATTTGCGAATAGTCTAGAGCCGAAAACGGCGGGGCAAGCCCCGCCGCCTCCGATATTCGTGGGTGCCGCCCGCGCCTTAGCGCAGGAGCTGCAGCACGCTCGCCTGCGACTGGTTGGCGAGCGACAGCGCGGACACCGCGATCGACTGGCGGGTCGACAGCGCCTGGCTGTTGGCCGCTTCCTCGTTGGTGTCGGCCAGCGTCAGGTTCGACGAACCGGTCTGCAACACGTTGATCAGGTTCTTGTTGAAGTCCTGACGAACCTGCACGACCGAGAGGTTCGAACCCAGCGTCGAGGCCTCGTTGCGCAGCGTGGAGCTCGCCGAGTTGAGGACGCCGATGACCTTGTTCGCCGAGTTGTTGTCGAGGAAGTCGGTGCCCGAGGTCAGGTTCGACAGGCCGAGACCAGCCGAGTTGAACGTGACACCGGTGATCGACAGCGTCGACTTGCCGGTTTCGTTGAAGGTCAGCTTCAGCGTATCGCCGTTCAGCAGGTTGATGCCGTTGAACGAAGCGTCAGCCGCGGTCGTGTTGATCTGCGCCAGCACGTTGTTGTACTGGGAGACCAGGCTCGCGCGCTGCGTCTGCGCGGTCGCGTCCGCCACCGGAGCCGCCGCCGTCAGACCGTTGAAGGCCTGGCTGGATGCAGCCGACGTACCGCCGATCGCACCGATCGTGGCCGAAGCCGCGTCGTTGGTCGTGGTGATCGAGATCTTGCCGGTGGACGAGTCGACCGTGGCCTGCAGGTTGTTGGCTGCGAGCTTCGCGTTGAGATCGTTCAGCGACTTGACCTGTCCTGTCCCTAGACCGAACGTGATGCTTGTCGCCGTGCCACCTCCTGTGGCGCCGACCGTCAAGGTCTGACCTGACAAGCCGTCGCCGACAGCAGTCAGCCCGAGCTTGCCCAAGGTGCCGGTGCTGCCCGAGAGCGTCAATCCCGCCGCCGGCGGCGTCAGGGTGATCGCACCCGCGGTGATCGACGCGGTCACGCCGGTCTGGGTCTGGATCGCCGACAGCAGGTTGCTGACGCTGTCGCCGATGCCGATGTTGGTGCCCGTCGAGGACGTGCCGGTGATGAAGGTGAAGGTGGTGCCGTTGACGACCAGCGTCTCACCGGAGGTGATGCCGGAGGCGAGGTTGTTCGACGCGGTGCCCGCCGTGCCCGACAGCTTGGTCGAACCGGTGATCGCCACCGCGCTCGAGGTATTGTCGTTGTTCACGACCGAGCCGGTCACAGCCGTCGAGCTGGAGCCGAGCAGGTCGGTGGCGGTCGCACCGGTCAGAGCCGCCGAGGTCACGCTCGACTTGGTGGAGTAGCCCACCGCGCTCTGCAGCACCTGGTTGGCGATCGACTTGGCGCTGTCGACGAGCTTCTGCAGCGAGGTGATGCCGGTGTTGGCGGCCTGCAGCACCTGCACGCCGTTGCCGATGCCGTCGAGCAGATTGGAGATGTCGGAAGCGCGGTTGTCGAGACCCTGGGCGGTGAAGAAGTTGGTCGGATTGTCGAGCGCCGAGTTGACCTTCTTGCCCGTGGAGAGGTTGTTCTGCGTGGTGGCGAGGAGCTGAGCCGTCGACTGGAGCGAGAGCAGGTTCTGGCGAACCGACGCAGAGAGTACGATACCTGACATTGTCATTCCCTTCTGGATGAACATGAGTAGACATCGCCGCACCGTTCTGTCGGCGATGGCGCAGACTGGTCCGCGGAATCCTACCCGTTCGTTAAATTGACTTCGGAACGGCCGCGCGCAGCCTCCGCCGCCGCCGTTAATCCTAATTGGCCGCTAATCAGTTTGATCAAATGCGTGCAGGCCGCCGCGATTCACGGTAAAATGGCGCACGGATCCACGTCTGACGGGCGCGCGCCGATACGCGGTGCGACCGTTAAGGCAGTGCTAACTATGAGCTTGCGGAAGAGCGGCCGGTTACGCGGGGGTGCGGTCCGCGTGCGGGAGGACGATCTCGACGCTGGCGGTCCGGCCGTGCGGCTCCTGGAGCTCCAGACGTCCGTTCGAGCGCCTGACGAAATCCTCGACCAGCCGGATCTCCGAGAACACGGGATCGGCTGGACCGGCCTCCGCCGCACTCACCGACGCCGTCAACACGATCTGCACGTCGGAGGAGATGCCGCCGGCGCGCGAGGCGTCCGCACTCATGCGCCTGGCCTGGATGTCGATGCGGCCACCGTGCTCCAGTCGATGTCGGGCCCCGATCGCAAGACACAGCAATGCCGCCATCAACTGGCCCGGATCAGCGAAGACGGCCGGCACGTCCGCGCCCACCGACGTCGTCACCTCGACCTCGGTGCCCAATGTCGGACGAAGCAGGCGAGCGACGTCGACCAGGAGCTCGTTCAACTCCACCGCACATGGCTGCGGCGGCCGGCCCCTTGCGAACGACAGAAGCTGCGACGTCAATCGAGCGCCCCGGGTCGCGGCCTCGTCGATCAGACGCGCGACGGCCGCCAGTTCGGGCTTGTCCTCGACCGCTTCGGCGAGAATGTCGATGGTCCCCGTGATCACGGTGAGAATGTTGTTGAAGTCGTGCAGCAGGCCACCGGCAACCTGACCCACGATGGCCATCCCTGGGTGGATGTCCGGCGTCGCTGCAGCCGGAATGTCTGCGCCCGGGCTCGGTAGCGACTGATTGGACCGCTGGTAGGTGGAAGAGGCCATGAATCCTGCAATACCTGTTGGGGGGGAGGACGGCGGGGCTATCGGGACGCAAACGCACGGACGCCGCTGCGATGTTCAGCTTCGTCTTGATGCTCAGCCTTGGCGCTCAGTCTCACCGCTGACCATCGATCGCGCTCCGGCTGGATGCAGCATCAGTTGGACTCCTGCTCCTGCCAGGACGACAACCTCATCACCGCCAGCCGCAGGACACCGGCCGATGCCTCCACTGGCGACGAGAGTTGCATCCGACAGAAAAAGATCCGTCAACGAATCAGCGCGCTTATTAGCGATTTTGGCCTCAAGATGTCCGCTGTCAATTGCGGCGCTTGCTACGTGGCGTCCGTGTCCGGCGGAGCTGCGGCGGCCGGAGCAACGAGACGTTCGCCGCAAGCGTGCTGCGCTGCTTTCAGGAGCCGAGGCGGAGGCCGGATGCGTGCCGACTGTATACAACCGCGCGCGATCAGATCAGCACATCGCACACACGTTGATGGCCCAAATCCGCAACGCGCATTCGCGCCTGTCTGCACGACAACGCACACAGCAGGAACGAATGGTCTTTACTGGGAATATTACCCGTGATTCTTCTTGTCAGCGGATGGGACGCAGTTCTATGGAACCATGAGGGCATTGAGATCTGCGAGGCTCCGTTACTGCAATGCAGGAGATGGCTTTGGACCCCAGCTTGCGTTCTCCGAACGGTTTCCTGTCGTCGTTGACCGACGATGATTTCGAGCTGATCCGACCCTATCTGCGGACCGTGGATCTGGTGCAAGACTCCATTCTCGCCGAGGTCGGCGAAAAGCTTTCGCGCATCTACTTTCCTCATCGCGGCGTGATCTCGCTGGTCGTGAACCTCGCGCGCGGAGAGCGCGTTCAGGTGGCGATGATCGGTCGCGATAGCTTCTTCGGAAGCATGTCCCTGCTCGCGGGCGGCGATCCGGTGGTGCTGAACAGCGCGGTGGTCCTCGTTCCCGGTGCTGCATCGGTCGTCGACATCGATAGGGTACGGGCAGCCGCCGAACAGAGCCCCTCGTTTCGCGCGCTGATGTTGCGCCACGCACTCGCCATCTACGTGCAGAGTCAGCAGACCGCCGGTTGCAACGCCGCCCACACCGTCGAGTCGCGTCTCGCCCGTTGCCTGCTGCAGACGCATGACCTTTCAGGCGGCAACAAGCTCTACATCACCCAGGAGTCCCTGGCGCAGATGATCGGCGCCCGACGCAACAGCGTTTCGCTGGTGGCGAGCACGCTGCAGCAGGCGGACTTCATCCACTATAGCCGCGGCCATATCGAGATCATCGATCTGGAGGGGCTGAAGAAGACGGCGTGTGAGTGCTACGGCGCCGTGAAGGCCCACTACGAGAACCTGGTCCGGCCGCGCAGCCTGCCGTAAGCAGGCGTCGTTCCAGCCGTCGCGCGCCGGCGCCTCGCCGACCGCCCTTGCCTCCGTACAACTACGGCCCATTGCATGATCCCCATCACCGATGCGGACGGAATTAACGCGCTGTTCAACGGGCGCTGATAATTGTCGACGTGCTGACGAGCGCGAGTTCCAAGAAGCGTCGAATAATCTTCGTGCTGATATATCTCGCCCGTGTTCGGCTTTTGACCAGACGCGCGGAGTAATGACATGGCCTTTGATCTGTCGATGCCGATCCTGGTGGTCGATGACTACGCCACTATGATCCGGATCATCCGCAACCTGCTGAAGCAGCTCGGATTCGAGAATGTCGACGACGCCAGCGACGGATCGGCCGCGCTCTCCAAGATGCAGGCGAAGAAGTATGGCCTCGTGATCTCCGACTGGAACATGGAGCCGATGACCGGCTACGACCTGCTGCGCGAGGTGCGCGCCAGCCCGGAACTGTCGAAGACGCCGTTCATCATGATCACGGCCGAGTCGAAGACCGAGAACGTCATCGCCGCCAAGAAGGCCGGCGTGAGCAACTACATCGTCAAGCCGTTCAATGCTGCGACGCTCAAGACCAAGATGGAAGCCGTGTTCGGCCCGGCCGAATAGCCGAACTCCCCGGGAATGCCCTGCGCGGCGGCCGGACCGGTGTTCGGCCGCTTTCTCTTTGGCGGACGAACACCGCGCGGTTGACGACGGCAGGACGCATACATCGCCGCACGCTCCCCGTAGTCGTACGGAAACCAAAATTTACGAGGGGGTCAGAGCCGGCCGGTAGACATGATCCTGCTTGCCGATGACCGTGTCAGGGCGGCAACGGGACAGGGAATTCATGCGCAACGAACTCCTCGTGATCGAAGATGCCGCCGTGCATGTTTCAATCTTGCGAAAGATTGCAGCACAGGCCGGCTTCAACGCGACGGACGTGAGCTCGGTCGACGCAGCCTCGATCGTCCTGCAGAAGAGGAGCTTGGACTGCATCATGCCGGACCTCTCGCTGGGCAACCGCTCCGGCACCGAGGTTCTCGAGCTCAATATAGGTTCCCCCTTCTCGAAGCCGATCGACCTGATGCGGCCCCGGCAAACTCTGAAGCAGATCGCGCAGCAGACCGATCGCCGGCGGCTGGTCAGAGCGGCGGGCTGGTAGCAGGCGATGAGCAAAAAGAAGCGCTTTCTGGGAGCGCCTGCAGCGATCGCGCTGATCCTCGTCTGCGTCATTGCCGGCAGCAACCTCTTCTTCCTCACCAATCTGCGCGAGAACGCGCTTCAGCACGCCGAGGAAGATCTCAGCCGCCATAGCCTCACGCTTGCCGAGAACGCCGACCGTTCGGTGAAGTCCGTCGACCTCGTGCTCACGAGCGTGCGCGACTACCTGGTGCGCGGCGGCGCCATCGACGCTGCGGCGTATCGCAAGGTCGCGTCAGACCATCAGACCCACCTCCTGCTCAAGGAAAAGATCGCGGGACTGCCGCAGATCGATGCGGTGACGCTGATCGACGCGCAAGGCAGGCTCCTGAACTTCTCGCGCTACTGGCCGATCCCGGACGTCAACATCGCCGACCGCGACTACTTCAAGGCGCTGAAGGCCGACCCTGCACCGCACACGTTCCTCAGCACGCCGGTTCAGAATCGCGGCGACGGCACCTGGAACATCTATTTTGCCCGCCGGCTCGACGATTCCAATGGCGAGTTCATGGGCATGATGCTCGGCGCCATGTCGGTGCCCTATCTGGAGAACTTCTTCGGCTCCACCGCGCAGGGTCTCGATGCCGCGGTGTCGCTGATCCGCGAGGACGGGACGCTGCTCGCGCATTTTCCGCCCACGAGCGAGATCGGCAGGCGGACCTCCGGCTTCGGTCAGCGCGCGCTGTCGGCCGGCGGCGTGCTGCGCGAGCCCTCCGCACGAACCGGCGAGATGCGCCTGCGGGCGGCAAAGATGCTGCCCAATTATCCCGCGATGATCGTGGTGTCGGTATTCGAGCACGACGTCCTGAAGGCCTGGCGCGACATGGCGACGCTTCTGGTCATCGTGTCGCTGGTGAGCGCGATGGCCGTGCTCGCGGCCGCGGTCCTGATCTCCCGCTGGTGGGAACGCCACGAGCACCTGATCGAGGCCGCCGAGGCCGCGAATGCGGCGAAGTCCACCTTCGTCGCGATGATGAGCCACGAGATCCGCACGCCGATGAACGCGGTGCTCGGCCTCGCCACGACGCTGCTGGAAACCAATCTCGATCCCGAGCAGCGCCGTTCGGTGGTGGCGATCCACAATGCCGGCGACAACCTGCTCGAGATCCTCAACGACATTCTCGACTTCTCCAAGCTCGAATCCGGCCAGCTCTCGCTCGAGGACATCGCGTTCTCCGCCGAGGCCCTGGTCCACAACACGCTCAGCATCATCGGGCCGCGGGCTTCCGCCAAGGACCTGAAGCTGAGGAGCGTCGGCGACCCATCCGTGCCGCCGGCGCTGGTCGGCGACGCCGGCCGCATTCGCCAGATCCTGCTCAACCTGGTGTCCAACGCGGTCAAGTTCACCTCGTCCGGCGAAGTGGTCGTCACGACGCGCTGCATCGAGAAGGATGACGAGAAGGCGACCGTGGAATGGACGGTGACCGACACCGGCATCGGCATTGCCGCCGACAAGATCGGCTCGCTGTTCGCGAACTTCGTCCAGGCCGACAATTCGATCAGCCGCCGGTTCGGGGGCTCCGGACTCGGACTCGCGATCTGCAAGCGACTGATCGAGCAGATGGGGGGTGACATCAGGGTCACCTCGACGCTGGGCAGCGGATCCACCTTCTCGTTCCGCCTGACGCTGCCGATTGCCGAGACCATCGCGGTGCCAGAACAGAACGACGACGGCATCTACACCTCGCTGCAGAACCGGATCGCAGCGTTCGGCCGGCCGCTGCGCGTCCTCGTGGTGGACGACAATCCGACCAACCGCCTGGTCGCGACCAAGATGCTCAAGGATTTCGACATCCAGACCGACACGGCCTGCGACGGCGCCGAGGCCGTCACCGCCGCCAGCCGCTTCAACTACGACCTCATCCTGATGGACGTCCGCATGCCGGAGATGGACGGCTTCCAGGCGACCCGGACCATTCGCGCGCGAGGCGAGCGCCGCTCCAACGTGCCGATCATCGCCTTCACGGCGAACGCCTTCATGGAGGATATCCGAGCCTGCCGGGAAGCCGGGATGAACGATTTCGTCGTCAAGCCCGCCCGCAAGAAGGCGCTCGTGGAGGCCATCCTGCGCGTGCTGCCCCTGCCCGTTCCGGTGCCGGAAACCGCGGCGTCAGACGCCCCGCTGGTGCCGGCTCAGGCGGATGCCGCGGCCGCCGACATTGGCGCCGATACCGAAATTGCTCCCGAAGCTGCGCTGGACCGCGAAGCCTACGCCGAGCTGGTCGGCGAGATCGGAGACGAGGCGGCGCAGGAGATCCGCGACGTGTTCTTCAGCGAGACGGATGCGCGGCTGAAGCAGCTCCGCCAGCTGACGCTCGACGGCGAGCGCATCAAGATCGGCCGCGAGGCGCATTCGCTGAAGAGCGCAGCCGGAACCTTCGGGTACCGCCGGCTTGCAACCTACGCGCTGGCGCTGGAGAAGAGCGCACCACGCCTGTCCGCCAAGGAGTATGCCGAGCTGCTCGACAGCATCGAGGCCGCCTACGCCGCCGCCCGCGCCCAGGAGCTGCAATATTGAAGCGGGAGGCCGCAGGCCTCCCTGGGGCGCATGCCGATCTGCGCGACGTCCCCGCACGGTGCACCGCGGCGACGAGGACGGGCTCCGACGATCGAGATGGCAAACGAGACGTTCACGAACGCGGATTCGCCGAACCTGACCTTCATAATCCCTTACAATGGGTTGACGCCGTACTTCTACGGCTCACGATTTTCACAATCAACTAATCATGAGCTGCGAGACTCGGGGTCACATAGGAGATGTGTCCCATGTTTACTTTTGAAACCGCCGACCAGAAGGAAGTCAGGCGTTTCCGAATTGCGCAGTTCAACGGCCGGACCGCGACCGTGAAATCCGGCGGATCGACGATCACCGGCCACGTCCGTTCAGTCATGGAAAAGGAAGCGAGCGTACCGCCGCGCTGGACCATTACGATCGTGCCGACGCCGCCCAAGGCGCAAGCGCCGCTGCGCCCGACCTCCCGGGTTCGTCCCTTCGCCGAGGATTATTTCTGATAGCACGGACATCCGCGTCCGCAATCAGCGCGTTCGACCGAGCCGGTCGACGCCGATTGTCGTTGTCTGCATCGCAGGGCCCACCTCGAAGGCACGAGCGCGGCATTCGCACTCGTCCGCCGTCATCCGATCTGGTTGAGGAGTGCTGCGCGGACGAGTTCGGCGGTATTGCGCGCGCCAACCTTGCGCATGGCTTCGGCGCGATGGCTCTCGAAGGTGCGGGGGCTGATGCCCATGCGCAAGGCGCCCTCCTTGTTCGAGTGCCCCTCACTGATCAGCTTGAGGACCTCGTATTCGCGCGGGGTCAGCGACTTGCTGGCCCGGCCGGGTGGCCGCGCGGGCACCGCGCCCTCCTCATGAGCCGGCACCGCCCGCGACAGCGGTCCGAACTGCCCGTGCGCGCCGGACATCTGGTTGACCAGGGCGCAGATCCGCTCGGTCTGCAGCAACGCGTTGTCGACGACGAGCTGGACATGCCGGCGCTCGCCGGGCGTCCTGGCAATCTCGTCGCTGCGCTGCTTGATTTCCTCCATGTAGAGCATCAGGGCGGTGAGCGAACCGTTCAGCTGACGCGCCAAAGCGAGCCTGCCCTGGTCGTCGTGACGTCCCATCGCAAGCGGCGCAGACATGCCGGAACGGGTCGCCAGGAGATCCGGGTCGTTAACCTCTTGGCTGCCCGGAGCAGGTGCGGCGTGAGCGTCGGAAAGGCTGTTGTTCAGCTGTGCCATGCCTCATTGTGACGCGACGGCAACTTTAACATGGTTAATTATGCCGTCCGTAGCAATACGGGATTGTTCCGGCAACTCGCGCAACCGCCGATCATTTCCCCAAAAAGTTGCAAGCTGCAATGGTTAAGCCGGGGCGTGATGCCACCCTTCAAGGAGACGTCCGCGGCGCGTGCGGCGGCGGCTGTCCACGATGCCGTGCATTGCTACGATTGTTTACTGACATTAATTTCGCACCAACTGTTTCGTGCTTCCATGCGTTCCGTGCCCGTCCGCGGAGACGAGCGACCTTGACATATAGCTGACAGCCTGACGCCAATGGGACCGGTCGACCGGATCTGGGAATTCCTGCAGCGGTTGTCACCGCTGACACGAAGCTGTCTGCTCAGCGAGCTCGAACGGCTTGAGCTGAGCGGCGTCGACATGCCGGGATCCGCCGACCTCCAGGCCCGGCTGCGCGCCGAGATCCGCAACAACAATGGCGGCGGCGGCCACCGCACCATCAATCCTTCGCGCTACTTCTTCATGCCGGTCGAGCAGCTTCTCATCGACGGTTCGCCGGAGCATGCCAATGAGGGTCGCATTGCCCGCGGCTCCCTCACGCCGATCTGGGAATGGATCTCGCGCGATCTGCTGCCGACCATGGCGCGCGACTATAATGCACAGATGAAGGACCTGATCGCGGCCGACAAGCAGCGCGAGATCCGCCAGGCGGCGAGCGCGTTCCAGACCAAGGTGACGAAGTCGCTGGAAGGCACGTTGGCGCGCGCCGAGGGCATCGAGCAGGTCCGCAGCAAGCTGAAGGCCTATACGGCCTCGCCGTCGGTGTTCGACGATGTCGTCAAGCTGATGAAGGCGCTGCGCGCCCGCGAGGAACTTGCAAAGTTCGCCGATTCGCTGCCGGACCGGATCGCGGAGTTCGACGATCCGCAGGTGAAGAAGATGGTGCTGCTGCTCGATGCGCTGCGCAAGAAGCAGCCGGAAGCCGTGCCCTTTGCGTTGACGCTCGTCGCCAAGCGCCTGAAGGAGCCGTGGCAGGTGATGCGGCTGGCGACGAAGGCGGCGCGCTCGAAGAACATTGCCGACGTCATCGCGGCGCCCTACGCGATGACCGTGCCGATGGTGCTCGACCAGTTGGAGGACAAGCGGCTCGCGCTCCGGATCGCGTTGAAGAACAACCGCGTCGTGACCGCCAAGGAAATCCTGACCAGCATCTATGACATCGAGTATGCGATCCAGGTCCGCATCGATCGCATCGAGGACTCGGACTGGGGTACGCGCCTGAGCACCATCATGGCCAATACCGACAGAATGGTGCAGGCCGAGGTCAAGCGCTTCCCCGAAGAGGTCGGACACGTGCTCGGCTCGAACAGGCTGCGCAGCCATCGCTCGTTCGGCGGCCGCCTCACCTATTTCGCCTGGAAGGGCCGCGACGCGATCAAGACGGTGCTGCGGTCTGCAACCGGTTGACGGCGGCGCGTCGAGACGGCCTTCCGGCCATCCTATCCCTGGGCCATGCGTTCGCGCGCCGACTTGAAGCCTGCCACGAAGCGCGCCAGCGTGTCCGAGGTCTTGCCGCGCGGCAGCATCACTTCGATCAGCGAGAAGCGTCCGCGCCGATGCACCGCGCGCTCCAGCGCGGCGACGAGCTCGCTGCGGGTGGCGACGCGCTCGCCGGTGCCGCCGATGGAATTGGCGATGTCGGCATAGTGCCAGTCGTCGAGATCATTGAACCGCGATTCCGGCTGGAACACGCGCAGCATCTCCCAGCTGCAATTGTTGAACAGCACGACGATCGGATCGAGCCCGTAGCGGCGGCAATTGCCGAGCTCCCATCCGGTCATCTGGAACGCGCCGTCGCCGACCAGGATCAGGGGACGAAGTCCGGTCGCGGCCACGCCGATGCCCGCCGGCACACCGAAGCCCATCCCCGCGTAGTAGCCCGGCGCGGCCAGCGCGGTATTGTCGATCTCCATCGCGGTGAACAGGCAGTCGCCGATATCGGAGGTCATCGGCATCCGGCCGTGGCGGTCGAACATGTCGTTGACCGCGGTCGCGATGTCCGAAGGCGCAATCGGCGCGCCATCGGCAGCGAGGCCGCGCGGATAGGCCGAGCGCTGCCGCGGCAGGCCGGGAGCTGCGGCCCGCGGTGCCGCGCGCTCGTCGAGCGCATCGATCAGATCGCCGAGCGGCATGTCGCGATAGGCGTGATGGCCGATCTGGACCTCACGGCTGGCGGCCAGGATCATGCGGCGTGGATCCGGCGCCCGGTTCGACAGCGCGAAATTGGTATCCGACAGGATGACGCCCAGCATCAGCACGAGATCGGCATTCTCGACCAGCTCCGTGATCGCCGGATTGCCCGCGGCGCCGAGATAGGTGCCGGCAACGACATCGTCGGCCCTGTCGAGCAGGCCGCGGCCCATGAAGGTCGTCACCAGCGGGAGACCCAGCTTGCGCGCCAGCGCGGCGATCCTGTCCTCGACGCCGTAGCGGCGGATTTCGACGTCGACGACGATCACGGGACGCTCTGCCTGCGCGATGCGGGCGAGGATCTCCTCGACGCATTCGTCGAGCGCCTCGCGGCTGGCCCGCCGCGGCGGCAGCGGCACCACCGGCTCGACCTCGGCATCGACCATGTCGCGCGGAAATTCGAGATACACCGGCAGCGACATCTCCTTCGCGCTGCGCAGCACGCGCGCAATCTGGGCCGGGGCGGTGGCCGGATCGCTCAGCACCGCCTGATCGCAGGTGATCTCCTTGAACACCGCGAGCTGCGTGTCGACGGTGCGGGCCTGGTGGTGCAGCAGAAAGCCGGAGACGCGCTCACGCGCGCCGGGCGCGCCCGCGATCACCACGACGGGCGAGCGTTCGGCATAGGCGCCGGCGACTGCGTTCACGACGTTGAAGGCGCCGGCGCCGTAGGTGACGACGGCGACGCCGAGGCCGCCATGATAGCGCGCGGCCGCATCCGCGGCGAAGCCGACCGCCGGCTCATGGCTCAGCGTGACGCTCGGCAGGATGTTGCTCTCCTCGATGACCTTGAACAGCGGCAGCACGAAGTCGCCGGGAATGCCGAAGATCTCGCGGGCGCCATGGTCCTTCAGGGCGGCGAGCAGCGCATGGGCAAGAGCAGGCATCCGGATCCCCTGAGCGTGGCGTGAGGTTCAGCCGGTGCTACACGATGAGGGGCGGACTGCCAACCGGCGGCCGTTCGATCTGTGAGCCGTCCCGTCCGGATCGCCTCGTCCAAACATCATGCTCGAGCGGCAAGGCCGGAGCTCACCCGCGCCACATCAGTTTGCCGTCAGCACCAGGGCGTGGGCGGATGGTGCGCCGCCATGCGGGACGGCCAGCGTAACCGTGAACAGGATGGCGACGACCATGATCATGCAGAGCTTCATCATGACCGTCCTGCGATCGGTGATCGGCAGGAACAGGAAGAACAGCAGCATCGCCGCCAGCGCGAGTTCGAAAACGTAAGACATGGATGACCTCCTCCGTTGCCAGGAGGATGGCGCATGCCGGAAGCCCAGACTGTGCGTGCCGTCACACCGGTCCCATAGACCACGCGAGCGAGTATCCCGGCCGCCGCAGCGGGACCATGCAACCCAATCGATTGCCACCTCTCAGCCGTCGAACAGCGCGGCCTCGGTGAAGGCGAGATCGCCGAGATGCGGCGGATGCGGACCTTTGGCATATTTGCGTCCGCGCTTGTCCGAGTACCAGCCGGCCAGCCCTGCGATGGGCCCGTTGGCATCGAGCCGCACCAGCAGGCCGCCGCGCCGCAGCAGCAGCCAGCCGATGTTGCCGGCCAGCCGCACGAGGTCAGCGACATCCCGGCAATACAGCAGGCGATACACCGGCAGCGCATTCATCACCCGGTGCTTCTGAAACACGAACGGATACGCCGCATCGGCCTCGCGCGCGACGAGACCGAGACACCCCCATTGCGCATGCTGCCGCAACAGATCCGCCTCATCGGGAGAGAGCCCGTGCACATCGTCCTCGGAGAATTCTTCAACACGGACATCCGAGCGCGGTCGCGACAGGGCCAGCGCGGCGTAGACCTGTCCCTTGCAGTAGACCGAAAAGCCCTGAGCCTCGACCTGTGGCCAAGTGTGCGGGGCCGGCGTGATGTTGAAATAGGTCACCGTCTTGTCGCGCGTCGCCGCGCGCACGAGCATCGAGCTGAAGGCACGGAACGCCGGCTCGACATACCAGCTCGAGACATTGGCCCTGACGATCGGCTCACCGCCGATGTGGAGCTCGGAGAACAGCAGCAGGATCACGCCGACAGGCACCCCGGCTTGGTCGAGACAATAGCCGAATGCCGGATAGCCGGCCGGCCGCGGGCGCGCCGCGTGGCGTTCGAGTCCGCGCAACCAATAGGCCTCGCTGCGAAAGGCGAATCCGCGCGTCAGCAGTGCGGCGACCTCCGGCAGATCCGCCGCGCCGATCTCTCGGATGCGAACGCCGGTCACGGCCTGCGCGGGAGCCGGCCTGTCATTTGCAATCTCAGCCTTTTTGATTGGCTGCATTCCAGCATCACCCGAGAGAGATCCGGCGCGCCACCCATGGCGCGGCGGGATCGTCATGACGGCAATTATCGTAAAAAGCTTTGGCGGCAGTGAACCACGTCGTGCTGGCCTTACTTTTCAGTTAATGGAACATGCGAGCCACACCCGACAGGCTTCGATCAGCGCCGACATGATCTTCGCGATCCGAGCCGCCGCTCACGGCCGCGGGACGCGAAACATGTAGGTTTCATCGGCATTGAGGCCGTCGACGAAGAAACGTCCGGGCTTTGCCTCGATCCGGCGCCGCAGCCCATCCCAGCCCCAGACCTCAAGGCTGCGCGTCCCTGCGGGCAGCTCGAGCTCGACCGCGCGGCCCGGCCGCTCGGTCCAGCCGGCAATGTTCTGCCACACGATCAAATCGGCATCCGATCCGCGCAGCGTGTACAGCGCCAGCCGCCGGTCGATGGACACGATCCTCATGTGACCGGCGAGCTGCAGCACCGTCTTCACCACGAGGCTGCGCGCCTCCGGGGTCCAGGGATCCTTGCCCGTCGCCATCGCATAGGCCAGGCCGTCGACATCGGGCGTGTCGCCGAGATTCCAAGGAAACGCCAGCATGGACACCGGCATGCTGCCATCCTTGCCAACCACCGCAAGCTGGTCCCACATCGCATTGAGAAACAATCTCGCCGCGTCCGTATCGCTGTCCCACGCGCCGGCGCGCGCGACGTTGAACTCGGTTGCGTAGAAGTTGATGTCGCGGCTCAGCCCCATCGCCTGCTTGATACGGTCGAAGCAGGTCTGCACCGAGAACTCGCGGCCGCGGGTCATCGGATACCATTTATCATTGTAGTAGGTATGCAGGTCGATGCCGTCGAGACGGCCGTCCTCGAGCAGATCGGCGATCGCCGGACCGTAGCCGCGCAACGTCGCATCGCCATGCGAGTTGCAGGTGGCAAAGCCGCCGGGAACGACCCGCAGCTTGGGGGCGACGCTGTGAACACCGTCGGCAAGCCCGGCCAGCGCGTCGTGATAGTCCTGGCGCGGGATCGTGGCCTGCACATCGGGCTCGTTGATGGCGGTGAAGACGGTAGCACCCCAATCGGGAATACCGTTTTCGCGGCCCCATTCGCCGCCGGGGCGGAAACGTCTCGCCATCGCCTGCCCAGCCGCGAACCAGTCCTGATAGGACCCGATCGGCTGCGGCGGAGTCAGGCTCTGATAGCTGCCTTCATACTCCAGCAGGATCAGCGGCATGATACCGTTCTTGTGCGCCTCCAGCATAGCGGCATCGAAATCGTGCGGCGTCGGTACCCGCGCCAACGTCCGCCAGCCGTAGGAATCCATTCGGCCCATCCTGGCACCAACACCGTGCAGTGCCTGATAGATCTGCGCGCTCTTGCCGGCCAGATGCGTGACCAAATTGCCGCCGCCGATGCGCTCGTCGATCCGCAGCGCCGAGGCGCTCGTTTCGATGGCGTGGACAGCGCTCGGCCATGGCGACGTGACAAACGTTAACAGGGCTGTGCTAATGACCAGCAGATTGGAACGAAGTCGCAATGTCTGATCCCTTAGATTTCCGCTATGACGTTTGAGATCGTCCAGGTCGTTCAAGAGATAAGCAATGCCGGCGGCGTGGAAACAGTCGCTATCGAGCTGGCGCGCGTTTTCGGCCGGAATGGTTTATCGAACATCGTGCTCGCGAGCACCGTCGCGGACAATCTCGAACACACGATCAGAGTCGAGCGCGTTGCGCCATGGCTGGCGCGGATTCCGACTCGCGGACTGTTCCGGCACATCGGCCGCGCCATTGTCGTGCCGCTGTTCACGCTGGCCGCGACACGGGCGCTGGCGCGTCACCCCGACGCCGTCGTCATCAGCCACGGCGACAGCCTCAAGGGTGACGTGCTGATCGTGCATGCCGTCAATGCGCAGAGCCTCGCCGAGAAACGCGCCGCCGGCAGCTGGCGCTGGATGCTCAACCCTATGCATCTGTGGGTCGCGCTGCGCGACCGGTTCATGATCGGAGGCCTACGGTATCGGGCGTTCGTGGCGGTGTCCTCCCGCGTCACCGCGGAGCTGCAGCGCTTCTTCCGCGTGCCGGCCGCCCGCATCCACGTCATCTCCAACGGCATTGATCTCGCGCGCTTCAAGCGCGACGCCGTCGGCGGCCAGGCGATCCGGCGTGAGTTCGGCATCCCGGAGAACGCGCGCCTGCTGCTGTTCGTCGGCCACGAATTCAACCGCAAGGGACTGGCGCATGCGATCGGCGCGCTCGATCGGCTCGGCAACGACGTCTGGCTGCTGGTCGTCGGCTCGGACAATCCCGCGCCCTACCGCAGACTGACGCGCAACGCCCAGCAACGACTGATCTTCGCCGGCCCACGCTCGGACCTGCCGGCGCTGTACTCGGCGGCCGATGCCTTCGTGCTCCCCACGAGCTACGAGACCTTCTCGCTGGTCTGCATGGAGGCCATGGCCTGCGGGGTGCCGGTGTTCGCAACGCCGGTCGGCGGCATCGAGGACTATCTGCGCGACGGCGTGAACGGCTTCCGCATTTCAGCAGACGCCGACGACATCGCGGCCAAGCTCGCGGCGGTCTTCGCCGACCCCGCACTGATGCGCCGGCTGCAGGACGGCGCCCAGGCCACCGCGCAGATCTATGGCTGGGACCAGATCGGGCTGCAATACATCGAACTGCTCAAGCAGATCGATGCCGCCAAGCGCCAGTCCGGCCGCGCAGCGATGGCGCTGCCGGTGAAGGCCTAGCTAATTCGTCTGCAGCCGCTGTGGGCGGGCGAGGCCGGATGCGGTTCTCGACTGATGCGCCGCACGGCATGCCGTTTCAATCGCCGCTGCGACCGCATCATAGGTGAAGCGCCGGAGCACGTTCGCGCGGGCCGCCTCACTGCGAACGGCGAGCTCCGCCCGCCGGCCGCTGAGCTCATCGATGAGCCGACACAGGCTGCCGGAATCCTGCTCCGGCACGATCCAGCCGCCGTCGCCAACGACATCCGGAATCGCTCCGCAGGTCGATCCGATCACCGGGATGGCGCAGGCCTGGGCCTCGATGATCACGCGGCCGAACTGCTCGCGCACCGCGTCCGTGGTTCGCGTCAGCAGTAGCAATGCGTCGAGGCCGCGCAGAAAAGCCGCGACCGCAGCGGGTGAAGCCCAGCCCTGGATGGTGACGCGCCCGCCCAAACCAAGTTCGGCCACGCGCCGGCGCAGATGCGGCTCGTGCGGACCTTCGCCCATGATGCTCAGCGTCGCCACCGACTTGCTGCGCGCTAGCGCTTCGAGCGCATCGTCGAGGCCCTTCTCGACCACCAGCCGGCCGACATAGCCGAGCCGCAGCGGCGAGCCGGCCGTCGCATTCGATCGATCACCCGCCGGCATGAAGGTCGCGAGATCGACACCATAGCCGATCGGCGTCACCGGACCCGTGTAGCCGCACGCCCTCACGACCTCAGTCGCATCGGGACTGCGCGACAGGATGTGGGCGGTGCGGCCGAGGACGAATTTGCGGATCGCCTCGAATGGTGGCGGCAGCCGTTTCAGGATGTTCTGGTCGACCTCGAGCACGAGCGCCGCACGGCCGCGCAGCATCTGCGCCTGCAGCGCGACGATGCTCCAGGGCTCTTCCCAAAGGTGAATCACGTCGGGATCGAGCTCGCGCAGCAGGCGGCGCAGCGCCGGATAGAAGTGCAGGTACCATTTCATCGGACCCGCGTCCGGGAGTCGGATCGGGAGCCGATGGATGGGAAAGGCTTCGTTGGAGTGAGCCGCGGTGATGGTGCGGCCGAATTCCTTCCACACCTCGGGCGTCACGAGATGCAGATCGACGTCGGGCCGGGACGCGAGATGGCGGTAGCGCAGCCGGCCGGCCTCGCTGCTGGTGGCCGGATGCGCAATCGAGACGATTCGCAAGCGCCCCCTGCTAGACACGGCCCATCACCTTCGCTGCAGTCCCGCTGAAGCCCGTGAGATGCAGCTCCATCGCCGCAAGCGTACGATGCGCGCCATTCATGGTGTTGCGCGGAATCGAGAACGCATCCTGCCCTGCTTTGACAAGGCCCTTGCGCGTGGTCGCGGCACTGGCGAATCCGGCCTGCCGCGCCAGCGCAAAGTCCCGCGGTCCGCAATCGGCGGCGCGCCCGTAAGGAAATGCGAAGTGCCGGACGTCGATGCCGAGCCGCTCGTTCAATCGCAGCCGCGCGCCGGCCAGCTCGCAAAGGGCGTCTTCGGAAGACAGCGACGAGATGCGCGCATGCGAGACGGTGTGGGCTCCGATCTCGATGAGCGGATCCGCCGCCAGCACTTCCAACATCTCCCAGGAGATCGCATGTTTCCAATGCATCGCCTCGATGTCGATGGCGTTGGCGGCACAGAACGCGGCGTAACGATCCGCCGCCTGCGGGCCATCCCAGCGCGAGGCGATCTGCGCGAACACCGCGCGGCGCTGCTCGGCGCTCGACAGCGCGATCCGCTCATCGTCGACCCTGACATGGTCCCTGTGCAGCAGCGCATCCTCCAAGCCGGCGGCCCACAGCGGCAACGTGCCTTCGGGAATGCCGGTCGTCACGAACAGCGTCACCGGCACCTTGTGCCTGCGGAACACCGGCACAAGCAGATCGAACGTATCGCGGTAGCAGTCGTCGATCGAGAAGTTGACGTAGCGGCCGGACGGTTCGGCGCTTGCCGTCCGGCGCAGCGCCTCGCTGATCGTCACGACATCCCAACCCTGGTCGAGGACATAGCCGAGGAAGCGATCGAGAAAGTCGGCATCGACGTAGAAGTCGCGATTGGGCAGACGCTCCCACTGCTCTGCCGGCGCGGTGCGATGGAACGTCAAACAGCAGCCGCGCGGGCCGAGCACACGATCGACCGCCTTGGCGACGGGAAGGACGAAGGCACCGGATGCCATCATCGCCTTGGCGGCAGCGAGGGCCAGCAGGGTCAACTCAGCTCTCCCTTCATCCTGAACGTACGACGAACATGACGGAGCGCCGTGCCCACCACGGCCGGCAGCAGGATGCCGATCGCGAAGGCCAGGCAGAGCAGATACGCCAATCCGCCGGCGAACAGGCGCGGCAGCAGGCCCGGCACGGAGGTCTGAATCATCAGGCCGAGCACGACCATCAATGCGGTCGGCAGCAGGGCCAGGCCGATCACGAGCAGGAGCTTTCGCGCATCGCCGAGCACGAACACCACGCCCGACAGTAGCACGAGGCTGCGGATCGCTTCGCCAACGCCGAGCAACTGCATGCCGGCCGCCGGCGACGGATCGAACAGCGGCATCAGCAGGTTGAAGCCCATGTTGGCGAGATAGGCCGAGACGATGATGACCGCAGCGACGCCGTTGCGCCCCGCGCCATTGAGCAGACGGATCAGGATCCAGCCGAGGGTCGCGGCCCAGACGCCGCAGGCGATGCCCTTGAGCGCATGCGAGGTCAGCAGCAGGGCCTCGTCGCCGAACGCGCCGCGGAAATAGATCAGGCGGACGATGTCGGTCGAGAAGACCAGAAGGAACGCCGAGGCCGGCAAGGTCAGCGCGAGCAGCGGCCGCAGCAGCGCCTCGGTCTGCGCACGCGGATCGCGTGGGGCATGCTGCGACAGCACCGCCATGCCGAGCGGTTGGCTGATCAGCAGCAGCGCGCTCTCGGTCAGCGAGCGCGCGTAGTCCAGCGACGCGACGGCACCGGTCGTCAGCCGCGATGCCGTGAAGCGCTCGATCCAGACATTGCCCTGCTCGGCCAACGGCAACGCCAGCAGGACGCGCAGCCGGCGGAAGAATTCGATACCCTTGTCGATCACCATGCCGGCGGTCAGGCCGGCGACGCTCAGCGCGCCCTCGCGCCACAGCGTGAACAGACCCCAGGCGGCGAGGCCATTGAAGGCGACGGTGAAGGCGCAGGCGAGCATGTAGGCGTCGCCGGTCAGCACCAGCAGGCCGATGCCGCCGATCACCGCGACGTTGAGCAGGCTGGCACGGACATTGGTCAGCCGCGTGCGGCCGAGCGCGATCTCGCCGGCGGCAAGCACATTGAGCACCGCCGACGCCGGCATGCCGAACGCCATCATGCGCACGAAGTGCAAGGTCAGCTCGCGCCCCTCCGCCGAGAAGCCGCCGACGACGGCGTTCACCCAGAGCTCACCGAGCAGCAGGATGATCGCGGTCACCAGGCTCGAGACGACGGCAATGACGATCGTCAGCGCACCGAGGCTGCGCGCGGCATCCGGCCGCTGCAGCGCCTCGCGATGCATCGGGATCATGATCGCGGGCACGCTCTCGTTCTGCAGGAACGCAAGCGGGATGAGCACGGCCGCCATGGCGGCCCGGAAGCCGTCGGCGATGAGCGAGGCGCCGAGCACGTGCGCCATCAACACCTCGCGGCCGAAGCCGAGCATCTTGCTCGCCAGCGCACCGCTGATCAGCAGCGCACTGAAGCGCTTGAGCGAAGGACCGGAGGCGCTCATGCGGCATCCTCCGACACGGCCGTCGGCCCTTTCCATCGCGCAGGGGCTTGTCCGTCCTCGAGCAGTTTCGACCACGACGGCACCGGCGCGAGAATGGCGAACGGCGGATCGCAATCCACGACGAGATCGACCATGCGCCGCTCGGAGGACGGGGCAGGTGTGACGATCGTGCTCACACCGCCGCTCCCGCACCGACATTGCGGATCAGCAGCCCGATCGAGTCCAGCATGCGTGTCAGGCTGTAATGGGTGCGCGCGCGGCGCGACGCGTAGTCGAGCTGGGGCGCGAGGAACTCGGGTTGAGCCAGCACCGCGTCCAGAGCCTCGGACAGCGCACGCGCATCACCAGGCGGCACAAGCAGGCCGGCCCGGCCATGTTCGAGGATGTCCGGCGCAGCGCCAGCGTCAGTGGCGATCACCGGCACGCCGGCGAGCATCGCTTCGACCAGGGTGCGGCCGAACGGCTCGGGATCGATCGACGGATGCACCATCGCGTCCACCGCCTGCATCAGCAGCGGCACGTCGCTGCGATGCCCAAGGAAGTGAACGCGATCGCCGAGGCAAAGCTCCGCGACCAGCCGTCTCAGCTCAGCCGCGTAGTCCTGCTCGCCGAACAACGCGTCGCCAACGATGATACCGTGCACGTCCGGCAATTCGGCCAGCGCCTCGATCAGAACGTGCTGCCCCTTCCACCGCGCGAGCCGGCTGAACACGCCGACCAGCGGTCCCGACGGCAGGCCGAGCCGTTGCCTCAGCTCCTCGCGCGACACGGGTACGGGTTCGACGGCGAGACCATTGGGCACGACCTCGACGAGCGAGCGTCGACCTCCGGCCTCGATGAAGGCGGCTGCGGCAGCTTCGGAGGGGACGACGACCTTCGCCGCGAAGCGGTTGGCGAGAAAGATCTGCATGCGACGCTGCAGCGCGCCGAAATGAGCCGGGCTGATGATGTCGTGCAGATGCCAGATCAACGGCCGCCGTGCCGCGATGTTGGCGATGGCCGACAGGACAAAGGCCTTCTGCGAATTGGCATAGAGGACGTCATGCTTGCGCGCGGCATGCGCGAGTTCCGCGGTGATCGCCGCGAGTCTGCCGAACAGCGGCAGCGCCTCGAGCCACGAACTGTCGCGTCTGAACTGCCCCAGGCCGTGGCCCCAGCGCGACGTGACGACCGACATCCCGCGCTCAGCCAGCACCTGGCCGAGCGGGCCCGGCTCGAACAGGAACACCGACGAATCCTTGCGGCCCTGGACGACATCGAGCAGGATCAACTCGGCGCCGCCGATCTGCCCGGTGTGATCGACGAACAGGACACGCTCGGTCGACATCACCCGGCTCCGGCGTAGGCCGCCACGGGCGCGGTCTGGACCACAGGCGCGCTGCGGTGCTCGACGTCGGTCATGGTGACGACGATGCCGACATCGCGGGCTCCGAGTGCCCTGCTCCTGCTCACCGTCGCGACCGCCGGCTCGATCAACGACCGGTCACTGCGCACGCAGACGATCGCCCAGTCCGTACCGGCAAGGAAGTCGTTCCGTTGCGACGGCAATGGTGTGTCGACGATCACGGCATCATAGCCATCGAGACCAGCGAGGAGACGGTCGAGGCTGATCGCGTCGAGAATGTCGCCGACCGGACCGGTCGCCTCACCAACCGGCAGCACGTCGAGCGAGGGATGCGCGGTGGGCAGGACCATGTCCCGGAGCGGCGTCCCGCGCTCCAGCGCGCCGAGCCATCCGGGGCTTGCCGGCAGCGCCATGATCTCTGCAAAGGCGGGATGCGAGACGTCGCACTCGACGACCAGCACGCGCCAGCCTGCGGCCGCGAGGTGCTCTGCCAGCGCACAGGTCGTGGTCGTCTTGCCATCTGCTGCATCGGGAGAGGTCACAACGATGCGCTGCGATCGGGCGGACCGCTTCAAACCGAGTTCGTGGACGAGATCATGCAGCGTGTGCTGAAAATCAGTGTCCTCGGAGGCGAGGCGCAAGACGCGCGGGATCGCCAGCGGTTGGTGGCTTTGCAGGATCGCGCCGAGCGCCGACATCTCACGCAGGCTCTTCAGGCGCGGCAGGCAGGCCAGGATCGAAACGTCGGCGACGCTCGGGAGATGGGACCTTCGTTCAGGCGCTGCCGGTGGCGTCGCCGCTTGCGGTCCGGTCACACGCTCGGCCAATTCAGGGACGATGGCCGGAGCTTCGTCGACAGCGGGCGCCTCGACCTGCTCGGCCGGCGCTTCCGGCGTGACGGGCACGGGCGGGCTGATCAGGCGCGCGCCGAGCCTGTCGGCGAGCAGCGCAGCGCCGACACCGAAGATCAACGCGAGCGTCATGCCGGCGGCGAGGAACGGGATCTTCTTCGGGAAGAACGGCTTGCTCGGCAGCTCAGCGAGGCTGACGAGACGCGTGCTGCCGCGCAGGACACGCCGTTCGGTCTCGAGCTCGCTCGCCTTCTTGTAGAGCTCGGCATATTGCTGCCGCTTGATCTCGGTGTCGCGCACCATGCTCTCGATGGAGGCCTCGTCCAGCGTGGCCGAGCCGGCCTCCGCCTTCGCCGTCTCCATCTGCTTCTTCAGCGAGTTCACCAGCGCGGTGTTGGCATCGTACGTCTTCTGCGCGCTCGCCGCGATGCTCTGCATCTCGGCGATCAGCCGCTGCTGGATGATCGCCTGCTCGCGCGTCAGCGCCAGGATCGAGGGGTGCTTCGGCCCGAGCACACCGGCCGCACTGGCAAGCTGCGCGCTCACGGTCGTCAGTTGCTGCTTGAGGTCGGCGATGGTGCGGCTCTGCAGCACCGACGGGGCGTCGGTCGGCCCGCGCTCCTGCTCCGACTTGATCTCCTGCAGCCGCGCCGCGGCGTCGGCGCGCGCGGCCTCCGCCTGCGACAGCTGCTGGCCGATGCTGGTCAGCCGCTCCGAGGAGATCGGCGCATTGGCGCCACGCATCAGGCCCTTGGTGCGCCGGAACTTCTGGATCTTGTCGTCGGCCTCGCGCAGTTGCTGGTCGAGCTGCTTCAATTCCTTCCAGAGCCAGGAGCTCGCGACCTCGCGGCTGTTGGCGCCTTCGGTGCGCTGGTCCTCGAGAAAGGTCTGCGTCAACGCGTTGGCGAGCGTCTTCGCAACCTCGGGACTGCTCGACTGATAGGAGATGTTGATGACGCGCGAACGGCCGGCCGAGGCGATGCTGAAGCGGCCGTCGACATGATCGATGAACGCGCCCGGATCGGTCTTGAGGCGCTGGCACGCATCGGCCGAACCCATGAGACGGCCGCGCTCGCATTCGCCGACCACGGCGTCGACCACGCCGGGCGACGACATGATCTGACGCAGCAGGCGCGGCGAGCGGATCACCAGGAGCTGGCTTTCCATGTCGGCGGGATCGCCGATCTTCTGCGCCCACGCCGCCGAGGTGTTGGCACCCGGCTCCTGCTCGGCGATGATCACGGAAGCGGTGGCGAGATAGCGCACCGGCAGTAGCACGAGCGCGGCCACGGCAAGCGCGAGAACGGCGCCGGCCACGATGGCGAACACGCCGCGGCGGCGCCAGATCCGGGCGACGGCGTCAATGCCGGACAAGGCCTCGCCGAGAGCCGCCTGCCTCATGATCTGCACCCGTACCACATCCAATATTACGCAATCAGCCGCGTCGCGCGGCCCTGATGTCCCGCACGGAAACTGTCGATCTCCTCGTTGACCGCCGCGACGAACTGGCTGCGGAAACGCTCGGCCGAGAAGAAGCCGGCGCGCTGGCGGCAGTCGAGCCGCGAGATCGATTTCTCCTTGGCCACGAACGATCGCACGCAGGCCGCGATCGCCTCGGGCTCGGGCGAGCCGAAGAACATGCCGGTCGGCCGCGGCCCCGTGGTGAGGATCGACTCGCGTGCACCGCCGCGGCCGAGCGCCAGCACCGGTGCGCCTTCGGACTGCGCCTCGACCGGGATGATGCCGAAATCCTCTTCCGCCGCGAACACGAAGGCGCGGGCGGTGGTCATGAGGTCACGCAGCTGCTTGTCGGGCACGAAGCCGGCGAACTTGACGTTCGGCCCCGCGATCGACTTCAGCCGCGCGGCTTCCGGACCGTCGCCGGCCACGACCAGCTCGAGGTCCGGCATGATGTTGAAGGCGCGCACGATCGGCTCGATGCGCTTATAGGGCACGAGCCGGCTCGCGGCGAGGAAGTGGCTGCCGACCGGCAGGATCGCATCGCGCTGCGCGATCGTCACCGGCGGATAGATCACCTTGGCATCGCGGCCGTATATCTTCTTGATGCGGCGAGCGACGAACTGCGAATTGGTGAAGATGGCGTCGGGACCGTGCGCGGTGCGCGCATCCCAGATCCGCATCTTGTGCAACAAGGCGCGAGCGATCAGGCCCTTGACGCCGGTGGCGTAGCCGCTCTCCTGCAGATACTGGTGCTGCAGATCCCAGGCATAGCGCATCGGCGAATGCACATAGGCGATGTGCAGCTGCTCCGGCCCGGTCAGAACGCCCTTCGCCACCGCGCAGCTCGAGGAGATCACCAGGTCGTAGCTCGACAGATCGAGCTGCTCGATCGCGAGCGGCATCAGCGGCAGATAGGAGCGGTGATACTTCCGCAACAGCGGCATCTTCTGCAGGAAGCTGGTGTGCGACGTCTCGAATCCCAGCTTGGCGCGGTCCTCGGGACGCAGCAGGTCGAACAGCGTGAAGACGTCGGCGCCGGGATAGCAGCGCAGGATCTCCTGAAGGACCTTCTCGGCGCCGCCAAGAACGTAAAGCCAATCGTGGACGATCGCGACGCGCACCGCACTCTCCCAATTCCCGGGGTATTTAATAAAACCCTTAAGGGAGGCGTTCACGCGCACAAACCCAATCCTAAACTTCTAGTTAATCGCCCTTGTCGTCCGACCCGTCGAATCCGCTGCTATCAGGTAAGGATCGATTAAGGATATGCCAGCCGCATTGCGTCTCATGCCGTGACATGGTGTGCCGGACCAGAACGCGAAACGAGGCCATGGTCCCGCTTCGGCACACTCCGCACCATAGGCCGCCTTGCTTAACAGGCCCTTGCTGATCGCAACGCCTGCGCGAATGCAGCCATGCATGGCGACGGCCGCGACGACGCGCCGCGGCCTGATCGTTAGCGCATTCCGCCGCACGCGAACGTGATCGCGCGCCGCCTCAGCCGGCGATGGCGAGCTGCTCGATCGCGTATCCGTGGCGGATGGCGCGGTTCAGCACGGGATCGACCAGCTCGAACTCGAAGCGGTCGGCGGGGCGGATGCCGCCCCTGGCGGCAAAGGTGCCGCCGAACATCGCGGTGCCCTCGGGCAGGCCTGCCTCACCATAGCGGCGCGCGATCAGGTCGAAAGGCGCCAGCATGCCCCTCAGCGCGCCCTCCTGGTACAGCACGCGCTCGCCGCCAATGGTCGCGAACGCGCGCAGCATCAGCCGGTCCCAATGCGCGGCGACATCGTCGACCAGCCACAGCTCGGGGGCCACCGGCTTGTCGCACATCTGCTTGGACACGGTGATGTTGTAGGTCTCGACCTTGCGGTCGGTATGATCGGAGCCGACGCCGACCAGCAGCCTTCCGCCCGCTTGCACCAGCACGAACTCGACCTCGCCGGAGGAGTCGCCGCCGCTGACCTCGATGCTGTCCGACGTCGTCAGGCGGCTGGCCGCGACCTCGTAATAGATCGGCGTCGTCGCGGGCCTGGCAATGCCGAGCTCTTCCAGTTCGGCGATGTGCTTGTCGCGGGCGACCGGATCGCGCCCGGTCCAGCCGGCGATGACGAGGCGGCTCAGCGTGATCCGCTGCCGCGTCGCCGCACCATCCGCGTGAACCAGGAAATCGATCGTCGCACCGCTCATCGTCTCATTGCCTCTTGCTGACCAGCCCGCCGCTTAGCCGTCCGGCCGCTCGCTGGCAAGGCGCCCAGCCGTTCACTCCTGCTCGGCCTTCTCCGCTTCGTGATCCTCCTTGAGATGCCGCTTGCGGATCTGGTGGGTCGTGAACCAGATCAGCGCGATCGCGACCGGCACGAAGGCGGCGGTAGCCAGCGTCGGCTCGACCGGCAGGCCGGTGTCATGCGCGCCCTTGGCGAGATAGCCGAACAGGCTGACGACGTAATAGCCGATCGCGGCCACCGACAGCCCCTCGACCGTGCTCTGCAGGCGCAGCTGCAGCTTGGTGCGCTCGTTCATCGAGCGCAGGAGATCGCGGTTCTGCTGCTCCAGCTCGACATTGACGCGGGTGCGCAGCAGGTCCGCGGCGCGCGCCAGCTTGAGCGACAGGTTCGACTGCCGTCCCTCCAGCGCGTTGCAGGTGCGCATCGCCGGCGCGGTGCGCCGCGCCAGGAACGACGACCAGCTCGAATACGGCGCGACCGGCTCACCCTCGATCACCGTCAGACGGGCCTGCACCAGGTCGTAATAGGCGCGGCTCGCGCCGAACCGGAACAGGCTGCCGGTGGCGCCGCGCTCCAGCAGCGCCTCGAGCTCGGTCAGCTCGCGCAGCAGGTGGTTGTTGAGCTTGAACGACTGCGCGCCTTGCATCTCCGCGAGCACCTCGACCAGCCGCCGCTCGATGCGGTCGACGTCCGGCGCCAGCGCCAACGCAGCCGGCAGGCCGAGCAGCGCCAAAGTGCGGTAGGTCTCCAGCTCCAGCACGCGCTGCACCAGCGCCCCGAGCCGCTCCGGCGTCGGACCGTCGGCGCAGACCAGGATGCGGGTGAAGCCGTCGTCGTCGAGGCGGAAGTCGGAGGCGACCGTGCCGGCGCTGCCCTTGATCGTCACGATGGCGAGGCTGCTCTTGTCGAAGATCTCCTCCGCGCGCGCCACCGGATCGGCCGCGTTCTCGACCTCGAGCTTGACCGCCACCAAGAGCTCGCCGGCCTGCGGCAGCGCCGCGATCAGTGCCTGCAGCTCGGGCGCGATGGCCCCGAAGCGGCGCGGTCCGGCGCCGGCCGGCGGGCTCCAGATCCAGGTCAGCGTGGCGAATTCCGAATGCTGCTCGAAGCGCAGCCTGACCGGGCCGAGATCGACCTGGTGATGCTTGACGCCCGGCTCCGGCGGCGGCGCACCGCGCTGCGCGCAGAACGCGGCGAGGCTGGCGCGGTCGACCGCCGGACTGTCGCCCTTGGCCATGAAGGCGAAGCGGATCACCAGCACCGGCTGCGTCAGCGGCGTGAACGGCCGCGCATGCACCTCGTTCAGCACGCTCTCGCGCAGGGCATGCGACGTGAAGGCGGACTTGTCGAGCGACGTCATCGGGAGAGTCCGCGCGTGAGAGCGACACCTGACGCAGACGATCGCGCTGCGCCTGAATTGATCACCCCCATCATGCCGTGCATCCCCCCTGAGTTGCATTGTCGCTCTGCCGCCGTCGCGCCGGCAGCGTGTGACACCAGTGTAGCGCAATTCGATGACGGCGCCACGGCTGCGGCAACGTTGTGCGCGCTGGCGGCTCTCCTGGCGTCACGGCAAGTCGATCATGATGCACGCAGACACACCAACACCTCCCGCGGCGCATCTGCACCCGAGATTGCCCTCATCAAAACCCTCCGAAAATGCCGAGGGCGCAGGGAAGGCCGGACCTCGACTGAGGCCCGTGGCCCCCGTGCGGAAAAATTGCACGGGGCAGGAACCACAGGTTCAGCCGGACAGACCCGGCCCTCCCTGCGCGATGGGTTGAACGTCTGCTCCGCGCTCTCCCCGGGGACCGGCTTGTTTGCCCCCGTCGCCTGATGACACGTCATGTCATCCAGACTTGGCGCCAGCATCGGGGCGCCAGGACCACACGGCTTGAACGTCCGCGAGCTGCCAATCGTCCAGCGCATCAGCACCTGACAACACTCGCGGCCACCGCTCCCCGCCTCAACGTATCGTGACGACGCGTACGCCCCTCTGCATGAGGACGGGATGCAGGGAGTAGAGCATGATTTCGGAAAAATAGCAAGTAAGAATTTTGACGAGATGGGCTGGCCGAGGATGATGCGGGGCGACCGCATTTCGGGAAGATCGTGCCCGTCTCTTTCCTCATCGTCATGGCCGAGCTCGTCCCGGCCATCCTCGTCGTTGGTCGGGGAGAGACGTGGACGCCCGGAACAAGCCCGGGCATGACGGGCAACCGATCTGCGCGCTTCAGCGTCGCAACGGCCCATTTCGTTGCAAGCAATCGCGCCGATATAGTTGGGCTTGAGCAAGCCATGCCAATTGCCGATCGGCACTGCACGATCAACCGCAGCGCCCCGCATGCCAGACGCCGCCGGAGGTTGGCTCTGATACGTGAATGCGTGCCAGGTGAAAGCCCCGGGTTCCGCAGCCCCGATCCGCGACCCATGCAATTGTCACGGTGGGCGTGGTAGATCATAACAGATTGGCCCTTTGCCATCGCTCGATGGTCCCTCGCCCATCAGATCCCATTTGCATCAAAGCCCTCACAGGACTCCCATGACAACCCTTTCCTCCATCGTTGCGCGCGGCGTCGCGCTGGTTGGCAATGCGGCGCTGCAGTGGCGCAAGCTGCAGGGGGAGACGCCGCAACCGGCGTGGGGGGCGCAGCCGCAGATTCCCCTGGCGAAGCCACAGGGCCTGCTGCCGACCTTGAAGATGCCGACGGCGCGGGGCTGGCGCGACGGCGAAAAGCCGGTGGCGGCGGCGGGGCTGAAGGTCAATGCGTTCGCGACCGGGCTCGACCATCCGCGCTGGATCTATGTGATGCCGGACAAGTCGGTGCTGATCGCCGAGGCCACCCAGATTCCAAGCCCGGTGCGCAACATGTTCGGCTATGCGATGCAGGCGACGATGCGCCGCGCCGCAGCCCTCGGCGTCAGCGCCAACCGCATCACGCGGCTGGTCGATGCCGACGGCGACGGCACCGCCGAACGCCGCAATGCCTTCATGGAGAATCTCAGCCAGCCGTTCGGCATGGCGCTGGTCGGCGACACCTTCTATGTCGGCAACACCGACGGCATCGTCGCCTTCCCCTATGCAGCCGGCGCCGATCGGATCAATGCACAGGGCAAGCGTCTCACCACGTTCAAGCCGGGCGGGCACTGGACGCGCAGCCTGCTGGTCAGCCCCGACGGCAGCAAGCTCTATGCCGGCGTCGGCTCGCTGACCAACATCGCCGAGCTGGGCTTCGAGGTCGAGGAGGGCCGCGCCTGCATCTATGAGCTGGACATCGCGAGCGGCGCGAGCCGCATCTTCGCATCAGGCCTGCGCAATGCGGTGGGCTTGGCGTTCGAGCCGTCGACAAAGGTGCTGTGGACCGTCGTCAACGAGCGCGACGGGCTCGGCGACGAGACGCCGCCGGATTACCTGACCTCGGTGCGCGAGGGCGGCTTCTACGGCTGGCCCTATTGCTACTGGGGCAGGACGGTCGACGACCGCGTGCCGCAGGATCCGGCCCTGGTCGCGACCGCGCTGACGCCGGACTACGCGCTCGGTGGCCACACCGCCTCGCTCGGCCTGTGCTGGCTGCCCGCGGGCGCCCTGCCCGGCTTCCCCCAGGGCATGGTGATCGGCCAGCACGGCTCGTGGAACCGCAGCAAGCTGTCCGGCTACAAGGTCGTGTTCATTCCGTTCGAGAACGGCAGGCCGTCGGGCCCGGCGCGCGACATCCTCTCGGGCTTCCTGGCGCCGGACGAGAGCTTCTCCTATGGCCGCCCGGTCGGCGTGACGCTCGGCCCGGACGGCTCGCTGCTGGTGGCCGACGACGTCGGCAACTGCATCTGGCGCGTGACGGGCGCGTGAGCCTCGCAGGCGAAAGGCCGAGGCCGCGTTCGACCCCGGCCTTGCGCATGTGCCGCCATGCTCAGTCGTGGCCGTAGAACTGGCGATTGCAGTAGCGGCGGCCCTGCTCGTGGCGCGCGGCGCGCTCGGCCGGCGATGCATTCGCCGGCATCAGGAAGTTGCCGGTGTAGAACAGCTGCAGGCAGTTGATGTAGTTCTTGTTGCCCAGCCATTCCCAGCCGGCAGACGCCGGCGATGTCGATGCGGATGCGAGCAGGCCCGCGCCCGCGACGATGGCGGCGGCGGCGAAAAGACGAATGCTGGAAGTCATGACCTTGTCCCTCGTTGCTTGCGGCTGCCCCTGCAGCCCATGCGAGGATCATGACGGTCAGGGCGCGCTGCTTCCGTGATGGTCCGCACAGAGAGGGGTGATGCCGCATGAACGGCGCCGCGGCGCTCGGCCGCGGAACAAGCATCACGCCCGCGACGTTGTCCGGCACAGCGACAGGAGAGTTTCATGGCCGACAACGTCAATCCCGAGCAGAAGCAGCCGGGCGAGCATCACGAAGGCAAGTTCCACTACAATCCAGGCAACCAGGCCGGCAAGACGGTCGAGGTCGGCAAGCCGGAGAACGAGCAGGTCAACAACAAGGACCGCATCGAGAACCGCGAGAAACCGCAGTCGCGGTGAGGCGGACACCATTTTAGTTTTTCGTCATGCCCGGGCTTGACCCGGCCATCCATCTTCTGAAGCACCGAGGAGATGGATGGCCGGGTCAAGCCCGGCCATGACGGCGGAGAGAGGGCGGACCGCCCTACTCCTACAGCAGAAACGCCAGCGCCTCGTCGCACGGCGCTTCCACCTTCAGCGACAAGAGGTCATCCGCGCGGGTGCGGCCGAGATTGACGGCGGCGATGGGGATGTTGCGGTCCGCGGCGGCGCGGACGAAGCGGAAGCCGGAATAGACCATCAGCGAGGTGCCGACGACGAGCATGGCGTCGGCCTGCTCGACATGCTCGCGCGCGGTGGCGACGACCTCGCGCGGGACGGTTTCGCCGAAGAACACGACGTCGGGCTTGAGGATGCCGCCGCAGGCGCGACAGGCCGGCACATTGAAGTCCGCGAAATCGACGCCGTCGAGATCTGCATCGCCATCGGGCGCGGCGGCCGCATCATGCGCCAGCCAGCGCGGATTGGCGCCGGCCAGTTCGTCCTGAAAGTCGGCCCGCGACAGCACGGCGCCGCATCCCAGGCAGCGGACGCGATCGAGCCGGCCGTGCAGATCGATGACGTTGTTGGTCCCGGCGGCCTGGTGCAGCCGGTCGACATTCTGCGTCACCAGCAGCGAGCTCTTGCCCTGCGCCTCCAGCCGCGCCAGCGCATGATGCGCGCCGTTCGGCTGGGCGCGGCCGAACCGCCGCCAGCCGACCATGCTGCGCGCCCAATAGCGGCGGCGCGTATCGTCGCTGCCGACGAAGGCCTGATAGGTCACCGGCGGCGTGCGCTTCCACTGCCCGTCGGTGTCGCGATAGTCGGGAATGCCGGAGTTGGTGCTGCAGCCGGCGCCGGTGAGCACGACGATGCGGTGGTGATTATCGAGAAAGGATTTCAGCGCGGTGGGATCGGCCATGGCCCAGATGTAGTCGCCGGAACCGGCCTGCGCCAGTCCGCCACACCCCGGCCGGATCGCATGAACCATTGCGCGCGCCCGGTCTTATCCCGGCGGGAGGACCTGCCATGATACCACGCAACGGGCATGATCGCCGATTGTGGCCGCTCGACGCGGACGAACGGGATGGCGCGCCGATCGACGACGAGCGCGACCTCGCGACCGGCGAGGGCGGCACCATCGAGGTGCCGCTGACCGACGAGGACATCGCCGACGAGGACATCGCCAACGACGATTGACCGCGCTCAGGATTCCGGCGGCACCGTCGCCAGCCAGTGCCGGGCGATGTCGGCGCGCGGCGCGATCCACGCCGCACCGTTGCCTGTGATGTGATTGAGGATGCGGTCGAGCGCGCCGATCCGGCCGGGGCGGCCGATCATGCGCAGATGCAGCCCGATCGACAGCATCTTCGGCGCCGTCGCGCCCTCGCGGGCCAGCCAGTCGAAGGCGTCGATGACGTAGTCGGCGAAGTCCGCGCCGCGGAAGCGCGAGCCGTTGAAGAACTGCATGTCGTTGCTGTCGAAGGCGTAAGGCAGCACCAGATGCGGGCGGCCGGCGACGGCGACATAATACGGCAGGTCGTCATTGTAGGCGTCGCTGTCGTAGAGGAAGCCGCCCTGCTCGACCAGCAGCCGCCGCGTGTTGGGCGAGCTCGCCGATCGCGTGTGCCATCCCAGCGGCGGCCTGCCGGTGACGCGCTGGATCGTCTCCACCGTCCGCGCGATCACGCGGCGCTCCTCGGTCTCGCCCATACCGGCGTGGCTCTGCCAGCGCCAGCCATGCGCAGAGACCTCATGGTCGCGCGCCACGGCATTGCGGGCGAGCTCCGGCGAGCGCTCCACCGCGCGGCCGCAGGCGCTGACGGTGACCTTGACGTTGTGGGCGTCGAACAGGTCCATGATGCGCCACCACGCCGCCCGCGTGCCGTATTCGAAATGGCTGTCGATGCAGGGGTCGGGGCCGTCGAGCCGGTGCACGACCTCGTAGATCGCCTCGTTGCTCGTATCGCCGTCGCACATCGAGAATTCAGAGCCCTCCTCGAAATTCACCACCAGCGACACCGCGACGCGTGCGTCGTGGGGCCAACGCGGATGCGGCGGCCTGCCGGCATAGCCCGTGAGATCGCGGCGGAAGGCAGGCTGTGAGGTCATCGTGTCAATCCGCGGTTCCGGCCATGCGGTGCAGGCCGACCAGGCGATCGCTGATCAGCAGCAGCACCAGGGTGCCGGCAAGAATGAGGGTGGAGAGCGCAGCGAGCGTCGGATCGGGCGCCTCCTCGATATATTGCAGCATGCGGATCGGCAGCGTCTTGGAACGCACATCCGTCAGGAAGATCGAGACCGGATAGTTGTCGAACGAGGCCAGCAGGCTGAACAGCCCTGCGATCAGGAACGACGGCGCCAAAGCCGGCACCATCACCCTGAGCACGCTGCCGGCATAGGTGCAGCCGAGCGTGCGCGCCGCCTCGATCAAGGTGAAGTCGAAGCGGGAGAGCCCGGCGATCATGGTGCGCGCGACGTAAGGAAGCGTCACCACGAGATGCGCCACCAGCAGCGCGCTCCAGGTCGCGGTGAAGCCGACCATGCGGAAATATTGCAGCAGCGCGATGCCGAGCACGAGGCCCGGCATCATCAAGGGCGAGACCAGCAGCGTGCCCAGCGCGGGGGCGCCGGGCAGCCTGCCGCGCGCGATGGCGATCGCGGCGAGCGTGCCGGCGACCAGCGACAGCCCGGTCGACAGCACGGCGATCTGCAGCGACAGCGACAGCGACGGCCAGAAACCGTCGAGCCGGCCGATGCGGCCATACCAGCGCAGCGATGCGCCCGACAGCGGCAGGTCGAACACCGGCGTCGGCGAGAAGCTGGCCGCGGCGATCACGACCAGCGGCAGCAGCAGGAACAATGCGAGCCCGATCGCGAGCGCCCAGCAGATGATGATGGCAAGGCGCGACATCATTTCGGCTCCCGCGACAGCATCGCGCTGAGCGCGACGACGATGACGGCGATCGCCAGCAGCACCACGCCGGCGGCGGCGCCGAAGCCGGGCTGGCGCGCCAGGAGATAGGCCTTGGCGATGGTGGTGGCGAGCGTCGGATATTTCTCGCCGATCAGCAGGGTCGGCACCACATAGGCCGACACCGACAGCGAGAACACCAGCGCCACGCCGGCGATGATGCCCGGCAGGGTCAGCGGCAGGATGACGCGGAAGAACACGACCAGCGGCGAGGCGCCGAGCGTCGCCGCGGCTTCCGCATAGCGGCCGTCGAGCTGTGCCACGACCGCGTAGATCGGCAGCACCATGAACGGCAGGAAGATGTTCACGGCGCCGACGATCAGCGCGGTCTGGGTGAAGATCATGCGAATCGGATCCTCGATGATCCCCAGCGCGATCAGCACCGTGTTGATGAGGCCGTCGCTGCGCAGCAGGATGGTCCAGGCGAAGGCCTTGACGATGACGGAGGCGGCGAGCGGCAGGAACAAGGTCGCCAGCAGGATCGAGCGCAGCGGCCCGCGCGCGCGCGCCAGCGCGAACGCCGCGGGATAGGAGACGAGGAAGGCGATCAGGGTCGTCAGCAGGCCGAGCCGCAGCGAGTTCCAGATCACGCCGAGGTAATAGGGCGTGCCGAGCAGCCGGACGTAATGCGCCGAGGTGACGCCGCCCTTGGCATCGAGCACGCTGACGCCGAGCAGCAGCGCCAGCGGCAGCACGAACACCAGCGCGATGATCAGCAGCGATGGCGCGACGAAGCCGAACGCCGCGAGCCGCTCGCGATCCGGCGCGGGCTTGACGATCGGCGCTGATAGCACGGCGTCGGTCATGGTCAGGCCTCGGCGGCGAAGGCGAAGGTCTCGGCGACGGGCCAGGCGAAGCGGACCTCGTCATGCACGCGCGGCAGCTCGGCCTCGCGGCCCGAGAGCTCGGCGAGCAGGCTCGCGCCAGCGCCGGCATCGACGTCCACCAGGGTCCGCGAGCCCTGGAACACGACCGACCGAACTCGGCCGGCCGCGGAGTTGGCACCGTCACCAGCGCCCAGCCGCAACTGCTCCGGCCGCGTCGCCACGATCACCGAGGCGCCCGGCTGGAACGCGCCGCGCGCCGACAGGCGGCCGACCGGCGTCACCACCTCCACAGTGCCGTCCTGCGCGCCGACCACCTGGCCGGCGATGCGCGTCGACAGCCCGACGAAGTTGAGCGCGAACAGGCTGGCCGGCCGGGCATACAGCTCGCGCGGCTCGGCGAGCTGCTCGATGCGGCCCTTGTTCATGACCGCAACCCGGTCCGACATCGTCAGCGCCTCGTCCTGGTCATGAGTGACGAAGATCGCGGTCGCCTTGACCTCCTGCAGCAGGCGGCGCAGCTCGACCTGCATCTCCTCGCGCAGCTTGCGATCGAGCGCCGACAGCGCCTCGTCGAACAGCAGCACGTCCGGCTCGACCGCGATCGCCCGCGCCAGCGCGACGCGCTGCTGCTGGCCGCCCGACAGCGCCGAGATGCGGCGGCCGCCGAGATGGCTGAGCTTGACCAGCGCGAGCGCGCGCTCGACCGCGCGGTCGGTCTCGGCCTTGGGCGTGCCGCGCACCTTCAGTCCGAAGGCGACGTTGCCGGCGACGGTGAGATGCGGAAACAGCGCATAGCTCTGGAACACGACGCCGACATTGCGCCGGTGCGGCGGCACATGGGTGACGTCGCGCCCGGCGAGCGCGATCGTCCCGGTGTCGGGCGGCGCGAGGCCGGCGATCGCACGCAGCAAGGTGGTCTTGCCGCAGCCGGATGGGCCGAGCAGGGTCACCAGCTCGCCGCGGCGGATCGTGAGATCGACGCGATCGAGCACGGTCGCCGCGCCAAACCGCTTCGAGACCCCGCTGATGACGAGATGCGGAGCGGCGCTCATGTCATCTCCTTGCTCCAGCGATCGACCCAGCCGGCGCGGTTCTTCGCGATGAAGGCCCAGTCGGGCGCGAACAATGTCGCGGGATCGGGATAACCGGCCGGCAGCGGCGTGGCCTGATTGGTCGGCGCGATGAACGCCGTCTTGGCGAGGATGCTCTGCGCCTCCGGGCTGAGATAGAAGTCGATCGCGGCGTCGGCGAGGTCGCCGGCCGGCGCGCCGCTCACCTTGGCGATGCCCGACGGCATCGAGAAGCCGCCATCCCTCGGGATTGCGAGATCGACCGGCGAGCCGTCCGCTTTCCGGATCAGCGTGTAGGCCGAGAACTGGCCGCCGATCATCCAGGCCTCGCCCTGCTCCAGCAGATTGATGGCCTGCGGTGCGTTGGTATAGACGTTCAGCAGATTGGCCTTCAGGCTCTTGATCTTCTTGAAGCCGGCGTCGATTTCGTACTGCGCCTCCTTGTAGGGCTTGCCGGTCTCGAGATGCGCGGCGGCGAGCAGCGTCCAGAACCCTTCGGTGTTGGACAGCGACGGCACGACGATCTTGGAGTCGTATTTCGCGTCCCACAGCTCGGCCCAACTGACGGGCGGCGTCTTCATGCGCCTGGTGGAATAGGCGATGCCCACCCACGGCTTCTGGTAATTGGCCCACATGCCGTCCTGGTGCACGGCGTCGTCGACCAGCTTGCCGAGATTGGGAATCGCCGACGCCGACATCTTGGTGATCAGCCCTTCGGCCGCGGCCGGCAGCATCACCGGGTCGTCCATGATCACCACCGAGATCTTCGGGCTCGCCTTGTCGGCCTGCATCTTCTGCAGATTGGTCAGCGAGTTGGTGCCCTCATAGAGCACCTTGCAGTCGAGCTTCTTCTCCAGCACCGGAAACAGGTCGGAGTTGAAATATTTGGCGGCGCCGGCCGGGCCGCCGATCACGATCTCTTTCGGGGCGGCGCGCACCAGGGCTGGCGCGGCGAGCGTGGCGGCGAAGGCCGCACTGGTCTTCAGAAGGCTGCGGCGGGAGAGGGCATGCATGTGAGGGTCCCGTGTGAGCTGCCGGAATGGCGGGATCAACTCAGCAAGCGCCGTGCCAAATGTGCACATTTTTACATTTCTGCGTCCAGTCAGAACGTTAGCGCAAAGCGCGCGCCAGCGCCGATCCGCTTACGGGCAGAATGTGCACATTTTTTGGAGGTGACCTGCCGCGGCTTTGGGCCTAGCTACGGAGCATGGCGATGCGAGCGCAGCGAATCGGGAAGGCCAATCCCGCCGAGGACGAGGCGGTGTATCGGGCCATCCTGCGCGCGCTGCTGGAGGGCAAGCTCAAGGCCGGCACCAAGCTCGCCGAGACGCCGCTCGCCGCGCTCTTCGGTGTCTCGCGCGAGCGCATCCGAAAAGTTCTTCACCGGCTCGGCGCCGAGCGGCGGCTGGAGATGATCCCGAACCGTGGCGCGCGGGTGCCGCGGCCGACGCTCGATGATATCAGACGGGTTTATGAGGCACATCGCGTACTCGAGGCCGGCGTGCTCAGCCAGCTGGTGCTGCGGGTCGATGATCTCCTGCTCGCACGGCTCGATGCGCATCTGGCCGAGGAGCGCGCCGCCGCGCAGCGCGGCGATCGCGCGACGTCGGTGCGGCTGTCTGGCGCCTTCCACGTCCATCTCGTCGACTCCATCGGCAATCCCGAGCTGTCGCGCATGCTCGCCGATCTGCTCAGCCGCTCCTCGGTGATGGTGTCGGTATACGAGCCGGCGGCGCAGTCGATCTGCGCGGTCGACGAGCACGGCGCGATCGTCGACGCGCTGCGCGACCGCGACCTGCTGCGCGCGATCGCGGTGTCGCGAGAGCACTTCCTGCATGTCGAGGGCCGGCTGCGGCTCGACGACGATGCGGCGACGCCGTCTCAGGATCTCGCCGCCGTGTTCGCCGGACGGCGGCCGCTGCGCGGCAAGCTGCGGTCGGCTTAGTCGGACCGGCCACGTTACTTCGTCGTCAGCGCCGTCACCGGATGCCAATGATGATCCGCCCGCGTGCCTGCCAGGGGCCTGCAGCGCGTGATCATGACCTCGGCGGCGCGATCGCCGGGCTTGAGCGCGAGGACTGCTTCAAACGCCGCGATGGCTGCCTCGAAGTGCTGCGCGCGATAGTCCTGAAGTCCGCACGCGTAGTGTGCGATCCAGCGCACGTCCTGCGCGGCGACATTCTCCGCAAGCCCGACCAGCTCGTGGACGCGCAGGCCCTCTTCGCGGCCATAGACGGCGATGCGGTCGATCTCGCGGGTGAGAAACGCATCGCCCGCCAGCCGCGCGGTGCCCTCGCCGATCAGGATATCGGTGCCGTAGCTCTTGTTGGCGCCCTCCAGCCGGCTCGCGACGTTCACGGCATCGCCGATCACCGTATAGTTGAGACGCAGCTCGGAGCCGATGTTGCCGACCAGCATGGGGCCGGAGTTGATGCCGATGCGGATGGCGAGCGGCCGGCCGTCATCGTCGCACAGGCCGCTGGCCTCCACCGCGTCTCGGCACGCCAGCGCGGCGCGGCAGCACAGAACCGCATGATCCGGCTGCGCGGCCGGCGCGCCCCAGAACGCCATCACCGCATCGCCGATGAACTTGTCGATGGTGCCGCCGTGGTCGACGATGACGGTCGAGATCAGGTCGAGATAGCGCGACAGCAGCGGCACGACACGGTCGCCCATGCGCTCCGACAACCCGGTGAAGCCGGCGATGTCGATGAACATCACGCTGAGCTCCTGGACATGGCCGCCCGGCCTGGCATCGACGCCCTGCCGCAGCAATTGGCGGACGAGATCGGCGGGAATGAATTTTCCGAATGACGACAGGCCGCCGGCCATCTCGGCGATGGCGCCGGACAGGCTCGCGATCTCGCGCAGCCGCGAGGGATGACGTCGCACCTGCTCGAGCGCGAAGGCCTCGACGTGACGCAGTTCGGCCACCACACGCCCGAGCGGGGCTGCGATGACGGCACGCGCCAGCGCGGCGGAGACCAGCGCCGCGAGCACGGCGCCGATGCCGAGACCGATGATCACGCGCCGCAGCGCCGCGTCGACCGGACCGAGAAACTCCGCTTCCGGAATCACCGTGACCAGCGACCAGCCGGGAAACGGCAGCGCCGTGCGCGCGACCTCGAAGGCGCCGTCGCCCGATAGCACGCGCCCGCGCCAGGCCTCGTCGCCTTCGCGCGAGGACCGCATCGCCTGCTGCGCGATCGGCAGCAGCGGCTGGCGGCCCTGCCCGGCATTGACCTCGTCGGCGGTCTCGTCGGGCGCCGCGACCACGCCGCCATCAAGCGCCAGGATGAAGGCGCTGCCGGTGCGGCCGACCTGAAGCTGGGCGAGAAAGCGCGAGATGCGCGCGTGCTCGATGATGATGGCGAGCACGCCCTGCCGCTCCTGATAGACATCGATCGGGCCCGCCAGCGCGATCGCCGGGCGGTCTCCGCTCGGATGATGATCGACGCTGAACCAGCGCGGTTCGTCCGCAGCGAGGCTCTCCTTGAACCAGGGCTGGTCGGCGACCTTGAAACGGGTCGGCTCGAAGCGGCGTGTCGCGAACTCGATGTCGCCGGGCACGACGTCGTATTCATCGACGCGGCGCTGGCCGGGATGATCGGTCAGCGAGATCTCCATCATCTCCAGGCGCCGGTCGCCGAGCTTGTGGGCGGCGAAGAACGAGCCGTCCGGCCAGCCGAACGCCGCCGATGAGATCGTCGCCTGCGACTGCAGCTGCGACAGGAACACGAATTCGCGCTTGTCCGCCTCGCGGGTGTCGAGCACGTTCTGCAGGAACAGCGTGCGGATGGCGGTGTGCGCGGCGCGCGCCTCGCTGACGATCGCGCTCACCTCCTTGCGCACGGCGCCCGCGATCTGCGCGTTGATGGTGCTCGCGAGCTGACGGCTGATCGCCTCCGAGGTGCGCCACCACAACAGACTCGAGGCAAGGGCCGTCAGCAGGATCGCGGTCAGCACCAGGGCCGACACGGCGAAGCGGATGCTGACGGTCAGCCGCTCGTCGGCGGCGCCTCGGCGCGGCACTCGGCTCTTTGCGCTCGCCATCATCGCAGGTGGATCTCCGATCGGACCGATCGGCGCGCGGGGCGGCACGCGAGCGGGAGCCGCCAGACTGCGCTCCGATGGCGTGAACCGCCAATGCCGGCCGGCTAAGTCGATGATGCCTGCAAAGCATTGGCACTTCGAGTCGGCTTGCGCTCGACTAGGGCAGCTCCCAAGCACGCAATACCGCTCACAGGGTCGTGAGCGGAGTCGCCACGTAACATTGTCGTGGCTGCGGGCGAAGGAGAGATGCGCGTCGCCAAGCGAGCGACGCAGAACACGAGAGGAATTGTCATGTCCGCCAAGAGAACCGTCACCACGCTGGCGCTCGCCGGCGCCGTCAGCACCGCGCTCGCAAGCCTCGCAATGGCCGGGCCACTGACCAAGGCCGAAGCGGAAGCCGCAATGGCCGCCAAGAAGGAGAAATGCTTCGGCGTTGCCCTGAAGGGCCAGAACGATTGCGCCGCCGGTCCCGGCACGACCTGCCAGGGCACCTCCACGATCGACTTCCAGGGCAACGCGTGGAAATTCGTCCAGGGCGGCACCTGCACCAGCATCGACGTCCCCGGCGGCCGCAAGGGCTCGCTCAAGCCGATCTGATCGCTCTCGTTCACCCCAAGCGGAAAGCGGAGACGCAGCATGCGCACCGATGCCCCCCCTGCACCGGGCCCCACCATGCCGCTTCGCTTTCCGCCACCTCTCGGCGGCGTGGCCGGGACCAGCTTCAAGCCGTCGCACCTGGCCGCCATCCTGGCGGAAGCGCCGCAGTGCGGTTTCTTCGAGGTGCACGCCGAGAACTACATGGGCGCCGGCGGGCCGCCGCATCATCAGCTCGAGGCGATCCGCAGGGATCATCCGCTGTCGATCCACGGCGTCTGCATGTCGATCGGCGGCCCGCAGCCGCTCGATCGCGACCACCTCGCGCGCTTCCGCAAGCTCGTCGCCCGCTATCAGCCAAGCCTCGTCTCCGAGCATCTGGCATGGTCGACGCACGATGCGACGTTCTTCAACGACCTGCTGCCGTTGCCCTACACGACGGCCACGCTGGCACGGGTCTGCGACCATATCGATGAGGTGCAGAGCGCGATCCGCCGGCCGATCCTGCTGGAAAATCCGTCGACCTACGTCGCCTTTCACGACTCGACGATGAGCGAGACCGACTTCATCCGCGCCATCGTCCGCCGCACCGGCTGCGGGCTCCTGCTCGACCTCAACAACGTGTTCGTCTCCGCGATCAATCATGGCTTCTCGCCACAGGACTATCTGGCCGACGTTCCGCTCGCCGCTGTCGGCGAGATCCATCTCGCCGGTCACGCCGTGCAGGCCGACGATGAAGGCGAGCCGCTGCTGATCGACAGCCATGACGGCCCCGTCGCCTATGATGTGTGGGCCCTGTTCGCCAGCGTGGTCGCGCGCAACGGTCCGATGCCGACGCTGATCGAATGGGACAGCAACATTCCGGATTGGCCGGTGCTGAAGGCAGAGGCCGCGGCCGCGCAGGCGATTCTCGATGACCACGCACCCGACTGCTCGCAAGAGGTGCGCGATGCCGCAGCCTGAGCATATGTCCGACTATGCCGCTCAGTTCGCCGCGGCGCTGCTGACGCCGGATCGCGCGACGCCTGTCGCCGTCAGGGGTCCGCTGGCCAAGGCGGCCGGGCGCCGGTTCAACGTCTACCGCAACAACGTCACGGTCAGCCTGATCGAGTCGCTCGTCGCGATCTATCCGGCGGTGCAGCGCATCACCGGGCCCGACTTCTTCCGCGCGATGGCGCGGGCGCATGTACGCGAAACGCCGCCGACGTCGCCGCTGCTCGTCGACTATGGACGCGACTTCCCCGCTTTCATCGCAGCTTACGAGCACGCTCGGACGATGCCGTTCCTGACGGACGTCGCACAGATCGAGCGGGCCTGGCTCGACGCCTATCACGCGGCAGACGCCGCCCCGCTCGACGGTGCCACGCTGGCGACGGTGCCGCCCGAGCGGCTGCCCGAGCTGCGCTTCGCCGCTCATCCCGCCACCCGCATCGTGCGCTCGGATTTCGCGGCGGTGACGATCTTCTCGGCCAATCGCGGCGATGCCCCGGTGCCGCGCATCGACGGCTCGGTCCCGGAGGACGCGCTGATCACGCGGCCCGCGTTCGACGTCGCCGTGCGCCACCTGCCGCGGGGCGGCGCGATCTTCGCGAGCCTGCTGATCACGCGGCAGCCGCTCGGCGTGGCCGCGGAAGCCGCGTTCGAGGCAGCGCCGGAGTTCAATCTCGCCACCAACATTGCCGGCCTGATCGAGGCCGGCGCCTTCACGGACATCGGTTTCGAGGACGCATGATGACGACGGACCACTCCATGGCGCCGACCGCGACACTGTCGCTGCCTTCCCTCGTCGGCCAGACCGTGCGGCTGCTGCAGAGCGCGACCCCGCTCACCCTAGTCCAGCTCGTCACTCGCATTGCGCTGGCGGTGCCGTTCTGGCGCTCGGGCATTCTCAAATGGGACGGCTTTCTCAGGCTGAGCGACACCGCCGTGACGCTGTTCAGCGACGAGTTCATGCTGCATCTGCCTGGCGGGCCATACCACTTTCCCATGCCGACGGTGATGGCGTTCCTGTCGGGCTGCGGCGAGGTCACCTTCCCCGTCCTGCTCATTCTCGGCCTCGGTACCCGCTTCGCGGCACTCGGCCTGCTGTTCATGACATGCATCGTCGAGCTCACGGTGCCCGACGGCTGGCCGATCCATCTGACCTGGGCCGCGATGGCGCTGGGCCTCATTGCCCATGGCGGTGGAAAGATCTCGCTCGATCACATCCTCGGCGGGCTGTTCGGCGGCGCGCACCAGGGCAGCACGAGCCGTGGCATGTAGTAGCCGCGCCACTCGCAGACCTCCTCGGGCCCCTTGCGCTTGAGCGCCATCTTGACCGGCTCGGCCTGGCTGATGCCGACATGGAGCGCGAGCAGCGCCGCGCCGATCGGATAGGCGAAGCGGGAAAAGCGCAGGTCCGACAGACGATCGAGCAGGACCATGCCGGCGATGATGATCAGGGGATCGGTGAAGACGAAGTACTCGACCTTCAGCCCGCGGCGGACGCCGAGCGTGTCGATGCCGATGGCCGCCAGCATCAGGAGGACGGCTTGGATGGCCGCCTGCCGCTCACCGCGGCGCCAGGCCATGACAATGCCGGGGATGATCAGCCAGGTCAGGAACACGGCGGGGCGGGCCGACGATTGCAGCACGAAGGTGTAGCGCCGGATGACCCCGAGGACGCCGGACAGCAACAGGCCGATCGCACCGCCCAGGCTGCCGGCGGCCTCGGGCGCGTCGACATAGGTGATCATCTTCTCGAGCGGATTGAGCACGACCACGACATCGTTGATGTCGTAGCTCAGCTTCAGTGCCAGCAGGCCGAGGCTTGCGCCGGCCACCGCCGCCAGCAGCGCCGCGACGGTCTCGGCCGCGCTCACGCGCCACAACCACGCGAAGGCGGCCATGCAGACCGCGACCACGCCGAGCAGCGCGAACTGATAGAGGCCGAAGCGGCCGAGCAGCATCGGCTTGAGGCCGGCAGCCGTCGCATTGACGGGGTCGAATCCGGCGGCGACCAGCGGCCAGGCGGCGATCGCGGCGACGATCGCCGCCACGGCTGCGACCATGACGGCCGCCCACGCGCGCGAGCTTTGCCAGAACGCCACGCTTGCGCTCGTCGCCGTCCCGAACGGCAACAGCAGCACGGGAATGGCGGCGATCAGCAGGATCGCATGCACCTTGTTCTCCAGGCCGAGCATGCAGAGCAGCGCGGCGAGTCCGACGGCGAGCGGCCGCGTCAGGCTGGCGCGGCGCGCGACCGCGATCAGGATCATCAGCGCGAGGATGCAGAACGACGCCGCGATCATCTCGCTGCGCAGGATGCGAAGATGCATCTGCACGCCGCCGGAGAAGGCGAAGGCGGTGACGGCGAGCATGGCGATGCGCCAATCCGACACCAGCCGGCGCGCGGCCCAAGCAAAGGCGAGGATGATGCCGGCGGCCGTCAGCAGCGCGGCGACGCGTCCGGCATGGACGGCGCCGGTCATCGCGACATCGAAGGCGGCGCGATCGGCCGGGATCGCCGACAATGTCCAGGCCTCGAGCAGGCCGAGCCGATGCAGCAACGCGAACCAGGTCTTGACCGAGAGGATGGTGAGATAGGCCGGGTGATCGAAAAAGGCCTGTGCGCCGCCATCGTTGATGGCGAGCGCATTGTAGATCACCATGAAGTCCATGTCGGCATTGCGCCAATAGACGGTGAAATAGCCGGCGGTCAGGAACGACACGAGCGACAGCAGCAGCGCGACCGCGACCCCGCCGCGCCAGCCGAAGCGCGTCAGGCGGTCGAGGGCGTCGGGAAAGGGAGCCGATGCTTTCGGTACCGCTTTCTCCGTCATGCGCGGGCTTGTCCCACGCATCCACGTCTGCCCTCATCGACGAAAGAAGACGTCGATGGCCGGGTCAAGCCCGGCCATGACGATGTGGGAAGATGGGCAACCGATCCACGCACCGCTTGGTCAGGCTCGACGGCGTAGACAGCGGCCATCTCAGATCGCCTTGATCTTGAAGAACGCGAACACGACCATCTTCAGCAGCATCCAGCCGTGGCGGAAGCGGGAGATCTGGGTTTCGCCATAGCTGCGCGCGGCGTAGCGGATCGGCAGGTCGATCGATTTCAGGTTCAGCTTGGAGGCGCCGAAGATCAGGTCGAAATCGCCGAACGGATCGAAATCGCCGAAATAGGCCTTGCCGGCCTTGAGCCTGACATAGTCGCTGCGGCGGAGCACCTTAGTGCCGCAGAGCGTATCGGTGTAGCGCTGGTTCAGGAGCCACGAGAACAGATAGGAGAAGGTCTTGTTGGCGATGAGGTTGAGGAACCGCATCGCGCCCTCGTCCATCGGATAGACCAGGCGCGAGCCGTTGATGAACTCGCCCTTGCCGGAACGCAGCGCCTCGAAGAATTTCGGCAGTTGCTCCGGCGGCATGGTGAGGTCGGCATCGAGGATCATCAGCACGTCGCCGCGCGCGGCGTCGAACGCGGTGAACACCGCGTCGGCCTTGCCCTTGCCGGGCTGGCGCATCAGCTTGATGTCGTGATCGGGGAATGCCGCGCGCACCCGCTCCATCTCCTCATAGGTACCGTCCTGGCTGTGGCCCTCGACGAAGATGATCTCGACATCGTTGCAGAACGCCGCGATGCGCCGGACCGCCGGCTCGATGTTGCCGCGCTCGTTGCGCGCGGGGATGACGACGGTGGCCGAGCGGACGTCGTCGCTCACGCAGCGCAGCGAACGCGACACCAGATAGTGCCGCAGCGCCAGCGCGCGCAGGCCCGGCAGCACGCTGAGGAAGCGGTTGGCGAAACGGCCGAAGCCGTAGAGCCGCAGCGGCGAGAGCACGCGCTGCTCTGACTTGACGGGATCGAAATCGGCCAGGTGCGCCAGGCTGCGCAGGTCGGCTGGCGACAGCACGTTCTGCTCCGGCTGCGGCATCCGCAGGCCCAGTGCTTCCGCAGCCTTCAGCAGCGGATACCAGAGGTGCGAGAAGTAGCCGATGACGAGTCGCGTCTCGCGCGTGCACAGCGGATGCAGCTGTTCGATGAACTGCTGGCAGTCGTCGAGCGAGCCGATGGTGTCGAGCACCAGGATGACGTCGAACGGGCCTGACACGGCGGCGAGTGTTGCCGGGTCCTCGGCATCGCCGACGACGAAGGTCAGGTGCGGATGCCGGGTGCGGGCGATCGCGATCTGCGCGTCGCTGAAGTCGATGCCGACGCCGTAGGACGGCTCGAGCGCGGCCAGGGTGTCGCCGAGGCCGCAGCCGATCTCCAGCACCCGGCTGCCCGGCGGAATCAGGAAACGCAGATAGCACGCGTCCTCGCCATGGAAGAACGATGCCTTGTCGCGCCAGCCCGCGCGTTCGGCAGCAAAGCGATTGGCGTGCGCGAGGATGGCCGCCTTGCGCAGCGACAGCGGTCCGGGCGCAGGCGCCTCGCTTGCCGCGGCCGGTGGCCGCTCATGCTCGTCCTGCAGGACCTGACCATCCAACTCCGCCACTTGATACCATCCTCGTTTGGGGTTGCATCCTTCTAGGCCAGCCCGGTTGGGCGGAGTCAAGGCAAGTGACGAGGCGCTCGGCTCGCCACATTCGTCGCGGTGCTCACCCAGCAACCGGGCGCAGCGAAGCAGCCGACATCGTTCACGCGGCGCGTTCGCGCCCGAGTTTTGCGAGTCGTTCGCGCCCTCAAAATGCGAGGGCGCAGGGAAGGCCGGACCTCGACTGAGGCCCGTGGCCCGCCTGCGGAAAAAAATGCAGGCGGCAGGTACCACAGGTCCAGCCGGACAGATCCGGCCCTCCCTGCGCGATGGGTTGAACGTCTGCTCCGAGCTCTCCCCGGGGACCGGCTTGTTTGCCCCCGTCGCCTGCGCGACACGTCATGCCACACCGACTTAGCGCCAGCATCGGGGCGCCAGGACCACACGGCTTGAACGTCCGCGAGCTGTCCATCGTCCAGCGCATCAGCACCCGACAGACCCGCGGCCACCGCTCCCCGCCTCTACGTATCGTGACGACGCGTACGCCCCTCTGCATGAGGACGGGATGCGCGGATCAAACCATGATTTCTGAAAAATAGCAACAGAAATTTCGTTCATTCCGAATAATGGCCCACACAGCTCACCGCCCGCAGCAGAACTTGGATTTCTTGCCGCTGCCGCAGGGGCAGGGATCGTTGCGGCCGACCTTGGCCGCGCCGGCCGTCCGCTTCTGCTCTGTGACCACGGCCCGCGTGTCGCCCGAGACGAACCGCCAGGCGCCGTCGTCGTCGCGGCGGAACTGCGAGACCTCGTGGTGCTCGATGGTCCTGCCGCCCTCGCGATAGGTGGCGACGAAGCTGACCACGCCGTCAGCGTCGTCAGCCCCGCCGCGCGTCGTCGAGACGATGCGCAGGGAAAGCCAGGTCGCGCGCGTCGCCCAGTTATTTGCCGCGACGGCATCGAACGCGCGACGCTGGCCGGCCGCGAGCGTCGCTGCGATGTAGCCGATGTCGCCGCGCGTATAGGCTGTGTAGCGCGAGCGCATCAAAGCCTCGGCGGTCGGCGGCATCGCATCGCCACTGAGATAGGGACCGCAGCAGCGGTCGAAGGGAAGGCCTGAGCCGCAGGGACATGGCATGAAATTACGCTAGCACCGTTTCGGGGTTGATGAAATCTGACGGCGACGGCTGGCCTGCGGCCTTGGCCAGGAATAACGGTGGTTGTAACGAAACGAAGCCCATTCAGCTTGGAGGCTCGGAGCGTGAGGATAATGGTCGTGCGGCTCGTCTCGATCGTTGTCGCGCTGGTCGCCATGAACGCCGGTTACGGCGTCGCCGTCGAGCAGCCGGGACCCGATCGGATTTCGTCCATTCAGCGCGCCGTGTTTGCGGAGGGGCGGCTCTGGCTGCTCGATACCGGCGGCCGGCTGTCGAGCATGGCGGAGGGCGGTGAACGAAGCGACGTTGCTACGCCGGAGCCGGTGATCGAGTTATTCGTCCAGGATGGACGAGTGGCAATCGTGACTTGCCCGCAGGAGTTCTGCGTGCCGTGGACCTCCGTCGAGCGATGGACTGTGCGCCGACGGGATGGCGACGGTTGGGGAACGGTGGCCAATATCGCAACGAAGGGCGAGAAGTTCGTGGCCGCGACGTCCACCCTCTTGCTGACGGACAGCAGGATGATCGACCTGACCGGCGGTGAATTAGCGGAGACGGCACTTACATCGTCGTCCACGTCGTCGCGCGCCGCCCCAAGGCCGCTGAACGAGGGCAAGGATTTCAGGTTCGGCGGAGCCATCATGCTGCTGGAAGACGGCAGGACCATTGATCTCACCGAAGGCATGCCATGGGAGGCGGCTCCCCTCATGCCTTCCTCCAACCAAACGCTGGCACGCAAAAAGCCGTTGCGGAGATCGCCGGCCGCCAGCGTCCTCCTCACGGCGAAGCATGTCTTCGTCGGCTACAACGCCGGAGAATGGGGCGGCGGGCTGCAGCGGATCGATCGGATCACCGGGATCGTCTCCGATATCGACGATGTCGAGGGCGACCTGTGCGGCGGCAAGCTGAACCCCGAGTGCGATCCGGTCAACGGCATCGCAATCATTCCGTGGAAGCCGCATTGCATCGCCGTCGCGGTCGGGCTGATCCATATGGCCGCGCATGGGCGCATCGTGGAAGTGTGCGACGCCTCGATGCGGCAGCTCTATCAGCATGTCATCCAGGCACCGACGGATCAGACACCTGACGGGCGGACGCGGATCTCTTGGTTCGCCCAGACGACCGCATTCTTCGGGCTGCAGCGCCAGGGCGAGGATCTGCTCGCAATGGGACATGACGGCCTGTACCGGATCGGCCAGGGCGATGTGGTGCGACAGATTCCATTCCCAAACTTCAAGCCAATTGATGGCGTCGCGGTGAGTTTCGACATTCCTGGACTTGTGTTGCTGCTGACCACCGCCAACCGGCGCTTCTCGGTGAGCGGCAGCACGCCCATGCTGGTGCCGCGCTGAGTGTCACTCGCTCCGGCGAGGGATGACGCGCTCATGTTGAGGCTGGCCGCATAGACCATGTTCGACTATCGCACATCATCCGAACGGCTTGCGCGCCGGCCCACGCGTCGCGCCTCCGCTCACGCGCGAGTTGTGACTCCAAAGCCGCAGCTCGCGACTCTTCAGCTCGCACCGTCCCGCTACACGCGCCGCGCGGTTTCGAAACCGGCGAATCCGTGTTAACCATTGGTTAAGAACAAGGGTGTTGGGCAGATTGCTGACCGGCCCGGCCCCGCGCGGACCAGAACCTTCCGGGCGCCGCCTCATTACGCGGCGTCCGTGACCGCAGCCCACCGCATCATCGGCGGTTCAGGGCGCGTGAGATGCGAACGATTTCTTCGCGCGACGCCAGCCAGGCCGCAAGACACCTCAAGCCCGCCCTCGATGCGGGCCGCTGCTCACCTCCCGATCAGACGTGCACCCCGATGCCGGCGCGATCGGCGCTGCGTGCAAACGCAGCGTCGCGCCCATCACCACCGATTGGAGCAGCCCCGATGGCTGATGAGTCCGTAGTCGCATCCATCATTCCCTGGCAGCAGCCGAAGACGGCCAAGCCGCGTCCGAAGCGGGCCAAGGTCGTCAAGCCACGCCCGCGGCCCCGAGCCGACAAGGCCGAGAAGGCCAAGATGGCGGCGCTCGACGACGAGATGCTCGCGTCCGAGACGCTGATCATGCCGGATTTCCTGGAGCTCGTGAACGAGCCGGCGAAAGCTCCGGCCGTTGCCGAGGCGTCCCGCACGGGGGCGGCTGCCAGCGCGGCGGCCGCGGCGATCCCGGCCGCAGCGCCGCCGGCCACGATACCGCCGCGCGAAGCGTCGGCCGCGACCGAAGGCGAGGTCGTGCCGGCCGCCGCGCCGATCACGCCGGCAAAGCCCGCGCGCGCTGGCATCACCGCCTCGTCGGTCCTGCTGCAGCTGGCCGCACTGGCGCTGGCCGCGGTCGGCATGGCCATGAACGGCTGGTTCGCACACTCGCTCGGCTCGAACAGCACCGCGGGCTACATGTTTCTGGCGGTCGGCGTCACCGCCGACCTCGTCGCGCTGGTGATGCCGACCTGCGCCGCACGGCTGTGGCAGGCGCGCCACCGCGCCTCGGCACTGACCGGCTGGACGGTGTGGCTGATGACCTTCGTGTTCGCGGTCACCGCCGGCATCGGCTTCGCCTCCACCAACATCAGCGACGTCACCTTGGCGCGCGCCTCGCGCGTGACGCCCGCGGTGCAGGCCGCGCAGACGGCGCTCGCGGATGCAATGACCGCGCGCGACCGCGAGTGCAAGGGCGGCGTCGGCAAGTTCTGTCGGGAGCGCGAGGCTGCGGTCGCCGAGCGTCGCCTGGCGCTGGACGCGGCGATGTCCACGGTCAGCCAGACCGCCGATCCGCAGACCGAGGCCGCGATCAAGCTGGTGGCGTGGGTGTCGCGCGGCGTGGTGAAGCCCTCCGCCGACGACTTCGTCATGCTCCGCCTGATCCTGCTGGCGCTCCTGCCGCAGATCGGCGGCGTTCTGCTGATGGTCGGGCGGAGGGTATGAGAGTTCTTGTCGCCGCCGGCGATTGTTTCGCCGGGGTCGGCTCAGCGCCTGCTGCGGCCGCGTGAACGCTGCGGACGATGCGCGGCGCGCCACGCGCTCTCGAGCACGCCGCGCAGGCGAGCGGCGTCGACATCGGCGAGCGACACGGTGGTCCAGCCCTGATCACCCCATTTGTTCGGGACCCGGCGAAACACGCCGGGCTGCAGGCCGGCATGGTGCTCCTGCTCGTCGGGCGTGAGCAGGACGTTGGCGGATGCGCCATCGGCGGCGAGGGTCGCGAAGGTCCGGTGCAGCTTGAACGCGGTGCGATCGAAGTGAGGCGCCGCGGTCGTTCCGGCGAACGACAGGGCGAGAGCACGAAATTCGTCACCGGTCATCTCGACGCGCCTCGTGTGATCGTATTCGAACGATAGGACTAGCACCGGCCATGGCGGTCCGCCATACGGCGGACGTCGCGCCCTGCACGCAAACGTGAAGCCCCGGCATCCCGGGGCCTTGATGCAGGTCAAAACTATACGACCTCGTTTCTATATGGCTTGTCGCAGGATGGATCAGAGGAGAGCAGCCATGCCGGCACAGAGCACGATGCAGGTCTACCTGAACTGGGCCAGGGAGCGCCTCCACGAGATGGATGCCGCGCTGGAGTCGCTGGGGGTCAAGGCAGCCGAGGTCGAAGCAGCATCCAAGGTGAAGACCGAGGAGATCATGGCGGACTTGAAGAAGCGCCGCAGCGACCTCGAAGCCCTGCTCAAGACGCAGGCAGCGGCCGGCGAAGCCGCGATGGCCAGCGCGAAGACCGAGCTGGACGCGCACTGGGCTGGATTCGAGGCGCAGATGAAGGCCTATTTCGACGCCGCCGGCAAGCAGGCCGCCCAGCAGCAGGCGACCTTCAAGGACATCGCCGCCGCGCAGGCGACGGCATGGCGGGAGTCGGCTGACAGGTTTCGCGAGGCGGCGACCAAGGTGACGACGGTCGGCACCACCGATCTGGACGCCGTGCTGAAGCAGCTCAAATCCGACGCGGCAGAGGCCGGCGCCCATCTCGAGAAACTGAAACAGACAGGCAGCGAATCCTGGTCGGTGCTCAGCGCCGCCCTGAGCGAATCCCGCAAGGCGTTCGATCAGGCCAATCAGGCAGCTTGGAATGCGTTGAAGGGGCCGGGCGGGAAGAGCTGAGGGCGGTACGGCCAGAACGCCGCGATCCATCATGGGGCGGCGTCGCGAAACGCGACGCGCCCCGCAGTCAACGGATGGACGAAATGTGACGGGGTCGAGGGAAGCCGCAGCGCCGCCCCCAGGGCAAGCCTACCAGCGCGAGCGGACAGCGCCGCTCGGACTCACTCCCTGATCGAGTCACTGCCCTGCGCGCGGCCGAGATATTGTTTGGGAAATTGGTACTGCGCCGCCGGACTATCGTCGTAGATCGAATCAGTCCGATGCATGAAGACGCAGTAGCTCATGCAGGCAGCTTAACTGAGCGACTCGGATGGAAGCAAATGTCGCAGCCAGCCGAGATCGCCGTGTCGCTGTACTTAGGAGTACGACGCTGGACGTCGATGCACGGCGCCTGCAACCGGCTTGGGCCGTGCTTGAAGGGCCCATAGCCGACGTCGAACCAGGCGTCCGTCAGCCTCGCTTCGAACTACCTGGCGGTGGCGCGCCGCTCACGCCCGGACTGATCGCGAGCGTGGTGCCGGCGGCACCTCCCGCTTCATAGGCCGCCGTCGACACCATCCGGCTCGTGCTGCGCGCCGACCGCAGCTTCAGATCGAGCTTGTCGAACTCGGCATCGACCACCGAGGTCTTGAGCACGACCAGGCCGCGGCCGCTGCTCTGGTTGACCTGATCCCGGGCTGCCTTCATCGCCACCAGGCGGTCGGCGATCGACACCACCATGCCGAGGGCGAAGGAGGCATTGGCGAGATGCCGGTCCTGGTGCCGGAACCGGCGGTACTCGGCCGAGGTCTTGTAGCGGCCGAGTTCGGCGCGCACGGCGTTGTCGATCAGTTCCGCCAGGTAGTGCGCAACCTCGACATCCGCGGGGAGACCGAAGAACACATAGCTCGCTTCGCCGGCCGGATTCTTCTCGCGCCAGACCCGGCAATCGCAGAAATGCGCGATCGCGCCGATGCAGTCATCGAGCGGAATGCGCTTCTTGCGATGGGTCTCATAGACCTTGCGCTCGCACGCCGACGCGCGCAGCTCGAGGTCGGACAGCGACAGGTCGTGGCGATCGAGCAGTTCGGCGACCTTGGCGGCCGCGGACAGCGCCTCGTCCTCGGTGCAGCCATTGGCGATGGTCTTGGCGCGCAGCGCCTGAATGCGGGATTTCAGCTTGTCGAGCGCAACAGGATCAGAAGCGGCAGGATCGAACGTCTGGCTCACCGCTCAAGGCCCATGACAAGCCCCGCCGGGAGGTGGCCGAGGGAGGAACTGGCGGAGAGGGAGGGATTCGAACCCCCGATAGGCTTGCACCTATGCCGCATTTCGAGTGCGGTGCATTCAACCACTCTGCCACCTCTCCAGGCGCAAATCAGGGGCGAGCCCCCGGGTCGGGCGTCGTTCTAGGGCACGACGCGGGGGGTGACAAGGCAGCCGGTCGAAATTTTCCCGGGGCTCGCGCATGCGCGCGCCATTGCGGTCCGCTCGGGGAAGCGGATCGCACGCGGCGGCTGAACGGCTACACCGCTCGGCCCCGCGCTCCGAAGGCCCAGACTGACGCGGGCCTTCGAACCCGTTGGTCTGCGCCGCGCTCGTCAGCGGAACAGGTCGAAATGGTAGTTCAAGCCGACCCGCACGGAGTGAATCTTGGCCGCTCGCCAGTCCGGCAGGTCGTCGTGCTTGAGGTCGGTGTAGAGGTATTCGAGCTTGGCCGACCATTTCGGCAGGAACGCCCATTCGGCGCCGCCGCCCGCGGTCCAGCCCATCTTCATCTTGTGGGTCGGCCCGTCCTTCAACTCGCCCGCCGCAAGACCCGCCGTACCATACAGCCACAGGCGCTGGTCGAGCACCGCGACGCCGGCGCGCGCGCGGCCGGAGGTGAGCCAGGGCATGCTGACGGCCGGATTGACGAGGTCGGCCTTGCGCGAGAGGCCGGTGAATTCGAGATCGTTCTCGATGCCGACCACGAACATGGGCGAGATCTGGTAGTTGTAGCCGGCCTGCAGGCCGCCGATCACGCCGGACAGCTTACCGCCATTGGCGCCGGCGGCGTTCTTGAAGGAGTCGTTTCCGGTGAAGGCGCCGCCGACATTGGCGCCGGCATAGAAGCCGGTCCAGGAAAACGGTGCCGGTGCGGCGGCAAAGGCCGGCGCCTTGTAGGTGGTCGCCGCCAGGTCGGCTCCCTCTGCCCCGCCGAGGCCCAGCGCCGCCACCGCCACCGCAGCCATCCAGCCTCTCGCCCGTCTGATCATCATGTCCTCACACTCCATCCGGCGCGAGATTGCGCCGTCAAATCCCACCCCATTTGGGATGTCCATTTATAAACCGACTAGACGGTTTGTAAATGGACCTGATTGATACCGACGACGATTTCTCCTGTCGTTGCGGACGCGGCGGCTGGCGACGGAGGCCAGGAGACAAAGGTGGGACCGCCGTACGCTGACACATACCGGCGGTCCCGTGTCGCTACATCTTGGGGAAACCGACGGAAGAGACGGGGGTCAATCCGGCCGGCCTGAGCGACGCCGGCGACCCTGGGCCATCTGCGCGTGCATCGCAATGCGAACCGTTCCTTAACCTAACCAGTCAAGGTTACCGGGTTCCAGGCCATCCGACTGGTTGTACGGCGGTTTTCCGCACGTCTGGGAGCGCGGAGGCGTCCTGTTGCAGTGCGGCATGTCCTCCCCTCCGGACCACCGAGAGACATGGCGCGGCCGCGCCAATGCTCAATCCTTCTTCTTCTTGGCCGCCTTCTTGTCGTCGGCCTTGTCCTCCTTGGCCTTGTCGTCCTTGTCCCTGCGGCCGTTCTCCTTGCGGCGGTTGGTAAAGCGGGCATTGCCCAGGCCGGTGCCGATGGTCAGCACGCCCCAGCGCTCGAACTCCTGCATGAACGGCACCTCGGAGAGGCCTTGCACGACGCCGTCATTGTGCATCAGCACCGCGGTGTCGTGATCGCCGATCATCGGGATCGCCTCGACCAGGCTGGCCGGCAGGTTGAACTTGCTGCTCTCCCAATTGCCCGGCAGGTTCTGCGCGCCCTTCTCGATCGAGCCGTCCTCGTTGATGACGCCGGGACAGGCGATGCCGATGAAGGGCGCCAGCCGCAGGTCCTCGGCGTTCGCCTCCTCGATCAGCTCCTTCAGCATCTTGGCGAGCCGCTTGACCGCACCTTCCCGCGTGGGTTCGTCATCGGCATGACGCCAGAGATCGGACTTCCACACCGACGCTTTCGACAGGTCCGGGGCCTTCTTGCGCGCGGTCTCGACCACGCCGCAGCGGATGTTGGTGCCGCCGATATCGACCGCCAGGATGCTGTCATGGGCCTCGAAGATCCAGGACGGCGCCAGATGCAGCGCGCCGATCAGGCCGGCATCGTCGGGATGATAGCGGATCGGCTCCAGCTCGACGCCAAAACCCTCGTCCTTGAGGATGATCTCGGTGCGCGCGATCGCGAGCTCGCCGAGGCGAGAGTCACGAAGACCGCCGCCGACCACGATGCATTCGGTCTTGGCCCAGGCCTTGGTGCGCAGGAAGCGCCGGGTGACATGGGCGAGCTCCTGGGCGAATTCCTCGATCGCGGAGTGCACCACGGCCGAGGCCTCGGTGTCGTCGCCGACCAGGATCTCATCCAGCGCCTTCTTGCTGATGGTCTCGCTGTCCTCGTCGCCGAACGGATCCTTGCCGGATTTGCGCAACGGCTTGCGCCAGCGCTCCAGGATCTTGCGAAAGGCGCCCTTGGAGGCGCGGTCGCCGAGGAAGCCGTCCTCGTCCTTGAGCTCGATGTTGAAGCTGTCGATCTCGACCGTCGGCAGCCGCGCGGCGCCGTGGCGGGCGATGCCCGTGGTGGTCATGACGTCGTCGGCCATGCGATCCTGCCCTGTTGTGCGTTGGGCTCGGACAACGGCGGAGGGAACAGTTGGTTGCGGGTCCGGTGCGCCGGGTCGAGCGAATGGCGGCAGGGATCGGCGGGATCCGGGCATCCCGTCCGACCGGCAACCGGCCATTCACCTTGACTCGCCGGCTCACCCCGCTATAAGCGCCCGATCGACCGGCGCGGGCGTTCCTGCGCCGTTTGTCGTTGCGCCCTTTCTCGAGGCCTCAAAGCCTCGGGCGCGACTTCCGGCTCCAATCGGGCCGGACCACATGAACCATAACGACTGAACAAGAAGCCGACCCGGGGCCATCGCGCTCTGAGGCCGGGATCGAACACGAAGGATGAGAACGATGTTCGCAGTCATCAAGACCGGCGGCAAGCAATACCGCGTCGCCCCGGATGATGTGCTCGAGATTGGCAAGATCGACGGTGAGCCCGGAACGATCGTGCAGCTGAACGAGGTGCTGGTGGTCGGCGGTGATACGCCGGTGCTGGGCATCCCCGCGGTGGCCGGCGCGTCCGTGGCCGTCGAGGTGCTGGACCACAAGCGCGGCCCCAAGGTGATCGCGTTCAAGAAGCGCCGCCGCAAGAATTCGCGCCGCAAGCGCGGCTACCGGGACGAGCTGACCTTGATCCGCGTCTCGGAGATCCTGACCGACAACGCCAAGCCGACCAAGGGCCCGCGCCCGAAGAAGGTCAAGGCGGAAGCCCCGGCGGCCGACGCCGCCGAGTAAGCGTGCCGGCGCGCGTCTCGCGCGCCGCACCGGCTTGAACCTCATCGCGCGTGGATTTTTCGTCCGCGCAGGTTGCAAATGTGAATGATCCCTTAGCGGAATCGCGCTAAAGGTGATCGCAAGAGATCGGAGACGAGCGATGGCTCATAAAAAGGCAGGCGGTTCATCCCGCAACGGACGCGACTCCAAGGGCAAGCGCCTCGGCATCAAGGCGTTCGGCGGCGAGCGCGTGATTCCCGGCAACATCATTGCGCGTCAGCGCGGCACCACCTGGCATCCCGGCCTCAACGTCGGCATGGGCACGGATCACACGATCTTCGCGAAAATCGACGGCGTCGTCGAATTCCACGCCCGCGCCAACCGCACGTTCATTTCGGTGCGTCCGGTAGCCGCCGAGGCTGCTGAATAACGGTGGAACACATAGCGTCCGCCGGGTCCTGATGAACCGGCGGAGCGCCAGATGGCTCCAGGGGAGGCGGGACAACCGGCCTCCCCTTTTCATTTTCGCTGATCCGAAGCTGATCCCGAAGCGTCGATGGAGCCCGACATGCTGCAGGACATCACCACTCCCACCTTGCGCGAGGCGAGACCTTGCGCCCTCGAAACCTCCCGGCTGACGCTGCGTGCGCCGGTGCTCGCGGACGTGACAGCCATCGCCCGGCTCGCCGACGACCGTGTTATCGCCGAGAATACCCGCCGCCTGCCGCATCCCTATTCGGAGGTCGATGCCGCTCGCTTCGTTCGCGCGCTGGAACAGACGGGTGAGACCGCCTTCCTGATCGAGCATCTGGACACGCCGATCGGCATGGTCGGGATCAATCGAGCAGCAACGGGCCGTGCCGAGCTCGGCTACTGGCTGGGCGTTGCGCATTGGGGCCGCGGCTTCGGCACCGAAGCCGCGCGCGCCGCGATCGACCATTTCTTCGAGACGAGCGAGGACAATTTGCTGATCGGGCACGCCCGCGTCAGCAACCCAGCCTCGCGCAACATCCTGGAAAAGTGCGGCTTCCAATGGACCGGCGTCGAGCTGCACCGCTTCGAGGTGATCGGCTCGTCCGCCCCGGTCGACGCCTTCCGCCTGACCCGCGGCGTCTGGTCCTCGCTGAAGGCCTGGGCCAATGCGGGGCGGCGGAGTTAGGCCGGGCCACCCACCCCGCCTCACGTGTCGCTTCGCTCCGCGTGAGGCGACCCTCCCCCTCCAGGGGAGGGTCGCATCTCAGGCCGGCGGATTCACCGCACCCTGGCCCTGCCCCAGGCTGCGCTCGCGCAGATAGATGTACAGCCCAGCGCCGATGATGATGGTGGCGCCGATGATGGTGGCGGGATGCGGCACGTCGCCGAACACGACGAAGCCGAACAGCACGGCCCAGACGATCATCGTGTACTGATAGGGCACGACCACCGAGGCCGGCGCCAGCTTGAGCGAGCGGTTGACGCAGAACAGCGCGGTCACCGAGATGAGGCCGGCGGCGGCGAACAGCACCAGGCTGCCGGACGTCGGCGTCACCCAGCCGAACGAGGACATCGCGGCGCCGAGCAGGAAGGTCCCGACGAACTGCGACGACGCCATCACGATGTCGGGCGTCGCGCGCAGGCTGCGCGTGATCAGCATCAGCACCGCGAACGACAGACTGCCGCCGAGTGCGATCAAGGCCGGCAGGCTGAAGGTCTGCGCCGAGGGCCGCAGCGCGATCAGCACGCCGCAGAAGCCGATCATGATCGCGGTCCAGCGCCGCCAGCCGACATGCTCGCGCAGCACCAGCGCCGACAGCGCGGTGACGAAGATGGGCCCGGCGAGATAGTAGGTGATGACGTCGGCGAGCGGCAGATAGACGGTGGCGAGGAAGAACGCCGCGACCTCCAGCGTCGACAGGATCACGCGCACCAGCTGCAGCCAGGGGCGCTCGAGCTGCAGGAACGCGGCGCGGTTGCGCCAGATGAACGGTGCGAGCAAGAGCAGCGCCGCACAGGCGCGCAGCCACAGGAGTTGGCCGACGGCATAGGTCGACACCAGGAACTTGCCGAGGGCGTCGCCGAACGAGAACATCGCAATCGACAGCAGCATCAGGCCGATGCCGGCCAGCCGCGCCGAGCGCTCATCGTTGGCGGTGGAGATTCGGGACAGCACGCTCATGATGGGGCTGCCTTATCAGGCACGCCGCCGCGGCTCCAGCCCTTCCGCATGGCGCGTCATGCAGCCCTGCTGCAACCCCTGCGCACGCCTTGTCCACGTGCTGCGCAGCGCGGCTTTACCGCTCGAAATTAAGGCTTCGGGCCGAATTAAACCCATTCCGCGGTTGCCGTGGGGACCCGCCTCGCCTACGTAGGACGCATCATGAAATTCCTCGATGAAGCCAAGGTCTATGTGCGCTCCGGCGACGGCGGCAACGGTTGCGTTGCGTTCCGGCGCGAGAAGTTCATCGAGTTCGGTGGGCCGAACGGCGGCAATGGCGGCCGTGGCGGCGACGTCATCATCGAGGCCGTCGACGGCCTCAACACCCTGATCGACTACCGCTACCAGCAGCATTTCAAGGCCCAGAAGGGCGAGAACGGCATGGGCAAGGACCGCCATGGCGCCGGCGGCAAGTCCGTGGTGCTGAAGGTTCCCGTCGGCACCCAGATCTTCGACGAGGATCGCGAGACGCTGATCCACGACTTTACCGCGGTGGGCGAGCGCTTCGTGCTGGCCGAGGGCGGCAATGGCGGCTTCGGCAACGCCCATTTCAAGTCGCCGACCAACCGGGCGCCGCGCAACGCCAATCCCGGCCAGCCCGGCGAGGAGCGCTGGATCTGGCTGCGCATGAAGCTGATCGCCGATGCCGGCCTGGTCGGCCTGCCCAATGCCGGCAAGTCGACCTTCCTGTCCAAGGTCTCCGCCGCCAAGCCGAAGATCGCCGACTATCCGTTCACCACGCTGCATCCGCAGCTCGGCGTCGTGAACGCCGACGGCCGCGAGTTCGTGCTGGCGGACATTCCCGGCCTGATCGAGGGCGCGCATGAGGGCGCCGGCCTCGGCGACCGTTTCCTCGGCCATGTCGAGCGCTGCCGTGTGCTGCTGCACCTGGTCGATGCCACCTGCGAGCACGCCGGCAAGGCCTACAAGACCGTGCGGCACGAGCTCGAAGCCTATGGCGGCGAGCTGACCGACAAGGTCGAGATCGTCGCGCTGAACAAGATCGACGCGGTCGATCCGGACGAGCTCAAGAAGCAGAGGGACCGGCTGAAGCGCGCCGCCAAGAAGACGCCGCTGCTGATTTCCGGCGCGACGGGCGAAGGCGTCAAGGAAGCTTTGCGCAAGCTCGCCGACGTGGTCGGCGAACAGCCTGTGTCCCTCAAGGCCAAGAGCACGACCGAGAGCGCCGCGACCGAGGAGCCGTGGGCGGCCCCAACGTCACCGCAGGGCTGAACTGAAGCCAACCTTGCCTCGCAGGCCCTCGCTTGCGACACTCGCCGCCATCCATCAACACTTGAGCCCCGTCCCGTGCGGACCGCGTGTCAGCCACGCACCTCTCATCACGATGCGAGGGCTCGAACCGACCCCGTTCACGCCATGGCACCCCGTCTCGAAAATTTTCGCCGCATCGTCGTCAAGGTCGGCTCGTCGCTGCTGGTCGATTCCGAGGCCGGCGAGGTCCGCGCCTCCTGGCTCGCCGCGCTGGCGGCCGACATCGCCCGACTCCACAGCCGCGGCTGTGAGCTGCTGGTCGTATCCTCGGGCTCGATCGCGCTCGGCCGGAGCCGATTGAAGCTGCCGCGCGGAGCGCTGAAGCTGGAGGAGAGCCAGGCGGCCGCCGCGGTCGGCCAGATCGCGCTGGCGCGGACCTGGTCGGAGGTGCTCGGCGCTCATGGCGTCAGTGCCGGCCAGATCCTGGTGACGCTGCAGGACACCGAGGAGCGCCGGCGCTATCTCAACGCCCGTTCGACCATCGCCAAGCTCCTGGAATGGGGCGCGGTGCCGGTCATCAACGAGAACGACACGGTCGCGACCGCCGAGATCCGCTATGGCGACAATGATCGCCTCGCCGCCCGTGTCGCGACCATGGCGAGCGCCGATCTGCTGGTACTGCTGTCCGATATCGACGGCCTCTACACCGCGCCGCCCGCGCAGGATCCGAATGCGCGGCTGATCCCCGTGGTCGAGAGCGTCACCGCCGACATCGAGGCCATGGCCGGCAGCGCGGCTTCCGAGTTTTCGCGCGGCGGCATGCGCACGAAGATCGAAGCCGCCAAGATCGCCACCACTGGCGGCACCCACATGCTGATCGCCTCCGGCAAGATCGAGCACCCGCTAGCCGCGATCGCCAATGGCGGCCGTTGCACCTGGTTCCTGACGCCGGCAAACCCCGTCACCGCGCGCAAACGCTGGATCGCGGGTTCACTGGAGCCGAAGGGCACGCTGACGATCGACGCCGGCGCCGTGACCGCGCTGCGGGCGGGCAAAAGCCTCTTGCCGGCCGGCGTCATCCGTGTCGATGGCCAGTTCGCCCGCGGCGATGCCGTGGTGGTGCGCGGCCCCGACACCCATGAGATCGGCCGCGGCCTCGTTGCCTATGACGCCGACGATGCCGAGCGGATCAAGGGCCGTTCGTCGCCGGACGTGGCCGTCATCCTCGGCATCTCCGGCCGCGCCGAGATGATCCATCGCGACGATCTGGTGATCGGCCCGGCAGGTGCCGGTCAGGTCTGAGACCGCGGCACCAGCGTTCGCAAACGGCCGAATTCCGTGCTACTGGAGAGCCTTAATTCAAGGTTGAAACGCCCATGACCGCGCCTTTGAAAGCCATCGACGGCAGCGCCGATCTGCCTGCGCTGATGAACGACCTCGCCAAGCAGGCGCGCGCCGCCGCGCGCGTGCTGTCGCTGGCGCCGGCCGCGCAGAAGAACCGGGCGCTGGAGGCGATGGAGCGGCTGATCCGGGCCCGCGCGGACACGATCATCGCCGCCAATGCCGAGGACGTGGTCGAGGCCAAGGCCGCCGGCATCACTTCCTCCTTCCTCGATCGCCTGACCTTGACCCCGGCCCGCGTCGCCGCGATGGCCGACGGCATCGCCGCTGTGCGCGAGGTCGCCGATCCCATCGGCATCGTCACCGAGAGCTGGCAGCGGCCGAACGGCATGACCATCGAGCGCGTGCGGGTGCCGCTCGGCGTGATCGGCGTGATCTTCGAGAGCCGCCCCAACGTGGCGGCCGATGCCGGCGTGCTGTGCCTGAAGTCCGGCAATGCCGTGATCCTGCGCGGCGGCTCGGACTCGTTCCGCTCCTGCCGCGCCATCCACGAATGCCTCGTCGAAGGCCTGCGCGAGGCGGGCCTGCCGGAGGCTGCGATCACGCTGGTGCCGACGCGCGATCGCGCCGCCGTCGGCCTGCTGCTGTCCGGCCTGAACGGCGGCGTCGACGTCATCGTGCCGCGCGGCGGCAAGAGCCTCGTCGCCCGCGTCGAGGCCGAGGCACGTGTGCCGGTGTTCGCGCATCTCGAAGGCGTCAACCACGTCTATGTCGACGGCGCCGCCGACCTGGAGATGGCCAAGTCGATCGTGCTGAACGCCAAGATGCGCCGCACCGGCGTCTGCGGCGCGGCAGAGACGCTGCTGGTCGATCGCGCGGCCGCCGACAAGATCGAGCCGCTGGTCGACATGCTAATTGGCGCCGGCTGCGAGGTGCGGGGCGATGAGGTCGTGTGCGCGGCCGATGCGCGGGTGAAGCCGGCCAGCAACGAGGACTGGGACACCGAATATCTCGACGCGATCATCGCCGCGAAGGTCGTCGACGGCGTGGAGGGCGCGATCGCCCACATCCACGCGCACGGCTCACACCATACCGACGCGATCGTCACCGATGACAATGCGGCCGCCGACAAGTTCCTCAACGAGGTCGACTCGGCGATCGTGCTGCACAACGCCTCGACCCAGTTCGCCGACGGCGGCGAGTTCGGTTTCGGCGCCGAGATCGGCATCGCCACGGGCAAGTTCCATGCGCGCGGCCCCGTCGGCGTCGAGCAGCTCACCAGCTTCAAATATCGCATCCACGGCACCGGGCAGACGCGGCCATGACGGCCGCATCCTGTGGTTGAGTTGCACGAGCAGCAGGCGGGGGCAGCCGTGACCGACGCCACAGCCATGCGCCTTGCGATCCGCCAGGCGCTGCCGCCCCACAGTGATGGCATGCGCATCGGCCTGCTCGGCGGCTCGTTCAATCCGCCGCACCAGGCGCACCGCGCGATCAGCCTGTTCGCGCTGAAGCGGCTGCAGCTGGACCGTGTCTGGTGGCTGGTGACACCGGGCAATCCGCTCAAGAACAATGGCGGGCTGCATGCGCTGGCCGAACGCGCCGAGGCGGCGCGCAAGGTGGCCGCCGATCCGCGCATCGAGATCAGCTGTCTCGAATCCGTCATCGGCACCCGCTACACTGCCGACACGATCGATTATCTGCGCCGGCGTGCATCGCGCTTGCGCTTCGTGTGGATCATGGGCGCTGACAATCTCGCGCAGTTCCATCGCTGGCAGAAGTGGCGGCACATCGCGGCCCAGGTTCCGATGGCCGTGGTCGATCGTCCGCCCCGCAGCTTCCGCGCCCTGAACGCGCCCGCCGCACGCGCCCTGGCGCGGTATCGCATTCCCGAAGCGCAAGCCAGCCGTCTGGCCGACCGCGCCGCTCCAGCCTGGGTCTACCTCACCGGCCTCAAGCTCAGCCTGTCCTCGACGGGCCTGAGGAACCCGGACGGCAGTTGGAAGTCGTTCTGAAAGGCCGCGCGTTCGCCATCGCGCGCGGCATCGGATATGCATGGAACTTGCCGTCTCTGCTACGGTCCGAAGCGGGGACGGCCTGGACGCTGTCGGGCCGGACGACCGGGGTACTGGATTGTTGAAACCCTTAACCCCACATGCCTAATATGGTCAGCAGGCCGGGTTGGATTCGGCCTGCGATACAGTGAAAGGAATGGTCCCTGACCACATCTGTATTGTCCCAGTCGGCCTTACCGAAGACGAAGGCAACGACTACCAAGTCGGCGACGGCCAAGTCAGCGCGTAAGACGTCGACCCAAGATGCGGCCTTGCAGGCGCAACCCGACGCCGACAAGACCCTGCGCACGATCCTCTCCCGCCTCGAAGACATGAAGGCGGAGGAGACGGTCACGATCGATCTTCACGGCAAATCGGCGTATTCCGACTACATGGTCATTACTACGGGCCGCTCGAACCGGCACGTCGGATCGATCGCGGAAAACGTCGCCAAGGGCCTGAAGGAAGCCGGCACCAAGAAACTCCACATCGAGGGCCTGCCCAATTGCGATTGGGTGCTGATCGATTCCGGCGACGTGATCGTGCACGTGTTTCGACCCGAGGTTCGCGAGTTCTACAATCTCGAGCGATTGTGGACTCAAGGGCCGAACCCGGCCAAGGCGGTCTAGGCGGTCCCACGCCGCGGCGGGTGCGAATCGTGCGGCGCACGTGCTAGTCGGGTGCGCATGCGCCTGATCGTGGTCGCCATCGGCCGGTTGAAGCAGGGTCCCGAGCGGGAGCTCGCGGAGCGCTACCGCGAGCGTTTCGACGACATCGGCCGCAAGCTCGGCTTTCGCGGCCTCGACATCCATGAAATCCCGGAAAGCCGCGCGCGCGATGCGGCGACGCGCATGACCGAGGAGGCCTCCGCGATATCGGCGGCGATCCCCGACAAGTCCGTGCTCGTCTGTCTCGACGAGCGTGGCCGGAACGTCGACAGTACAACTTTTGCGGGTTATCTTGGGCGCTGGCGGGACGAAGGCATTCCGGCTGCCGTCTTCGCAATCGGCGGCGCCGACGGACTTTCGCCCGATTTGCGGCGCAGAGCCAAGCTCGGGGTTGCGTTTGGCGCCGCCACCTGGCCGCACCAGATCGTCCGCGTCCTGCTGCTCGAGCAGATTTACCGTACTGCTACGATCCTTGCCGGTCACCCCTATCACCGCGCTTGAACAAGGGACGATGGGAGCACAATAAGGACCTCGATGTTCGCTGCGCGGCCCCTCTCCTGCTTCCCAAGACCTGTCCGCAGCGGCCGGTCCTGCCGCGCGTCGCTCATCGCGCTCGTGGTGGTCTTTTCCGGATGTCCGGCGCTGGCGCAGAGCGGACTCCGGCCATCCATCCCCGGCACCGCGTCACCGACGCCAGCCACCCCGGAGCAGTTGAAGCAGCGCGAACAGGAGCTCGAGGCCGCCCGCGCGGCCCAGAAGGCCGCCGCCGAGGCCCAGGAGCGGCTGAAGGCCGACATCGCCGCGCTCGGCGAGGATCGCGGCAAGCTCAATCAGCAGCTGATCGACGTGGCGGCGCAGGTGCGCAGCGTCGAAGTGCGGGTTGGCGAGGCCGAAACGCGGCTGCGTGGGCTCGACGGCCGCGAGCAGGATCTGCGGACGTCGCTGGAAGCGCGGCGCTCGGAGATCATCGAGGTTCTGGCCGCACTGCAGCGTGCCGGACGCCGCACCCCGCCGGCCCTGCTGGTCCGTCCCGAGGACGCGCTGCAATCCCTGCGCACGGCGATGCTGCTGGGTTCGGTGATCCCCGAGATGCGCAGCCGAGCGGAGAAGCTCTCGACCGATCTCGGCGAGCTCGTCGCCATCCGCAAGACGATCGCCAGCGAACGCGACAAGCTCGCCGGCGACCGCGACAGGCTGCGCACCGATCAAACCCGTCTCGCCGCCTTGGTGGAGGAACGCCAGCGCAAGCAGAGCTCGGCCGAGAAGGACATGGAAGCCGAAAGCGCGCGCGCCGCCGTGCTGGCGCAGCAGATCGACTCGCTGCAGGGACTGATCACGACGATGGAGCTGGACCTCAAGAGCGCGGCCAAGGCTGCCTCGACGGCGAGCCTGCAGGGGGTGCCGGTCAACAGCAAGCCGGACGCGAATGCGCTGCGCAACCCGGGCCGCAAGGCGCCCGCGATCGCGTTCGCCTCGACCAAGGGCATGCTGACGTTTCCTGTCAACGGCACCAAGATCCGCGAATTTGGCGCATCGGACGGTGCGGGCGGCTCGGATAAAGGCATTTCTTTGGCAACCCGGCCAGGGGCTCAGGTCACAACCCCGTGTGATGGCTGGGTTGTGTATGCGGGTCCCTTCCGTAGCTACGGACAACTCTTGATCCTCAACGCCGGTGGCGGGTATCATGTCCTGATCGCCGGGATGGAGCGCATTTCCGTCAACATCGGGCAGTTTGTTCAGACGGGAGAGCCGGTCGCGATCATGGGTAACAGCTCCCAGGTTGCCTCCATTCTCGCTACCAACGCGAGTCAACCAGTGCTCTATGTCGAGTTCCGTAAGGACGGCACTCCAATCGATCCAGGCCCATGGTGGGCCGCAAATGAAGGCGAAAAGGTACGCGGATGATGCGTAAGACTTCGGTAATTCTCCTGAGCGCGGCCACCGGTGCGGCATTGACCCTGTTCGTCTCGCAACCGCGCGCGGTGTTGATGGGATCGACGGCGCGCGCCGCGACCGCCGATACCTATCGCCAGCTCAACCTGTTCGGCGACGTGTTCGAGCGGGTGCGCAGCGATTATGTCGAGAAGCCCGACGATTCGAAGCTGGTCGAGTCCGCGATCAGCGGCATGCTCTCGGGCCTCGATCCGCATTCGAGCTACATGGATGCGAAGAGCTTCCGCGACATGCAGGTGCAGACCCGCGGCGAGTTCGGCGGCCTCGGCATCGAGGTGACGATGGAAGACGGCCTGATCAAGGTGGTGTCGCCGATCGACGATACGCCGGCCTCGAAGGCGGGCATCCAGGCTAACGACATCATCACCAATCTCGACGACGAAGCCGTGCAGGGCCTGACCCTCAACCAGGCGGTCGAGAAGATGCGCGGCCCGGTCGGCACCAAGATCAAGCTGAAGGTCGTGCGCAAGGGCGCCGACAATCCGCTCGACGTGACATTGACCCGCGACAACATCCGCGTCCGCTCGGTGCGCTCGCGCACCGAGAGCGACGACATCGCCTATATCCGCATCACCACCTTCAACGAGCAGACCACCGAGGGCCTGAAGAAGAGCATCGCCGACCTGCAGAACCAGATCGGTGACAAGCTGAAGGGCTACATCATCGACCTGCGCAACAACCCGGGCGGCCTGCTCGAGGAGGCGGTCACCGTCTCCGACGCGTTCCTGGAGCGCGGCGAGATCGTCTCGACCCGCGGCCGCAATGCCGAGGAGACGCAGCGCCGCGCGGCACATGCGGGCGACCTCACCAAGGGCAAGCCGGTCATCGTGCTGATCAATGGCGGCTCGGCGTCGGCGTCGGAGATCGTGGCTGGCGCGCTGCAGGACCACAAGCGCGCGACGCTGGTCGGCACCCGCTCGTTCGGCAAGGGCTCGGTGCAGACCATCATCCCGCTCGGCGCCGGCAACGGCGCGCTGCGACTGACCACCGCGCGCTACTACACGCCGTCGGGCAAGTCGATCCAGGCCAAGGGCATCGTGCCCGACATCGAGGTGCTGCAGGACGTGCCGGATGAGCTGAAGTCGCGCACCGACACCAAGGGCGAGGCGTCGCTGCGCGGCCATCTGAAGAACGACGGCGACGAGAAGACCGGCTCGCAGTCCTACGTGCCGCCGGACACCAAGGACGACAAGGCGCTCAAAATGGCCGCCGACCTGCTCCACGGCATCAAGAACAGCGCCAACACCCCGGCGCCGACCGAGAAGGCCGCGGCCGACAAGCCGGCCAAGGCGGCAAACTGAGGTCGCCAACTGAGCGGCAGCCGACCGACGCGAATCAGGTTTGAAGGGCGGCCTCCGGGCCGCCCTTCTTTTTTGGACGGCTTCTTGGTTTGCCGCTCCGCCGATCTACGGGCTTGCGGACACCGGCCCTGCGTCCGAATCCCCGCCGTGGTATCGTCGACCCGATTGATTCGGGAATTTCGATGACAGAGACGGCCGACGAGCTGAGCGCCCCGCTCGGGCAGACGGAAAAGCGTCGCAGGCGCCGCATTCGGCTTCCCTTCACGGCCCTGCAGGCCCTCGCGATGCTGCTGGCGCTGTTCCTGGTCGTGTTTGCCGGCTTTGCGATGTTCAACGACAATCCACTCGGTGGCGAGCCGGTCGCCCGCGTCGCGATCAACGAGGGCGCAAAACCCACCGACGACAAGCCCGCCGCCAAGCCGGATGGCAAGCCAGACGCAAAGGCCGACCACGGCGCGGCCCCCGCGGCCAAGCAGGAGGGCGGCGAGCGCAAGACGGTCACCATCATCGACGGCTCCAGCGGCGCCCGCCAGGAGGTCGCGATCGGTGCCGGTGGCGAGACGGCAGAGCCTGGATCGGCCGCGCCCGCGAGCCAGATGCCCGGCGTGGACCCGCGGCTGCTGGAGAAGTCGCGCTACGGCATGATCCCGGTGATGGCCGACGGGCTGAAGCCATTCACTGCCTATGCGGCCGAGGCCGACCGCGCCAAGGCGGCGCGCATGCCGGCCGTCGCGATCGTGATCGGCGGTCTCGGCGTCGGCGCCGCCAAGACGGCGGACGCGATCATGAAGCTGCCGCCGGCGGTCACCCTGGCCTTCACGCCCTATGGCTCCGATCCGACCAAGCTCGCCGAGCGCGCCCGGGCGCAGCGCCACGAGATCCTGCTGCAGGTCCCGATGGAGCCCTACGACTATCCCGACAACGATCCGGGTCCGCAGACGCTGCTCGCAACACTCGGACCGGACCAGAACATCGACCGGCTGTTCTGGCACATGAGCCGGCTGCAGGGTTACGTCGGCATCGGCAACTTCATGGGTGCGCGCTTCGTCGCAACGGAAGCGGCGATGCAGCCGATCGTGAACGAGGCCGCCAAGCGCGGTCTGGCCCTGTTCGACGATGGCGCAGCCCCGCGCAGCGTGGCAGCCTCGCTGGCCACGGGGCTCGCGATGCCGTTCGCGAAGGGCGACGTCGCCATCGACGCGGTGCCGACCCCGGTCGAGATCGACAATGCGCTCGCCAAGCTCGAAAGCCTGGCCAAGGAACGTGGCGTCGCCGTCGGGACCGCCTCGGCGCTGCCGGCCTCGATCGACCGCATCGGCACCTGGATCAAGGGGCTCGACCGCAAGGGCATTCTGCTGGTGCCATTGACAACCGCGATGCTGAAATCAAAATCGAACTGAACGAACGTGCGCCGGCCCGACTGGCGACGTGACAGCGGGAGGCCTGCGCAGCGAGGCGCAGGGGTCCCCGCAGGAAGGCCGAGACCGGAATGACGCGCTACGAGGACCTGCCTTACCGCACCTGCGTCGGCATCATGCTGATCAATTCGGAGGGGCTGGTTTTCATCGGTCGCCGCGCCGGCGGAATCGAGCATGTCGACGACACCCATGTCTGGCAGATGCCGCAGGGCGGCGTCGATCCCGGCGAGGATGCCTGGGAGGCGGCCAAGCGCGAGCTGTATGAAGAGACCAGCGTGCGCTCCGTCGAGAAGCTGGCCGAGGTCGGCGACTGGCTGACCTACGATATTCCGCGCACGGTCGCAGGCCGTGCCTGGAAGGGGCGCTATCGCGGCCAGCGCCAGAAATGGTTCGCGCTGCGCTTCACCGGGGCCGATGCCGAGATCGATGTCGAGCGCCCCGGCGGCGGCCACCACAAGGCGGAATTCGTCAGCTGGCGCTGGGAGCCGATGAAGAACCTGCCGGGGCTGATCGTGCCGTTCAAGCGGCCGGTCTATGAGCGCGTGGTCAAGGAATTCGCTCCGCTCGCAGGCGATTGAATCGCGATCCCCGCCCTCGACGCGGTACCCGACATCCGCTAGTCCGCTTCTGCGCAGGAGCTGCAGGGAATCTCTGCAGATGCGTCGCGACGATGCCGTCATGATGCACTGCCATGCGAACGACAGCTCATGGATTCGAGGATGACCGAGACCAGACCCTATCGTCCGAATGTCGGCATCGCGCTGCTCAACGCCGAAGGGCTCGTCTTCCTTGGACGCCGCTTTCGCGACGACGGGCCGGAGATCGTGCTGCCCGGGCTCGAATGGCAGATGCCGCAGGGCGGCGTCGACCCCGGCGAGGATCTTCAGGCGGCAGCGCGGCGCGAGCTGTGGGAGGAGACCGGCATTCGCGACGCCGACATCCTCGGCGAGACCGACTGGCTGACTTACGAATTTCCGCCATTCGAGGATCCGAACCACCGGCTCGCGCGCTTTCGCGGCCAGCGTCAGAAATGGTTCGCGATGCGCTTCACCGGGCGCGACGCCGACATCGATCCGGTGACGCCGCGCAACGGCCAGCCGGCCGAGTTCGACGCCTGGCGCTGGGACCGCCTGGCGCGCGTCCCGGAGCTGGTGGTGCCGTTTCGCCGCGAGGTCTATCGCGCGGTGGCGCAGGCTTTTGCGCATCTCGCCAACGTTGGCGACTGATCTACGTCGAAGCGCGGGGCTCTTCGTCATTCAAGGGCCGACGCTCCGCGCGCCTCGGAAAGGCGATGTCGCGAGAGTTCGCCGGCCTAATTGTCCTCGACCGTGAACGGCCCGATCGCAATCACCCGGCAGTCGTTGTCGCGTGTGGCGCAGTCGGCCAGCGCGCCGCCGATCGCCGTCTCCTCACGGTCGCCATTGAGGCCGAAGCCGGGGTGGCCGGCCGTTCCGACCGCGACTGCATTCCAGCCCGACGTCGCGGCCTCGAGACGTCGCGCCACCTCCTCGCGCGCCTCCGGGGCGATCGCCTGATGGATGGCCGCGCGGAAGAAGCCGGTGGCTTTCATCACCGTCGGTATCGGCACCACGAAGGCATCGTCGAGCGCAACGATGATGCAGGCGGTGCCCGCCTGGGCACCGCAGGCTTCCAGATTGCGGCGAACCACATCGTCGACGAGGTCGCCGCCGACGCTGTAGAAGAACTGCCCGCCGGGCCCGAGCGCGATGGCCTTGGTCCGACGCGCCGTGCCGTAGTTCGCTTCGAGCCGGGCCCGGCCTGTATCGCGCACCAGCGGCATCTCTGCCGCGCTGAAGGCGCGCTCGGTCATCGGGTCGTGGCGCACCCAGGGCTGCGGCGGCAACGGCGGTTTGCTGTGCACGTAAACGACATTGTCGCCGACGGCATAGAGTTCGCATTTGCGCGGGCCGTTCGCGCTCTCCGCGCGTTGCTGACATTGCTCCAGCGCGGCCGATTTCGCCGCCTCATCGCTCGCCTGTCCGGTGACATAGGCGCTGACGCCGTTGATCGTGGTCGCGAACGCCTTGTGATCCGGTGCCGGCACGTAGTCGCGCGCCAGCGCAATGCGGGTCCGCTCGCTCACGAACGGCACGGCTTCAGGTGCAAACTTCTCGGCGGCGACAGAGGATGAAGGCGAGGGCGACTGTTGCGGCTGCGGCGAGTCGGCCGTCTGCCTGGCGACGGATGACTGCGTCGGCGCGGGGGATGGGGATGCAGACGGGACCGAGGACGGCGAAGCCGGCGTGGCCGACAGCCGGGCCAGCGCTTCCGCGGCCGCCTTGGCGGCATCGCGCTGCGCGGGGTGCGGATCGCGATAATCCAGATAGAGCTCGGTCCCGACCCCGACGGCTCCGAGCGCAACCACGGCGGCCACAATTCGCCAGATCAGGCGGAGCCCGCCGCCGCGGGCGACTTTCTTTTCTTCCGGCGGCGCGTAGGTGCCGTCCTCGCGGCGCATCGCCACGCGATAGGCGTGAACCGGGGTCGGGATGTTCTTGACCTCCCGCGCGCCCATGTCGGCGAACTGCACCGACAGCTTGTTGGCGACCTGCTCATGAACGGCGCGCGAGATGCAGATGCCGCCGACGTCGGCGAGGCCCTCGAGGCGTGCTGCGATGTTGACGCCGTCGCCGAGCAGATCGCCGTCGCGCTCGACGACGTCGCCGATGGTGATGCCGATGCGGTAGCTCATCTGCCGGCTCGGCGGATAGGCCATGTTGCGCGTGCGCAGGCTCTCCTGGATGTCGATCGCGCAACGCACCGCTTCGACCGCGCTGGGAAATTCCGCGAGCACCGCATCGCCAGCGGTGTTGAAGATGCGGCCGCCGGCTCGCGCGATGAAGTCGTCAACGACCTCGCGATAGGCCGCCAGTCGCCGTAGCGTCTCTTCTTCATCCTCCGCGACGAGGCGCGAATAGCCGGCGATATCGGCGGCGAAAATCGCCGCGATCTTGCGTTTCAAGACGATCTGTCCTGCCATGTCACCGCGCCCGCTGGATTGGCCGGGAGCATGCCGTCAGATCGGTGAGCATGCAACCGGCCTCCCTTGAAGTAGTCATCGACCGGCGCACGACGTTCGAGCCCCAAACGAAAATGGCCGGGCAGAGCCCGGCCATGAACGTTCATTCATACGTCGTGCGGTGGGATCAATGCAGCGCAGTCGTATTGAGCTGCTGCTGGATCGTCTTGAAGTGATCGAGCCGCTCGATCGCGCGATCGAGCTCGTTGCCTTGCTTCTCGTTCAGCTTGGATTCCATGCCGGCGATCTCGGCCGCGAAAGCTGTCTGGTCGAGCTCCTTCAGCGACGTGGCGACGTCGGCGAGAACCGTCAGACCCTTGTCCGAGATCTCGGCAAGGCCGCCGAGCACGATGATCTTCTGCTGCGATCCGCCTGATGTCACCGTCAGGATACCCGGCCGCAGCGTCGCCACGAACGGCGCATGCCCGGCGAGCACGCCGAAATCACCCTCCTGGCCGGGAACGTCGACCTGGTCGACCTCGCCCGAGAAGGCGATCTTTTCCGGCGAGACGAGATCGAAATGGAAAGTAGCCATTGGGAAACCTGCGAATAGCGAATAGCGAATGGCGAGTAGTGAAGGAGGAAGCAGCGAACAGCTCGTCTATTCGCTACTCCTTATCCGCTAATCGCCCTTAGGCCGCCTCGGCGGCCAGCTTCTTGCCCTTCTCGACCGCCTCGTCGATGTTGCCGACCATGTAGAAGGCGGCCTCCGGCAGGTGGTCGTACTTGCCTTCACACAGGCCCTTGAAGCCCTTGATGGTGTCGGCGAGGTCGACGAACTTGCCCGGCGATCCCGTGAAGATTTCGGCGACGTGGAACGGCTGCGACAGGAAGCGCTCGATCTTGCGGGCGCGGGCCACGGTCAGCTTGTCCTCTTCCGACAGCTCGTCCATGCCCAGGATGGCGATGATATCCTGCAGCGACTTGTAGCGCTGCAGAATCTGCTGGACCTGACGCGCGGTCTGATAGTGCTCCTCGCCGACGACCAGCGGGGAGAGCATGCGCGAGGTCGAGTCGAGCGGGTCCACCGCCGGGTAGATGCCCTTTTCCGAGATCGCGCGGTTGAGCACGGTGGTGGCGTCCAAATGCGCGAACGAGGTCGCCGGCGCCGGGTCGGTCAAGTCGTCGGCCGGCACGTAGATGGCCTGCACCGAGGTGATCGAGCCCTTGTTGGTGGTGGTGATGCGCTCCTGCAGCGCGCCCATGTCGGTGGCGAGCGTCGGCTGATAACCCACCGCCGAGGGGATGCGGCCGAGCAGCGCCGACACTTCCGAGCCGGCCTGGGTGAACCGGAAGATGTTGTCGACGAAGAACAGCACGTCCTGGCCCTGGTCGCGGAAGTGCTCGGCGACGGTGAGGCCGGTCAGGCCGACGCGGGCGCGGGCGCCGGGCGGCTCGTTCATCTGGCCGAACACCAGCGCGCACTTCGACTTGACGCTCGGATCGGGATTGTGCGGATCGGCGTTGACCTTGGATTCGATGAACTCGTGATAGAGGTCGTTGCCTTCACGGGTACGCTCGCCGACGCCGGCGAACACCGAATAACCACCGTGCGCCTTGGCGACGTTGTTGATGAGCTCCTGGATCAGCACGGTCTTGCCGACGCCGGCGCCGCCGAACAGACCGATCTTGCCGCCCTTGGCGTAGGGAGCCAAGAGGTCGACGACCTTGATGCCGGTGACGAGAATCTCGGCTTCGGTCGACTGGTCGGTGTAGCTCGGCGCGTCCGCGTGGATCGGACGCAGGCCCTCGGCCTCGACCGGACCGGCCTCGTCGATCGGCTCGCCGATCACGTTCATGATGCGGCCGAGCGTGCCGACGCCCACCGGCACCTGGATCGGCGAACCGGTGTCGGTCACCTCCTGGCCGCGGACCAGACCTTCGGTGGTGTCCATCGCGATGGTGCGCACGGTGGATTCGCCGAGATGCTGGGCCACTTCGAGCACCAGGCGGTTGCCGGCGTTCTTGGTTTCGAGCGAATTGAGAATGGCCGGCAGGTGACCTTCGAACTGCACGTCGACGACGGCGCCGATGACCTGGGTGATGCGACCGATCTGGTTGGCTGCGGTAGCCATTGAGTGTCTCTCCTTACGATCCGTATACGAAACCACGGTCGGCTCGACCGGGATATGTTCCTGGGTTGCGCTTCAACGGGCGCTGCGCGATCCGGCTAGACCGCCTCGGCGCCCGAAATGATTTCGATCAGTTCCTTGGTGATCATCGCCTGACGCGTGCGGTTGTAGATCAGCGTCTGCTTGCGGATCATCTCGCCGGCGTTGCGCGTGGCGTTGTCCATGGCCGACATCTGCGCACCGTAGAACGAGGCGTTGTTTTCGAGCAGTGCGCGGAAGATCTGCACCGCGAGATTGCGCGGCAGCAATCCAGCCAGGATCTCGTCCTCTTCCGGCTCGTATTCGTAAGGCGCCAGCGGCGCCGCATTGGCCGGGCGCGCTTCGACCACCAGCGGAATGATCTGCTGAGCGGTCGGGATCTGCGCGATCACCGAGCGGAAGCGCGAGTAGAACAGGGTGCAGACGTCGAATTCGCCGGCCTCGAAGCGGGCAATCACCTTCTTGGCGATCTCGTCGGCATTGGCGAAGCCGATCTGGCGCACGGAGCGCAGGTCCATGTGCTCGACGATCTGCTTGTCGAACTGGCGGCGAAGCTGCTCATAACCCTTGCGGCCAACGCAGAAGAACTTCACCTCCTTGCCCTGGTTCATCAGGGCGAGCGCACGCTCGCGCGCCAGGCGGACGATCGAGGAGTTGAACGCGCCAGACAGGCCGCGCTCGCCGGTGCAGACCAGCAGCAGGTGCACCTGATCGCGACCGGTGCCCGCCAACAGCTTCGGGCCGCCGGCGGAGGCGATGGTGGCGCTCGCGATGTTGGAGATCACGGCGTCCATCTTCTCGGCATAGGGACGCGCCGCTTCGGCCGCCTGCTGCGCGCGGCGCAGCTTGGAGGCGGCGACCATCTGCATGGCCTTGGTGATCTTCTGCGTCGCCTTGGTCGAGGCGATGCGGACCCGCATGTCTTTCAGTGACGCCATTGTTCGTCTAGCTCACCCCGGCGGCCGATCCGTTGAAGACCCGACCGCTCAACCCTGAGATTGGTCATGCCCGGCCTGGCGCCGGGCATGAGATGTCACGTTGTCCCACCCCGAAGGGCGTGGATCGCCGGCCGGAGCCGGCCACGACCTCGCGATCAGGCGAAGGTCTTGGCGAAGCCCTCGACAACCGCCTTCAGCTTGGCGGCGCTGTCGTCGGACAGATCCTTGCTGTCGCGGATCGCGTTGAGCAGGTCGGCATTCTTGCCGCGCAGCAGCGACAGCAGGCCGTCCTCGAAGGCGCGCACCTTGTTGAGCGGCAGCGGATCGAGATAGCCGTTGGTGCCGGCCCAGATCACGCAGACCTGCTCTTCCATCTTCAGCGGCGAGAACTGCGGCTGCTTCAGGAGCTCGGTCAGGCGCGCGCCGCGATTGAGCAGGCGCTGGGTCGAGGCGTCCAAGTCGGAGCCGAACTGCGCGAAGGCCGCCATCTCGCGGTACTGCGCCAGCTCGCCCTTGATCTTGCCGGCGACCTTCTTCATCGCCTTGGTCTGGGCCGAGGAGCCGACGCGCGACACCGACAGACCGACGTTCACGGCGGGACGGATGCCCTGGAAGAACAGATCGGTCTCCAGGAAGATCTGGCCGTCGGTGATCGAAATGACGTTGGTCGGAATGTAGGCCGACACGTCGTTGGCCTGGGTCTCGATGACGGGCAACGCGGTCAGCGACCCCAGACCATGGTCCTTGCTGAGCTTGGCGGCGCGCTCGAGCAGGCGGGAGTGCAGATAGAACACGTCGCCCGGATAGGCCTCGCGGCCCGGCGGACGGCGCAGCAGCAGCGACATCTGGCGATAGGCGACGGCCTGCTTCGACAGATCGTCATAGATGATGACGGCGTGCATGCCGTTGTCGCGGAAGTACTCGCCCATGGTGCAGCCGGTGAACGGGGCCAGATATTGCATCGGGGCCGGATCGGACGCGGTGGCGGCGATGACGATCGAATACTCCAGCGCGCCCTGCTCTTCGAGCACCTTCACGAACTGAGCGACGGTGGAGCGCTTCTGGCCGATCGCGACATAGACGCAGTACAGCTTCTGGCTCTCGGGAGCGCCAGCGACGTTCAGCGGCTTCTGGTTCAAGATGGTGTCGAGCGCGATCGCGGTCTTGCCGGTCTGACGGTCACCGATGATCAGCTCGCGCTGACCACGGCCGACCGGGATCAGGGCGTCGATCGCCTTGAGGCCGGTCGACATCGGCTCGTTCACCGACTTGCGCGGAATGATGCCGGGGGCCTTGACGTCGACGCGCTTGCGCTCGGTGGCCTGGATCGGGCCCTTGCCGTCGATCGGATTGCCGAGCGCGTCAACGACGCGGCCGAGCAGACCCTTGCCGACCGGAGCGTCGACGATGGCGCGGGTGCGCTTGACGGTCTGGCCTTCCTTGATCTCGCGGTCGGCGCCGAAGATGACGACGCCGACATTGTCGGTCTCGAGGTTCAGCGCCATGCCGCGGGTGCCGTTCTCGAACTCGACCATCTCGCCGGCCTGGACGTTGTCGAGACCGTAGACGCGGGCGATACCGTCACCGACGGACAGCACCTGTCCGACTTCGGTGACTTCGGCTTCCTGCCCGAAATTCTTGATCTGGTCCTTGAGGATCGCGGAAATTTCCGCGGCGCGGATGTCCATCAGCCTGCCTCTTTCATCGCGTGCTTGATCGAGTTGAGTTTGGTGCGAAGCGAACTATCGATCATGCGGCTGCCGAGCTTGACGACGAGCCCGCCGATAATCGCTGGATCGACTTTCACGTTGAGCGCGACGTCCTTGCCGGTCACCGTCTTCAGTGAGGCCTTCAAGGCGTCGAGATTCTTGTCGGAGAGCGGCTCGGCGACGACGACGTCGGCCGTGGCCTCTCCCTTGTATTTGGCGACCAGCGCGTTGAAGGCGCGGATCACGTCGGTCACCGCGAACAGGCGGCGGTTGGCGGTCAGCACGCGCAGCACGTTGGCGGCGACACCGGCGATGCCGGCCTTGTCCAGCACGGCATTCAGCGCCTTGAGCTGCACGTCCGCACCGAACACCGGACTGCGGACGAGGCGCTTGAGATCGGCGCTCTCATCGAGGAGGGCATTGAACCTGTCGAGATCGGCCTTGACCGCATCGACGGACTTTTCGTCACGGGCCAGTTCAAACAGGGCCGTCGCGTAACGACCGGACACACCGGATACGGAGGGATCTTCAGCAGCCACAGACGTGCTCTTTTTATATGCGCCCAACCCACAAGAGGGACACCGGCGCGCCGCTGCGGCGCAAACCAGCTAAGCCCTTGGAATTCAAGCAGGACTTTGATTTTCGATCGCCGCGAGAGCAGCTTGATCACGAAAAGCGGCGCTTTGCTAACATAGCGTACGCGCAGCCGCAACAAGCGGCGGCCCGCTATTCGGCACCTTGTTGCCGCGCCGCGGTCGGAGCCTACGCGCGGTCCAACGGACTCGCTTGATGGCCGCCCGCGCGCGCCCGCCCCCGATACCAGTCACTCAGCGCAAGGTTCCAGCTGTTGCTGCATGGCCGCCATGCTGGTTTGGCCTTGACTCCCGTCGGCGGTGCCCGGCGGCCGCCGACCAGCCCGCACCGACATTACTTGCTGACATCTTGGCATCCTAAGTGAGAACTTAACTCAACAGTATTTTGAAGTATTTGATCGTTAATAAACCGTTAACGCGGTGGATTACGGAATTTTCCGTGATGAGTAGACCGCGATGCAAGATGTTTCGATCAGAGCGGAACAATTTCTACTGCCCCATTCACGCCTCATTGCCCCACCAAACGGCGCGCGCCTCAACACCTGACGGGGGTCCACTGGCCGCAGAACGCGGCAATACTGTTCGAGGGACATAGATGCTGAAACTGAAGAACCTCTCGGCTGGCAAGATCGCCGGCTCGCGCACCGCGCTCGCCGTTGCCGTGACGCTGATCGTCGGCGGCAGCGCCACCGAAGCCTCGGCCCGGTCCAGGCACCACCATCACCACGCTCGCCACCACCATCATCACATGGCGCGCCATGCTGCTCAGCCCGCGGCCGACTCGTTTTCGAACGGATGGTCGTCCAACGGCTCCTCGTGGATGAACTCCAACGCAGCGGTCACGCCGTCGTCCGGCACCGGCCGCACTTTCTCCGGCATGGCGTCGTACTACGGCAACGAGTCCGGCAGCCGCACCGCCTCCGGCCAGCGCATGAACGCCAACGCGATGACCTGCGCTCACCGCTCGCTGCCGTTCGGCACCAAGCTGCGCGTAACCCATGGCGGCAACAGCGTCATCGTCACCGTCAACGACCGCGGCCCGTTCATCCGCGGCCGGGTGCTCGACCTGTCGACCGGCGCAGCCCGCGCCATCGGCCTGACCCGCGCCGGCGTCGGCCGCGTCACCGCCGAAGTCGTGTCGTAAGATACCCGATCTTTCCGCGCGTCATTGCGAGGAGCGAAGCGACGAAGCAATCCAGAGTCCCAACCCGGCCCTGGATTGCTTCGCTGCGCTCGCAATGACGGTGGAGAGAGCGCTACAAGAAGCTCTGCGGGTCGACGTCGACCTCGAGCTTGAGATTGCCCTTGGGCTTCTCGGCATGCGCCAGCCAGTGGCGCAGATAATCCGACAGGTCGAAATTGCGCGCCGACTTGAGCAGCAGCCGGAAGCGGTAGCGGCCCTTGATCACCGCGAGCGGCGCCTCAGCCGGGCCGAGCAGCAGCACGCCCTCCTCACGCGGCGCTGACGCGACCAGCCGGCGGGCGAAGCCTTCGGCAGTAGGCCGATCCCCCGCCGAGATGATCAGGCTCGCCAGCCTGCCGAACGGCGGATAGCCGGTGCGCTCGCGCGCGTCGATCTCGCTGGTGTAGAACGCCTCGCGGTCGCAGGCGACCAGCGCCTTCATGACGGGGTGCTCGGGCTGGTGGGTCTGCAGATAGCCGCGACCCCGCCCCTGCTCGCGGCCGGCGCGGCCGATCACCTGGTTCAAGAGCTGCCAGGTGCGCTCGGCGGCGCGCGGATCGCCATTGCCGAGGCCGAGATCGGCATCGACCACCCCGACCAGATTGAGCCGCGGAAAGTTGTGGCCCTTGGCGACGAGCTGGGTGCCGATGATGAGGTCGACGCGGCCTTCGGCGATCTCGGTCAGCTCGGCGCGCATGGTTTCGATCGAGGTGATCAGGTCGCTCGACAGCACCATGCTGCGCGCCTCAGGAAACAGCGCCGCCGCCTCCTCCTGCAGCCGCTCCACGCCGGGCCCCACCGCGACCAGCGATTCCTCGGCCGCGCAATGCGGGCAGGTCGGCGGCCGCGGCATCGAGAACCCGCAATGGTGACAGACCAGCCGCTGACGGAAACGATGATCGACCAGCCACGCGTCGCAGATGGTGCAGGCGAAGCGATGGCCGCAGGCGCGGCACAGGGTCAGCGGCGCATAGCCGCGGCGGTTCAGGAACAGCAGCGCCTGCTCGCCGCGCTCGATCGCGGTGCGGATCTCACCCGCCAGCCGCGGCGAGATGTAGCGGCCGCGCGGCGGCGGCTCGCGCCGGAGATCAATGGCCTCGATATGCGGCATGTGCTGGCCGCCGAACCGCGACGGCAGCGCGACGCGCTGATAGCGGCCCTTGCGAGCATTGACCTCGGTCTCGACCGAGGGGGTGGCCGAGGCCAGCACCACCGGAAATTTGGCGATGTGGCCGCGCACCACCGCCATGTCGCGGGCGTGGTAATGCGCGCCCTCGTCCTGCTTGTAGGCCTGATCGTGCTCCTCATCGACGACGATCAGGCCGAGATCGGCATAGGGCAGGAACAACGCCGAGCGGGCGCCGACCACGACCGGCGCCTCGCCGGCGGCGATCGCCGCCCAGTTGCGCTGGCGCGTGCGCGGGGTCAGCTCGGAATGCCATTCCAGCGGCCGCACGCCGAAGCGGCGCGAGAAGCGGTCGAGGAACTGGCCGGTGAGCGAAATCTCAGGCATCAGGATCAGCGACTGCCGGCCGCGGCGGACGGTCTCGGCGACCGCCTCGAAATAGACTTCGGTCTTGCCGGAGCCGGTGACGCCGTCGAGCAGCGCGACCTGGAAGCCGCCATCGGCGGCCAGCGCCCGCATCGCCGCGACGCCGGCCAGCTGCGCGTCGAAGAACTCGGGCTGCGCGAACGACGGATCGGGCGCCGGCGGCGGCAGCGCACGCGGCATCGCCTCGACCGTGAGGGTCCTCTCGTCGACCAGGCCGTCGATCACGCTGCTGGAGACGCCGATCTCGCGGACGAGGTCGGACTTTCCATGCAGCAGACCGTCTGACACCGCCTCGATGACCCGCCGCCGCGCCGGCGTCAGCCGCTTGGGCGGCTCGCCGACCAGGCGGACGCCGAGCCGGACACGCTCCGGGCCAAGATGCTCGCCCATGCGCAGGCACATCCGCAGCACCATGCCACGCGGCGACAGCGTGTAATTCGCGACCCAGTCGACCAGCGAGCGCAGCTCCGGCTTGAGGGGCGGCACCTCGAGCTTCTCGCTGACGTCCTTGAGCCGGTTGTGCAGCCGCGGATCCGGATTGGCATTCTCCGCCCACACCACCGCCAGTACCTCGCGCGGCCCGAGCGGCACGCCGACGATATCGCCCGGCTTCAGATCCATGCCGCGCGGCACGCGGTAGGAATAGGTGTGGTCGAGCGCGACCGGAACCAGCACGTCGACCACGCCGGTCGTGCTGGCTGCACCTGGAAAGAGGTCGGTCGCGCGGTCCATGAGGGCGGAGATAGCCTTGCTCTGGCTGAAGCGAAAGCCGTCCGGCAAAGTTAGCGAACGGTAAAGGACGACAGTGCGATATACATGACTCGACGAGATGAGATCGAGCTGTTCCCGCGAGCGCCATTGCACTCCCTCTTCCCGATCTTGCGGGGAGAGGCGCAAACCGAGTTCGCGGCGATCGACAACGCTTCACAGCGACCCATCCGTGGGCACGGACGCCATGACAAAGCAAACAGAGCCGACTCACGCGGACACGGACGAAGAGTCTGAGGCCACCGCCCTCCTCGGCGCCGACGAGGGCGTCGTCCAGGCCATGATGCAGTGGCTGGCGCATCTGCGTAGCGAGCGCCGGCTATCTCCGAAGACCGTGGAGGCTTATGCCCGCGACCTCCGGCAGTGCCTGCAATTCCTCTGCATCCATTGGGGCGAGCCGGTGACGCTGGTGCGCTTCGCGGGGCTGGAGGCCGCCGACATCCGCGCTTTCATGGCGATGCGCCGCGCCGACGACATCGCCGGACGTTCCCTGATGCGATCCTTGGCGGGCCTGCGCTCGTTCGGGCGCTTTCTGGAGCGCGAGGGCAAGGGCAAGGTCGGCGCCCTCTCAGGAATCCGCGCGCCAAAGATCGCCAAGAGCCTGCCGAAGCCGCTGCCGATGGACGCCGCCAAGCGCCTCGCCGATGCCGACGAGCGCGCCGGCGAGACCCGCGAGACCTGGGTGCTGGCACGCGACGCCGCGGTGATGGCGCTGCTGTATGGCTCCGGCCTGCGCATCTCCGAGGCGCTCGGGCTGAAACGCCGCGAAGTGCCGCGCCCCGGCGAAGGCGACGTGCTGGTGGTGACCGGCAAGGGCAACAAGACCCGGATGGTGCCGGTGCTGCAGAACGTGCTGCAGCTGATCGACGAGTATGCCAGGCTTTGCCCGTACCCGCTGCCTGCGGAGGGGCCGATGTTTCTCGGCGCCAAGGGCGGTCCGTTGAGCCCGCGCATCATCCAGCTCGCGATGGAGCGGCTGCGCGGCGCGCTGGGCCTGCCGGACAGCGCCACGCCGCACGCGCTGCGCCATTCCTTCGCGACGCACCTGTTGTCGCGCGGCGGCGATCTGCGCGCGATCCAGGAGCTGCTCGGCCACGCCTCGCTGTCGACGACGCAGATCTATACCGGCATCGATTCGGAGCGCCTGCTGCAGGTCTACGCGTCAGCGCATCCGCGACGGTGACATTTTTCGTTCATATCGTTTCGCTTGCGCTGTCCCCCCGGTTCCGGCAATCGTCTTGGCAGCTTGATCCGGAGGGGAACAGATGAGCGCACATGAGAGCATGGAGCATGCGGAGCATGCCGAGCATGCGTCCGGCGAAAACAAGAAGATCGCGCTGCTGATCGCCGTCATCGCCCTGTTCCTGGCCCTGTCCGAAACGCTCGGCAAGGGCGCGCAGACCGAATCGATCAGCAAGAACGTCGAGGCCTCGAATCTCTGGGCCTTCTTCCAGGCCAAGACCGTTCGCCGCACCGTGGTGCAGACCGCCGCCGAGCAGGGCAAACTGAGCTTGCCGGCGCTGCCTGACGAGGCGGCCAAGGCGGCGTTGCAGAAGCAGATCGACGATTGGCAGAAGAATGCCGCGCGCTATCGCTCCGAGCCCGAGACCGGCGAAGGCAGCGAGCAGTTGGCGGAGCGCGCCAAGCATGCCGAGCATGAGCGCGACGAGGCGACGGCGAAGTACCACCACTATGAGCTGGCGTCGGCTGCCTTCCAGATCGGCATCGTGCTGGCGTCGGCGACGATCATCACGGGAATGATCGTTCTGGCCTGGGCCTCCGGAGGGCTCGCGCTGATCGGTATTGCCATGACGCTGCTCGGCCTGTTCCAGCCGCATCTCTTGCATCTGCACTGAGGTCAGCGACAGCAACTGGCTTGCGACGTCGCGACCACCACTACCGCGCCTGCTGCACGCTCCTGCGGAAGCGCATGATCACGCGCAGCACGCGCGATGACCAGCCATCGGCATTGCCGTGGATGATCTCGCGGATGCGCTGCTTGATAGGATCGACCAGCGCCGCGGCTTTCCTGCGCAGCGCGAGCACGGCCTCGTAGAGCCACGCGAACCAGGACATCTGCAGCAGCTTGCTGCGCGTCACATCGAAGATGAAGGCGGTGACGCCGACACCGACGATCTTGCCGAACACGATCGTGGCCAGCGCAAACTTCCACTGCTGGTGCATCAAAAGCCACATGCCGATCAGCTTGAGCGGAAACAGCAGCACGACCGGCACGACGAAGACGATCAGGGTCAGCGCCGGCGACAGGGTCTCGATGCGCGCGGCCAGCCAGTGCTTGAAGCTACGCAGCGGTATCGCGGCGACGATGCGCGCCACGATCGGCTCGAGATGGTCCCACAGCCAGGCTTCGATCAGGAAGATGATCGCAAGCAGAACCCAGAACGGCTGAAGCAGGCGGCGCAGCATCGGACTCCATCTCCGCCAGGCCTCGCGGGTTGAGGCCGCTATGACGATACGACCTCGCGCCTTGCCGTTCGGTTCAGCGTCAAAAGCGGGCGTTTTGTCGCACCCACCGAAGGCGCCTCCGGGCGTCCATCACATATGGATGGCCCGCTTACCCACCGCAAGCGCGGCTTCCTTCACGGCCTCCGACCGTGTCGGATGCGCGTGGCAGGTGCGCGCGAGATCCTCGGCAGAGCCACCGAACTCCATCAATACGGCGGCCTCGTGAATGATTTCCCCGGCCTCGCGGCCGATGATATGGGCGCCGAGCACGCGATCCGTCTTCGCATCGGCTAGGATCTTCACGAAACCGTCAGTGGTCTGGTTGACCTTGGAACGGCCATTCGCGGTAAACGGAAACTTCCCGACGGTATAGGCGACGCCGGCCTGCTTCAGCTCGTCCTCGGTCTTGCCGACGGAGGCCACTTCGGGCGTCGTGTAGACCACGCCTGGAATGACGTCGTAGTTCACGTGCCCGGCCTGGCCCGCGAGGATCTCGGCCACCGCGACGCCCTCGTCCTCCGCCTTGTGCGCGAGCATCGGCCCTGCAACGACGTCGCCGATGGCGTAGACACCGGGCACGCTGGTCGCGAAATGATGGTCGATCTGGACGCGGCCGCGGTTGTCGAGCGCGACGCCCGCTTCCTGCAGCCCGAGTCCCTCGGTGTAGGGCACGCGGCCGATCGCCACGAGCACCACGTCGGCTTCGATCTTCTCGGCCGCGCCGCCGGCCGCCGGCTCGATCATGGCCGAGAGCGTCGTGCCAGAGGTGTCGACACCGGTCACCTTGGCGCCGAGCTTGAACGCAAAACCCTGCTTCTCGAGGATGCGCTGAAACTGTTTTGCGATCTCGCCATCCATGCCGGGCAGGATGCGGTCGAGGAATTCGACCACGGTGACCTTGGCGCCGAGGCGGCGCCACACCGAGCCGAGTTCGAGCCCGATCACGCCGGCGCCGACCACCAAGAGCGTCGAAGGCACCTTGTCCAGCGACAGAGCTCCGGTCGAGGACACGATGCGCTTCTCATCGATCTCGATGCCCTTGAGCCGCGCGATGTCCGAGCCCGTCGCGATCACGATGTTCTTGGTCTCGACGGTCTGCACGGCGCCGTCATTGCCGGTGACCTGCAGTTTGCCGGTGCCGAGGATCTTGCCCTTGCCCACGAGCACGTCGATCTTGTTCTTCTTCATCAGGAACTCGACGCCCTTGACGTTGCCGTCGATGCCCTGCTGCTTGAAGTTCATCATCGCCGGCAGATCGATCTCGGGCTGGGGCACCTTGATGCCCATCTTGGCGAAGGAGTGCCCGGCTTCCTCGAACAGCTCCGAGGCGTGCAGCAGCGCCTTCGACGGCATGCAGCCGACATTGAGACAGGTGCCGCCGAGGGTGGCGTTCTTCTCGACCACGGCCACCTTCATGCCGAGCTGTGCTGCGCGGATGGCGCAGACATAACCACCGGGTCCGGTGCCGATGACGACGAGATCGTAGGATGCCATGATCGAATGTTCCGTAAGCTTGCAAGTCAGAGATAGCGACGGTCGTCAGCGTCCGCCCGACACGTCGAGAATGGCCGAAGTGACATAGGAAGCCTCGTCCGACAGCAGCCAGACGATGGCATTGGCGATTTCCTCCGCGGTGCCGACGCGCTTCATCGGCACCAGCGGGGCGAGACGATGGGCGCGATCGGGCTCGCCGCCGGAGGCGTGGATATCGGTGTCGATCAGCCCTGGGCGAATGGCGGCGACGCGGATGCCTTCATTGGCGACCTCATGACCGAGGCCGACGGTGAAGGAATCGATCGCGCCCTTCGACGCCGCATAATCGACGTAGGTATTCGGCGAGCCGAGCTTGGCGGCGACCGAGGACAGGTTGATGATCACGCCGCCCTGTCCGCCATGCCGCGTCGACATGCGCTTCACCGCCTCACGTGCGCACAGGATGCTGCCGGTGACGTTGACCGCCATCAAACGCTCGATGCGCTCCGCGCTCATCTCGTCGACGCGCGTGGTCGGACCGACGATGCCGGCATTGTTGATGAGCGCGCCGAGCGTGCCGAACTTGTCCGCCGCCTTGAACAGAGCGAGGATGTCGTGCTCGCGGCCGACGTCGCATTTGACTGCGATGGCCTTGCCGTTCTTGGCCTCGATCGCGGCCACCGTGCTCTGTGCCGCGGCCTCGTTGGAGGCGTAGCCGACCACGATCTTGAAGCCGCGCGATGCGGCGGCGATGGCGGTGGCGCGGCCGATGCCGCGGCTGCCGCCGGTGATCACTGCAACCCTGTCGGTCATGATGGCCCCCGTTAGGTCTGAGGCGCGCTCATGAAGCGCGCCTCATGTCTTCAAGTCGTCGCGTGCCCTCAGAGATCCAGCACGAGCCGTGCTGGATCCTCCAGGCTTTCCTTGACGCGCACCAGGAACGTCACGGCTTCCTTGCCGTCGATGACGCGGTGATCGTAGGACAGCGCCAGATACATCATCGGGCGGACTTCGATCTTGCCGCCGACCACCACCGGGCGCTCCTGGATCTTGTGCATGCCGAGGATGCCGGACTGCGGCGCGTTCAGGATCGGGGTCGACATCAGGGAGCCGTAGATGCCGCCATTGGTGATGGTGAAGGTGCCGCCCTGCATCTCGTCGATCTTGAGCTGGCCGTCACGGGCGCGGCGGCCGAAATCGGCGATGCCCTTCTCGATGTCGGCGATCGACTTGTGGTCGCAGTCGCGCACGACGGGCACGACCAGGCCCTTGTCGGTGCCGACGGCGACGCCGATGTGATAGTAGTTCTTGTAGATCAGGTCGGTGCCGTCGATCTCGGCGTTGACCGCCGGGATGTCCTTGAGCGCCTGCACCACGGCCTTGGTGAAGAAGCCCATGAAGCCGAGCTTGGAGCCGTGCTTCTTCTCGAACACGTCCTTGTACTGGCTGCGCAGCGCCATGACGTTGGTCATGTCGACCTCGTTGAAGGTCGTCAGCATCGCCGCGGTGTTCTGCACGTCCTTGAGGCGGCGCGCGATGGTCTGGCGCAGCCGCGTCATCTTCACGCGCTCCTCGCGCGCGGCGTCGTCGGCCGGCGACGGCGCACGCACCTGGACCGAGGCGGCGGGCTGATTGACCGGGGTCGGCGCGGACGCTGCGCGCTCGATGGCGGCCAGCATGTCGCCCTTGGTGACGCGGCCGTCCTTGCCGGAGCCCGGCACGGTGGTCGCATCGACGCCGCTCTCGGCCGAGAGCTTGCGAACCGACGGCGCCTGCGGGGTATCGGCGGGCAGCGCCTTGGCAGGGGCGGGAGCCGCAGCCGGCGGCGCAGCGGCAGCCGGCTTCGCCGGAGCCGGAGCAGCAGCGGCGGGCTTGGCAGCCACGGCGCCATCCGTGATCTGGCCGAGCAGCGCGCCGACGGCGACCGTCTCGCCATCCTTGGCGATGATCTCGCCCAAGGTGCCGGCCGAAGGCGCGGGCACCTCGATCGTGACCTTGTCGGTCTCGAGCTCGACGAGGGGCTCGTCGACCGCCACGGCGTCGCCTGCCTTCTTGAACCAGCGGCCGATGGTGGCTTCGGTGACGGATTCACCCAGCGTCGGAACGCGAATTTCAGTCATGGTCTTTATCCTCAATAACCCGTGCGGTCATAAAGCCGGTCCGCCATCGCCTTGCGGCGAGCAAGCGATGCGGGACGGACGATCAACGCGATGTACTTGCGCCCCGCAGATTGCGGGGCGCGTCAAAAAAGGCAGGTTCAGTTCAGGGCTTCGTCGAGCAGCGCCTTCAACTGGGCGAGATGCTTGGACATCAGGCCCGTGGCGGTCGCGGCCGACGCAGCACGGCCGGCATAGCGCGGACGCTTGCTCTTGCCGCCGGTCTGGTTCAGCACCCACTCGAGATACGGCTCGATGAAGTGCCACGCGCCCATGTTGCGCGGCTCTTCCTGACACCACACGACTTCTGCGTTCTTGAAGCGGCCGAGCTCGGCGACCAGCGCCTTGAGTGGCACCGGATAGAGCTGCTCGACGCGCATCAGGTAGACGTCGTTGAGCCCGCGCTTCTCGCGCTCGTCGTAGAGATCGTAATACACCTTGCCCGAGCACAGCACGATGCGGCGGATCTGGTCGTCCGGCACCAGCTTGGTCTTGTCGTCCGCCTGCATCTGGGCGTCATCGTACAGGATGCGGTGGAACGTGGTGCCCTTGGCGAGCTCCTCGAGCCGCGACACCGCGCGCTTGTGGCGCAGCAGCGATTTCGGCGTCATCACGATCAGCGGCTTGCGGATCTCGCGATGCAGCTGCCGGCGCAGCACGTGGAAGTAGTTTGCCGGCGTGGTCGGATAGACCACCTGCATGTTGTCCTCGGCGCACATCTGCAGATAGCGCTCGAGGCGTGCCGAGGAATGCTCGGGGCCCTGGCCCTCATAGCCGTGCGGCAGCAGGCAGACCAGGCCGGACATGCGCAACCATTTGCGCTCGCCCGACGAGATGAACTGGTCGAACAACACCTGAGCGCCGTTGGCGAAGTCGCCGAACTGCGCCTCCCACAGGGTCAGCGCGGTCGGCTCTGCGAGCGAATAGCCGTATTCGAAGCCGAGCACGGCTTCTTCGGACAGCAGCGAGTTGATGACCTCGAAGTGGCCCTGCTCCGGAGCCAGATGGTTGAACGGCGTGTAGCGGCTCTCGTCCTCCTGATCGATCAGCACCGAATGGCGCTGCGAGAAGGTGCCGCGCTCGCTGTCCTGGCCGGAGAGGCGAACCTTGTGGCCTTCGAGCAGCAGCGAGCAGTACGCCAGCGCCTCGCCGGTCGCCCAGTCGAGCCCGATGCCGCTCTCGATCGCCTTGGCGCGGTTCTCGAGGAAACGCTGGATCGTCCGATGCAGGCGGAAGCCGTCCGGCACCTTGGTGATCTTGCGGCCGATCTCCTTGAGGCGGTCGATCTCGACGCCGGTGACGCCGCGGCGCGCCTCCTCCTCCTGGTCGGCGGACTTGAAACCCGCCCACTTGCCGTCGAGCCAGTCGGCCTTGTTCGGACGATAGCTCGTGCCGGCCTCGAACTCGGCGTCGAGACGGGCGCGCCAGTCGGCCTTGGCCTTGTCGACCTCGCCCTCGGTCATCACGCCTTCGGCGACCAGCCGCTTGGAGTAGATCTCCAAGGTCGACGGATGGCCGGCGATCTTCTTGTACATCACCGGCTGGGTGAAAGCCGGCTCGTCACCTTCGTTGTGGCCATGCCTGCGGTAGCAGAACATGTCGATGACGACCGGCTTGTGGAACTTCTGCCGGAACTCGGTCGCGACCTTGGCCGCGAACACGACGGCTTCCGGATCGTCACCGTTCACGTGGAAGATCGGCGCGTCGATCATCTTGGCGACATCGGACGGGTAGGGCGACGAGCGCGAATAGCGCGGATAGGTCGTGAAGCCGATCTGGTTGTTGACGATGAAATGAATCGAGCCACCGGTCCGGTAGCCTTTCAGATCCGATAGCGCGAAGCACTCCGCCACCACGCCCTGGCCGGCGAACGCCGCGTCGCCATGCATCAAGAGCGGCAGCACCGAGATGCGCATGTCGGGCGGATCGCCGTGCTGGTCCTGCTTGGCGCGGACCTTGCCGAGCACCACGGGGTCGACGATCTCGAGATGCGAGGGGTTGGCGGTCAGCGACAGATGGATGCGATTGCCGTCGAACTCGCGGTCCGAGGAGGCGCCGAGGTGGTACTTGACGTCGCCGGAGCCTTCGACCGCGTCGGGATTGGCCGAGCCGCCCTTGAACTCGTGGAACAGCGCGCGATGCGGCTTGCCCATGACCTGGGTCAGCACGTTGAGGCGGCCGCGATGCGGCATGCCGAGCACGATCTCCTTCACACCGAGATTGCCGCCACGCTTGATGATCTGCTCTAGCGCCGGGATCAGCGACTCGCCGCCGTCGAGACCGAAGCGCTTGGTGCCGGTGAACTTGACGTCGCAGAACTTCTCGAAGCCCTCGGCCTCGATCAGCTTGGTCAGGATGGCGCGACGACCCTCGCGGGTGAACGAGATCTCCTTGTCCGGCCCCTCGATGCGCTCCTGGATCCAGGCCTTCTGCGCCGCGTTCGTGATGTGCATGAACTCGACGCCAAGCGTCTGGCAATAGGTGCGCTCGCAGATCGCGACGATCTCGCGCAAGCTGCCATATTCGAGGCCGAGCACGTGATCGAGGAAGATCTTGCGGTCGTAGTCGGCCTCGGTGAAACCGTAGGAGCGCGGGTCCAGCTCCTCGCGGTTGCGCGGCGCCTCGATGCCGAGCGGATCGAGCTTGGCGTGGAAGTGGCCGCGCATGCGGTAGGCGCGGATCAGCATCAACGCCCGGACGGAGTCGCGGGTGGCCTGGTTGACGTCGGCCGCCGACAATTCGACGCCCTTGGCCTGAGCCTTCTGCGCAATCTTCTCGCCGACCTTCTTCTCGACGACGGCCCAATTGCCGTCCAGCGCCGAGGTCAATTCGTCCCGGGGGGAGACCGGCCAGTTGCTGCGCGCCCAGGAGGGGCCCGACGCATTCTTCTGCACGTCGGCCGGCGCATCCTTCAGGCTCTTGAAGAACTCCTGCCATTCCGGGTCGACCGAAGCGGGATCCTTCTCGTAGCGGGCGTAGATCTCATCGATGTAGGTGGCATTGGTGCCCTGCAGAAAAGACGACAGGGCGAAGGCGGCGTTCGCATCTTGGCGAGACATGGTGGCGTCCTGGTAATTTCGATGCGCCCAATCAAAACGGCGCAATGCCTGACCCGCGGGGGACGCGGATCAGGCTCGGGTTAGGACCGTTTACCTTATTTATTGTAAATATTCGCGCCGAAAAGCACTAAGTCCTGAATCAGGATTTCAACTTTTCGACAAGCGTCTTTCCGAGCCGCGCAGGCGACGGCGACACGGTAATACCAGCCGCTTCCATCGCGGCCGTCTTCGAGCCGGCATCGCCCTTGCCGCCGGAGATGATCGCGCCGGCATGACCCATGCGACGGCCGGGAGGCGCGGTGACGCCAGCGATGAATCCCACCATCGGTTTCTTGCGACCGCGCTTGGCTTCGTCCTTGATGAACTGCGCCGCGTCCTCCTCGGCCGAGCCACCGATCTCACCGATCATGATGATCGAGGTGGTCTTGGGGTCAGCCAGGAACATCTCGAGCATGTCGATGAACTCGGTGCCCTTGACCGGATCACCGCCGATGCCGACCGCCGTTGTCTGGCCGAGACCTTCCGAGGTGGTCTGGAACACCGCCTCGTAGGTCAGCGTGCCGGAGCGCGACACGATGCCGACCGAACCGGGCTTGAAGATGTTGGCCGGCATGATGCCGATCTTGCACTCGCCGGCGGTCATGACGCCCGGGCAGTTCGGCCCGATCAGGCGCGACTTGGAGCCCTGCAGCGAGCGCTTGACGCGGACCATGTCCAGCACCGGGATGCCCTCGGTGATGCAGACGATCAGCGGGACCTCGGCGTCGATCGCCTCGCAGATCGCGTCGGCGGCGCCCGGCGGCGGGACGTAGATCACCGAGGCGTCGGCCCCGGTGGCCTCGCGGGCCTCCTTGACGGTGTCGAACACGGGCAGGCCGAGGTGGGTCGAGCCGCCTTTGCCCGGCGACGTGCCGCCGACCATCTTGGTGCCATAGGCGATCGCCGCCTCGGAGTGGAAGGTGCCGTTCTTGCCAGTGAAGCCCTGGCAGATGACCTTGGTGTTCTTGTCGATGAGGATGGACATCGTGCTTTCTCTAAAAGCGTTGCGGTGAGGACTGAGCGAGCGCCTGGACCGGCGCTCAGCCTCCCTTGACGGCCTTGACGATCTTCTGCGCGGCGTCGTCGAGATTGTCGGCGGGCAGCACGTTCAGACCGGACTCGCTGATGATCTTCTTGCCGAGATCGACATTGGTGCCTTCGAGGCGCACCACGAGCGGCACCTTCAGGCCGACTTCCTTGACCGCGGCGACGACGCCCTCGGCGATGACATCGCACTTCATGATGCCGCCGAAGATGTTGACCAGGATGCCCTTCACGTTCGGGTCGGCGGTGATGATCTTGAACGCCGCCGCGACCTTCTCCTTGCTGGCGCCGCCGCCGACGTCGAGGAAGTTGGCGGGCTCCATGCCGTAGAGCTTGATGATGTCCATCGTCGCCATGGCGAGGCCGGCGCCGTTGACCATGCAGCCGATGGTGCCGTCGAGCGCGACGTAGTTGAGGTCGTATTTGGAGGCCTCGATCTCCTTGGCGTCTTCCTCGGTCTCGTCACGCAGCGCGACGACTTCCGGGTGCTTGAACAGCGCGTTGGAGTCGAACGACACCTTGGCGTCGAGCACGCGCAGCTGGCCCTGCTTGGTGACGACCAGCGGATTGATCTCGAGCATCGCCATGTCCTTGGCGACGAACGCATTGTAGAGTTGGGTGGTGAGCTTCTCGGCCTGCTTGGCGAGGTCGCCGGAGAGCTTCAGCGCCTTGGCGACGGCGCGGCCGTGATGGCCCATGACGCCGGTGGCTGGGTCGACCGAGAAGGTCACGATCTTCTCGGGGGTCTCGTGGGCGACGTCCTCGATGTTGACGCCGCCTTCGGTCGACACCACGAAGGCGACCCTCGAGGTCTCGCGGTCGACCAGCAGCGACAGATAGAACTCCTTGTCGATATCCGAGCCGTCCTCGATGTAGAGGCGGTTGACCTGCTTGCCGTCGGGGCCGGTCTGCACGGTCACCAGCGTCGCGCCCAGCATCTGCTTGGCGAAAGTGTTGACCTCGTCGATCGACTTGGCGAGGCGGACGCCACCCTTGTCGCCGGCCGAGGCCTCCTTGAACTTGCCCTTGCCACGGCCACCGGCGTGGATCTGGCTCTTCACGACCCAGACCGGGCCACCGAGCGTCTTCGCCGCCGCATCCGCGTCCTCCGGACGGAGAACCGGCACGCCCTTGGAAATCGGCACGCCGAACTCGTGCAGCAGTGCCTTGGCCTGATATTCGTGAATGTTCATAAGCGCTTGCTCCCCGAACCCGCGATGGGGTGACGACCAGAATTGTTGTTAGGATGTCTGGTATACCATATACCAAACATCCTGCAACTCGATGTGGGCGAGATTACGCCCCGTGAATGACCCCTGATCAGCGGCCGAGCAGGTCGGGCGCGATCTTCTTGCAGGCGTCGACCAGGCCCTGCACGGCGGCGACCGACTTGTCGAACGCCTCGCGGTCCTTGCCGGCGAGCTCGATCTCGACGATGCGCTCGACACCCTTGGAGCCGATCACGACGGGCACGCCGACATACATGTCCTTGACGCCGAACTCGCCGTTGAGATGCGCCGCGCAGGGCAGCACGCGCTTCTTGTCGCGCAGATAGCTCTCGGCCATTGCGATCGCCGACGCCGCCGGAGCGTAGTAGGCGGAGCCGGTCTTCAGCAGGTTGACGATCTCGGCGCCGCCGTTGCGGGTGCGGTCGACGATCTCGTCGATGCGGGCCTGCGACGTCCAGCCCATCTTGACGAGGTCGGGCAGCGGAATGCCGGCAACGGTCGAGTACTTGGTCAGCGGCACCATGGTGTCGCCATGACCGCCGAGCACGAAGGCGGTGACGTCCTCGACCGAGACGTTGAACTCATCAGCCAGGAAGTAGCGGAAACGCGCCGAGTCGAGCACGCCGGCCATGCCGACGACCTTCTTGGCCGGAAGCCCCGAGGCCTTCTGCAGCGCCCAGACCATCGCGTCGAGCGGGTTGGTGATGCAGATGACGAAGGCGTCGGGCGCGTACTTCTTGATGCCGGCGCCGACCTGCTCCATCACCTTGAGGTTGATCGACAAGAGGTCGTCGCGGCTCATGCCCGGCTTGCGCGGCACGCCGGCCGTGACGATGCACACCTTGGCGTTGTCGAGCGCCTCATAGGAGTTGGCGCCGGTGTAGTGCGCGTCGAAGCCGTCGACCGGCGATGACTGGGCGATGTCGAGCGCCTTGCCCTGCGGAACGCCTTCGGCAATGTCGAACATCACGACGTCGCCGAGCTCCTTGAGGCCGACGAGGTGAGCCAGCGTTCCGCCGATCTGACCGGAGCCAATCAAAGCAATCTTGTCGCGCGCCATGGCAAATTTTCCTTTGAACCCGAAGGAGTGAGGGAGGTTGAAAAGTCGACTGGTGGTTATCCCTTTCGCCCCGGCCGTTCAAGTCAAGCTATGGCCAATTGACGGGCCTGCCTTGATTTCGATCAGGACCGGGCGACGGCTGCTGATGATCCTTTCAGCATGATTGGCGTGGCCTTTTCGCGGCTGTGTGCCCGGCGGCTGGCGTTCGCCAAAACTCCAGTATTTGTCAGGTTTCGACCAACCCCGTGGAAGTCCCAGATGCCGCCGAGTCCTTCCGCCCGTGCGGCAGGGCCAGATAGGAGTCCGAACCCATCTCGATCAGGCGCGAGGTGGTCCGCTTGAACTCCATGGCCTCGATGCCCTCGGTCGCGACGTAGAGCGAAATCGGGTCGGCTTCGGCGGAGGCGATCAGCTTCACGGCGTTGTCGTAGAGCGTATCGATCAGGGTGATGAACCGCTTGGCGGCATTGCGCTCGGCCAGATCCATGACCGGAACGTGATCGATCAGGATCGTATGATAGTCGTGCGCGAGCCGCAGATAGTCCGAGGCCGCCAGCGGCTTCTCGCAGAGATCGGCAAAATCGAAGCGGGCGACGCCGTTGGCGGAGCACGGGACGTGCAGGATGCGCCCCTTGATCGTCATGTCGCGCGGCTTGCACTTGGCATGGCCCGTGAGCCGCGCCCAGGCCTTGTCGAGCGCCGCTCGCGCGTCGACATCGGCCGGCACCAGCCACATCTTCACGCCGGCCAGCTTCTCCAGCCGGAAATCGGTGCGCGCGTCCAGCCGCATCACGTCCATGTGGTCGGCAATCTGCTTGATGAAGGGCAGGAACAGCGCGCGGTTGAGGCCGCCTTTGTAGAGGTCTTCAGGCGCGACGTTGGAGGTCGCCACCACCACCGTGCCGAGCTCGAACAGCCTGGCGAACAGACGTCCCAGGATCATCGCGTCGGCGATGTCGGTGACATGGAATTCGTCGAAACAGAGCAGCCAGGCCTGATCGAAGATCGCCTGCGCCGTGAGACCGATCACATCGGCATCGGCGAGCTCGCCGCGCGCGATGTTCTGGCGGTAGCCGTAGATGCGCTCATGCACCTCGGCCATGAATTCGTGAAAATGCGCGCGGCGCTTGTGCTCGACGGGACAGTTCTGGAAGAACAGGTCCATCAGCATGGTCTTGCCGCGCCCGACCTCGCCGTGGACATAGAGGCCGTTCGGCGGCTCGCTCTTGTCGGCAAAAAGGCGGCCCAACAAGCCTTGCTTGCGCGTGGGCTTGTAGGTGGAAAGCCGGCGCTCCAGCGCCGCCAGGGCGTCGGCGACCTCGGCCTGGGCGAGGTCGGCCTCGATCGCACCGGTATCGACCAAAGACTGATATTGCGCGCGGAACGCGTCTGACGGAGTGGACAGCATGAGCCCACTCTAGGTCATGAGACTTACGCAAAATGCAATCCGCAAATGGTGGAAGCCGCCATGCGTCGGAGCCGTGTGGTCGTGGTATATGGCACGCAAACGCCGCCGTGATCGTTAGTCCGGGGCTAACGACGTTCGTCTTCGCTCCCGGCCTCAGCGAACGGCTGGCTTGAACGACCCCGCTGCAGACCTCACCCCCGGCGAGAGGTCGTAGGCGTCCTCGACCACATAGGGCCCGCCGCCGGTCGAGGCACGCGACGAAAACAGCACGAAGCGCTCGGCCATGAACACGCGGCTCGGGAAATAGCCGCGGACGGAGAGATAGTCGGCGACGTCCTGGCTCGACGCATCGTGCAGCCGCGCCAGCGTGACGTGGGGCACGAATTTGCGGCCCTCCGGATCGAGCCCGATCCGCTGCATGAGCCGCTCGAGCTCGGCCTGCAGCTCGATCAGGGGGCGGCTCGGCGCGACGTTGGCAACGACGGCGCGCGGCTTGCGGCCGCCGAAGCTGGAAAGACCCTGCACCGTCACTTCGAACGGCTTGCGGTTCACCCGCCACAGCATCGAGGCGATCTCGTTGGCGGAGGCGCCGTCAATGTCACCGATGAAACGCAACGTCACATGGTAATTTTCGGGATCGATCCAGCGGGCGCCGGGGAGGCCACCCCGCAAACCGGAAAGCGTGTGGCCAACCTCGGCCGGGATTTCCAGTCCAGTAAACAAACGCGGCATCGTTTCAGGACTCCCGATGCTGGAGGCTGATCTCGAAAATTGACGAGATCATGCCTTCAAGAAATGATCGACGACGAATCGCCAATGCATCATTCCTACCGAACTTATATGACTCCGCGACGGAAGGCGGGTTAACGCCGGTAAAAGCTGCGGAAAACCCGGTCCTTAAGGTTATCGCAAATGACCGACGCGGCGCTTCGTTCCGTCATTGCCCACGAAGCGGACGCAGGAATGCTTCCACCGTAGGCAACAGCCTGGACACGATGATATCGACGCCCGCCGCAGTGGGGTGGATGCCGTCGGCCTGGTTCAGCTTGGCGTCGGCGGCGACGCCATCGAGGAAGAATGGATACAGCGGCACGTCGAACTGCTTGGCGAGATCGGGGTAGATCGCGTTGAATTTCGCGGCGTAGTCGCTGCCGAAATTCGGCGGCGCCAGCATGCCGCACAGCATCACGGCGATGCCCCTGGCCTTCAGCCGGGTCACGATCTCGCTCAAAGCCTTGCGCGCCACGGCGGGATCGATGCCGCGCAGCGCGTCATTGGCGCCGAGCTCGACGATGACCGCTTCGGTCCCCTCCGGCACCGACCAGTCGAGCCGGTCGCGGCCGCCGGACGAGGTGTCCCCGGACACGCCGGCGTTGGTGAGGTCGATCGGCAGCCCCTTGGCCTGCAACGCCTTCTGCAGCTTGGCTGGAAACGCATCCGAGGCGGACAGGCCGAGTCCCGCGCTCAAGGAATCGCCGAGAACGACGAGCTTGATCGGCTTGACGGCCTCGGCACCCGCGAACGCGGGCCCGACTGTCATCAAGGCGAGCATCAACACGAGTATGTGCACGAAGATATGTCCGCGCCTCTCGACCCGGCTTGCGGAGTTGCCATATGACCGAGCCATGGACAGTCTCATCGAAACCTCGCCTTTGGCCGGCCTTGCGCCGGACACCATTACCATCTCGAACGTCAACCTCTCGCTCGGCACCGGCGCGGCGCGGGTCCATATCCTCAAGGACATCAGCCTGCGGGTGGGACAGGGTGAGACGATCGGTCTGATCGGACCGTCGGGCTCTGGCAAGTCCACATTGCTGATGGTGATGGCGGGGCTGGAACGTCCTGATAGGGGTGAGGTGGTGGTCAACGGGACCGCTTTCAATGCCCTGGACGAGGACGCCCTGGCGCGGTTCCGCGGCCGCCAGGTCGGCATCGTCTTCCAGTCCTTCCATCTGATCCCGACCATGACGGCGCTGGAGAATGTCGCGGTGCCGCTGGAGCTGGCGGGCCATTCCGGCGCCGCCGAGCGCGCCGCCCGCGAGCTGGATTCGGTCGGACTCGGACACCGGCTGCACCACTATCCGACCCAGCTCTCGGGCGGCGAGCAGCAGCGCGTGGCGCTGGCGCGGGCACTTGCGCCGGACCCGGCCATTCTGGTGGCCGACGAGCCGACCGGCAATCTCGACGAGACCACCGGACGGCAGATCGTGGACCTGCTGTTCACCAAGCATGCCGAGCGCGGCATGACGCTGGTGCTGGTGACCCATGACAGCGGGCTTGCGCATCGTTGCGACCGCGTGGTCCGGCTGCGCTCGGGGCGGATCGAAGCCGACGGCGGCGCGCACGAGCCGGCCCTCGCATGACCACCGTCGCTGAACCGATCGCCGGCGGCCGCATGGCCGCGCTGCCCGTGCGCTACGCGCTGCGCGAGCTGCGGGGAGGCCTGCGCGGCTTCTACGTCTTCATCGCCTGCATCGCGCTCGGCGTGCTCGCCATTGCCGGTGTCGGCTCGGTGGCGGCGAGCCTCAACGACGGCCTGGTTCGCGAAGGACGTACGCTGCTCGGCGGCGACGTCGCCTTTTCACTGTTTCAGCGCGAGGCCAAGCCGGAGGAGATCGACTTCCTGCGCTCGCGTGGAAAGCTGTCGCTGGCTGCGACCCTGCGCGCCATGGTGCGCTCGGGCGACGCCAAGCTGGCGCTGGTCGAGCTGAAGGCGGTCGACAACGCCTATCCGCTGCTCGGCAAGGCCGAGCTCCAGCCAGATCTGCCGATGGCCGACATCCTGGCCGAGCGCGACGGCGTCTACGGAGCTGCGGCGGATCCGGCGCTGCTGGCTCGGCTCGATCTGAGGATCGGCGACACCGTCACCATCGACACGGTCCGCTTCCAGATTCGCAGCGCGCTGCAGGCCGAGCCCGACAAATTGTCCGGCGGCATCGGCCTCGGGCCACGCTTCCTGATCAGCGAGGCGGGCCTGCGGGCCACACCGCTGCTGCAGCCGGGCAGCCTGGTGCGCTGGACCTACCGGGTCCGGCTGCCCGACAATGCCAAGGACGATCACGCCGCAGCGTCCTTCATCGCCGATACCCGCCTGACGCTGCCCTCAGCCGGATGGGAGATCCGCAGCCGCAGCAACGCCTCGCCGCAACTGGAGCGGACGATCGGCCGCTTCACCCAGTTCCTCACCCTGGTCGGTCTCGCCGCCTTGCTGGTCGGCGGCGTCGGCGTCGCCAATGCGGTCAAGAGCCATGTCGACCGCCGGACCGAGGTGATCGCGGCCTTCAAGGCCCTCGGCGCCACCAGCCGCGACGTGTTCGGCATCTACCTCGTGCAGGTGATGGTGCTCGCCACGATCGGTTCGATCATCGGCCTCTGCGCCGGGGCGGCCCTGCCGTTTGCCATCGTCGGGCTGTTCGGCAACATCCTGCCGCTGCCCGTGATCCCGGCTATTCATTCGGATGAGCTGGCGCTGTCCTTCGTCTATGGTCTGCTCACCGCACTGGCGTTCGGTCTGTGGCCGCTCGGGCGCGTACGCGACGTGCCGGTGGCGGCGTTGTTCCGCGAGGCGGTTATCGCCGAATGGCACCGTCCGCGCTGGAGCTATCTGGTGCTGATCGCGGGCACCGTCGCGCTGCTGATCGCGGTCGTGATCGGCCTGTCCTACGACAAGCGCATCGCAGCCGTGTTCGTCGTCGCCGCCGCGCTGGTGTTCGTGCTGTTGCGCGGCATTGCCGCCGCGGTGATGGCGATTGCGCGCGCCCTGCCGCGCAGCCGCTTCCCGATGCTGCGGCTGGCGGTCAGCAATATCTATCGCCCGGGCGCGCTGACACCGTCCGTGGTGCTCTCGCTCGGGCTGGGACTCGCCGTGCTGGTCACGATTACCCAGATCGACGGCAATCTGCGACGCCAGTTCCTGGCTCAACTGCCGGAACAGGCGCCGTCGTTTTTCTTCATCGACGTCCCTTCCGGCGAGGCCGACCGCTTCCGCGACTTCCTCAAGGACCTCGCCCCTCAATCCACTGTCGAAGACGTGCCGATGCTGCGCGGGCGCATCGTCTCCGCCCGCGGCGTGCGCGCCGAGGACCTCAAGGCGACGACGGACACCGAATGGGTGCTGCAGAGCGACCGGGGCCTGACCTATACCGCCGAGATTCCCAAAGGATCCAAGGTCGTCGAGGGCGAGTGGTGGGGCGAGACCTACAGCGGCCCGCCGCTGGTTTCGATCGAGAAGCGGATCGCCGACGGTCTCGGCCTCAAGCTCGGTGACGACATCGTGGTCAACGTGCTCGGACGCGACATCACGGCGCGGATCGGCAACATGCGCACCATCGACTGGCAGGGGCTCGGCATCAATTTCGTGCTGGTGTTCTCCCCGAATGCCTTCAAGGGAGCGCCGCACACCCATGTCGCCACCCTCACCGAGTCGCGCTCCGATACCGCCGAGGATGCCCGTGTCATCCGCAAGGTGGCCGACGCCTTCCCGATGGTGACCAGCGTGCGGGTCCGCGAGGTGATGGAGACGGTGGGCTCGGTGGTCTCCAACCTCGCGCTCGCCATCCGCGGCGCCAGTGCGGTGACGCTGATCTCGGCCATCCTGGTGCTGGGTGGCGCGCTGGCGGCCGGCCACCGCCACCGGGTCTATGATGCCGTCATCCTGAAGACCCTGGGCGCGACGAGGCTGCGGCTGCTCGGCGCCTACGCGCTGGAATATCTGATGATCGGGTTTGCCACCGCCGCGTTCGGCGTCATCGCCGGCTCGGTGTCCGCCTGGCTGATCGTGACCCGGCTGATGACGTTGAGCTTCGCCTGGCAGGCCGGCAGCGCCGCGCTGGTCGTCGTGGCCGCGCTGATCGTGACGGTCGGCCTCGGTCTGGCCGGCACTCTGCTGGCGCTCAACCAGAAACCGGCGACGGTTCTTCGGAATCTGTAGCGGCTTGCGCGCTCATGCCGCACGGTTAACGCGATTTCTGCGGCTGGGACGCGCGCGGAGCGACATTCAGCCGCGCGTGGAAGCTTGCGGCGGATATGCTAGTTTCCCATCTAGGGAATGGGCTCAGAGACCTGCCAAAAGATGGCGAATTTGCCGATGACGCAAATTTAATATCTGCAGCAGCGGGTATGAGATAGGGTTTTTCGAGAACCGGCCGAAGGTCCTGTCAGGACCGGGCTGCCGGGCAACCAACGGGAATCGACCATGTCGGACCTAGACCGCAACTATGCTTCACCCTTTGGCCGGGTGGCCGGGCGCGCCGATGCCGCGACCGTCGACGCCGGTCTGCGCGCCTACATGCTGCGCATCTACAATTACATGAGCATCGGCCTGGCCATCACCGGCCTTGCGGCACTGGGCGTCTACATGGCGTCGGTGACCGGCGATCCGGCGGCCGGCGTGTTCAAGTTCGGCAACGCCTATCTGACGCAGTTCGGCTACGCGATGTTCGTGAGCCCGCTGAAGTGGCTGTTCATCCTGGCCCCCCTGGTCATGGTGTTCGCGATCTCGGCCGGCATCAACCGCTTGGCGCCGTCGACCGCGCAGATCCTGTTCTGGGTGTTCTCGGCCTTGATGGGCATCTCGCTGTCGTCGATCTTCCTGGTGTACACCCACACCTCGATCGTGCGGGTGTTCTTCATCACCGCGGCGACGTTCGGCGCGCTGAGCCTCTACGGCTACACGACCAAGCGTGACATGACGGGCATGGGCTCGTTCCTGTTCATGGGCCTGATCGGCATCGTGCTGGCGAGCCTCGTGAACCTTTTCCTGGCGAGCTCGATGCTGCAGTTCATCGTCTCGGTGATCGGCGTGTTCGTGTTCGCCGGCCTGACCGCCTGGGACACGCAGCGTCTGAAGAACGAGTACATCTACGGCTACGCTTCCGCGGGCGGCGACATCGCGGAGCGCGCGGCAATCACCGGCGCCCTGTCGCTGTACTTGAACTTCATCAACCTGTTCACGCTGCTGCTGCAGTTGCTCGGACAGCGCGACTGATCCAACCGCTCGAACGAGCGACCTTCGAAGCCCCGGCCTCACCGCCGGGGCTTTTCGTTTGCACAAACCCCGATTGCGACCGACGCAAAACCGCAGCGGCAGCCATGCCGCGAGGCCGGATTGATCGCCGCGTCCGCCTGGGTATGCTTCCACCCCATGTCCGACATTGAAATCCGGCCCACCCAGGAGGCCGACCTTCCCGCCATCACCGCTATCTACGGCCAAGCCGTCCGCGAGGGCACGGCCACCTTTGAGCTCGACCCTCCGGATCTGGCGGAGATGACGCGCCGCTTCCGGGCGCTCCGCGACGGCGGCTTCCCCTATTTCGCTGCCCTGCTGGACGGAGAGGTGGTGGGCTATGCCTATGCCGGGCCCTACCGGCCCCGCCCTGCCTATCGCTTCACGGTGGAGAACTCGGTCTATCTCGCTCCCGCCAGCCAGCGTCGCGGCATCGGGATGCGCCTGATGCGGCGGCTGATCGACGCCTGTGAGGAGGGAGGCTTTCGCCAGATGATCGCCGTCATCGGCGACTCCGCCAATTCCGGCTCGGTCGGGCTGCATACCGCCTGCGGCTTCCAGATGATCGGCACCCACCCGAGCGTCGGCCTGAAATTCGGCCGCTGGCTCGATACTGTGATGATGCAGCGCCCGCTCGGGGCCGGGAGCAGCGACGTCCCGGCGTAAGGCAGCGCCAGTCGGAAGGTCATGATCAACCCGGTGCGCGTGGGATCAGACCAGGGCTGGTTTGGGCGCGATCACCAGCAGCACGCGCTCGAGCTCGTGGCCGCGGCGCAGGATCAGCCCGGTGGCCGAGATCACGCTGTACATGCCCTGCTTGCGTGCGAGACGCGGATCCTTCTCGATGCGGTAGATCGGCACCTCGGACGCCCGGCGAAACACGGAGAAGACGGCCCGGTCACGCAGGAAGTCGATTGAATAGTCGCGCCACTCACCGTCGGCGACCATGCGGCCGTAGAGGTTCAGGATGCGGTTCAGCTCCAGGCGGTCGAACGTCACCCGGTTCGGCGCTGCGGCCGCACTGCGCGCCGCCGCGCGGTTCTCGCTGGGGTCGGCGTCCTCCGGCGTGAGGTTCATTGGCGTCCTCCTGTCATCGGTGCGACATGATCGCGCCATCCGGCAGAAGCCGCAAGGGGCCGTTTTCGTTGTCGAAGTTCGACCGAGCCTGCGAGGTCATCGGTTCCGCGAACACGCAAGCGTCACGGGATCGTTAGCAGAATCATAATCGCGCCGTCTTTCCGCCCACCGACCGCCCCCGACCTTCGGCATAAGATTCGTGTGCGTTGGCCCGGTCCTTTCGGTTCCGGATTCCTCAGCCCCCAGCCCCCCGGGGTCGTCAGGATCGGGTCTATTCACAAGTAAGGCAAAGGGCCAACGCAAGTTGGTCCTTTTGCTTTTCTGGCGTGAGCTGCACGTACGATTGTCGGGACGCGCCGTCGCACGGACGTGACGCGCCCAACGCAGGTCAGCGAAAACGAAGATCAGGACGACGGAAGATCAGCGCTCGGGACCGCGCGCCGTTGCTGAAGCCCGTCCGCCCAACGGCAACTCGGAAAAGGCGGCCCCGAGCATCGGCCCAGGGCGGTCGCGACTGCCGTCCTGCACATAGACGACGGTGCCATCGACGCCCTCGCGGGCGATCTTCTCCAGCGGCACGCTCCATCTGACCGGCGACCCATTCCAGTCACCCAGCTTCTGAAGCCCGCGAACGACGTTGTAATAGGTCAGATCACGGCCGCTGTTCTCGCCGCGGCCGACCGAGATCGGGACCACCCGCGAGATCGAGCAGACCCAGACCTCGCCGTGCTTGCGCGGCATCTGGTCGTTGGCCGCGGCCACGGAGACAGTAAGGTCCTGGCCGTCGACCGACAGCCTCACCGGCACCGACATCACGCTGCCACCCTGGACGGTCTCCTCGATGGCGCCCTCGATCGCCTCGCGGTCGCTGCCGATCACATGCACGGAGCCGTTGACCACCGCCTGCGGCGTATAGACCTCGCGGTCGCCGCGCGCACGAGAATAGGCCCGCTGCCGGGCCGTGAAGCGGGAGTCGGCCAGCGTGTCCTTCCAGCCGAGATAGTCCCAGTAGTCTATCGGCAGGGACAGCGCGATGACCGAAGGATCTCTGGCGAGCTCGCCGAGGATCTTGTCAGCCGGCGGGCAGGACGAACAGCCTTGCGAGGTGAAGAGTTCGATCACCGCACGGGGATCGGACGCAGCGGGCCGGACGAAAGCGATGACCGCACAGACACTCAGCGCTGCGCGCGACCACCACGACATCTGTCCACTCATCGCCACTGTCCCGTCTGGACCACCGTCCGCTGCGCCCTGTGCATCACTGCATCCGCGATGCCGTCCTCGTAGTTAACAAAACGAAAATGCAAAAGAGGCGGCCTTTGTCATAGGCCGCCTCCTTCATCACCCGCTACTCACTTCAGAGTGAGCCAAACTGTCGCATCGCGCCTTGGTTAAGCGGCGAGCTTGCGCAACACGTAGTGCAGGATGCCGCCGTTGCGGTAGTAGTCGAGCTCGTCGAGCGTATCGATCCGGCAGAGCAGCGGCACCTGCTGCGCCGCACCGTCGGCCGAGACGATCTGGGCGGTCAGGGTTTGGCGCGGCTTCAGGTCGCCTTGCAGGCCCTTGATGGTAACCTTCTCGTCGCCCTTGAGGCCGAGCGAGGACCAGGACGTGCCTTCCTGGAAGGTGAGCGGCAGCACGCCCATACCCACCAGATTGGAGCGATGGATGCGCTCGAAGCTCTGGCAGATCACGGCACGGACGCCCAGCAGCCGGGTACCTTTGGCGGCCCAGTCGCGCGACGAACCGTTGCCGTATTCGGCGCCGGCGAACACCACCAGCGGCACGCCCTCTTCCTGATACTTCATCGCGGCGTCATAGATCGACATCTGCTCGCCGTCGGGCCAGTGCTTGGTCAGGCCGCCCTCGGGAATGTTGCCGTCGGCACCTTTGAGCATGAAGTTCTTGATGCGGATGTTGGCGAAGGTACCGCGCATCATGATCTCGTGATTGCCGCGGCGCGTGCCATACTGGTTGAAGTCAGCCGGGCGGACCTGGTGCTCGCTGAGGAACTTGCCGGCGGGCGAGGTCAGCTTGATCGAACCGGCCGGCGAGATGTGGTCGGTCGTGATCTTGTCGCCGAACAGCGCCAGCACGCGAGCCTCGACGATGTCCTTGATCGGCTCGGGCTCCTTCTTCATGCCCTCGAAATACGGCGGGTTCTGCACGTAGGTCGACGACATGTTCCAGCGATAGGTCTCGCTCTCGACCGTCTTGATCTTGCGCCAGTTGGTGTCGCCCTTGAACACGTCGGCGTAGCGCTTCTTGAAGATCGACGCCTTGACGAACTTCTTGACGAAGTCGTTGACCTCCTTGGTCGTCGGCCAGATGTCCTTCAGGTAGACCGGCTTCTTGTCCTTGCCGATGCCGATCGGCTCGACCGAAAGATCCTTGGTCACGGTGCCGGCCAGCGCATAGGCCACGACCAGCGGCGGCGAGGCCAGATAGTTGGCCTGCACGTCCGGCGAGACGCGGCCTTCGAAGTTGCGGTTACCCGACAGCACGGCCGCCGCGACCACGCCGTTGTCGTTGATCGACTTCGAGATCTCCTCCGGCAGCGGGCCGGAATTGCCGATGCAGGTGGTGCAGCCGAATCCGACGAGGTTGAAGCCGACCTTGTCGAGGTCCTTCTGCAGGCCCGAATTGGCAAGGTATTCGGCGACCACCTGACTGCCGGGAGCGAGGGAGGTCTTCACCCACGGCTTGGCCTTGAGGCCCTTGGCGGCGGCGTTGCGGGCCAAGAGGCCGGCGCCGATCAGCACGCTCGGATTCGAGGTGTTGGTGCAGGAGGTGATGGCGGCGATGACGACGTCGCCATGGCCGATGTCGAAGTCCTTGCCCTCGACCGGGAAGCGCTGCGCAGCGTCGCTCTTCTTGTACTCCCCAGCCAGCGCGGTCGCGAAACCCTCGGCCACCGCCGGCAGCGCGATGCGGCCTTCGGGGCGCTTCGGACCAGCCATCGACGGCACGACGTCGGCGAGATCGAGCGTCAGCGTCTGCGTGAACACCGGGTCCGGCGACTTGGCAGTGCGGAACAGACCCTGCGCCTTGGCATAGGCCTCGACCAGCGCGACGCGCGGCGCCTTGCGACCCGAGGTCTTCAGATAGTCGATGGTGGCGGCGTCAACCGGGAAGAAGCCGCAGGTCGCGCCGTATTCAGGAGCCATGTTGGCAATGGTCGACTTGTCGGCGACCGAGAGATGGTCGAGGCCGGGGCCGAAGAACTCGACGAACTTGCCGACCACGCCGAGCTTGCGCAGCATCTGGGTGACGGTCAGCACCAGGTCGGTCGCGGTGACGCCTTCCTTCAGCGCGCCGGTCAGCTTGAAGCCGACGACGTCGGGCAGCAGCATCGACAGCGGCTGGCCGAGCATGCAGGCCTCGGCCTCGATGCCGCCAACGCCCCAGCCGAGCACGGCGAGACCATTGACCATGGTGGTGTGGGAGTCAGTGCCGACCAGCGAATCCGGATAGGCGACCTCGAAGGTGCCCTTGGTGCGGCCGACCGTCATCTTCTCCTTCTTGGTCCAGACCGTCTGCGCCAGGTATTCGAGGTTGACCTGGTGGCAGATGCCGGTGCCGGGCGGCACGACGGAGAAGTTCGAGAACGCCTTCTGGCCCCACTTCAGGAATTCGTAACGCTCCTGGTTCTGCTTGTACTCCTCGGCGACGTTCTTGCCGAACGCCTTGTTGTCACCGAAGTAGTTCACGATCACCGAGTGGTCGATGACGAGATCGACCGGCACCAGCGGGTTGATCTTCTCGGCATCGCCGCCGAGCTTCTGCATTGCGTTGCGCATCGCCGCGAGGTCGACCACCGCCGGCACGCCGGTGAAATCCTGCATCAGCACGCGCGCCGGGCGGAAGGCGATCTCATGTTCCAGCGACTTCTTGCGCAGCCATTTGGACACTGCGACGATGTCGTCCTTGGTGACGGTGCGGCCGTCCTCGTTGCGCAGCAGGTTCTCGAGCAGCACCTTCATCGAATACGGCAGCTTGGAGATGTCCTTGAGACCGTTCTTCTCGGCTGTGGGCAAGCTGTAATAGATGTAGCTCTTCGTTCCGACCTTGAGGGTCTTGCGACACTTGAAGCTGTCGAGCGAGGTCATGCGTGGAAATCCCAATTGATCTGTATACCCGGAGGGGGTATTTAAGAACCGTCAGCGCGAGGCGCCGAATGGCTTGCAGCGGGCGATTGTGTGCTGCATCAAGGTCGGGCTTATAGAAGCTTTCTAACTGCGCCGCCACAGAGACAAGCAAGTCCCGACGTGGCATCACCCACAAATTCTCACGCGCTAGCCATCAATTCCCTAGGGGCTGTCACGACGGGCCATGCAGGCGACTTCAACATTGTCTCCGAAGCTGTTCGGCCGCGACGTCAGGTGCGTGCGCGGCGGTCGCGAGGTGTTCGCAGGACTAGCCTTCGAAGCAGTCGCGGGCGAGGCGCTGGCGGTGACCGGACACAATGGTGCGGGCAAGACATCACTGCTGCGGTTGATTGCCGGTCTGCTGCTGCCGGCGGGCGGCTCCATCGCCATCGAGGGCGGTGAGAGCGAGCTCACGGTGCCCGAGCAGGCGCATTATCTCGGCCACCGCGACGCGCTGAAGCCGGCGCTCAGCGTGCGCGAAAACCTGACCTTCTGGGCCGAATTCCTCGGCGGCGGCATCACGCGGCCGATCCCCGACTGCCTCGCGGCCGTCGGCATCGCCCACGCCATCGACCTGCCCGCCGCCTATCTGTCCGCCGGCCAGCGCCGCCGGCTGTCGCTGGCCCGCCTGCTCGCGGTGCCGCGCCTGCTCTGGCTGCTCGATGAACCGACCGCGGCGCTCGACGTCGCGGGGCAGGCGATGTTCGCGGGGCTGATGCGGGAGCATCTCGCCGGGGGTGGGCTGATTGTCGCGGCGACGCACGGCCCGCTCGGCATCGACACACGCGAGCTGCGGATCGGGGAGGCTCGATGATTCCCTCTCTCCTCTTCGCAGTCCCACCCACCGCTCTCTCCGTTCCCGCCCCCCTTGTGGGGGAAGGTCAGGGACGGGGGTGCCCCACGACGCGCTCTAACTTGTTTGACGAGATTCGGTCGCACCAACCAACGTCCCATCGGCGCGCCGCCTCCTCCCCCTTGCGGGGAGGGGGCGGCGGTCCACAACGGCAGCGTCACCTGGAGCCACCCCCCTCCCCAGCCCTCCCCCACAAGGGGGGAGGGAGCGCAGTTTGCGGGTCGAGGGAGCGCGGCTCACCATCTGCCATCAAGCAATCAGCCGAGGCCCTATCCGCATGACCGCCCTCGGTGCCCTCATCCGCCGCGACATCAAGATCGCGCTGCGCATCGGCGGCGGCGCGTTGATCGGCGTGCTGTTCTTTCTTACCGTCGTGGTGCTGATGCCATTCGCGGTCGGGCCGGATCTGGCGCTGCTGACCCGGCTCGGCCCCGCCATCCTCTGGCTCGGTGCCCTGCTCTCCAGCCTGCTCACCCTGGACCGGCTGTTCACCGCCGACCACGAGGACGGCTCGCTCGACCTGGTCGTGATGAGCCGGACACCGCTGGAGCTGGCCTGCGCCGCCAAGGCGCTGGCGCATTGGCTCGCCGCCGGCCTGCCGCTGGTGATCGCGACGCCCGTGCTCGGCCTGCTGCTCAACCTCGACGCCACAGCGACCGGCGCCGTCGCGCTGACGTTATTGGCGGGCACGCCTGCCCTGACCTTCATCGGCATGATCGGTGCAGCACTGGCTGTGACGATGCACCGCGGCGGGCTGCTGCTGGCGGTCTTGGTGCTGCCACTTTCGATCCCAGTGCTGATCTTCGGCGTCGCGGCGTCGCAGGCGGCCATCGTCGGCCCGCTGCCGTTCGGGGCGCCGTTCTCGATCCTGTGCGCATTGTCGCTGGTGAGTTTCGTGATCGGCCCGTTCGCCGCTGCGACAAGCTTGCGGAACGGGCTGGATTGACCCGCCGCCCGCCGGGGTTTGACCATGATCAACTCTTATCTAGCGGCGCCGTGCTGATTGCCTGCAACCGCTTCCGCCTTTAACAAGGGTCTCATGTCGCTGATCGACCTCGCCAATCCCACCCGGTTCCTTGCGCTGGCGGCGCGGCTGCTGCCGTGGCTGGCGCTGGTCACGGCCGCGCTGCTGGCTATCGGCCTGTACCTCTCCGCGCTGGCGCCCGACGACTATCAGCAGGGCGCGACCGTCAAGATCATGTTCATCCACGTGCCCAATGCCTGGCTGTCGATGTTCGTCTGGAGCATCATGAGCATCGCCTCGCTCGGCACCTTGGTGTGGCGGCATCCGCTCGCCGACGTCGCTGCCAAGGCCGCCGCCCCGATCGGCGCAAGCTTCACGTTCCTCGCTCTCCTCACCGGCTCGCTGTGGGGCCGGCCGATGTGGGGCACCTATTGGGAGTGGGATGCGCGGCTGACCTCGGTGCTGATCCTGTTCCTGATGTATCTCGGCCTGATGGCGCTGTGGCGCGCGGTCGAGGATCCGACCCGCGCCGCCCGCGCTGCCGCCGTGCTGACGCTGGTTGGCGCGATCAACCTGCCGATCATCAAGTTCTCCGTCGACTGGTGGAACACGCTGCATCAACCGGCGTCGGTGATGCGGATGGGCGGTCCGGCGCTCGACAAATCATTCCTGATCCCGCTGCTGGTGATGGCAGTCGGGTTCTCGTTCCTGTTCATTACCCTGCATGTCGCGGCGATGCGCAACGAGATCCTGCGCCGGCGCGTCCGCAGCCTGCAGATGATGCAGGCCCGCGCCTACACCACGGCCGCACCAGCCGACGATGCGGCAGGCCAGATCGCGGGAGCGGCTTGACATGGACCTTGGCCCCTATACCTCCTTCATCGCGACCTCCTATCTTGCAGCGGCGCTGGTCGTGATGCTGCTGATCGGCTGGATCGCCATCGACTACCGCACCCAGAAGGCGCGCTTGCGCGCGCTCGAGGACAGCGGCATCAGCCGCCGTTCCGGCCGCGCCGCGACGGATATCCAATGATCGAACAGGCTGCGACGGAGCCGGCGCCGCGGCGCCGCTCATTCCTCATGCTGCTGCCGCTCGTGGTGTTCCTCGGGCTGGCGGCGCTGTTCTGGTCGCGCCTCGGCAACGGCGATCCGTCGCGGATTCCCTCCGCGCTGATCGGCCGCCCCGCGCCGGCCACGCCGCTGCCGGCGCTGCCGGAACTGGCGAGGGACGGCACGCCGGTGCCCGGCCTCGACCCGGCTGCGCTCAAGGGCAAGGTCAGCATCATCAACGTCTGGGCATCGTGGTGCGTGCCCTGTCACGACGAGGCGCCGCTGCTGGTCGAGCTCGGCCGCGACAAGCGCTTCCAGATCATCGGCATCAACTACAAGGACGGCGCCGACAACGCCCGCCGCTTCCTCGGCCGCTACGGCAACCCCTATGACGTCGTCGGCGTCGACGGCAACGGCCGCGCGGGCATCGAATGGGGCGTCTACGGCGTGCCCGAGACCTTCGTCGTCGGCCGCGAGGGCACCATCGTCTACAAGCTGGTCGGCCCGATCACGGCGCAGAACATCGATGCGGTGTTGAAGCCGGAAATCGAGAAGGCGCTGAAGGTGGGTTCGTAAGCCTCGCGCAGCCATCGGAGCTTCAGCGGCAAACACGCTCCTCTCTCTGCGTCGTCATTCCGGGGCGGCGCGAAGCGACGAGCCCGGAATCCATACTCACGAGCGGTCGTTTGGCGAAGACGGGCGCCACAGCCATCTCGCGTCACACGCCTTGTCGTGGTTATGGATTCCGGGCTCACGCCGCTGCGCGGCGCGCTCCGGAATGACGGCGCGGAGAACCTCGAAGCGAAGCGATCCGGAGCATCTACGGGCCTTGGATTGCTTCGTCGCTACGCTCCTCGCGATGACCGCGTTCGGGGCAGCTACCCCTTGCTCACATCCCCTTCCGCCGCATCGCTGGCTTCGAGCGACGCCGGGTCCTGGTGGTAGCGCTTGATCAGCGGCATCTGGGCGATGGCGAAGATCATGGTCAGCGGCACGACGCCGAACGCCTTGAAGCCGACCCAGAAATCGGTGCTCTGCGTGCGCCAGATGATCTCGTTCAGCACCGCCATCGCGGCAAAGAACAACGCCCAGCGGAAGGTGAGGATGCGCCAGCCTGCGGCCGTCAGGTTGAACATCTGATCGAACATGATCGCGATGAAGGAGCGGTTGAACAGCAGCCCGCCGCCGAGCACGGCCGCGAACAGGCCGTAGATGATGGTCGGCTTGACCTTGATGAAGGTCTCGTCGTGCAGCACCAGGGTCAGCGTGCCGAACACGATGACGACGACGGCGGTCACCAGCGCCATCAGCGGGACGTGCCGCGTCACGACATAGGACGCGATCAGCGCCGCGATGATCGCAACCATGAACGCGCCGGTCGCAGCGAACAGATTGAACTTGGCGTTGACCACGAAGAAGATGATCAGCGGGCCAAGTTCGGTCGCGAGCTTGAACAGCGGGTGCGGCTGGGTCTTGTCCATTCCATGTCCTGTTGGCTGCAGCCACGGCAGCGGTTGATCCGGTCGTCTCGATCTGGCGGTGGGCCGGAGCCCGAGCGTGCCGACGTCAATCCTCGATGCCGGCGATCGCCCGCGCAAAATCTTTCGCGGCGAACGGTGAGAGATCATCGACCCCCTCGCCGACGCCGATGAAGTGCACCGGCAGCTTGAACTTCTCCGACAGCGCCACGAGGATGCCGCCGCGCGCCGTACCGTCGAGCTTGGTCATCACGAGGCCGGTGACGCCTGCCGTACGATGAAACGCCTCGACCTGCGACAGCGCATTTTGTCCCACCGTCGCGTCGAGCACGAGCAGCACCGCATGCGGTGCCGACGCGTCGACCTTGCGAATGACACGCACCACCTTTTCGAGCTCGTTCATCAGCTCGGCCTTGTTCTGCAAACGGCCGGCAGTATCGATCAGCAGGATGTCGCGGCCCTGCTCCTTGGCCGCGGTGATGGCGGTGAACGCAAGGCTGGCGGAGTCCGAGCCCTGCGCGCCGGCGATCACCGGCGCCTTGGTGCGCTCGCCCCAGACCTTGAGCTGCTCGATCGCGGCGGCACGGAACGTGTCGCCCGCGGCCAGCATCACCTGCCTGCCTTCGGAAGCGAATTTCTGCGCCAGCTTGCCGATCGTGGTCGTCTTGCCGGAGCCGTTGACGCCGACGACGAGAATGACGAACGGCTTGTGGCCCGGCGCGATCTCGAGCGGCTTCGCCACCGGCGACAGCACCTTCTCGACCTCGGTCGCGACGACCGCCTTGACCTCGTCGGCGCTGATCGCCTTGTCGTAGCGGCCGGTCCCGACGGCGTCGGCGATTCGCGCGGCGACCTGGGTGCCGAGATCGGCGCGCAGCAGCACGTCCTCGATGTCGTCGAGCATCGCGCGGTCGAGCTTGCGCTTGGTGACGAGATCGGCGACGGCCGTGCCGAGCGCGCCGGACGTGCGCTTCAGGCCCGCCGACAGCCGCCGCCACCACGACAGCTTGGGTGTTTCCGAGGTGGTATCGTTCATGGCGTGGTGTTAGCCCTTTCCATTCGCAAACGAAAGCTCACACCCGCGTTACGGTTTCCATGGACATTAACCAACCCACCGACGAGGAAATGCTTGCCCGCGTGCTCCACCGCGACGGGCTGATGCTGGTGATCGACAAGCCGGCCGGCATTCCCGTGCACAAGGGACCGAAGGGCGGACCGAACCTCGAAGCCTCGTTCGACGCGCTGCGCTTCGGCCTGCCGCGCCCGCCGGTGCTGGCGCATCGGCTGGACAAGGAAACCTCGGGCTGTCTGGTGCTCGGCCGTCATCGCAAGGCAACGGCGTCGCTCGGGCTTTTGTTCAAGCATGGCAAGATTTCGAAGACCTATTGGGCTGTCGTCGAAGGCGGACCTGACGCTGACGAGGGCGTGATCGAGCTCCCGCTCGGCAAGCTGAACGCCGAGCGCGGCTGGTGGCAGAAGCCGGATCCGAACGGGCAGCCAGCGGTGACGAAATGGCGGGTGCTGGGGAGGTCGTACTCTCTTGCCAGTCTATCCCTGAACTCCCCTCCCACTCGTGGCAACGACTCCCCTCCCCCTCGCGGGGAGGGGTCGGGGGTGGGGGTCCCCACGGGCAGTGTCGCTTGGAGCCACCCCCCTCCCCAACCCTCCCCCACAAGCGGGGAGGGAGCGCAGCTGCCAACCGGAGAGGGAGAGTCGGTGCACTCCAATCGCAGTCCGCGACTCACTTGGCTGGCGATGGAACCGGTCACCGGCCGCACGCATCAACTGCGCGTGCATTCGGCAGCGTCGGGATGGCCGATCGTCGGTGACAACATCTATGGCAACGGCCCGCGCTTCGGCGAGCCGCGGCTGCATCTGCACGCACGCGAGATTTCGATTCCGCTGTCGAAAAACAAGCCACCGGTACACGTGGTGGCGCCGGCGCCGATGCACATGCATGAGCGGCTGAGGATGTGCGGGTGGAACGGGGCGTGAGCCCATCTCTTTCCGCACCGTCATGGCCGGGCGAAGTCCCGGCCATCCACGTCTTAGTTCTTGGGGACAGCGTGGATGCCCGGGTCAAGCCCGGGCATGACGGAATTCTGGACTAACAGCCGAGCCCCATGATGCCCCGTGATCGTGAGCCGCTGCACGGTGCCTGGCAACGCAGTGGTCGTGGCGACCGGCAGGTAATGCTCCGTCCGTCCCTGGGTCTCACTCTCGATCAGCACCTCACGCTGACAGCCGATCTCCTGCTCCAACCGCAGGCGTAACGCCGCCTCGCCCACCGCCCGCAATCGCCGCGCGCGATCGCGGATGATGGCGCCATCCACCTGCGGCATGCGCGCCGCCGGCGTGCCCGGCCGCGGCGAATAGGGAAACACGTGCAGGAAGGTCAGCCCGCATTCCTCGACCAGGTCGATCGAGCGCGAGAACATCTCCTCAGTCTCGGTCGGAAATCCCGCGATCAGATCGGCGCCAAGCGCGATGTCCGGCCGCAGCCGGCGCACCTGAGCACAGAATGCGATGGCATCGGCGCGCGAATGCCGCCGCTTCATGCGCTTCAGGATCAGATCGTCACCCGCCTGCAGCGACAGATGCAGGTGCGGCATCAGCCTGGCATCATCCGCGAGGGCATCGAGCAGGTCGGCATCGGCCTCGATCGAATCGATCGAGGAGATGCGCAGGCGTCTCAACTCCGGCACGTGGCGCAGTATCTGCTTCACAAGCCGGCCGAGCTTCGGCGTGCCGGGCAGGCCGGCGCCATAGCTCGTCAGGTCGACGCCGGTCAGCACGATCTCGGCATGGCCGCGCTCGGCCAGCGCGCGCACCTGCTCGACGACCGCGCCCATCGGCACCGAGCGCGAATTGCCGCGACCGAACGGGATGATGCAGAAGGTGCAGCGATGATCGCAGCCGTTCTGCACCTGCACGAACACCCGCGGCAGGCCGCGCTGGAAGCCGTCGACCAGATGCGGAGCCATCTCCATCACCGCCATGATGTCGGAGACGGCCACCTTCTCGGACGCATCGATGCCGAACCGTGGCACCGCCAACGCCCGTGTGGTCGCACGCCACGCATCGGGCCGCAGCTTGTCGTCATTGCCGATGACGCGGTCGACCTCGGGCATGGCGGCGAACATGCCGGCCTGCGTCTGCGCGGCGCAGCCGGTCACGACGATGCGCGCCGCGGGGCGCTCGCGCTTCAATTTGCGGATCGACTGCCGGGCCTGCGCCACCGCCTCGTTGGTGACGGCACAGCTGTTGATGACGATGGTGTCGTCGGCACCGGCCGCCTCGGCATGTTTCGCGATCAGCTCGGATTCGAACGCGTTGAGGCGGCAGCCGAAGGTAACGACGTCGACGCTCATGCGACGCTGGCGAACATCGACGGCTCGAACCGTCCCTCGAACTCGAACGTCGCGGTGCCCGTCATCAGCACGTGATCGTCACGCTCGCGCCACTCGATCGTGAGCTCGCCGCCGGGCAGCCTCATCTGCACGATCCGGTTGGCACGCTTCAGCCTGACGGCCGCGACCGCTGTCGCACAGGCCGCCGAACCGCAGGCCTTGGTCAGCCCCGCGCCGCGCTCCCAGGTGCGCATCGTGATGTGGTCGCGATCGACGATGTGGGCGAGCGTGATGTTCGCACGCTCCGGGAAAATCGGATGGTTCTCCAGCAGCGGCCCGAAGCGCTCCAGATCGTAGGCGTTGACGTCCTCGACCCAGAACACCGCGTGCGGATTGCCCATGTTGACGACCGAGGGCGAATGCAGGATCGGCGCGTCGATCGGTCCGATCTGCAGCTCGATGTAGCGGGTGTCGCGGAACTCCTCGGCGAGAGGAATGTCCTGCCAGCCGAACTTCGGCGCGCCCATGTCGACGGTGTAGAGGTCGGGCGCCGGCCCCTGCCAGCAGTTCAACAACCCGGCGCGGGTCTCGAACGTCGCGCTGGTCTGGCCCGTCTTGCCGAACACCTGGCGCACCACGCAGCGCATGCCGTTGCCGCAGGCGCCGGACTCCGATCCATCATTGTTGTAGATGCGGATGAACGCTTCGGTGCCGTCGAGCCGCGGCGGCTGCAGCACCATCAGCTGATCGTAGGGCACCCGGGATGCCACCGCCCGCGCCTCGTCCGGCGTGACGACATGCTTCACGTCGCGCAGATCGACCACGACGATCTCGTTGCCGATCCCGTTCATCTTGACGAAGCTGTGGTTGGCCAGCGCGCTCATGAAAATATCCAAATTGTGTCCGCCTTATATGGCGAATGGCGCGGCATTGACCAGCCTGCAGAGCGACATGACGCATCTGTCATGGGACGCCGCGCCGCCGAGCATGTTAGGACCGGTTCATTCGCCGGCACGAACCGGGCAAAGCAGCACGGCCACTGGAGAATAGTCGAATGAATCTCAGCACTTTCCGCCTCGTTCTGGCCGTGAGCTCGGTCGCGCTCCTGCTCGGCGGCACGTTCGCCCGGGCCCAGGCGCCGTCGGCCTCGCCGGCTCCGGCGGCCTCAGCCACGCCCGCACCGGCCCCGAGCGCGCTACCGGCGCCGGTGGCGCCGGCCTCTCCTGCGCCTGCCGCGTCGGCCAGTCCGGCGCCCGCGACCAGCCCGACGCCGGCCGCCAGCGCGAGCCCCTCGCCGTCGTCATCTCCGACCGCGGCCCAGTCCCCGGCCACGACGCCGCCGCAGGCCGCGGCGCCGGCCCAGGCGGCCGACGCCTTCGGCGACGAGATCAAGCTCGAGGCGAAGAAGGTCGTCCTCGTCAAGGGCACCGCGAATTGGGACAATGCGTTCGACACGCTGATCGACTCCTTCAAATCGCTGTCGGCCACGCTGGACAAGCAGGGCATCAAGCCCGCCGGCAACGGCATGATCGTCTACACCTCGACCGACGACACCGGCTTCACCTTCCTGGCCGAGATGCCGGTCGAGCAGGAGCCGAAGACGCTCGGCAAGGGGATGAGCATCGGCCAGTCGCCCGAGGGCAAGGCGCTGAAGTTCGTCCATCGCGGCTCCTACGACAACATGGACAACACCTACGAGGCGATCACCAACCACCTCGACGAGCGCCGGCTGGAGGCCAAGGACACCTTCATCGAGGAGTACCTGACCGACCCCTTGAAGACGGCCGAGGACAAGCTCGTCATCAACGTCTACGTGCCGCTGAAGTGAGCACCATGATCATCAGACCCATCCTCGCGGTCGCGCTCGCGACCAGCTTCGCAATGCCCGCCCTCGCGGATGACATCGCCCGGCAGGACACGCCGGCGATCACCGTCAGCGGCGAAGCCAGCGTGTCGGCGCCGCCGGATCTGGCGCAGATCGACGCCGGCGTGGCATCCGACGCCAAGACCGCGCGCGAGGCCGCCGAGGCCAACAACGCCGCCATGGCCAAGGTGCTGCAGGCGCTGAAGGCGGCCGGGATCGCCGACAAGGACTATCAGACCTCGCGGCTGTCGCTGCAGCCGCAATATGCGCAGAACCGGCCGGCCCAGCCGGCGGTGACCGGCTATCGCGCCAGCAATCGCGTCACCATCAAGCTGCGCGACGTCGCCAAGGTCGCCAGCGTGATCGATACGCTGGTCGCGGCCGGCGCCAACGATGTCGGCAACATCTATTTCAGCGTCGCCGAGCCATCCAAGCTGCTCGACCAGGCGCGCGAGAAGGCCGTCGCAGACGCCCGCCGCAAGGCCGAGATCTATGCCAAGGCCGCCGGCGTGACGCTGGGTCAGCCGCTCAGCATCTCCGAGGATGGCGCGCCCGCCCCGGTGTTCCGCGCCAAGACCTTTGCCGCACCGATGGCCGCGACGCCGACACCGGTGGCGCAGGGCGAGGAGACGCTGTCGATCACGGTCAACGTGACCTGGGCGATCAAGCCGGGGCAGTAAGGCGGCCTCACGCCCGCGCGGCGCATTGTGCGTCGTGGCAGCCGACAACGTAGCTACAAACTCGGTGTCGTCCCGGCCTTGAGCCGGGACCCATACTCCGGGGCGGTAATTGTCGCGCGAGAGGGAGCTGCCAGCCTTCACAACATTGAATTCGGTGTTTATGGGTCCCGGCTCAAGGCCGGGACGACATCTGTTTTGTGGCGGCGGCCTGCTTAGATCTCCACCACCTGCCCCGGCTTCAACACGCCGAACCGCTCGCGCGGGATACCGGCCTGGTCGAGCGCGGCGTGCAGGGCGTGCACCGGCGCGTCGATCGCCTCGTCCGTCAGTTGGAACGTGCCGTGGTGATGCGCCAGCGCGGCCTCCGCGCCGCAATCCTGCAGCGCCTGCACGGCATCCTCCGGGTTCATGTGCTGGTCGCGCATGAACCAGCGCGGCTCGTAGGCGCCGATCGGCAGGATCGCGAGCCTGATCGGCGCGTGCTGCTTCGCAACGCGGCGGAAATGCTTGCCCGTGCCGTAACCGGAATCGCAGACGATGTAGACCCTGCCGCGCGGCGTCTCCAGCACGAAGCTCGCCCACAGCGCCTTGTTGCGGTCGAACAGGCCGCGCGCCGTCCAGTGCCGCGTCGGCACCAGGGTCACGGCGACCTCCTCGTTCAGCGTCACGCGATCGTGCCAGTCATAGGCCTCGGCGCGGATCTTGGAGTCAGCGTCGATCATCGTAAGGTCGTTGCCCAGCGGCGTGACGACCCGCGGCGAAAATCGCGCGGTCAGCTTCGACAACGTCCGGATGTCGAGATGATCGTAATGCCCATGCGACACCAGCACGACGTCGATATGCGGCAGCCCCTCAAAGGCGATGCCGGGATCATTGTGCCGCCGGGGACCGGCGAACGCGAATGGCGACACCCGCTCCGACCAGACAGGATCGACCAGGATGTTGAGCCCGCCGGTCTGGATCAGCCAGCTGGCGTGGCCGATGAAGGACAGCCGCACTGTCTCGCCGTCGATCCGGTGCGGCGGCGTGTCGGCGTGCGGGCTCGCCGCCCAGGACGGCCAGCGGGAACGCTTGCGGTTGCGGCCGAACTGCCAGCGCAGCACCTGGGACAGGGATTTGGGCGGAACGCCGTCGGGATCGTAGAAGCGCTTGCCGTCGAAATGGTCGGTGACGGGGCCGGAATAAGTCCTGGAACGGCGCAGCAAGGTCGTCCTCGCAAGGGAAAGCTGAACTCGCGCAAGAGGTAAGCGCCCCCACAGGGTCCGGCAACGGGACGGCGAGAAGCAAGTTTCCTTGACTTTTGCGGCTGCTGAGGGTTTAACCCGGCCGAATTTCGGAAAGTTTCGTCTTTTCGAGCCACCGCCCGGCCCTGGAGGCCGGAGGTCACCGCCCGACAGCGCTGTGCGCCCTCGGGCGCAAACGTGTTTGGACTGACGGTTTCGGCCGACGGGCCGAGGTCTATATGGTCGTCATGGGCCGCAGCAAGCGGCGACGACGGGCGGCAATGAAGCGAGCGCCCGCAAGGGCAAAGGATAACGGCATTGTTCGACAATCTGTCGGAAAGGCTTGGCGGCATTCTCGATCGGCTGACGGGGCGTGGTTCGCTCTCGGAAGCCGATGTCGACGCCGCGATGCGCGAAGTCCGCCGGGCGCTGCTCGAGGCCGACGTCGCGCTGGAGGTTGTCCGCAGCTTCACCGAGCGCGTGCGCGAGCAGGCGATCGGCGCCACCGTCGTCAAGTCGGTCACCCCCGGCCAGATGGTCGTCAAGATCGTCCATGACGAGCTGGTCAAGACGCTCGGCGACGACGGCCAGACCATCGACCTCAACGCCGTGCCGCCGGTGCCGATCATGATGGTCGGCCTGCAGGGCTCCGGCAAGACGACCACCACCGCCAAGCTCGCGCGCCGCATGGTCCAGCGCGACAAGCGCAAGGTGCTGATGGCCTCGCTCGACGTCTACCGTCCGGCCGCCATGGAGCAGCTCGCGGTGCTCGGCCGCGACCTGGACATCCCGACGCTGCCGATCGTGGCCGGCCAGATGCCGCCGCAGATCGCACGCCGCGCCATCGAGGCCGCCAAGCTCGGCGGCTACGACGTGGTGCTGCTCGACACCGCCGGCCGCACCACGCTGGACGAGGACATGATGAAGGAGGCCGCCGAGATCAAGGCGGTCGCCAACCCGCACGAGGTGCTGCTGGTCGCGGATTCGCTGACCGGCCAGGACGCCGTCAATCTCGCCCGCGCCTTCGACCAGCGCGTCGGCCTCACCGGCATCGCGCTGACCCGTATCGACGGCGACGGACGCGGCGGTGCGGCGCTGTCGATGCGCGCGGTCACCGGCAAGCCGATCAAGCTGCTCGGCACCGGCGAAAAGACCGACGCGCTGGAAGACTTCTATCCCTCGCGCATTGCCGGCCGCATCCTCGGCATGGGCGACATCGTCTCGCTGGTCGAGAAGGCCGCGGCGAACATCGACGCCGAGAAGGCCGCGCGCGCCGCCGAGCGGATGCGCAAGGGCCAGTTCGACCTCAACGACATGCGCGAGCAGCTGCAGCAGATGGCGCAGATGGGCGGCATCGGCGGGCTGATGGGCATGATGCCCGGCATCTCGAAGATGAAGAACCAGATCGCGGCCGCCGGCATCGACGACAAGATCCTCAAGCGCCAGGTCGCGATCATCGATTCGATGACGCGCGAGGAGCGCAAGCATCCCGACCTGCTCAAGGCCAGCCGCAAGAAGCGCATCGCGGCCGGCTCCGGCCAGAGCGTCGAGCACGTCAACAAGCTGCTCAAGATGCACCGGAACATGGCCGACGTGATGAAGGCCATGGGCTCAGGCAAGCGCGGCCCGCTGGCCGGCATCGCCCAGGCGATGGGTTTTGGCGGCGGTGGCGGCATGCCCTCGCCGGATCAGCTCAAGGCGCTTGCGGAAAAGATGCCGGGTGGCATGCCCGGCGGACTGCCGAATTTGCCGAAGGATCTGCCCGCCGGCCTGCGCGGCGGCCTACCGAACCTCCCCGGCCTCACCGGTCTCAGCGGCAAGCCGACTCTGCCGGGCCTCGGCCTTCCTCCGGGGAAGAAGAAATAATGAGGATCATCCGCTCCTCTTTCCATTCGTCATTCCGGGCGCGCGCAGCGCGAGCCCGGAATCCATACGCACGATCGTGGTTATGGATTCCGGGCTCACCGCTTCGCGGTGCCCCGGAATGACGGCTTAGCTGACATCAACTCATCAGAAGACACTCAGGAGAACCTACATGTCCGTCGTCATCCGTCTCGCCCGTGCCGGCACCAAGAAGCGCCCGGTCTATCACGTCGTCGTCGCCGACTCGCGCTTCCCGCGTGACGGCCGCTTCATCGAACGTCTCGGCTACTTCAATCCGCTGATGCCGAAGGACAACGAGGCACGCCTCAAGCTGGACATGGAGAAGGTGAAGGGCTGGCTCGCCAAGGGCGCGCAGCCGTCCGACCGCGTCGCCCGCTTCCTCGACGCCGCCGGCGTCAAGAAGCGCGAAGCCCGCCAGAACCCGATCAAGGCCGTGCCGCGCAAGGAGCGCAAGGCGCAGGCCGAAGCCGCCGCCAAGGGCTAAGGTCGTTGACGAGCGCGGCCTCATGCTTCGAGATGCACGGCTTGCGCCGTGCTCCCTTGCATGAGGAACTGGCTCCTCCTCCTGAGGAGCGCGCGTTCGAGCGCGTCTCGAAGGACGAGGCACGCTGATGTCCAAGCTCATCTGTGTCGCCAGAATCGGCGCCGCGCATGGCGTGCGCGGCGAGGTTCGCTTATGGACCTTCACTGAGGATCCGCTGGCCGTGCTGCATTACGGCCCGCTCACGACCAAGGACGGCAGCCGTTCGTTCGAGGTCGCGAAGGCGCGCGAGGCCAAGGACCATCTGGTCGCAGCCATCAAGGGCGTCACCGACCGCAATGCGGCCGAACGCCTCAACGGGCTCGAGCTCTACGTGCCCAGAGACCGCCTGCCCGAGACGGCTGACGACGAATACTACCACGCCGACCTGATCGGCCTCGCCGCGGAGACCGCTGACGGCGCGCAGCTCGGCCGCGTGCTCGCGATCCATAATTTCGGCGCCGGCGACATCATCGAGATCGCCCCGCCCTCGGGCAGCACGTTGCTGCTGCCGTTCACCAATGCCGTGGTGCCGACGGTCGATCTTGCCGGCGGCCGCGTGATCATCGAGCTGCCGGCGGAGATCGAGGGCGAGGATGAAGCCGCGGATGAACCGGCTTCCGCTGAAGATGACGCTGCCGCCGCACCCTCCGCTCGTCGTCCCCGCGAAAGCGGGGACCCATAGCCACCGCAGCTGATTGGCTTGCGCGGGACTGGCCGCATGCCTCGTTTCGACATCACGCGGTATGGGTCCCGAATCGGCGCCGCGACGCGCTGACGCGCGTCACGCTTGTCCGGGACGACACCGGTGTCGAGGTCGCAAGAGCCGGCAATGCATCCAGGGCTCGATCTCGCAACCTGGGTACCTTAACACAGAGCATCATGACGACTTCGCCCCCATCCCCAGTCGCACCTTGGCGCGCCACCGTGCTGACGCTGTTCCCGGAGATGTTTCCCGGGCCGCTCGGCGTCAGCCTGGCCGGCCGCGCGCTGGCCTCCGGCATCTGGTCGTTGGAGGCGCGCGACATCAGGGCCTCCGCCACCGACAAGCACCGTAGCGTCGATGACACGCCGGCCGGCGGTGGCCCCGGCATGGTGCTGCGCGCGGACGTGCTGGCAGCCGCGATCGACGCGGCGGCGATCGATCCGGAGCGGCCGAAGCTGCTGATGAGCCCGCGTGGCCGGCCGTTGACCCAGGCCTTCGTCCGCGAGCTCGCGGCCGGTCCGGGCCCGCTGATCGTCTGCGGTCGCTTCGAAGGCGTCGACCAGCGCGTCATCGATGCGCGCTCGCTGACCGAGGTCTCGATCGGCGACTACGTGCTGTCGGGCGGCGAGATCGCCGCCCTGGTGCTGATCGACGCCTGCGTCCGGCTGCTTCCGGGCGTGATGGGCAAGCTCGAATCGGGCACCGACGAGAGTTTTTCCGATGGCCTACTTGAATACCCGCAATACACCCGGCCCCAACTATTCGAAGGCCGGACCATTCCGGATGTGCTCACCTCGGGTGACCACGCCAAGGTCGCCGCTTGGCGCCGCGCCCAGGCCGAGGCGCTGACTGAAGCGCGAAGGCCGGATTTGTGGGCCGAATGGCAGGCGCGCGACGGCCGAGAACAAAGAGGGACCGGCCAAAAAGAGCCAAAAAGCACGACAGACGGGTGACAAGCCTCGCGCTTTGGCTTATAGGAGCGCCCAATTCCGCAAGTGACGGCAGGAACAAGCGCAGCCCCCGCGTGACCCGGCTGGGCGCGCCGCCGATGGAGATTTACCCGTGAACCTGATTCAGCAGCTCGAAAAAGAGCAGTTCGACAAGCTGTCCGCCAACAAGACCATTCCGGAGTTCGGCCCGGGCGACACCGTGATCGTCAACGTGAAGGTGGTCGAAGGCGAGCGCACGCGCGTGCAGGCCTATGAGGGCGTTTGCATCGGCCGGTCCGGCGGCGGCATCAACGAGAGCTTCACCGTGCGCAAGATCTCCTATGGCGAGGGCGTGGAGCGCGTGTTCCCGATCCTCTCCCCGATGATCGATTCGATCAAGGTCGTGCGCCGCGGCAAGGTGCGTCGCGCCAAGCTGTATTACCTGCGCCAGCTGCGCGGCAAGTCGGCCCGCATCGTCGAGAAGCAGGACCGGCAGCAGACCGCCGTCAACGAGTAGTCGTTGCTTTCATTGGATTGACGAAGAGCGCGGGCTGGCCCCGCGCTTTTCTGTTTTTGCGCTGCCGTCATTGCGAGCGAAGCGAAGCAATCCAGAGTCCTTGCCCCGGCCCCTGGATTGCTTCGCTTCGCTCGCAATGACGGCGGGCGCAAACGCATCTCGCACTCCACGGCACGCGTGCTATATATCCCCCTGAAATGGTTCTAGATCGCACCAGCATGGCCTGTCGCCGCGTCGTCATCGACGATCGCCGCCGGCTGCCCGGGCGGTTCTTCGGACGCTTCGCCACCTCGGCGACATCTGAGCTTAGGCGCGCGCTGTAAGCCGCAGCGCCTCATTCCTGATTGTTCGCGCGTGCCCGTCACGCGCTCCGTTTCAAACCTTAAATTCCCGGGAGCATTCGCTCATGTCGAAGCCGACCACCCTGTACGACAAGATCTGGAACGACCATCTGGTCCACGAAGCCGAGGACGGCACCTGCCTGCTCTACATCGACCGCCATCTGGTCCATGAGGTGACCTCGCCGCAGGCGTTCGAAGGCCTGCGCATGACCGGCCGCAAAGTGCACGCGCCGGAAAAGACGCTGGCCGTGGTCGATCACAACGTGCCGACCACAGACCGCTCCAAGCCGAACCCGGATCCGGAGAGCATCGAGCAGATCAAGACGCTGGCCGAGAACGCCAAGGAATTCGGCATCGAATATTACAACGAGTTCGATCGCCGCCAGGGGATCGTCCACGTCATCGGCCCCGAGCAGGGTTTTACGCTGCCCGGCACCACAATCGTCTGCGGTGACAGCCACACCTCGACGCATGGCGCGTTCGGCGCGCTGGCGCACGGCATCGGCACCTCCGAGGTCGAGCACGTGCTGGCGACACAGACGCTGATCCAGAAGAAAGCGAAGAACATGCGCGTCACGGTCGACGGCGTGCTGCCGGACGGCGTGACGGGGAAGGACATCATTCTCGCCATCATCGGCGAGATCGGCACCGCCGGCGGCACCGGCTACGTGCTGGAATATGCCGGCGAGGCGATCCGCGCGCTGTCGATGGAAGGCCGCATGACCGTGTGCAACATGTCAATCGAGGGCGGCGCCCGTGCTGGCCTTGTGGCGCCCGACCAGAAGGCGTTCGACTTCCTGCGCGGCCGTCCCAAGGCGCCGAAGGGCGCCGCCTGGGATGCGGCGATGCGCTACTGGGACACGCTGCGCTCCGACGAGGGCGCGCATTTCGACCACGAGCTCCGGCTCGACGCCGCCAAGCTGCCGCCGATCGTGACCTGGGGCACCTCGCCCGAGGACGTGATCTCGGTGACCGGCGTGGTGCCCGATCCGGACCAGATCGCAGACGAGGCCAAGCGCATCTCCAAGCATCGCGCGTTGAAGTACATGGGCCTGACCGCGGGCACGAAGATCACCGACATCAAGCTCGACCGCGTCTTCATCGGCTCGTGCACCAACGGTCGCATCGAGGATCTGCGCGCCGCAGCCAAGATCGCCGAAGGCAAGACCGTCAGCGGCCACGTCAACGCGATGGTCGTTCCGGGCTCGGGCATCGTCAAGGAGCAGGCGGAAGCCGAGGGCCTCGACAAGATCTTCATCAAGGCCGGCTTCGAATGGCGCGAGCCAGGCTGCTCGATGTGCCTCGCCATGAACCCGGACAAGCTGGCGCCAGAAGAGCGCTGCGCCTCGACCTCGAACCGCAACTTCGAGGGACGCCAGGGCTTCAAGGGCCGCACCCACCTGGTGTCGCCAGCGATGGCCGCGGCGGCCGCAATCGCAGGACACTTCGTCGACGTACGCGACTGGCGCTGACGTCATCTCGCTGCTTCAGATCCGGCACGGCGGCAGGTCTACAAACGAACGCGATGGCTTCACCAAGCCATCGCGTTTTTCATTTCACCTCAACATCGACACAGTTCGGCAAGGGCTTCTTAAGTCTCGTCGCGCACAATCCTACCGCCGGACGCGCTGCGTCTGCAGAGGAACGTGCCGAGGAGCCTGACATGGCCGACAAGCCGGAATACGTCGACCTCATCCGTGATGCGACGCGCCAACGCCGCAAGACACCGCCCGCCAAGATCATTGCCCAGCCCGAGGCTCCGAAGGAGGAGCGGCGGTTGTCGAACTGGCCGCCCGGCCGCTTTGCCAAATGGCGCCTGGAGACGCTGGTGCCTTGGAAGCTGAGTGTGAGGAATTGGCAGTTCAAGGATTGGCTCTGACCGCCGCGCCCCACTCCATCCCCTTGAAATGAGAGAAGGACGCCGTTGGGCGCCCTTCCTGCTTTGTCGAACTTCAGGTCCCGTCAGTAGTAGCGCCAATGGTGGCGGTGGCGATGATGCCACCGGTGATAATGGCGCCAGTGATGACCCCGCCAATGCCGATAGTGGCAGATGCGGCGCGGCCCGTAATGGGTCCAGACGACGCGGCAGCGGCGATAGGGATAGTAGTAGCCCGAGGTATAGACCGGCGCGTAATAACTGCGATAGCCGTAGAAGTGCCGGCGGTGATGGTGGAAGTACGGCCGGTAGGCGTAGTATGGACGATGATGATAGCCGCCGCCATGGAACACCGGCCGCGGGCCGAATCCGCCATGGAATGCGGGGCCGCCACCGTGGAAGACAGGACGCGGGCCACCGCCGAAGGCATGTCCTCCCCCATGAAATGCGGGGCTGCCGCCGCCCCTGAACATGGCGCCGCCGCCGCCATGGAACGCCGGGCCACCGCCTCCGCCGTGGAATCCACCACCGCCGGGATGCCCGCCACCACCGCCGCCATGGCCGCCGGGGCCTCGGACCTGAACGGTCAATACGTCCGAAGGCGTCTGCGTGGCGGAGCCGGCACCGGGACTCACCGGCGACATCGCAAGCGCAGGCCGTCCGGACGCGCCCGCCAAGACAAACAGTGTGGCCGCCGCAAGACTGAGGCGACGAGCAAGACCAGCGCGCTGGTCCTTCATCCTCATCATGGTCCCTTCTCCCTGAATGCTGTGCAACGATGGACCCATGCAGCGCCGATGCTGGTCGTCCGATCGGTGGATTGGCGCACCCCCAACATGAACGTAGAGATAGCGACGTGAATGCGGCATGAATGATGCACGTCAGTGATGCACGGTGCACGCGCATCTGCGGCGTGGCGTCGCGGCAGAGGAGATGCACGTGAGCCTCTACGTCGTCCTGCAACTCAGGATCACGGATGCCGACGCAGCGGCTCACGTGCTGCTCGGGCGGGGACTTCGCAACTAACGACACGCAGGAAACGCAGCGCGCCTCGCCGACATGGCCTCAATGGTAGAACGGCGTGAACAGAACCAAGGGCCCCGGCGGATAGGCCGGCGTGTAATCCGTGGGACGGTCGAGATAGTGCGGCACCTCTGCCGTCGACACCACGAGCTTCGATCGGCGGCCCTGCCGGCGCGGGCCAGCATCCGTTACGGTCTGACGCGCCTGCGTTACGGCTGGAGCTGCGGCGACAGGAGCGGTGGCGGCGGAACTTGCGAGCAGCATCGCCACCGTGACAACGCTGATCCCGAGCCAGGTTCTGTTGACTGATGGTTTCATGGCGAACCTCGTTGCCAGCCCCCATCAACGTACAGGCCCGCAAAGCGGGCCTGTTTGATTTCGGTCATTGTCTCGGTCGGCTCGAAAGCGCGGCTTACCAGCGGCCGTGATGGCGATATCCGTAGTGATGCGGCCGCCAGTGATGACGCGGATGGTAGTAATGCCGAGGATAGTAGTGGCGCCGGGGATGCCAATGGCGGCGGCCGTGCCAATGCGCCTGCGTGGTCTCCTGCGCCGTGCCCTGCTGCACCGCGGTCGCAGCGCCCGGATTGATCAGCGACAGCGCCTGCGCGCGTTCGGCGGGGGCAGCCATCGCGAGAACGGCGCCAACCGCCGCGATGCCCAACAGCTTCATCACAGTCATGAACTTCTCCCTCGATCGCCTGACATCACGTCCGGCACCGTAACTTCCGCCTTGTCAGTTGCCTGAAGGGCGGCCGCAGCAGCGCGACGCAGACCAGTCTCGAACGAGCGACGCGAATGGGACATGAAGACCTGCGCAGGAGCAGAATGCCGATATGTCGCGCATAGTTCCGCCGCAGTGCGCGACATATCGGCACTGTGTCCGGGCGGTAACATCAGGCAACGTCGCGATCGCGACCGGATCGCGTGCGCGCTTGCCGAGCCGATCAGTGCGCGGGACCCAGGAGTCAGCCGCGTCGCCAGACGCAACTCATATGCGGGACGATCACGGTGCCGCTCGGCCGATGCTCCGGAACATAGGTGGCGTCGCATACACGAACTGCGTTCGGACCTGGGTTGAAGCGCGGCACCACGTCGGGCTGCCAATGACCCTCGTAGCGCGGATAGATCTGGATTCGTCGTTGCCGGCGCTGTGCGGAGAGATCCGTGCTCACCTCACTCTGCACGGCGCCGCGCGCGCCGGCGGGTTGCTCCGCTTGCGCTGTTGCCGAGATTGAGACCACGACCGCCGCAGCCAGCGCCGCTCCGGCCAGCACCATCGACATCTGCCTCATCTGTCCCCCAACCCCCAGTTCGCGCGTCACGGTCGCCGGTTTCATCCCCTGCGTCAACCAGCTCCGCCACACATGTCATAGAACCAAGATGCAAGATGATCAAAGCCGGGCTAGAAGGCGGCAATGTGGACAGATCTGAAAGCCCCCTCGCTCGCCGACATGGAAGTCATGGCGCACGAGATGTTCGAGCGTCTGCCCGAGCATTTTCGCAGGATGTGCGAGGGCGTCATCATCCGGGTCGACGACTTTCCGACCGAGGAGGTGCTCGACGAGATGCAGTGCGAAAGCGAGTTCGACCTGCTCGGCCTGTTCCAGGGCACGGGACTGCCGTTTCGCAGCAACGACGACCTGCCGCGCCTGCCCAACATGATCTGGCTTTATCGCCGACCGATCCTCGACTACTGGGCCGAGCACGACGAGAGCCTCGGCCACATCGTCCGCCATGTCCTGATCCACGAGATCGGCCATCATTTCGGAATGTCCGACGACGACATGGAGGCAATCGAGGCGTCCGTCGGCTGACGAGCCGGCCGATAGCACCGGGATTTTGACTTTATCCGCCCTGCCGTTCGGGCTAAACAGCGGCCTGCCCGTATTCTCGAAGGTGCCCCCGATGGACAAGTTCACCACGCTGGAAGGCGTCGCCGCGCCGCTGAAGATCATCAATGTCGACACCGACATGATCATCCCCAAGCAGTACCTGAAGACCATCAAGCGCACCGGCCTCGGCAAGGGCCTGTTCTCGGAGCAGCGCTACAAGGACGACGGCAGCGAGAACCCGGATTTCGTGCTCAACCAGCCGGCCTATCGCAACGCCAAGATCCTGGTCGCCGGCGACAATTTCGGCTGCGGCTCAAGCCGCGAGCACGCCCCCTGGGCGCTGCTCGATTTCGGCATCCGCTGCGTGATCTCGACCTCGTTCGGCGACATCTTCTACAACAACTGCTTCAAGAACGGCATTCTGCCGATCCGCGTGTCGCAGGCCGATCTCGACAAGCTGTTCGACGACGCCGAGCGCGGCGCCAACGCGACCTTGACGGTCGATCTCGCCAACCAGGAGATCCGCGGCCCCGACGGCGGCACCGTCAAGTTCGACATCGACCCGTTCCGCAAGCATTGCCTGCTCAACGGGCTCGACGACATCGGGCTGACGCTGGAGAAGAAGGCGTCGATCGACAGCTACGAGGCCAAGCTGGCCGAGCGCGCCTGGGCCTGAGGCCCGCCGAAGGATGGTGAGTTCGCGGGCCCCGGACCTCGTCCGGGGCCCTGTTTCGAGAGCAGCCCAGCAGGTCCGCCGTTGACGCGCGTATTGCCCGAGGTCGTCACCTTCTGGCGGGGGCCGCTCGACCGCCTGCGCCAGACCTGCCTGCGCTCGCAGCTCGCCGCCGGCCACAAGGTGACGGTCTACAGCTTCGATCCGCTGCCCGGCCTGCCCGACGGCGTCGGCAATGCCGAGGCCGAGGCGGTCCTGCCTTACGCGTTCTCCGAGCGTCTCAGGCCGCCGCAGCCGGACGGCGGCTGGCGCGATTGGACCACCTTGCAGTTCAGCGACTTCTTCCGGATGCGGCTGATGGCACAGCGCGCCGGCCTCTGGCTCGATGCCGACGTGCTGCTGCTCAGGCCGGTCGAGATCGACCCCGCCGTGCCCTATTTCGCCTGGGAGCGGCCGCGGCAGCTCGGCAACTCCGTGCTCTACCTGCCGCCGGAGGATCCGATCGTCGCCGAGTTCGCCGCGCTGATGGCGCAGGACGCGCTGACGCCGAACTGGCTTTCGCTGCGTCACCGCCTCACCTTTGCGCTGCGCCGCCTGCGCGGCGGCTCCGACCGCCTCTCGGACATCCGCGTCGCCATCTTCGGCCCTGCCGCGCTGACGGCGCTGGCCCGCCGCCATGGCTCGCTGCACCATGCGCTGCCGAAGCGCAGCTTCTACGCGGTGCATGCCGAGCCGAAGGCGTTCTTCGACCCTTCCGACTTCTCCGGCCTGATCGGCGATCCGGGTGTCATCGGCCTGCACATCTCGCCGAAGGGCCGCGGCGGCGAAGCGCCGATCCCGGGCAGCCTCTATGCCTGGGCGGCCGCACGATTTGCCCCGCGCTGACCTTCGCCGCGCAGCTTTGCGACCGGCGCAGGGCCGATTTGCTGCTTGATCTACCGCAACGTCCGCGCGGCCACCCGGTGATTGATTGCGGGCCATCATCGGAGACGTGTCATGACCGTAGACGCCAAGCCTTATCCGCGGGTTCAGTTCCTGATCGATACGTTCGCGCAATGGCTCCGGCACCGGCGTGAGCTGAGCGAGATCCGGCAGCTGGACCGTGACGATTTCGAGCGTATCGCGATGGACCTGCAGGTCACACCGGCGGATCTCGACGAGCTGGTCCGTCACGGCGAGCACGCCGCCGACGAGCTGCCGCAGATGCTGAAGGCGCTCGGCATCGACGAAGCCGCGCTGGGGCGCGCCGAGCCGCTGGTGCTGCGCGACATGGAGCGCGTCTGCGCCATGTGCAAGGACAAGCCGCGCTGCCATCGCGATCTTGCCGCCGGGACGAGTGCCGAGCACTACGAGGAATACTGCCTCAACGCCCCGACCATCGACCGCCTGGGCAGCGCCGCGGTCAAGCACTGATCGCCGCCTCCCTCCCACCCAGCGGAGCAATGCGATGAGCCTGCCGAATCTGCACCGCAACACCTGGCTCCATGTCGGCGCCGCGATCCTGCTCGCGCTCGGCGCGATGCTGCTGATCCGGCTGCACAATGCCGGCGGCGTGACGCCGGCCGCCGACAGCGTGCAGGCGGGACGCAAACTGGCGGAGGCCTGGTGCAGCACCTGCCACGCCATCGACACCAGCGGGGCGCGAGCCCAAACCACGACCGCCCCCGATTTCGTCGCGGTCGCCAACATGCCGTCGACGACCGAGCTATCGCTCAAGGTGTTCCTGCAGAGCAGCCACCCGACGATGCCGAACGTCATCCTGACCGCCGAGCAGCGCGGCGACCTCGTCAACTACATCCTCAGTCTCCGCCGCATCTGACGCCTCACTTCGCCACCGCCGCGATCGCATCGGCGATCGCGATCGTGCGTCGCGCCATCTCGGCATGCAGCCGCTCGACCATGCGGCCGTCGATCTGGATCGCGCCGCGCGAGGCATTCTCCGGCAGCTCGAACGCGGCGATGATCTTGCGTGCCGCAGCGACCTCGTCGGCGGGCGGTGTGAAGATCGCGTTGCAGGCGTCGATCTGGCCGGGATGGATCAGCGTCTTGCCATCGAAGCCGAGATCGCGGGCCTGGATGCATTCCTGCGCGAATCCGTCGGTGTTGGCGAAATCGCTGTAAGGCCCGTCCAGAATCTCCAGCCCATGGGCGCGCGTCGCCAGGATGCAGTGGCTGATCATCGGCAGCATCGTGGAGCGGCCCGGCAGCATCCGGATGCGAGTCTCGCGCGAGATGTCGTTGGGTCCGAACACGAAGCCGGCGAGCCGCGAGCCTTCCTCGTGCACGGTGGCCGCGAGCAGATCGGCATCGAGCACCGCACGCGCCGTCTCGATCATCGCCCATACCTTCAGCGCGGGATCGGCGCCGACCTCGGCCAAGCGATCCGTGACCAGGCGAAGGTCCTCGACGGTCGACACCTTGGGAACGAGGATGCCGTCGGTCGCCGCCTGTCCGGCCATGGCGACGTCGTCGCGCCACCACGTCGTATCCAGGCTGTTGATCCGGATCAGCAGTTCCCGCTTGCCGTAGCCGTCGGCCGCCACCGCCTTGGCGATCTGGTCGCGGGCGGCGGCCTTGGCGTCCGGCGCCACCGAATCCTCGAGATCGAGGATCAGCCCGTCGGCCGGCAGGTTCCGCCCCTTCTCCAGCGCGCGCGCATTGGAGCCGGGCATGAACAGGAGACTGCGGCGCGGGCGGATCATTTCGGCGTTTCCCTTGGTTTATCGACGCGGCCCGCGATACCATTTCGGGGGCCGGCCCGAAAGGCTTGTTCCCGGAAGCCGCATGTGTTTAGGCAAGGCCCATGATCTCGTTTCCGCAACGCCTGCTCGAAGGCTATCGCGCCTTCGCCACCCAACGCCTGCCGACCGAACAGAGCCGTTACCTCGAGCTCTCGGAGCGCGGCCAGTCGCCCGAAGTGATGGTGATCGGCTGCTGCGACTCGCGCGTCTCGCCCGAGGTGATCTTCGACGTCGGCCCCGGCGAATTGTTCGTGCTGCGCAACATCGCCAACCTGGTGCCGATCTATCAGCCGGACGCCAACGCGCACGGCGTGTCGGCGGCGCTGGAATATGCCGTCACCGTGCTGAAGGTGAAGCACATCGTCATCCTGGGCCACGCCCAGTGCGGCGGCATCCGCGCCTTCGTCGACAAGGCGGCGCCGCTGTCCCCGGGCGACTTCATCGGCCGCTGGATGTCGATGTTCATCAAGCCCGGCGAGGTCGTCGAACAGCGCACGCATGAGAGTTTCCAGGACTTCGTCACCCGGATCGAGAAGGCCGCGGTGTTCCGCAGCCTCGAGAACTTGATGACCTTCCCATTCGTGCGCAGCCGCGTCGAGGCCGGTGATCTGCAGCTCCACGGCGCCTATTTCGGCGTCTCCGAGGGCTCGCTGTTCGTGCTCGACAAGGCCAGCAAGGAATTCAAGAGCGCGCGCGCTGGCGAATAGCGAATGGGGAGTAGCGAGTAGTTCACCTGCCCTATTCGCCATTCGCGCCTCGCTATTCGCCACCCATCAATGGTCACCCGACCAGCGGTCCGACAGCGCCAACATCAGGGTCGACACCACGAAGGTCATGTGCACGCCGACCAGCCAGGCGAGCTTGGTCGAGTCGTAGCCGGCGTCGAGATTCATGAACGCCTTCAAGAGCTGGATCGCCGAGATCGCGACGATCGAGGCGAGCAGCTTCTGCTTCAGTCCGGCGAAATCGACCTTGGTCATCCATTCCGGCCAGTCGGGATGGCCGCCGGGATCGATGCGCGAGACGAAGTTCTCATAGCCGGAGAACACCACGATCAGCACCAGATTGCCGGTCAGGCAGACGTCGATCAGGCTGAGCACGCCGAGGATGATGTCGCTCTCCTTGGCGGTCGGCAGGTGGACGATGTTCTCCCACAGCAGCAGCACGAACTTGAACAGCAGGACGACGAGGCTGACGACGAGGCCGACATAGAACGGCGCCATCAGCCAGCGGCTCTTGAACAGGAAGCCTTCGAGCCCGCGCTCGAGCGGACCCGGCGCGTGCCTGGCGGCGTCCGGCGTCGTCTTCTCGCTCATTGCGTTCCACGCCTCACCCTGACGACGTCTCCGCTCAGGCCGCCTTCTTCTTGGCCGTGATCAGCTTGCGGTTGATCAGGACCTCCGCGATCTGGATCGCGTTCAGCGCCGCGCCCTTGCGCAGATTGTCGGACACGCACCAGAAGGCGAGGCCGTTCTCGACCGTGCCATCCTCGCGGATGCGGCTGATATAGGTCGCGTCCTCACCGGCCGCCTCGTAGGGCGTCACGTAGCCGCCCGGCTCGTGCTTGTCGATGACGAGGCAGCCCGGCGCATTGCGCAGGATGTTGCGGGCCTCGTCCGCCGTGATCGGATTCTCGAACTCGACATTGACGGCTTCGGAGTGACCGACGAACACCGGCACGCGCACGCAGGTCGCGGTCAGCTTGATCTTCGGATCCAAGATCTTCTTGGTCTCCATCATCATCTTCCACTCTTCCTTGGTGAAGCCGTCTTCCATGAAGACGTCGATCTGCGGAATGACGTTGAAGGCGATGCGCTTGGGAAACTTCTTATTGACCAGCTCGTCGTTGGTGTAGACGGCCTTGGTCTGCGAGAACAATTCGTCCATCGCATCCTTGCCGGCGCCGGACACCGACTGATAGGTCGACACCACGACGCGCTTGATCTTGGCCTTGTCGTGCAGCGGCTTCAGCGCGACGACGAGCTGGGCGGTCGAGCAGTTCGGGTTGGCGATGATGTTCTTCTTGTTGAAGCCGGCGGCTGCGTCGGCATTCACCTCCGGCACGATCAGCGGCACGTCGGGATCCATGCGCCAAGCCGACGAGTTGTCGATCACGACAGCGCCGGCGGCGCCGATCTTGGGCGACCACTCCTTCGACACCGAACCGCCGGCCGACATCAGGCAGATGTCGACATCGGCAAAATCGTAGTGCTCGAGCGCTTTGACCTTCAGCGTGCGGTCGCCATAGGACACCTCGACGCCGACGCTGCGGCGTGAGGCCAGCGCCACGACCTCGTCCGCCGGGAATTGCCGCTCGTCGAGAATATTGAGCATTTCCCGCCCGACATTGCCGGTCGCGCCGACCACTGCGACTTTGTAACCCATCGTTCACTCTCCGAAGAAATATGGCCGGCCGCGCGTGTCAGCGGAAACCGAAGCGGCAGCGCTTCTATGCGAGAAACGTCCCTGACACAACGTTACCACGACGTCTCGCATTCGATGCAGTCCAATTCGGCCAGAACAGCCGCAGCGCCCCGATCCGGGTCCGTCCTGCAAGGGCTCAAGAGCTTCGCGGACGAGGTCTGCGGCACCTTTGCGCGCCTGTTCGCCTATGTGGGGGCTCTGGCGCTGATCGCCATGCTCGGGGTCGCCGGCTGGAATCATCTCGACGACGGCGACGCTTTGCCCGGCCGCGCCGGCTGGACCTTGGCCGACGCCGCAGTGCCGGCGTTCTCGCTTCGTCTCACCGACCAGCCCGACAGGACCGCCACCTACACCGTGCTCATCCACCCGGAAGGAGGCCGCAAGGACGTGTTGCGCTGGGGCGAACCCGCCGATCGCCCCGCTGCCGAGCTCGAGGTCTACCGGTTCGGATCGGAGCGCGATGCAAGGCATGATCCCCGGGCCGATCTCGCGGTCCGGATGGGGCGCAACTCCGCCTCCGAGCTCGAGACCGCCGGCGTGATCGACAGCCGGTTCGGCCCCGTCAGTCTGGTTCGCCGGGCCGGGGCTCCCGAGGGCGCCGGAGCCTGCCTCGGCTTTCTCAAGACCATCGCCGAGCCGAGCTTGCGGATCTCCGGCTGGTCGTGCCAGGGCGTGACGATGCCGATGCGCCGCGCCATGGTCGGGTGCATGCTCAACCGGCTGACCCTGCTGGCGCCCGACCAGCACCGGGCCCTGAGCCAGCTGTTCATGGGGTCCGATCAGCGGCGCGGCGGCTGCGACGAACCCGCCATCGCCAGCGGCAGCGCCGATTGGGTGACGTCGACCGCCAATCCGAGGCTGCGCGGCGCCTTGTGAATGTCTGCCTGCGTCCGGATGTTGCTGGGCGTGACCGCGCCCAATTCGGGCGTCCACATCGGCAGCCAAGTGACGGATTTTGATGCAACTTTCCCGCCACAGCGGGAATTTATCTTCGGTGCGGCCGCGGGAATGACCTTGTGATGCCACAGCCGACCCAGATATTGTGCGGGCCAAATCATGCGCATGGCGAGCGCCCGCCCCTTTTGGCGCGAGGAAGAGGACGTGATGATCGAATTTCCTGCTGCGACCCGGGTCATGGCCTTGGCGGTGATCGCCGCGACGGGCCTTGCCGTCACGTCTCTTGCCGCCACCTCGGCGGATGCCGCCACCACCAAGCGCCGCGTGACGACCACCTATAGCAGCGGCAATCCGAACTATTCCTACCAGTCCGGCCCGCGCACCCGCATCTACATCACCCGCCGCTCGTTCCTCGACGGCGGCACCGAGGTGCTGCCGGGCGACCGCAAGTTCTCGGATTACGCGTTCCCGCCGGCCGTCGGCTATCCGTCGTTCGCCCGCGAGAACCTGAACCGCCCGATCGACCGTCAGCCGCTGATGGCGCCGTCCGATCTCGGTGGCTATCCGACCCGGATTCCGATCCCCTACTGAGGGCGGCTGCATCGTCAGATCATCAAGGCCGGGCCCCGCCCGGCTTTTTGTTGTTTTGCCGCGCTGACATTCCATCGCGTCGTCATCGATCATGAGCTGGTCACTGCTCGATTTCGAACGTGTGAGACGACCGTTCGGAGACATGGCTGACACATCGCTACACGCCGATGGAGGCCAGCCTGCTCCACCCCTCAGTGTCATCCCGGCGAACGCCGGATCCATAACCACCGGCCGGCATGACCCCCCGGTCTCATCGCTCCAGCGTGCCTCACACCCCTGTCGGGGAGTCTGGGTCCCAGCGTTCGCCGGGACGACACCGGAATTTTCGGCACGACTGGTCATCCTCGCACCCGCTTTCGCGTCCGAGTCTTTGCTCGTCTGATCGCCCTCTCCTTGCAGAGGGCGCAGGGAAGGCCGGGCCTCGGCTGAGGCCCGTGGCCCCCGTGCGGAAAAAATGCACGGGGCAGGAACCACAGGTACAGCCGAATCGACCCGGCCTTCCCTGCGCGATGGTTTTCACGCTTACTCTACGCTCTCCCCGGTGTCCGGCCTGTTAGCCACCGTCGTCGTCGGGATCATCGCCCTTCCGACTTGGCGCCAGCATCGGGGCGCCAGGACCACGCAGCTTCACGTCCGCAAGAGTCTCGTTCGTCCGCATGCCCCTAGGACATGCTGCGAGCCCTCGCGGCCACCGCATTCCCGCCTCACGCCTCCTGACGATCGCGAAACGTCCCTCGCAAGCGAAGCGGGATGGAGGGAGAAGACCATGGATTCTGGAAAAACGAAAGTGGAATTTTTGGCGGAGGCCGACTGATCAAGCGGAGGAGATTGAAATCGCGGGCGAAATAAGTTCTTCGCCGCGAAGGGAATAGAGCCACGGGACGAGCGGCAACCTCCGTCAATCGCCATCGATCGCACCCGAGAGCTGATCTGATTTGCCCGACGAGCAGTCGCGACAAGCAAGCGTGCGAGTTGGCTACTCCGTCATGCCCGGGCTTGTCCCAGGCATCCACGTCCTTCCCAGGATGCCTCGCGATGTGGATGGCCGGGACGAGCCCGGCCATGACGACGCGGAGATGGACCGCCGCAAACTCAGATCATCATATGCGATCGCCCGGCCCGACCTCGCACCGGTCTCAATCGTACAGCACAGCCGCGATCTTCGCGTCGGTGATGTTGGACTTGTCGTACCAATAGAAGCCGGTGTCGGTGACCTTCGGCAGCTTCTCGCCCTTCAACGCCTTGACCGCTGACTCCACGGTGCAACTGCCGATGCCGATCGGGTTCTGGGTGATGGCGCCGGCCATCTCGCCCGACATGATCGCGGCCTTCTGCTGCTTGCCGGAATCGTAGCCGATCACGACGATCTTCTTCTTCATCTCCTTGACGCCGTTGAGCACGCCGATCGCCGAGCCCTCATTGGCGCCGAAGATGCCCTTGAGATTCGGATTGGCCTGCAGGATCGACTTGGTGATCTCGGTCGATTTGAGCTGATCGCCGCCGCCATACTGCACGCTGACGATCTTGATGTTCGGATGCTTGTCCTTGATGCGCTTGAGGAAGCCGTCGCGACGGTCGATGCCGGTGCGGCTGGTCTGGTCGTGCACGACCACGGCGACGTCGCCGGCATCGCCGATCATGTCGGCCATCTTGTCAGCGGCGAGGCCCGCCGCGGCGAGGTTGTCGGTGGTGCAGGTGGTCAGCGGAATGTCGCTGTCGACGCCGGAGTCGAAGGCGATCGCCGGGATCTTGGCGGCTTGCGCCTTCTTCAGGAGCGGAATGGCAGCCTTGGAATCGAGCGCGGCGAAGCCGATCGCCTGCGGCTTCTTGGCGAGCGCCGCGGAGAGCATGTCGATCTGCTTGTCGACCATGGCCTCGGTTTCCGGCCCTTCGAAGGTGATCTTGACGTTGGCGGCCTTCGCGGCCTGCTCGGCGCCGAGCTTCACCGCCTGCCAGAACTGGTGCTGGAAGCCCTTGGAGACGAGGGGGATGTAGACATCATCGGCACGCGCGCTCGCGGACACTCCCGCGACCATGAGGGCGCCGAGCGCGACGCCGAGGAGATGCTTGCTCAACATTGGTGTTTCCTCTGCTCTCTTCAGTGACCTTGTCGTTACAGTGATGATCGTGGTCGTCGCCGCTCGCTGTCGGCGGGCAGCGCAGTCTTCAGCGCGACGTCGGAGCGGTGCTGGTCGCTGGTCCTCCTTGAAGGGTCAGGCGCGGTTTCGACGGAGCATGTCGGCGTAAACAGCGAGAATGATGATGACCCCGGTGACGACGAATTGCCATTCCTGGGCCACCGAGAGGATGCGCAAGCCGTTGGTCAGAACGCTCATGATGAAGGCCCCGATGATGGTGCCGAGAATGGTGCCGGTGCCGCCGCTCAGCGACGTGCCGCCGATCACGACGGCAGCGATCGCATCGAGCTCATAGCCCTGGCCGAGCGCCGGCTGGGCGGAGTTGATGCGCGACGCGATCAGCAGTCCCGCGACTCCGCAGATGGCGCCGCCGAGGCCGTAGATGATGATCTTCCAGCGGTCGACATTGACGCCGGAGAGCCGCACCGCCTCCTCGTTGCTGCCGATCGCGAAGGTGTAGCGGCCGAGCGCGGTGCGGTTGAGAACGACGGAGGCCAGCACCGCCATCACGAACAGGATCAGGGCTGCATTGGGAATCGGCAGCGCCGGCACGAGCGTGCCGAGCAGCGAGTCCTGCGAGATCATCGAGAAGTTCTCGGTGTTGGTGAAATAGATCGGCTTGCTGCCGGAGACGACCAGGGCCAGCCCCTTCAGCACCAGCATCATGCCGAGCGTCGCGATGAACGGCGGCACCTTCATCTTGGTGATGACCGTGCCCGACAGCGCGCCGCTGAGCGCGCCGGTCACGATCGCCGCGACGATGCCGGTCCACATCGGCAGCTCCCAATAGGTGAGGAACACGCCGGCCATCACCGCGCAGAAGGTCATCAGCGTGCCGACCGACAGATCGATGCCGGCGGTGATGATCACGAAGGTCGAGGCGATCGCCAGCACACCGTTGACCGCGGTCGCCTGCAGGATGTTGATCATGTTGTCGGTCTGCATGAACGCCGGCGACGCGAAGCTGAAATAGACCAGCAGTAGCACGAGGCTCGCGAACGCCAGCAGCTTCTGCAGCGCTGCGGGCCCGAGCAGACGGCGCCGCAGCGCCGCCATCGCGCCGCTCGGCGCGAGGCCATCCTTGACCTGATCCTTGACCAATGCGGGGTCGCTCATGCCGTCAGCCTGCCTTCATGGTTTCGCGCTGGGTGGCCAGATGCATGATCCGCTCCTGCGTGGCCTCCTCCGGCGACAATTCGCCGGTGATGCGGCCCTCGCACATCACGACGATGCGATCGCTCATCCTGATCACCTCGGGAAGCTCCGAGGAGATCATGACGATCGCCTTGCCCTGGTCGGCCAGCGCGCGCAGCAGGCGGTAGATCTCGTTCTTGGCGCCGATGTCGATGCCGCGCGTCGGCTCGTCGAAGAACAGGATGTCGCAATCGCGATCGAGCCATTTGGCGATCACGATCTTCTGCTGGTTGCCGCCGGATAGCAGGCGAACCTGCTGCGACGCCGAAGGCGTGCGGATGTTCAGCATCCGGATGAAGCGGCCGGCGGTGTCGCGGATCGCGCGCTTCCTGAGCATGAACTTCATTGCAAGGTAGTTCGCGAGGTTCGACATCACGACGTTGGACTCGACGTCCATGCCGGTGGCGAGGCCGAAGCGCTTGCGGTCCTCGGAGAGATAACCGATGCCGTGGGCGACCGCATGCGCCGGCGAGCGGATCGTCACCTTGCGATTGTCGACGAGAATATCCCCGGACGGAACGGCGTCGGCGCCGAAGATCGCGCGCGCGACCTCGGTGCGGCCGGCCCCCATCAGGCCGGCAAAGCCGAGGATCTCGCCCTTGCGCAGGGTGAAGCTGACGTCGCGGACCAGCGGCCCGCAGTTGAGCCCGCGCACCTCCAGCGCGATCGCGCCGACGGGCTGCGTGCCCGCGACGCGCGCGTCGCCCAAGGTGCGGCCCACCATCATGCCGATGATGGTCTCGATCGTGGTGGTCTCGGCCGGCACCGTCGCAACATACTCGCCGTCGCGCAGCACGGTGACGCGATCGGCGATCTGCTTCAGCTCGTCCATCTTGTGGGAGATGTAGACGATGCCGACGCCGCGTGCCTTCAAGGCGCGGATCATCTTGAACAGCTCGGCGATCTCGCGATCGTTCAGCGCGGCGGTCGGCTCGTCCATGATCAGAACGCGCGAGTTGAAGGACAGCGCCTTGGCGATCTCCACCATCTGCTGCCTGGCCACCGTCAGCCCGCCGACTGTCGTGCGCGGGTCGATCGACAGATTGAGCTGGGCAAGCAGCTCGGCCGCCTGCCGGTTGAGCCTGTCCTCGTCCAGCAGCAGCCCGAACGCCTTCATCGGCTCGCGCCCGATGAAGATGTTCTGCGCCACCGTGAGATGATTCATCAGCTGCAGCTCCTGATGAATGATCCCGATGCCGGCGGCCTGCGCCTCGCGCGGGCTCGGAAAATCGACGCTGGCGCCGTCGTAGATGATCTCGCCGGAGTCCTTGCGGTAGACGCCGGCGAGGATCTTCATCAGGGTCGACTTGCCGGCGCCGTTCTCGCCCATCACGGCATGGACCTCGCCGGCGCGCAGCTCGAACCTGACATTGTGCAGCGCCCGGACGCCGGGAAAGCTCTTGCACAGGCCGTGAACGGAGATGAGCGGCGCAGTCATGCGTCAGCGTTTGTGGTGAGGGAGGTTGCGTACAATCGCCACGGGCGGTGGTCGCGACATTGGCGACGACACCATGCACGGCGAGCGACATATCGCATCGCAAGCGCGATCACATTCATCCTCCCCGGCCCTCGCACGCATCATGTCGAACGCGTGCGAGCCCGCGTCCATTCAATGGCGCGGCGTTGGGGTCAGGCTATTCATCCGGGGATGAAAGTCTATAGGTAAAATCGACAGGCCTTGCGATGCGCCTGCAGGACGCGACCGCGGAATAGCGACGACGCGCCCGGTGGCGCGATCGAACACGTCGTGCGTTGAATTTGCGCTATCTCGACAACGACGGTGAGCCCCCCCTCCCCCTTGCGGGGAGGGGAGTGCACCTTCGGCGCGGCGGAACCTCGGCTCCGACTACGCCGTGAGCTTCTCCAGCTCCTTGATGATCGCCTCGCCCATCTGCGCGGTCGAGGCCGGGGTCGAGCCTTCGGCCTTGATGTCGGCGGTGCGCAGGCCCGAGGCGAGCACGGCGGCGATGGCGGCGTCGAGCTTGTCGGCGAGCGCGCCCATGTCGAAGGAGTAGCGCAGCGCCATGCCGAACGACGTCAGCATCGCGATCGGGTTGGCGAGACCCTTGCCGGCAATGTCCGGCGCCGAGCCGTGCACCGGCTCGTACAGCGCGCGGCGCTTGTGGGTCTTGGCGTCGACCTCGCCGAGCGAAGCCGACGGCAGCATGCCGAGCGATCCCGTCAGCATCGCCGCGATATCCGAGAGCATGTCGCCGAACAGATTGTCGGTGACGATGACGTCGAACATCTTCGGATACTTGACCAGATTCATGCCGCCGGAATCGGCGAGCTGGTGCTCGAGCGTGACGTCCTTGTATTCGCGATTGTGAACCGCGGTGACGACCTCGTTCCAGAGCACGCCCGACTTCATGACGTTGCGCTTCTCCATCGACGTCACCTTGTTGCGGCGCTTGCGCGCGAGGTCGAAGGCGACGCGGGCGATGCGCTCGATCTCATAGGTGTCGTAGACCTGGGTATCGACGGCCCGCTTCTGGCCGTTGCCGAGATCGGTGATGGTCTTGGGCTCGCCGAAATACACGCCGCCGGTGAGCTCGCGCACGATCATGATGTCGAGGCCCTCGACGATCTCGCGCTTGAGGCTGGAGGCATCGGCGAGCGCCGGATAGCACACGGCCGGACGCAGGTTGGCGAACAGGCCGAGATCCTTGCGCAGGCGCAGCAGGCCCGCCTCGGGGCGGACCTCATAGGGAACGCCGTCCCATTTCGGACCGCCGACGGCGCCGAAGATGATCGCATCCGCAGCCTTGGCCTTGTCCATGTCGGCTTCCGAGATCGAGACGCCATGGGCGTCATAGGCGGCGCCGCCGACCAGACCCTCCTCGGTCTCGAACGAGGCCAGCCCCTTGGCGTTGAGCCAGCCGATCAGCCGCTTCACCTCGGCCATCACTTCGGGGCCGATGCCGTCGCCGGGCAGCAAAAGGAGCTTCTGGGTCGCCATGGTCGTTGTCCTCACGGGGCTTGTCATGCCGGGGCCTGAGCCCGGACATCCGTCATCTTTTGGTTGGATTGCCGGCTCGCCCCGATGGGTCGGGGACAGCAGCCCGGCAATGACGAGAGTTGCAAAATCGGCGGAGTGCTAAAGCGCTCCTGCGCGGTTGGCAAGCCACCATTGCCGCCGCCCGCCTTCTGTCGCGCCGGGCAAGGCTGTACTGTGCTCGAAACTGGCGGCCGAGCAGCATGATTTGCCGGATATGCGCCACGCCGGAGCATGTCTTGCCGATCTCCCGTTCCGATCCGCCGCCGGCCCACCCGGCGCTGACCAACCTCACGCTGTCGCTCGGTCCCATCATCGGTCTCGGCATCGGCCGCTTCGCCTATGCGCTGGTGCTGCCGGACATGCGCGACACGCTGCACTGGTCGTATTCGGCGGCCGGCTTCATGAACACGGTCAATGCCGCCGGCTATCTGATCGGGGCGTTGATCGCCGCGCAGACGGCCCGGCGGTTCGGCGGGCTGACCGCGGTGCGCGGCGGCACGCTGGCGGCTTTGGTCTCTCTCGTCGTCTGCGCCATGACGGGCGATTTCATTGCGCTCAGCCTGGCGCGGCTCGTGACCGGCATCGGCGCCGGCGTGGCGCTGGTGGCCGGCGGCGCGGTGGCGGCGCGGGTCGCCTTGGCGCGGCCGGCGCAGGCGAGCTTCGTGCTGAGCCTGTTCTATGCCGGGCCGCCGCTCGGCATCGTCATCTCAGGCCTGATCGCGCCGTTCGTGCTGCAGGCGTTCGGGCCCGGCTCATGGTGGATCGTGTGGGCGGTGCTCGCAGGCGCCGGCGCAATGCTGATCGTGCCGCTGCTGCTGATGCGGCTTCCAGCGAACGCCGCCATGCCGGAGACGCGCGCGGACCGCGTCTCGCTGCGGCCGATGGCGATCTATCTGTTCGGCTACTTCCTCTATGGCGCGGGCTACATCGCCTATCTTACCTTCATGATTGCCTATGTCCGCGACCTCGGCGGCGGCGCCGCGGCGCAATCCGGCTTCTGGTGCCTCATTGGCCTCGCCGGCTTCACCACGCCCTGGGTGTGGCGGCGCGTGCTGGCGCTCGATCGCGGCGGCTGGCCCACCGCCCTCATCCTCACCATCAACGCGATCGGCGCCGCCCTGCCCTCGCTCAGCCATTCGCCCGTCATGCTGACCTTGTCGGCCGCAGTGTTCGGCATCGCGTTCTCGACGGTGACGACCGCGACGACGGCCTTCGTGCGCTTCAACCTGCCGCAAGCCGCTTGGCCGCGCGCGATCGCGGCGCTGACCATCTCGTTCGGCGTCGGCCAGACGTTGGGTCCGTTCGCGGTCGGCGCGATCACCGATGCGATGGGGAGCCTGACCTATGCGTTGAACGTGTCAGCGGCGCTGTTGCTGCTGGGCGCCGTGATGGCGGCGATGCAGGGGAAGTTGAAAGCAGCCGATCGAGCCTGATCGACAATGTCGTCCCTGCGAACGCAGGGACCCATACCGCGGACACTATCGAGGGATCTGGCTGGTAATTTCCTGCCTCTTCACGACCGGTGGTTATGTGTCCCTGCGTTCGCAGGGACGACAGCGGAGATTGCGGCCGCCATCCGGGCTCGATTGGCGGGAGATCAACTCCCGCTGAACGAATTGTACCCCTGGTCTTCCCAGTAGCCGCCCTTGTAGTCGTTGGTGACTTCCATCGCTACGACGTATTTCGGGTTCTTGAAGCCGAGCTTGGTGGGCACCCGGATCTTCATCGGATAGCCGTAGGCGCGCGGCAGGATCTGGTCGGCGAACTTGAAGGTCATCTGGGTCTGCGGATGCAGCGCGGTGCGCATGTCCAGAGGCGAATTGTAGCCGTCCTTGTCGGCGCAGTTGAACCAGACGTACTTGGCGCGCGTATCGGCGCCGATCAGCTTGAGGAAGTCGCGCAGCGGCGTGCCGGTCCAGGAGCCGATCGCGCTCCAGCCCTCGACGCAGATGTGACGCGTGATCTGCGTCACCTGGGGCAGCGCGTGCAGCTCGGGAAGCGTCCACGACTTCTTGTTGTCGACGAGCCCGCGCACCTCGAGCTTCCAGTCGGCCGCATCGATCTCCGGCGCCTCGTCGAGCGTGTAGTAGGCGTTGAACGGGAACGGTTTCGTGATCGCGCTCTCCGGGAAGGTCGGCGCCAGCGCGTCCGGATTGAACATCCAGGCCTGCACCGCGTCGTTGAACTTCGAGACCTTCTTGAGCAGCTCCTCGGCGGTGTCGCCGTCGACGACGTCGCAGCCGGCGAGCAGGGTCAGCGCGCCCAGGCTGGCGCCGCCGGTGAGGAAGCGGCGCCGGGTGAGATCGGGCATCACCTTCAGCGAGTCCTTGATCAGGAGCCGCTTGTCGACGCCGGGAATGAGGAACGGACGTTTCGCCATGGCTGTCTCTCCTCTCAGCGGCCGATGATCATCGCGCGCAGGCTCTTCGGCACCAGCAGCGCGAGCAGGATGTGGATCACCAGGAAGGCGCAGATCAGCGCCATGCAGACGAAATGGACGTAGCGCGCCGCCGGATAGTCGCCGAACAGGCTCACCAGCCAGTGCAGCTGCACCGGCTTCCACATCGACAGGCCCGTGAGCACGACGACGATGCCGACGCAGATGATGCCGAGATAGAGCAGCTTCTGCACCGCGTTGTAGACGGTGAGGTCGTCATGGGCGAGCTTGAAGGTCAGCGCGGCCTTGAGGTCGGCGACGACGGACGCCGGCGAGATCGGCAGCAGCTTGCGGCGGAACCGGCCGGTGGCGAGACCGGTGACGAGATAGGCAAGGCCGTTCAGCATCAGCAGCCACATCGCCGCGAAATGCCACAGCAGCGCGCCGCCGAGCCAGCCGCCGAGCGTGAAGCTGCGGTCGAAGCGGAAGTCGAACAGCGGCGAGGCGTTGTAGATCTGCCAGCCCGACATGATCATCATGATCATTGCGACGGCGTTGATCCAATGCATGACGCGCACCCAGGCCGGCTGAATGACCTTGGTCGCGACTCCGGTTACAGCTCCCCCGGTGGCCGCGAGGGTCGAGGGGGCGCTGGTGGTGGCGCTCGTCATGGCGGTCGGCTCCGTCGCTTGCATTCGTCACGCCAATTATACGCCGGCTCGGCGGGCTCCGTTACACCGCGGCGCCGATCAAAACGATACGCAGAAACTATCGCGTTCACAAAAAAGCGAGCCGGGGGGTGGCCCGGCTCGCTCCTGGTCACATCCGCGAGGAGGAGGAAGAAACGGATGTGTCCGGTGTCGCGCCGGGCCTCAGGACGCCGGCATCAGCACGGTGTCGACCACGTGGATGACGCCGTTCGACTGGTTGACGTTCGGGATCGTCACCATCGAGGTGCCGCCCTTGGCGTCAACGATCATGACGTTCTTGCCCTCGCGCTTGACGGTGAGCTGCTCGCCCTCGACCGTCTTCAGCATCTGGCCGTCCTTCAGGTCGGACGCCTCGAGCTTGCCGGGCACGACGTGATAGGTGAGGATCTTGGTCAGCGTCGCCTTGTTCTCCGGCTTGACGAGGCTGTCGACGGTGCCGGCCGGCAGCTTGCCGAACGCGGTATTGGTCGGCGCGAACACCGTGAACGGACCCTTGCCTTCCAGCGTCGGCACGAGGCCGGCGGCCTTCACCGCGGCGACCAGCGTCGTATGATCCTTCGAGTTGACCGCGTTCTGCACGATGTTCTTGGACGGATACATCGCCGCGCCTCCGACCATCACGGTCTTCTCCTCGGCGCTGGCGGGCGCGACAAAGGTCGAGGTCAGCGACAGCGCGCTGAAGGCGGCGGCAGCGAGAAAGGCAATGCGCTTGGACATGGGTAGCTCCCTATGAAAGGCGGCGGCAGAGCCGCGTGATGAGTTCGACTGCGACACCGATGCTGATCTTGAGCGGATGCGCTCTTGCATCGTGTCAGGCCGAGCTACGCCGCGTTCGGAAGCGAGTTTCGGCGCATAATTTAACGTGATCCGTGAAACCTGCGGCGATCGAGATCGTCTCGCCGACTCATTGAACGAGATCCGCGCCGCAATGTCGCAGCCTGCTGCGAACTGATCAGCTCTCTGTCGGTCATTGGCCGACGCCGATGACCGATCATCGTCGCCATTAACTACAATGCGAGCCGAGCTCGGCCGAACCTGCCGAAAACATTGCGAGTAAGACTTTCTTAAGGTTGATTGGTCGGCACGGCGCCGGCTGCGGGAAGGGGATGTCCTGCACTGTCCGGCGCGATCGGCGGGGGTTTCCTACAGTGAACAGAACGATCTGGATTGCGGGGTTCTGCCTCGTGATAATCTGCTGCTTGCTTGCAACGAAGATGGTGCTTGCCGCGGTATCGCCCGGCGACATCGCGGGCGAAGCGACGTCGTCGCTGATCCGCGAGCCCATTCCCGGCGTTGATACGTTGAACGAGTCCGATCGCAGTTTCGAAACACCGCCGCTCGATCTCAACGAAGGCGCGCGCCTGCCGCTGCTATCGAGGGCCGTGCGCGCGGACGGACGTGGTGCGTCGGCTGCCCGCCGCGCCAAGCCGGCCAGCAAGTCGACCGTGCTGCGGCCGGCCAGGCGCGAGGCCGCGCCGGTGAAGAGCGCGGCGGCGCCGTGCCGGCAGCTCGATCCGATCGCCCGCTTCCTTGCGTCGGCCAAGATCGGGCCGCGCTGCCAGGCTTGATGAATTGCGGCGTCAGGCCGAGACCGCCGTCACCACCTGCGCCAGCAATTGCTCGCGCCGCGTCTGCGAGCGCTGGCCCTTCATGGTGGCGGCGAAGCGTTCGAGGATGCCGTCCTCGAACGCCGTGACGATGGTGTCGTGCACGTAGCTCTTGCGGCAGATCGCCGGCGTGTTGGTGAGCTCGTCGGCGGCGGCGCGGATCGCTTCCAGGATCTGCTTCTTGCGGCCGCGCGCGCTCGCCGCCGGCGTGATCCGCGACAAGGTCTCCAGCGCCACGGCGGAGGCCATCAGCGTGCGGAAATCCTTCAGCGAGATCTTGATGCCGGCGATCTCGCGCAGGAAGGCGTTGACCTGTGTGGTCGAGACCGCGCGCACCACGCCCTGGGCGTCGCGGTATTGGAACATGCGGCGGCCGGGCACGCCGCGCAAAATGCCGACGGCCCGCACCAGCTTGGCGGCGTCGCATTCCTTGCGCACGGCCTTGCCGCCCTTGGCCTTGAAGGTCAGCACCAGGGAGTCATCCTCGAGCGTGACGTTCGACTTCAACAGTGTGGTGGCGCCGCGCGTGCCGTTCAGCCGGGCATAGGACTCATTGCCGGGGCGAATGGCCGTGCGCGCGATCAGCTCGATGACTGCAGCGAGCGCGAACTCGCGCGTCGGCTGGTCGCCGGCGAGATGTTTCGACACCGCGCGACGGATGCGCGGCAGCGCGCCGACCAGCTTGGCGAGGCGATGCGCCTTGCGATGCTCGCGCACCTTCTCCCAGTCGGCGTGATAGCGGTATTGCAGCCGGCCGGCGGCATCGACGCCAACCGCCTGCAGATGCAGGTTCGGATCGGGGGCGTAGCGCACCTCGCGATAGGCCGGCGGCACCGCCATCGCATGCAGGCGGCGGATGGTACCGGCGTGGCGGATCGGGGTGCCGTTGGCGCGGATGAAGGTATAGCTCTTGCCCCGCCTGACGCGGCGGATGGTCAGCGCGGTCTGGTCGCCGAGCTTCAGCCCGATGCGCTTGGCGAGTTCCTCGACCGAGGTCTTGGCATTGCCTTGCGCGTCGGCGGTCTTGGCGTGGGCCAGATCCTTCAAGCTCAGCTTGCGGCGCGGCGGCTTGGGCGGCCACTGGCCCAGCGCTTTCGCGAGCGCGACCTCGGGATCGGCCGGGCCGACCCGTGGGCTCTCGAAATTCTGCTGGTCCATCATTGCTTTAGACGCCCTGCCGTCGTTTTCATCCGCTCAATGCCCCGGAGTCCGGTTTGGTTCCGGCCGGGTTATCCACAGCTTCAAGGCGATTTAGGGCGTGACGGGCCGGATAGCGAGTCCCTAATTTTGGGCAAAGCGGTTTCAAAATACCGGTACGCGCCCCGATTCCGGGTAACCTTGATGCTGCAGACTGTAGCGATCTCCGAGGCGCGGCCGGCGCACGCAACCTCCGCGCACAATTCTTTGATCCTGCGCAGACCGCCTCCCCGCCGAAGGTCCTACTTGTCTTGCCTTGTCGCCGCCGGTTACGCGGACGCATAGTGGGAACAACGATGGCCTGCGCGGAATCGACGGCAGGCCGCATGTGGAGGGTGTGAAATGTCCGAGAAGATCTACGACGTTCCGGCCGAGTGGGCGAAACGCGCCTTTGTCGACGACGCGAAGTACCAGGAGATGTACGCGCGCTCGATCAAGGACCCCAACGGCTTCTGGGCCGAGCAGGCCAGGCGCGTCGATTGGGTCAAGGCGCCGACGAGAATCGAAAACGTCTCCTACGCACCCGGCAACATCTCGATCAAATGGTTCGAGGACGGCGTCCTCAACGCCGCCTATAACTGCATCGACCGCCATCTCGCCACCCGCGGCGACCAGACCGCGATCATCTGGGAAGGCGACGACCCCTCGCAGTCGAAGCACATCACCTATCGCGAGTTGCACGACGAGGTGTGCAGGATGGCCAACATCCTGCGCAACCGCAACGTCAAGAAGGGCGACCGCGTCACCATCTATCTGCCGATGATCCCGGAGGCCGCCTATGCGATGCTGGCCTGCGCCCGCATCGGCGCCATCCACTCGGTGGTGTTCGCCGGCTTCTCGCCGGACTCGCTCGCCCAGCGCATCAAGGACTGCGATTCCAAGATCATCATCACCGCCGACGAGGGCCTGCGCGGCGGCCGCAAGGTGCCGCTCAAGGCCAATGTCGACGCAGCGCTGAACAAGGTCGACAATGTCGACTGGGTCGTCGTGGTCAAGCGCACCGGCGGCAAGATCGAGATGAATCCGAGCCGCGACCTCTGGTACCACGAGGCCGCCGAGATGGTGACCACCGAATGCCCGTGCGAGCCGATGAATGCGGAGGATCCGCTGTTCATCCTCTACACGTCGGGCTCGACCGGCCAGCCCAAGGGCGTGCTGCACACCACCGGCGGCTATCTCGTCTACGCCGCGATGACGCATCAATACGTGTTCGACTATCACGAGGGCGACGTCTACTGGTGCACCGCCGACGTCGGCTGGGTCACCGGTCACAGCTACATCCTCTATGGGCCGCTGGCCAATGGCGCCGTCACGCTGATGTTCGAAGGCGTGCCGAACTATCCGGACAATTCGCGGTTCTGGAACGTCATCGACAAGCACAAGGTCAACATCTTCTACACCGCGCCGACCGCGATCCGCGCGCTGATGCAGGGCGGCGACGCGCCGGTGAAGAAGACCTCGCGCGCGTCTCTGCGCCTGCTCGGCTCGGTCGGCGAGCCGATCAATCCGGAAGCCTGGGAGTGGTATCACCGCGTCGTCGGCGACGACCGCTGCCCGATCGTCGACACCTGGTGGCAGACCGAGACCGGCGGCATCCTGATCACGCCGCTGCCGGGCGCGACCCGGCTGAAGCCGGGCTCGGCGACGCGGCCGTTCTTCGGCGTCGTGCCCGAGATCGTCGATGCCGACGGCAAGACGCTGGAGGGCGCGACCGAGGGCAATCTCTGCCTCACCCGCTCCTGGCCGGGCCAGATGCGCACGGTGTATGGCGACCATGCCCGGTTCGAGATGACCTACTTCTCGACCTACAAGGGCAAGTACTTCACCGGCGACGGCTGTCGCCGCGACGCCGACGGCTATTACTGGATCACCGGCCGCGTCGACGACGTCATCAACGTCTCCGGCCACCGCATGGGAACGGCCGAGGTGGAAAGCGCGCTGGTTGCCCATCCCAAGGTGTCGGAAGCCGCCGTGGTCGGCTATCCCCACGACATCAAGGGCCAAGGCATCTACGCCTATGTCACCCTGATGGCCGGCGAGCAGCCGACCGAGGAGCTGCGCAAGGAGCTCGTCGCCTGGGTGCGCAAGGAGATCGGCCCGATCGCCTCGCCCGACCAGATCCAGTTCGCCCCCGGCCTGCCCAAGACCCGCTCCGGCAAGATCATGCGCCGCATCCTGCGCAAGATCGCCGAGGACGAGCCGGGCGCGCTGGGCGACACCTCGACCCTTGCCGATCCCGGCGTGGTCGATGATCTCGTCCAGCACCGGCAGAACCGCAAGGAGAAGCAGGCGTAAGCACGCCGTGCCCCGCGGGCGCCAAGCGCGTTCGCCGCAATCGTCAAGTCTCATCGCACTCCCGCGGCTGATTCCGCGGGAGTGTTGTTTTCAGGTCATTTACTCGCAGACGGAGTTTTCCTTTCCTCATGCGATCTGCGTGCTCCCGGCCGGGAGCAGGCGCCGCGGAACCGGCTGAGGGGATGACCATGCGGACTGGGGCGGTCAGGCTGACAATGAAGGCGGCGATGCTGGCCGCGTCGGTGATCGGAACCATGGTCACGACGGCCGGCTCTGCGTCGGCCCGTCCCGAGTTGGTCGCCGTCGGCGGCGACTTTTCGCCGGGCACCATCGTCGTGAGGACCGGCGAGCGGAAACTCTATCTCGTGCTCGATGGCAGCCACGCCTTGCGCTACACGGTCGGCGTCGGCAAGGCCGGCCGGCAATGGGCCGGCACCACCAAGATCGACGGCAAGTACAAGAATCCGGCCTGGGCTCCGCCCGCCGACGTCAAGCGCGACAAGCCGGAGCTGCCGGACGTCATTCCCGGCGGCTCGCCGCGCAATCCGATGGGCGTTGCCGCCTTGACGCTCGCCGGCGGCGAATATGCGATCCACGGCACCAACGTGCCGAATTCGGTGGGCGGCTATGTCTCGTATGGCTGCATCCGCATGCTCAACCCGGATATCACCGACCTCTACGAGCGCGTGTCGATCGGCACGACGGTGGTGGTCACGCGCTGAGTCACCGTTGCGATACGGGAGTGCGGCGAACGCGGGACCGGCAAGCCCGGCGCCGAACAACGCAAGCCGCGCGCCGAGATCCCGTCAGAAGTCCGAGATGATTCCCTTTTTCTCCCAGTCGCCGTAACGGGTCGGCTCCGGCCCTTTCGGCCCCTGCAACTCCGTCGGCATCGGCTTCGTCTGTTGTGCTGCCAGTCGGCGGCGTTCCTCAGCCTCGGCCAGCGCGCGCTGCGCGGCCGGCGTCAGCGGCTTGCGCGGCGCCTCATTGCTGGCGACCACGGCCAAAGCGGCCTTGCCCTTCGGCTCACTCCTGGGCTCATTCTCGGGCTCGTTGCTCATCGTACCATTCCACCATTGAACCGGTTCGTTCCCGACCTCATCAGATCGTGTGCCCACCCATGAAAAAACAGGGCTAATAAAAGCAGAGCCGATTCTTACATTTGGCATATTCCGGTGACAGAGGACCCGCAAGCTGATGGCATGCACCCGATGGTCGCGGAACTGCCTTTCTTCTTTCGCGAGTAATTCCCAGGCATGCCTCCGCCGCGTTTTGCGACCCCTTCCGAAGTCCCAGGCCTGGCGGCACGGCGCATCGCCGCCGACGTGGTCGACGGCGTGCTGCACAAGCATCGCACCCTCGACGATCAGCTCGACGGGACCGGCGCACATCCCGGACTGAAGCATCTGGCCGACCGCGACCGCGCGCTGATGCGGCGGCTGGTCGCCACCACCTTGCGGCGGCTTGGAACGCTCGGTCACGTGCTGTCGCGGCTGCTGGATCGCGGCGTGCCGACCGACGCGCCGCGGGCGCAGAGCGCGCTGCTGATCGGCGCCGCCCAGATCCTCTGGATGGACGTTCCTGACCACGCCGCCGTCGACCTCTCCGTCCGCCTGGTGCAGGCCGACCGCCGCGCAGCGAAATATGCCGGGCTCGTCAACGCGGTGCTGCGGCGCTGCGCGCGCGAGGGCGCAACCCTGCTCGACGATGCCACCGGTCAGCCGCTCGACATCGCGCCCTGGCTGCTCAAGCGCTGGATCGATCATTATGGCGAAGCGACCGCCAGGGACATCGCCGCGGCGCTCGGCCAGGAGCCGTCGCTCGACCTCACGGTGAAGTCGGACCCGGCGCAATGGGCGTCGCGGCTGCATGGTGAGGTGCTGTCGACCGGCACCGTGCGCACCGTGCTGCATGGTTCGGTGACGGTGCTGCCGGGCTTCGCCGAGGGACAATGGTGGGTGCAGGACGCCGCCGCCGCCTTGCCTGCGCGCCTGCTCGGCGACATCAGCGGCAAGGCCGTCGCCGACCTCTGCGCGGCGCCAGGCGGCAAGACGGCTCAGCTCGCCCATGCCGGCGCCCGCGTCACCGCGGTCGACCGGTCGCCGGCCCGGATGAACCGGCTGAAGGACAACATGACCCGGCTGCAGCTGACCGCCGAGACGGTCGTGGCCGACGCCGCCGAATGGCAGCCCGCCGACAGCGGCGGCTTCGACGGCCTGCTGCTCGATGCGCCCTGCACCTCGACCGGCACGATTCGGCGTCATCCCGACGTCGGCTGGTTGCGCAGCGAGGCCGACATCGCCGCGTTGTCGGGCTTGCAGGCGCGGCTGTTGACCAGGGCGGGCAGCCTGATCAAGCCGGGCGGAACCCTGGTCTACTGCACCTGTTCGCTGGAGCCCGAGGAGGGCGAGCAGGTGGTCGAGCGCGTGCTGGCCGAAACCACCGAGCTGCGCCGCGTCCCCGTCAACGCCGGCGAGGTGGCAGGACTGGCCGAGCTGGTCACCCCGGCCGGCGACCTGCGCACGCTGCCCTGCCATTTGCCGCACCAGGACCCCCGGCTTGGCGGTCTCGATGGTTTTTATGCGGCGAGACTGGAGCGGCGGCCGTGAGCGTGTCATCGTGCGCCGTGCGCCGGCCCTGCGTCGGTCGGGCTTTAAGGGCGTCGGCGTTGCGTTAGTCCGTTAAATCCTGATTTTGCACCAGATTCTGGTCCCGCGATGGTGCTGCACCGGGGCCAAAAATGGTGTATCGGCGGCAGTTGCGATCTATGAAGGATGCGCAACCGAATCCCCCTCTGAATCCAAGGCTTGGCGTGTCCGCCGCTCAACGCAGACGCATATCGACGCTGGTGATGGGCCGCTTTGCGCGCAGCCTGATGTCCAACGTCAGCGGTGTATCGGTATCCGTGTCCGGGTTGTGGCCCGGTCGCGCCGACCGACTCATCATTGCGCCGCATGACCTGCGCACGTCGGACGCGACGCGGGCGGCCGAGATCTACGCCGGCCGCTTCGTCTTCGCCGGCAAGATCGTGACCTGCCATGGCCGCTCGATCTTCGACCTGGAGCCGCCGTCCGAGGACTGGGAGGTGGCCCTGCTCGGCTTCGGCTGGCTGCGACATCTGCGCGCAGCCGACACCGCGCTGACCCGCGCCAATGCCCGTGCTCTGGTCGACGACTGGATCACCAACCAGATCGGCCGCCATCCGCTGAGCCGGCGCGCCGACGTGCTGGCGCGGCGGGTGATCTCGCTGCTGTCGCAGGCGCCGCTGGTGCTGGCCGATTCCGACGGCAAGTTCTACCGCCGCTATCTGCGCGGGCTGACCCGCGAGATCCGCTATCTGCGCTATTCGACGATCGACATCCCGGATGGCGCGCCGCGGCTGCAGGTGCTGATCGCACTGTGTTACGCCTCGCTGTGCCTCGCCAACCAGGCCAAGCACATCCGCAGCGCGACCCGGAAACTCTCCGACGAATTGCAGCGGCAGATCCTGCCCGATGGCGGCCACGTCTCGCGCAATCCGGGCGCGCTGATCGAATTGCTGATCGACCTGCTGCCGCTGCGGCAGACGTTTGCGGCCCGCAACATCGCCCCGCCGCCGGCGCTGCTCAACGCCATCGACCGCATGATGCCGATGCTGCGCTTCTTCCGCCACGGCGACGGCAACATGGCGCTGTTCAATGGCATGGGCGGCACCCCTTCCGACCTGCTGGCGACCCTGCTCGCCTACGACGACACCCACGGCACGCCGATGGCGAGCATGCCGCATTCCGGTTTCCAGCGGCTCGATGCCGGACCGATGACGGTGATCGTCGATACCGGTCCGCCGCCGCCACCGCATCTGAGCCATGAGGCCCATGCCGGCTGCCTCGCCTTCGAGATGTCCTCCGGACCGTGCCGCATCGTGATCAATTGCGGCATGCCGTCGACCGGCCGCGATAATTGGCGCGCCTTCGCGCGCAGCACGGTGGCGCATTCGACGCTGACCTACCACAACACCTCGTCCTGCACCTTCGTCGAGATGTCGGCGATGAAGCGCCTGCTGCACGGCGCGCCGATCGTATCGGGTCCGACGCGGGTCGAGAATTTCCGCGAGATCGTGCCCGACGGCACCGTGCTGTCGACCTCGCACAACGGCTACGCGGCGAAATTCGGCCTGATCCATCGTCGCGTGCTGGTGGCGGCGGAGGACGGCTCGCGGCTCGACGGCGAGGACACCGTGACGCCGGCGCAGGGCGCGCGGCTCCGCGGCGGCGGATCGGACTACGCGCTGCGCTTCCACCTGCACCCGGCCGTCAAGGCCAGCCGGCTCAGCGACGGCCGCGGCGCCATGCTGGTGCTGCCCAATCGCGAGGTCTGGACGTTCGAGACGTTCGACGATCGCGTCGACCTCGAGGACAGCGTGTTTCTCGCCGGCAATGACGGTCCGCGCCGCACCACGCAACTGGTGATCCGGCAGGACGCGCAGCAGGCCCCGTCGATCCGCTGGAGCTTCGTCCGCTCGTCGACGTCCCCGACCGAGACCAACGGGCGCCGCAACGGGCGGAGAGAGCCTGAGCTGCCGCTGTAACACCCTGGCTCTCGCTTCTCAGATCATCTCACATCACCGTCCGTCGAGACGTCCGCCTTCGGCGGGCCCTCGGAACGCGGCCGACGTTCGGGCGGCTCATCGTGAGACGTGCGGCCAAGATGATCGTTCGATCGGCCACCCGTTGTCGCGGGCGGCAAAAGCTGATATGAGGCCCGCTCTCGCGCGACTGGCGACTTTGGATGGAGCACCATCGGGGAGCGCGGGATTTGACGCCGTGCGCCTGGGCATTTTGAACTCCTGCACAAGGACTCTGCCCATGACCAATCAGCTTCGTCGCGTTCACCGTGCCCTGCTTTCCGTATCCGACAAGACCGGCCTGGTCGACTTCGCCCGCTCGCTCGCCGCGCGCGGCATCGAGCTGATCTCGACCGGCGGCACCGCCAAGGCGATTGCCGATGCCGGCCTCAAGGTGAAGGACGTCTCCGACCTCACCGGCTTTCCCGAGATGATGGACGGCCGCGTCAAGACGCTGCATCCGAAGGTGCATGGCGGACTGCTCGCGATCCGCGGCAATGATGAGCATGCCGAGGCGATGAAGACCCACGGCATCGCGCCGATCGATCTGCTCGTCGTCAATCTCTACCCGTTCGAGGCCACGGTCGAACGCGGCGCCCCGTTCAACGACTGCATCGAGAACATCGACATCGGCGGCCCGGCGATGATCCGCGCGGCGTCGAAGAACCACGAGGACGTCGCCGTCGTCGTCGACGTCAACGACTATCACGCCGTGCTGGACGACCTGGCGCGGCATGAGGGTTCGACCACGCTGCTGCTGCGCCGCCGGCTTGCCGCCAAGGCCTATGCGCGCACCGCCGCCTATGATGCCGCGATCTCCAACTGGTTCGCCGCCACCATCCAGAACGACGCGCCCGATTACCGCGCCTTCGGTGGCAAGCTGATCCAGTCGCTGCGCTATGGCGAGAACCCGCACCAGCACGCAGCGTTCTACGCGCTGCCCGGCCGCCGTCCCGGCGTCGCCACCGCTCGCCAGCTGCAAGGCAAGGAGCTGTCCTACAACAACATCAACGACACCGACGCGGCCTATGAGTGCATCGCCGAGTTCGACCCGGCGCGCACCGCCGCCTGTGTCATCGTCAAGCACGCCAATCCCTGCGGTGTCGCCGAAGGGCCCGATCTCGTCACCGCCTACCAGAAGGCGCTGGCCTGTGACTCGACCTCGGCGTTCGGCGGGATCATCGCGATGAACCGCAAGCTCGATGCCGCCACGGCGCACGCGATCACCGGCATCTTCACCGAGGTGATCATCGCGCCCGACGCGACCGAGGAGGCGATCGCGGTGATCGCAGCGCGCAAGAACCTGCGGCTGCTGCTCGCCGGCGCCCTGCCCGATCCGCGCGAAGCCGGCCTCACCGCCAAGACCGTGGCCGGCGGCCTGCTGGTGCAGAGCCGCGACAATGCTGTCGTCGATGACATGGAGCTGAAGGTGGTGACCAAGCGCGCCCCCACCGAAGCCGAGCTGCGCGACCTGCGCTTCGCCTTCCGCGTCGCCAAGCATGTCAAGTCGAACACCATCGTCTACGCCAAGGAGTCGGCGACAGTCGGCATCGGCGCGGGACAGATGAGCCGGGTCGATTCGGCGCGCATCGCCGCGCGCAAGGCGCTGGATGCAGCCAGCGCGCTCAAGCTCGCCGAGCCGCTGACCAAGGGATCGGTGGTCGCCTCCGACGCGTTCTTTCCGTTCGCCGACGGCATGCTCGCCTGCATCGAGGCCGGCGCCACCGCCGTGATCCAGCCGGGCGGATCGGTGCGCGACGACGAGGTCATCAAGGCCGCCGACGAGCACGGCATCGCCATGGTGCTGACCGGCGTCCGGCACTTCCGGCACTGATTGCGCCCACAATCTCCGCCGTCATTCCGGGATGCGCCGCAAGGCGCAGGCCCGGAATCCATAACCACGATCGTGAGTATGGATTCCGGGCTCGCCCTGCGGGCGCCCCGGAATGACGGCGGAGCAAGTTTCAGGCGCCCTGCCCCGCACGACCACCTGAATTCACCCGCGCCAGCAACAGCAATCCCGCCGCAAAGAACGGCACCAGCACGGCCATGCCCGCCTTCTGGCTCGCGGTGGCCGCGGTGATGATGCCGATCAGCAGCGGGCCGATGAACGACGTCACCTTGCCGGTGAGCGCGAACAGGCCGAAATACTGCGCGACGCGCTCCTTGGGCACCATGCGGATCAGCAGCGAGCGCGAGGCCGCCTGCAGCGGCGCGCCGCAGGCGCCGATGACGCAGCCGAGCAAGAGATAGGCGCGCTCCGGCAGCGAAGCGAACAGCGGGCCGCCCGGCACGGCCGGCGTAACCGAAATGAACAGAACCGAATCACGGCTCACCATGAGAATCGCGATGATCGCGAGCAGCAGCAGCGTCATGCTGCCGGCGATCACGCGCTTCGGCCCGAGAAAGTCATCCAGCTTGCCGCCGAGCCAGCCGCCGAACGTGCCGGCGGCGGCGAGGATGATGCCGAAGGTGCCGATCTGGATCGTGTTCCAGCCGAACGTGCCGGCGGCATAGATGCCGCCGAAAGCAAACAGCGACACCAGCCCATCGGTGTAGATCATGTTGGCGAGGAGAAACAGCGCAACGTCGCGCTGCTGCGGCAGGCTGCGCAGCGTCTGCTTCAGTTGACCAAGCCCCTCGCCCACGGCCGCGCCCAGCCGGTGCCGCGCCGGAAAGTCCGGTGTGAACAGGAACATCGGCAATACGAACGCGATGAACCAGAGCCCGGTGAGCGGACCGGAGATGCGGTCGCCTTCATGGCTCACGGGATCGAGCCCGAACAGCGGCTTGAATCCAAACAGCGTGCGGCCGCTGTCGGGATTGGCGGCGAGAAAGCCGAGCACGATGACGAGCGAGAGGATGCCGCCGACATAGCCGGTGGCCCATCCGGTGCCGGACAGCCGGCCGATGCGTTCCGGCGGCACCAGGGTCGGCATCATCGCGTTGTTGAACACGGTGGCGAACTCGACCCCGATGGTGGCGATCACATAGGCCGCGAGCAGCGGCGGGATCAGCTCGGGCGCGCCGGGACGCCCGATCCACATCAGCGAGGCGCCGATCACCAGCATCGCGCCGAACGCCGCGATCCACGGCTTGCGGCGCCCGGTGGCATCGGCGATGGCGCCGAACACCGGTGACAGCAGCGCGATGACGATGCCGGCCGCGGCGGTCGCAAAGCCCCACAGCGCCTGGCCGCTCGCCGCGTCCGGCGCGACATGCGCAGCGAAATAGGGCGCGAAGACGAAGGTCGTGATCAGCGTGAAATAGGGCTGCGCCGCCCAATCGAAGAAGATCCAGCTGACGACGGCCGCGCGCCCGGGATAGATTCGGCCGTCGGCAGGGCCAGAGGTCTCGATCGTGATGACGGCCATTCGAAAATCCTCTGCAATCACGGCGTCGCATCTCGCGACGATCACGGCGTTGCGTTTTACGCCGGCGACGCGGCCCTATAACATCTGACGATCCCAGGCGGATGTCAGCAACGGCAGAATTGCGATGACCACGTTCACGATTGATCGACGACGGCTCCTTGCGGGTTTCATGCTGTTGCTGGCCGGCTGCCTGCCCGCGCGGGCGCTGGATTCGCAAACCTTCGATATCCCGCAGCCCCCCGGTATCACCGCGCCGGCGCAGTCGCCCGCACATGGCATGGTGGTGGCGCAGGAGCGGATCGCGGCCGAAGTCGGCCAGCGCATCCTTGCGCTGGGCGGCAACGCGGTCGATGCCGCCGTTGCCACCGGCTTTGCGATGGCCGTCACCTATCCCGTTGCCGGCAACATCGGCGGCGGCGGCTTCATGGTCATCCACATCGCCAGGACCAACGAGGACGTGGCGATCGACTATCGCGAGACCGGTCCCGCCGCGATCACGCGCGACATCTTCCTCGGCGCCGATGGCAAGCCCGACAACGTCAAGTCGCGCGATTCGGCGCTGTCGATCGGCGTCCCCGGATCGGTGGCAGGTCTCGCGCTGGCGCTGGAGAAATACGGCTCGGGCAAGTTCACGCTGGCGCAGGTGCTGCATCCGGCGATCGTGCTGGCGCGCGACGGCATCCCCGTCGCCGACGACGTTGCCGTCACCCTGCCGATGATGGCGCCGCGGCTGGCAAAATGGAAATCGACGGCCGCGATCTTCATCCGTCCCGATGGCACGGTGCTGAGGGAAGGAGACCGGCTGATCCAGCGCGATCTGGCGGCGACGCTCACCGCCATTGCCGAGCAGGGCCCGCGCGGATTTTATGAAGGGCCGGTCGCCGACCAGCTCGCCAAGGCGATCCAGGATGCCGGCGGCGTCATGACAGCGGACGATCTCAAGGCCTACCGGCCGGTGCTGCGCACGCCGGTGCGCGGCACCTATCGCGGCTATGACATCGTGTCGATGCCGCTGCCGTCCTCGGGCGGCACCGTGCTGATCGAGATGCTGAACATCCTCGAGGGCTTTCCGCTCGCTGAGCTGAAGCAGGGCTCGCCCGCCTCGCTGCATCTGCTGATCGAGGCGATGAAGCGCGCCTATGCCGACCGCGCGCGCTATCTCGGCGACCCCGCCTTCGTCGACGCGCCGGTGCGCGCGATGCTGTCGAAGGACTATGCCGCGCGCCAGCGCGCCGGGATCGATCCCGCCCACGCCACCAGCGCCGGCGACGTGCTCAACACCACGCCGCTGCGGGAGGGCAGCAACACCACGCATTTTTCGGTCGTCGACAATGACGGAAATGCCGTCAGCAACACCTACACGCTGAACTTCCCCTATGGCGTCGGCCTCGTCGCCGAGGGCACCGGCGTGCTGCTCAACAACGAGCTCGACGATTTCACCGCCGCGCCCGGTGCCTCGAATGCCTTCGGCCTGGTCGGCTTCGAGGCCAATCTGCCAGGCCCCGGCAAGCGGCCGCTGTCGTCGATGTCGCCGACCATCGTGCTGAAGGACGGCAAGCCCGTGCTCGTCACCGGCTCGCCGGGCGGCAGCCGCATCATCTCGACCGTGCTGCTGGTGATCGTCAACGTGCTCGACTATCGGATGGACGTCCGCCAGGCCGTCACCGCGCCTCGCCTGCATCACCAATGGATGCCCGACGAGGTCCGAATCGAGAAGGGTTTTGCCGAGGACGTGCTCGCCGGTCTGCGCGCCCGAGGTCACAAGCTCGAGGAGCCGATGGGACGGACCTCGGCCAACTCCATCCTGGTGACGTCGGATGGATTCGTCGGCGCGCCGGATCCGCGCAGCAAGGGCGCCACCGCAGCCGGGCGCTGAGGCGCCGGTTCCCAGGCGATGCCGGACATCGCGGCCCCGGATGACGATTTGCCGCCGCCCGGCGGGGCCCTGCACCCGCTTCCCTCCGTTGGCGTGGTGACCGAGGCGCGTTAGAAGCATACCAGGGCGCAGCGAGGCTCGCCCGCGAGACGGTGTCGGACGTTCTGGTGCATTTGCGAAGATTCGTGGTCGGTCTGCTGGTGTTCGCGGCCCTGCTGGTGGCGGGGTGGCTCACCTATCGGCCTGACCGGGCGCTGCGCGTCGCGACCAGCGCGGTCGCCGAGATGATCTGCGCCAAGACCTACGTCTCCGGCTTCGATCCGCAAACGGTGTTTGCGGAGACCATGGAACGGCCCGGTCTGCGCCGGCTGCGGGCGGTGATGCGCTACCGGGTGGAGCCCGACATGCGCATGGCGGAGGCGTCGCTGCTCGGCCTGCACGCCACCCGGGCCACGTATCATGACGGTCTCGGTTGCGTGACGCTCCAGGGCCAGAAGCCGCCTTACGTGCCTCACACCGACGTCGCTGCGCTGCGTGCCGCGGCGCCCGCTCCCGCGTTGCCCGACTTGGCGGACAACACGGCGGTGGAGCCCAGCGATCCCGCGCTGAAGGCAGCGCTCGATCACGCCTTCGAGGAGCCGGCCAACCCGCCGTTCCGCCGCACCAAGGCGGTCGTCGTCGTCAAGGACGGTCGCCTGATCGCGGAGCGCTATGCGCCGAACATCGGCGTCGATACGCCGCTCCTGGGCTTCTCGATGACCAAGACGGTCACCAATGCGCTGCTGGGCATCCTCACCCGGCAGGGCAGACTGAGCCCGTCGGTCCCGGCGCCGGTCGCGGAATGGCGAGAAGCCGGAGATCCGCGCCACGACATCACCATCGAGCAGTTGATGCGCATGACATCAGGCCTGGCGCTGGACGAGACCAATTCCGGCTTCGACCCGTCGAGCCAGATGGACATCCACCGCGACATGGCGGCGTTCGCGGTGCATGCGCCGCTGATCGCGCCGCCCGGCCAGCGCTGGGCCTATTCGAGCGCGAGCACCCAGATCCTGGCACGCATCATCCGCGATGCCGCCGGCGGTCCCGAGCAGGCGATCGAACTCGCGTGGCGCGAGCTGTTCCATCCGCTCGGCATGCGCAGCGCGACGCTGCAGTTCGACGGCACCGGCACGCTGCAAGGTTACGGCAACATGCTGGCGAGCGCGCGCGACTGGGCGAAGCTGGGGCTGCTCTATCTCGGTGACGGCGTCGCCGGGGACAAGCGCATCCTGCCCGAGGGCTGGGTGGCGATGTCGGCGACCGCGACGCTGGACACCGACTATGGCGCGGGACTGTGGACGAACCGCAGCCAGCATTTTCACGCGCTGGGACGGGCGCGCGCCGGCATCCCGGCCGACGCGTTCTTCGCCTTCGGCCTGCTCGGCCAGCGGCTCGTGATCATGCCGAGCCAGCGCATGGTGGTGCTCCGGCTTGGCGATTCCGTGGATCCGGACGGGGACATCAAAGGCGTCGCCCGGCTGGTGCGCGAGGTGATTGCGGCGACCGCGGCGCCGGCGACGGCCGCCAAATAGCGGTCAGCGGCCGACCTCGTAGGGCCCGCCCTTCTCCAGCGCGATCTTGTAGGCCGGCCGTGCCTCGATGCGGGCGAGGAAATCCATCGCCCGCGGATGGCCCTGCTCCAGGCCGCCGCGCGATGCCGCCGCCTGCAGCGGGAAGCTCATCTGGATGTCGGCCGCGGTGAACGAATCGCCCGCAAACCACTCGCTCTTCTGCAGCTCGCTTTCCCAGAACGCCATGTGCTGCTTCAATTGCGGATTGACCAGCGTGCTCAAGGCCTGGTTCGACACCTTGCGCACGATCGGACGGAGCAACGCCGGCGCGCGCTTCGGCATGATGTTGAACAGCAGCTTCAGCAGCAGCAGCGGCATCGCCGAGCCCTCGGCGTAGTGCAGCCAATACGAATAGCGCAGCCGCTCCGGCGTCTTCGGCGGCGGGATCAGCCGTCCCTCGCCATAGGTCTCGATCAGATATTCGACGATCGCGCCGGACTCCGCGACCGTGTTGCCGTCGTCGGTGATCACGGGCGACTTGCCGAGCGGATGGATGGCGCGCAGCTCCTTGGGCGCGCGCATGTCCGGCTGGCGCTCGTAGCGAATGATCTCGTAGGGCACGCCGAGCTCCTCGAGCAGCCAGAGCACGCGTTGCGAGCGGGAATTGTTGAGGTGGTGAACGGTCAGCATGGGGTTCCCAGGGACGGATCGGGTGGCGGGCGCCGTTCCGTAGCAGGACAGGACGGGTTCGGCGAGGCGTCCTCGGCACTGGAGGCGGCCACAATAATTATCCGGGTAATATTGACTTTAATTTCACCCGGGTCTTATTAGGCGCATCACGGGGACCAAGCCATGGACACTTTCACCGCGTTTGCCGGCCAGACCCGGGTTGCTGCCGGGCCGCTGCCCAAGGTGGCGCTGGTGCTGAAACACGCCGCGCCGAACACCGAGCCGATCGTGATCTTCAACGACCGCACCGGGCAGCCGATCGACATCGATCTGCGCGGCAGCGACCGGGAGATCCTGGCGCGCCTGCCGGTCGACGCCGGCGCGGTCGCAGACCAGCCGCCGAGCGGGCCGCGCGGCCGCGGCCGGCCGAAGCTCGGGGTCGTGGCCCGCGAGGTCACCTTGCTGCCGCAGCACTGGGACTGGCTGAACGCGCAGCCGGGCGGCGCCTCGGTGGCACTGCGCAAGCTGGTCCACGACGCCCGCCGCGCCAGCGGCGACACCGATCGCGCCCGCGAGGCGCGTGACGCGGCCTATCACTTCATGTCGGGGATCGGCAGCAACCTGCCGCAATTCGAGGAGGCCTCCCGAGCGCTGTTCGCCGGCGATCTCGGCCGCTTCGCCGCGCTGATCGCGGACTGGCCGGCCGACATCCGCGACCATGCGGTGGCGCTCGCAAATCGCCACAGGGCCGATTGAGATCGGCTGATTTCAACAGCCAGCGAGAGCGGCCGTTCGCGGCCGCTCTCATTCCAATTCCTCGCAACGCGACCGTGCTCCGAATGAAGAGCGGTCGACGGAGAACCATGCCGTGTCGCCGCCAACCGCCTCGCTGCGCAAGCCGTTCCTGATGTTCGTCGTTCCGATGATGCTGAGCAACACGCTGCAATCCCTGTTCGGCACCATCAACAATGTCTATCTCGGCCAGATGATCGGCGTCGATGCGCTCGCCGCGGTCTCGGTGTTCTTCCCGGCGATGTTCTTCTTCGTCTCCTTCGTCATGGGCCTCGGCTCGGGCGCCGGCGTTCTGATCGGACAGGCCTGGGGCGCCGGCGAGCCCGCCAAGGTGAAGCAGGTCGCCGGCACGACGCTGACCATTGCGCTGCTGCTCGGCGGCCTGATCGCGGTGCTCGGCGGCCTGTTCAGCCGCGAATTGCTGACCGCGCTCGCCACGCCCGCCAACATCCTCGATGCCGCCGCGGGCTATGCCCGCATCATGATGATCACGATGCCGCTGACCTTCGCCTACATCCTGCTGTCGTCGCAGATGCGCGGCGTCGGCGACACCGTGACGCCGCTGGCCTCGCTCGCCGCATCGACGACGCTCGGACTGGTGCTCACCCCGGTCTTCATCCGCGGCTGGCTCGGCGCGCCCGTCCTCGGCGTCGCCAGCGCCGCCTGGGCGTCGGCGATCTCGACCCTGACCACGCTGGCCTGGCTCCACGTTCATCTGCGCCGGCGCAAGCATCCGCTGGCGATCGATGCGGCCTTCCTGCAGGGCATGCTGCCTGATCCGAAGCTGCTGCGGGCGGTGCTGCGGCTCGGCATCCCCGCCGCGATCGGCATGATCGTGATGTCCTTGGCCGAGATGGTGCTGATCGGCCTCGTCAACGGCTTCGGCTCGGACGCGACGGCGGCCTATGGCGCGGTCAACCAGGTGCTGGGCTATGTGCAGTTTCCGGCGCTGTCGATCGCGATCTCGGTCTCGATCTTCGGCGCCCAGGCGATCGGCCGCGGGCAGGCCGAGCAGATCGGCGACATCGTGCGGACGGGCATCGAGATGAACGTGGTGCTGACCGGCGGCCTGGTCGCGATCGGCTATCTGTTCTCACGGGTGCTGATGGGTTTCTTCATCACCGACCCTGCCGTCATCGAGGTGGCGCAGCATTCGCTGCATATCGTGCTGTGGAGCTCCGTGCTGTTCGGCATGTCCATCACGTTCTCGTCGGCGATGCGCGCCTCCGGGACGGTGTGGATGCCGCTGGCGATCTCGGCGTTTGCGATCGCCGCGATCGAGGTGCCCGCCGCCACCTGGCTCAGCCGCAGCATCGGGCTCGACGGCGTCTGGCTCGCCTATCCCATCACGTTCGCCGCGATGATGCTGCTGCAGATGAGCTATTATCTCCTGGTATGGCGCAAGCGGACGGTGCGCCGGATGATCTGACGCACCACCGGCGTCTTCCGGCCGCTGGAATATGATGACCGTCATAAAACCCTGGACGGGGCTGCTGCGCTGGACCACAATGCGAAAAACCGAGGAGACCGCCCATGAGCCGTCCAGCGCCAGAATTCATGTTCGACTTCGGCAGTCCCAACGCCTATCTGAGCCACGAGGCGATCCCGGCGATCGTGAAGCGGATCGGCGTCCAGTTCTACTATGTCCCGGTGCTGCTCGGCGGCATCTTCAAGGCGACCAACAACAAGTCGCCCGCCGAGTCGCTCGCCGGCATCAAGAACAAGCGTGAGTTCCACGAGGTCGAGACGCAGCGCTTCCTCAAGCGCTACCACGTGCAGCCCTGGGTCTGGAATCCGTACTTCCCGGTGAATACGCTGAACTTGATGCGCGCGGCCATCGCCGCCCAGCTCGAGGGCGTGTTCGAGGCCTATGTCGACGCGGCGTTCCACCACATGTGGCGCGAGCCGAAGAAGATGGACGATCCCGAGATCGCGATCGCCGCGATCACATCGTCCGGGCTCGACGGGGCCAGGCTGTTCGCCCGCGCCCAGGAGCCCGAGGTCAAGGCGAAGCTCGTGGAGAACACCCAGCGCGCCGTCGAGCGCGGCGCATTCGGTTCGCCGACCTTTTTCGTCGGCAACGAGATGTTCTTCGGCAAGGAACAGCTGCGCGACGTCGAGGACTACATCCTAGGCAGGTAATCGCCGTCATCGCGAGCGAAGCGATCCAGAGCCACGACGAAGGACTGGATGGCTTCGTCGCTTCGCTCCTCGCAATGACGCCTCGGGAGAACGGAGACCAAGCATGCAGCAGCGCAACGCCACCGTCGCGGTCGTCGGGGCCGGCGACTACATCGGCGCCGAGATCGTCAAGAAGTTCGCGTCCGAAGGCTTCACGGTGTTCGCCGGCCGCCGCAATGGCGACAAGCTCGCGCCGCTGGTCGCGGAGGTCGAGAGCGCCGGCGGGCGGATCGTGGCGCGCGCGCTCGATGCCCGCAAGGAGGACGAGACCACCGCCTTCCTCAACGACGCCGACAAGCATGCGCCGCTGGAGGTCGTGATCTTCAATGTCGGCGCCAACGTCAATTTCCCGATCCTGGAGACCACCGACCGCGTGTTCCGCAAGGTCTGGGAGATGGCGTGCTGGGCCGGCTTCGTCACCGGCCGCGAGGCCGCCCGGCTGATGCTGCCGCGCGGCGGCGGCAAGATCTTCTTCACCGGCGCGACCGCGTCGCTGCGCGGCGGCGCCGGCTTCGCGGCCTTCGCCTCCGCCAAGTTCGGCCTGCGCGCGGTGGCGCAGGCGATGGCGCGCGAACTGATGCCGCAGAACATCCATGTCGCTCATCTGATCATCGATTCCGGCGTCGACACCGCCTGGGTGCGCGAGCGCCGCGCCCAGCTCTGGGGCGAGGAGGCGCTGGACAATCCGGACCTGCTGATGCCGCCGTCCTCGGTTGCCGGCGCCTATTGGCAGCTCTACCAGCAGCCGAAGAGCGCCTGGACCTTCGAAATGGAGATCCGGCCGTTTGGCGAGAAGTGGTAGGGGCGATAGGGAGTGGCGAGTAGCGAATGGTGGCCATCCCTATTCGCCACTCGTCATTCGCCACGCGCTTCGTCATGATGCAGCCTTGCTAACGGAGAGACCCCCATGCGTATCCTCGTCGTCGGCGCCGGCGCCATCGGCGGCTATTTCGGCGGCCGGCTGCTGCAGTCCGGAGCCGATGTCACGTTCCTGGTCCGCCCGCGGCGCGCGGCTGAACTCGCCAGCGCCGGCCTCGTGATCCGCAGTCCGACCGGTGACGTCACGTTGCCCAATCCGCGGACGGTGCAGGCGGATGGTTTGAAGCAGCACTTCGACGTCGTCCTGCTGAGCTGCAAGGCCTTCGATCTCGACGACGCGATCGGCTCGTTTGCACCGGCGGTGGGACCTGACACCGCGATCATTCCGATGCTCAACGGCATGAAGCACCTCGACGTGCTCGACGCCAGGTTCGGGCGCGCGCGCGTGCTCGGCGGGCTCTGCGCCATCGCCGCGACATTGAACGAGCAGCGCGAGGTGGTGCAGCTGCAGCCGATGCAGTCGCTGAGCTTCGGCGAGCGCGACGGCGGATCGTCGGAGCGCGTCCGCGCGATCTTCGAGATCTTCCAGCGCGGCAATTTCAATGCGTCGGCCAGCGAGAACATCATGCAGGACATGTGGGAGAAGTGGGTGTTCCTGTCCTCGCTCGCCGCGTCGACCACCTTGATGCGCGGGCCGGTCGGCGTGATCCTGACCGCGCCGGGCGGCAAGGATTTCCTGCTCGGCATGCTCGACGAATGCAGCGCCACCGCTGCGGCCGCCGGCTACCCTCCGGCTGGCGCCTTCTTCCAGCGTGTCTCCGGCATGCTCACGGCGGAGGGATCACCGATGACCGCCTCGATGTTCCGCGATCTCCGCGCCGGCCTGCCGGTCGAGGCCGATCACGTCATCGGCGATCTCGTCGCCCGCGCCGATGCCGCCAAGGTCCCGGTGCCACGGCTGCGCATCGCCTATACCCAGCTCAAGGTCTATGAGGCACAGCGGGACAAGTAGCTCTTGGTGTCGCCTCGGTGTTCGCCGAACCGTTGGTCAGGCACGATGGCGCCACAGACTCCGATGTCGTCCCGGCCTCGCGCCGGGACCCATAGCCACCGTCCGTAGTGAAGCAGGCCAGTCTCACCGACGTCCCTCGATAGCTTCCGCGGTATGGGTCCCGGCACGAGGCCGGGACGACAATTGTGATCTGGGCGACGTCCCAGCTACAGATGCGCCAGATAATGCGCGAGCGCGGTGATCTCCTCGTCGCTCAGCGGATAGGCAACATCCGTCATCGCCGCCTGGCTGCCGCCGACGCGCTGGCCGCTCTTGTAGTCGTGCAGCGCCTTGACGAGATATTCCTCGCGCTGGCCGGCGAGCCGCGCCACGCCCTTGGTGCCGGCATAGCTGTCGAGATGGCACGAGGCGCAGCGGCGGCCGGCGGCGGCTTGCGCGCCTTTGGCCGACAGATCCGGATCATTGTCGGGCGGCGCCTTGGCCGGCTGCAGCGAGGCGAAATAGGCGCCGAGATTACGGATATCCTCGTTGGTGAGCTGATCGACGATCGGCTTCATCGCCTCGTTCTTGCGTGTGCCGGCGCGGAAGAACACGAGCTGCCACTGGATGAACTGATCCTGCTGGCCGGCGAGCGAAGGAATGTTCTCGGTCTGCGAGATGCCGTTCTCGCCGTGACAGCCGGCGCAGAGCTCGGCCTTGGCCTTGCCCGCCTCGAGATCGGCCGCGGAGGCCGGACGCGCCGCAAGCACGAGCAAGAGCGTCAGCGCGGCCGCTGCTGCCTGGCACATTCTGGAGGTCCCTGGAGTCATCGCGGGGGTTCTCGCTCCCATCATTGCTATGGCGCGCGGACCGGCCTTCGGTCGATGAGCGGTACCTCGCCCCCGGTCAACGCGCGACTATCAAAATAGCTGGGGCTGCGGCCGCCGTAAGGCAGCGCGCAGCCCCGCTTTCACGACGAGCTCATTTCTTCTCGTAGCTGATGCGATAGATCGCGCCGGCCCAGTCGTCCGCCACCAGGATCGAGCCATCCTTGGCGAGGATGATGTCGTCGGGGCGGCCGAGATAGCCCTGGTCGCCTTCGAGCCAGCCGGAGGCGAACACCTCCTGCTTGGCGTCCTTGCCGTCGGGACCGACGATGACGCGCATGATCCGCGCACCCTGGTACTTGTGCCGGTTCCAGGAGCCGTGCTCGGCGATCAGGATGTTGTTCTTGTACTCCGCCGGGAACTGGTCACCGGTGTAGAACTTCATGCCGAGCGGCGCCACGTGCGCACCGAGGTTCAGCACCGGCGGCGTGAACTCCGAGCACTTGTGACCCATCGCGAATTTCGGATCCGGCATGTCACCCTGATGGCAATAGGGATAGCCGAAATGCTCGCCGATCTTCGAGATCATGTTGAGCTTGTCGCTCGGCAGTTCATCGCTGACCCAGTCGCGCGCGTTCTCGGTGAACCAGTAGCGGCCGGTGCGCGGATCGACGTCGCCGCCGACGCTGTTGCGGACGCCGAGCGCCCAGATCTCGGCATTGCCGGTGCGTGGATCGACGCGGCGGATCTGCGACACCGATGTCGGCGGAATGCCGATGTTGAAGGGCGGGCCGAAGGGAATATAGAACCAGCCCTCCTTGTCGACCGCGATGTATTTCCAGCCATGCGCCGCATAGGACGGCATGTCGTCATAGACGACCTTGCCCTGGCCGAGATTGTCGAGATTGGCCTCGGCATTCTCGTATTTGATCAGCTTGTCGACGGCGATGACGTAGAGATTGCCGTCCTGGAAGGCAAGGCCGGTCGGCATGTTCAAGCCCTTGAGGACCGTCTTGACCTCGCGCTTGCCGCCCTTGTCGCTGATCGCATAGACGTTGCCGAGTCCGAACGAGCCGACGAACAGCGTGCCCTTGTCGCCCCACGCCATCTGCCGCGCGGCGAGCACGCCCGACGCCCAGACTTCCATCTTGAAGCCGTCGGGCAGCTTCACTTGCTTGACGATCTTCGCAAGCTCGGCATCGGAGGCGCCGGTCGGCGGGCCCGATGGCGGCGCCAGCCCCTTCTGCGCCTCGGTCTCGTCACCGAGGAACCAGTCGTCCGGCGGATGCGTCCAGAACTCCTTGGTGCCTGATTCGTATTTCTTCAGGCCCTTGCCCTGATCGGATTGCTGCTGCGCGCCGGCGATGCTGGTGCCGGCGAGAAGACTGATTGTTGCAAGCGCAAGAATGCTTCGGTGAAAAGCCGATGTCATCGCTTCACTCCCATGAGGCAGCTCATGTGGCTGCGTCTACTATTCGGAACGTATCTGAAGACGTCCTTTGGCCGACCACACCAGTGGTCCTGCGCGAAAATGGTAGCACATCCTGAGCGGGTGAGAAGCGGATTGCTGCCAGGTTCGCGCGAGGCTCAAGAGATGCCGTTCCACTCATCTCATACTGGATGCGCATGCCCATGCTCACGCCTGCGCCGCATCGGCGATTGTCCGCCACGCGGCACGGGCCTGCCGCCATGCGCTGTATTCATATGCTCCGATCGGCCCGACGATTGGCGCGCGCTTGAACACCCGATAGGATCGGAACAACCGGCTGCGACCGTTCACCGCGCGGCAATGAGATCAAGTCGACAGGATCGATGAATGTCCGAGCGTTTCCCTGTGTCCACGCCGAAGGCCGGTGCCGGCGTTCTCGAGCTGCTGCGACGGTTTGCAGCCGATCCGACAGCGGCCACCGCCTATGGCGAAGATTGCCTGAAGAAGACGCAGGCAATCGAACCGCGGCTGAAAGCATTCGAATATCTGCCGCGGGATGTCGCTCCAAAGACCGGCCCGCTCGGTGGAATTCCCGTCGCCATCAAGGATATCATCGCCACCTCGGACATGCCGACCACCAACGGCTCGCAGATCTACCGCGATCACGTGCCGGATGCGGACGCCTGGGTGGTCGAGCGACTGCGCAATCTCGGCGCAACCATCTTCGGCAAGACGGTCTCCACCGAATTCGCCTGGCGTCATCCAGGTCCGACCGTCAATCCATGGAACCCCGAGCACACGCCGGGCGGCTCATCGTCCGGATCGGCCGCGGCCGTTGCGGCCGGCCTGGTCCCGCTGGCGCTGGGCACGCAGACACTCGGCTCGGTGATCCGACCGGCGGCCTTCAACGGCGTCGTCGGCTTCAAGCCGAGCTTCGGCGCGATTCCACGCGTCGGCGTGCATCCCCTCAGCCCGTCGCTCGACCATGTCGGCTTCTTCGCCCGCCGCGTCGACGACGTGGCCTTGGCCCTCTCTCTGCTGGCCGGCACCAGCGCCGATGATCGCCACGGCCGGCCGCTGCCGGGCTTCACCGTCGACATCGACCACGGCCCCACGACGCTCCGCACGCCACGGCTTGCGGTGGTGCGCTTCGCCAAATGGGAGCGCGCCGAGGCCGAGCAGAAGGCGGTGTTCGAATCGGTCGTCGACAAGCTGCGCAGCGCCGGCGCGACGATCGACGAGATCGAACTGAGAGAGCTCGACGCGGTGAACTGGGATGCGATCACCACGATCATGCTCAGCGAGGCGACCACGATCTTCTCCGATCTGATCGCGCGCTATCCCGACCGGGTCAGCGAGGTCATGAAGGGCCACGTCGAGAGCGGGCGAAGCAAGACGGCCATGGAATATCTCGCCGCGAAGGCGGCCCAAGCCCTCAGGCAGAAGGCGCTCGCCGCTGAGCTCGACGGCTTCGACGCAGTGCTCACCTTGCCAGCCTTCGGCGAAGCGCCGCGCGGCCTGGATTGGACCGGGGACGCCGAATATTGCGCCCCTTGGACCTTCGTCGGAGCGCCGGCCATCTCCTTGCCGGCCGGGTTCGGCAACAACGGCCTGCCACTGGGCGTGCAGATCGCCGGCCCCTATCGCAACGACCTCCACGTGCTCCGCGTCGCGAAATGGGCCGAAGCGGTGCTGGCGTTCGATCCCGGCGTGCCGCTCCTGGCGCGCTAATCGCCGCCACGACCCCCGAGCAAGGATGCCGCCGCGCCACGAGGGCCTCCTCCGACAAGCCCAGTGGCGGGTTTGCGGCCAGCGCTGTAAAACGGTCACATGACAATCACAGACATCGCGAGCAGAACCTATAATCACGGTTGGCGCCTCGACCCGATCGTGCGCAGCCTGCTCGACACCGACTTTTACAAGTTGTTGATGCTGCAGATGATTCGGGAGTTCTACCCGAGTCAGCAGGTGACCTTCTCGGTCATCAACCGGACCCGGCGGGTGCGGCTCGGCGACGTCATCGACGAGGGCGAATTGCGCGCCCAGCTCGACCACGCCCGCACCATCCGCTTCGCCAAGAAGGAGCTGATCTGGCTGGCCGGCAACACCTTCTACGGCAAGACCCACATGTTCTCGCCGGAGTTCATCGCCTGGCTCGCCAATTTCCGCCTGCCCGAATACGAGCTGCGCAAGTCCGACGGCCAGTACGAGCTGCATTTCCACGGGCCCTGGACCCACACCACGATGTGGGAGATCCCGGCGCTCGCGATCGTCAACGAGCTGCGCTCGCGCCAGGCCATGAAGGGCCAGGGCCGGTTCGCGCTCGACGTGCTGTTCGCCCGCGCCAAGGCCAAGCTGTGGGCCAAGGTGGAGCGGCTGCGCAAGCTCGAGGGGCTGCGGCTGTCGGATTTCGGCACCCGCCGCCGCCACGGCTTCCTGTGGCAGCGCTGGTGCGTCGAGGCCGTCAAGGAAGGTCTCGGCCCGTCGTTCACCGGCACCTCCAACGTGCTGCTGGCGATGGACAACGACCTCGAGGCTATCGGCACCAACGCCCACGAGCTGCCGATGGTGGCAGCGGCGCTCGCCAAGGACGATGACGAGCTGCGCTTCGCGCCCTATCGCATTCTCGACCAGTGGCGGCAGACCTACGCAGGCAACCTGCTGATCGCGCTGCCCGACGCATTCGGCACCAAGGCCTTCCTGCGCGACGCACCCGACTGGGTCGCCGACTGGACCGGCTTCCGTCCCGACAGCGCGCCACCGATCCAGGCCGGCGAGGAGATCATCGCCTGGTGGAAATCGAAGGGGCGCGATCCCAAGCAGAAGCTGCTCGTGTTCTCCGACGCGATGGACGTCGAATCGATCGAGCAGATCCATCATCGGTTCTCCGACCAGGTGCGGCTGTCGTTCGGCTGGGGCACCAACCTGACCAACGATTTCGTCGGCTGCTCGCCGGACGGCTCGGTCGACCTCGATCCGATCTCGCTGGTCTGCAAGGTGACGTCGGCAGACGGGCACCCCGCCGTGAAGCTGTCCGACAACCCGGAGAAGGCGACCGGCGATCCCGCCGAGATCGCCCGTTATCTCCGCGTGTTCGGCGATGCCGGCCGGGTGCGCACGCCGGTGGTCGTCTAGGCCGCCGACAGCCCACGGCAATTTCTCTTTCCTGCCACGATTCTTGTTCCCGCTTTGTTCGAAACGCGGTAAAATCGTCGCACGAGCAGATCGGGTGACAGGAGATCGTTGGCATGCGTCGGGTGATCGGCCGAGTTGGACAGCTGCTGTCTGCAACCATCCTTGTCGTCGGCGCGATCCTGATCTCGACCGGGCCCGCTGCCGCCGACAAGCGGGTGGCGCTGGTGATCGGCAACGCCATCCACGAGCACGCACCGCTGCTGGACGAGCCGGCGGCGGATGCCCGGCTGATCGCCGACAGCCTGTCGCGACTCGGCTTCACCCTGAGCGGCGGTGCCGCGCAGATCGACCTCGACAGGCGAAGTTTCGATCGCGCGCTTGCCGAGTTCAAGGGCCGGATCGCCGACGCCGACGTCGCGCTCATCTATTATGCCGGCTATGGGCTCAACCTGGGCGGCGCCGATTATCTCGTCCCGGTCGACGCGGCGCCGGCGACAGCTGCGGATCTCAAGACCGAGCTGCGCGACCTGACTGCGATTTTGCGCGAGCTGGGCGGATCGAGCCCCCGGCAGAACGTGATCATTCTCGACGCCTTCCGCTCCAATCCGTTCGCCGGGCGCGGCATCGCCGGTCTTGCCGCCGGCCTCGTCCCGGTCGACGTTTCCGCACGGACCGTGATCTCCTTTGCCGCACAGGCCGGGACGGCGGGACAGCGCGGCCCGGACGGTCACGGCGTGTTCGCCGCCGCCCTTGCAGAGGCGCTGCAGCAGCCAGGCCAACGCCTGATCGAGACCTTCAACCAGACCAATGCGGCGGTGGAGCGTGCCACGGGCGGAGCGCAGCAGCCGCTCGTGATGTTCACGTCGATCGACGGCGGCGCTCAACTGAGCGCCGCTGCGGCGAAGCCAGCGCAGCCCGCTGGCCCCGCCGCCGCCCGGAGCAGCGCTCCCGTTTCGAGCCCGACCGCATCGTCCGACGCGGCAGATGCGCGGACGCCCGGACTTGCCGTGCTGTATGATGAGGATCTCTCCGACCCCAAGGGTAAGCGCTATTCCGGCTCGGTCACCTGGCGGACGGAGACGGTCAAGAACGCACAATCGGGACGGCCCACGCCGGTGATCCGTGGCGAGATCGACATTCCCGAGCGCAAACTGAAGGTCAGCCTGCAGTTGCGCCGCAACGACGATCCCAGCCTGCCGGCCAGCCATGTCGCCGAGCTCACATTCAGGCCCGCTGCCGATTTCGTCGGTGGCGGCATCAGCAGCGTCCCAGGAATGCTGATGAAGGCGGATGAGAATTCGCGCGGGACGCCGCTTGCCGGGCTTTCCGTCAAGATCACCGAAGATTCGTTCCTGGTGGGCTTGTCCAACGTCGAGGCCGATCGCGCGCGCAACGAGGAGCTGCTCGCACGGCGCGAATGGTTCGACATCCCGGTCGTCTATGCGAACCAGCGCCGCGGCATCCTCGCAATCGGCAAAGGTCCCAGTGGAGATCGGGTATTCGCCGACGCGCTCGCGGCCTGGGACAAATCCCCGCCGACGAAATGATGAGGCATAAGGCGAGAGGGGAACGGAGCGGAATTTTTGGAGCGGGCGAAGGGGTTCGAACCCTCGACCCCGACCTTGGCAAGGTCGTGCTCTACCACTGAGCTACACCCGCATCCGTGACGCCTTGGCGGCGTGGCCGCCAGCGACGGGCAGACCTATGCCAAATGCCGCGGACGAATGCAACAGGTCTGCGACAGGTTTCGTACGCCGACGACGTTCAAATTTTTGCGGTCGGGGCCGGCCGAACCGGGCCCAAACCTGCCCATCACCGGGCCGCGATGGGCGCTGATTGAAATTTCCAGCTGGACCGCCACTTAAAGTGAGAGAAAACGTGTATTGAGGCGCGGCGGCGGCCGGTTCCCGGTCGCCGTCCATCGGAATTTTTCGGACGAGGGACCCCGTGACCATTGTTGAGCAGGGCGGCGGACCGGCGCCGCAGGTGCCGGATCTGATCAAGGACACCACGACGCAGAGCTTCGTGAAGGACGTCATCGAGGAATCGAAGCGGCAGCCGGTCCTCATCGACTTCTGGGCGCCGTGGTGCGGACCGTGCAAGCAGCTGACGCCCATCCTGGAAAAAGCCGTCAAGGCCGCCAAGGGCAAGGTCAAGCTGGTCAAGATGAACATCGACGAGCATCCGGCCATTCCCGGCCAGATGGGAATCCAGTCGATTCCGGCCGTGATCGCGTTCGTCGGCGGACGACCCGCCGATGGCTTCATGGGTGCGGTGCCCGAGAGCCAGGTCGCCGCCTTCATCGAAAAGATCACCAAGGGCGTTCCCGGCGCCGGCGAGCCCGACATCGCCGAAATCCTCAAGGAAGCCGAAGCGGTTCTCGCTGAAGGCGATGCGGCCGGCGCGGCTGAGATCTATGCCGAGGTGCTCGCGATCGATGCCGCCAACATCCCCGCGATCGCCGGGCTTGCGAAGTGCCAGGTCGAGCTCGGCGCGATCAACGAGGCCAAGCAGACGCTTGCGATGGTCCCGGACTCCAAGCGCAGCGATTCGGCGGTCTCCGCCGTGCAGGCCGCGATCGATCTGGCAGAGCAGGCCCAGTCGCTCGGGCCGGTCGGCGAGCTCGAACAGAAGGTCGCCGCCAATCCGCTCGACCACCAGGCGCGTTTTGACCTGGCGACCGCACTGAACGCCGCGGGCAAGCGGAAGGAAGCCACCGACCAGCTGCTCGAGATCGTGAAGCGTGACCGCAAATGGAACGAAGACGGCGCGCGTAAGCAGCTCGTGCAGTTCTTCGAAGCCTGGGGCGGCGCCGACGAGGCCACCATCGAGGGCCGCAAGCGGCTGTCGACGATCCTGTTTTCGTAACCCGGCTGGACGGGACGCGCGCTCGTTCCAGCGGACACGAGGTATCGCATGCCGATCAATGCCGAATATCGCGGTCCCGCCGAGCTGCCGGAGATCGTTCCGGTGTTTCCGTTGGCGGGAGCCTTGCTGCTGCCGCGCGGCCAAATGCCGCTCAACATCTTCGAGCCGCGTTATCTCGCGATGGTCGACGATGCGCTTCGTGACGGCCATCGGCTCATCGGCATGATCCAGCCCGACGTCACGCACTCCTCCAGCGAGGAGCGCCCGGTGCTGTTCAAGGTCGGCTGCGTCGGCCGGATCACGCAGCTCGCCGAGTCCGGCGATGGCCGCTACATCCTTGAGCTCACCGGCGTGTCCCGTTTCAAGGTGGTCGAGGAAATGACGGTGCTCACGCCCTATCGGCAGTGCAAGGTCGATTATTTCCCGTTCGTCGATGATTTCACGGCGCGCAAGGGTGAAGACGCGGTGGACCGCGAAGCGCTGCTCGCGGTTCTCACCGACTTCCTCAAGGCGAACAATCTCAAGGTCGACTGGGCCGGCATCGAAGCGGCGCCGAACGAAGCGCTCGTGAACGCGCTGGCGATGATGTCGCCCTATGGTCCGGCGGAGAAGCAGGCGATGCTCGAGGCGCCGGACCTGAAGACCCGCGCCGAAATCCTCATCGCCGTGACCGAGATGGATCTCGCCAAGAAGCGGACCTCGGGCGATCCGCCGCTGCAATGATCACTCGGCGGGAGCCGCGCGCGGCGCTGGCGGGGCCGCCGTCAGGCGCATCAGTGCGATGGTGGTGACGATCACCCCGATGTAGACTGCGAGCTGCATCGCGGTAGGCTGATCCGTATAGCCGATCAGAGCCTTGAGCGTCCGCCCGGCGACGCCACGCTCGGGCAGAACCGCGCTCGAATCCCACACCACATGGTCGAACGTTGTCAGCCAGTTGGCGCGGGCGAGAAAGAACACCGCCTGCGCGGCCATTCCCGCCGACAGCAGGGTGATCAGCACGGTGGTGGTCTTGAACAGCGCGCGCGGCGGGATGCGCATCAGGCCGAGATAGGTCGCGAGACAGACGGCAACGCCGAGCAGCAGGCCAAGGACGCCGCCACCGAGTAACGCCCGCCCGCTGCCGTCGCCGGAGGCCGCCACCCCATAGAGAAACAGCGCGACCTCGCTGCCCTCGCGCAACACGGCGATGGCGATCACGGTCGCCAGCGCGACCAGCGGCTTGGCGCCTTCGGCCACCGCTTGGCCCATCGTCCGCAGCTCGGTGCTCATCTCGCGGCCGTGCCGGGCCATCCAGACATTGTGCCAGGTCAGCATGATCACGGCAGCCGACAGGATCCCCGCATTGAACAATTCCTGCCCCATGCCTTCAAATAGCTGCGTCAACGTTCCCGCGAACGCCGCGACGATGCATGCGCCGACCAGGCCGGCAAACAGCCCTGCGCCGATCCAGCGCAGGCGATGCGGAACCGCGCTGGTGACGGCAAGCACGATACCGACGATCAGGCCGGCTTCGAACACTTCGCGGAAGACGATGATCAGGGCGGCGAGCATGGGATCTGGACCTATTGGACGTTGACGAAGCCGCGGGCCTTTTCGTTGAAGTCGTTATAGAACTCGTAGCGCCCGGACTTCATGGCGCGGACGTTGAGCACCGCCTCGCTGTTGGCCGCGATCACCTTCTCGACCTTCAAGGTCTCGCTCTCGAACTCGATGGCCTTGCCCTCCATGTTCCGGACGCGGATGGTCAGCGGCGCGTCCGCGGGAACGGTCGGCTCCTTGGGCTCGAATTGACCGTTGGCATAGGTGAGGCAGATCTCGCTCGATCCCCCGGCGTGCGCCTGCGCTGCCATCAACAGCATGCCGACGCTTCCACCTACGACGACCAACTTCCGCACCACGTCGACCAACATCGATCCGTCCCCTCTCCTATCCAGACAAGCAAATCGGAGAACGGTTGTGCGCCCGGATCGATGTCGACGCCGGGCACCCGTTCGCGACGACGAACAGCTAAGCGGCTCGTCGCCGTGTCTGCAAAGAGACTCCTTCTAAGTTGGAACCATTCTTGGCGAATGTGTCGTGGCAGTGGCCTCGCGGTGAACGGAGTGCGGCCGAACAGCAGTTGAGGCGACGCGGCGGTTACGGAGCGTCGCGATGCCTTCCTCTCGCCGGGTACGTGGCGGCGCTGCGGTGGACCGGGATTCGCCGCGTCAGTAGCCGGCGATGGCGAGACTGACTACGCCGGCGAGCATGACCCAGCCGAAATGCCGCCCGCGCGTCGCGAGCGCATTGGCGCCTGCGGCGAAAGCGAACACGACGATGACCGTGGTCACCGTCCAATGCCGCGCCGACTCCGACGCCATTTGCGGGGCGACGGCGAGCAGCACGCCACAGCCGATCCACGCCACCGTGCCAGTCTGCCAGACCAGCCGCAGCAGGGTTCGCAGCCGCTCCGGCGAGATGGTGGCACGCGCGAAAACCGTCGTCTCGCCGAGCACGCCGTGGATCACGGCGACGGTGATCGCCATCAGCCCCGCGGTCACGAGCAGCGCATCGCGCATGGCACGCCTCCATACAGTTATGTATGGACAATGCACGAAGCCCTGGCGGTCGTCAATACAGCTGTGTATGGTCGTCTCATGGTGACGACATGACCGATCAGCTCTCGGCCGACGATTGGCTGACACAGGGATTGAAGGTGCTGGCCAGCCGGGGCTTCACCGCGCTGAAGGCGGAGCCGCTGGCGAAAGCCTTGGGCGTGTCGCGCGGCAGCTTCTACTGGCATTTCGCCGATGTGGCCGGGTTTCACGCGGCCCTCCTCAAGAAGTGGCGGGAGATTGCGGCCGAGCAGATCATCACCGGGGTGGAGGCGAACGCCGGCGACCAGCCGGCCATTGCCGTGCTCCTCCGCCGCGCGTTCAACGTCAAGCTCACCCTGGAGCGCGCCGTGCGCAACTGGGCCGGATCCGACCCCGCCGCGCGGCAGGCTGTCCAAGCCATCGACAGGCGCCGGCTGGGCTATGTCGAGAGCCTGCTTGCAGCCGAGGGACTAGTGCCGGCGATCGCGCGCGCACGCGCCCAGGTGCTGTACTGGACCTTCCTCGGCCACGCGCTGTCGGATCGGCCGTTGCCGGCCGAGCAACTGGACGCGGTCATCGACGAGCTGATCCGGATCGCCCGGCACATGCCTTGAAGCACGACAAGCGAGCGGACGTTATGCTACAGAGGCGCCCGCCGGAGACCCTTGCCATGAACGCCCCGCTCGAACGCCCCGCCAATTCCGTCGATCCCAAGCTGCTCGAGATCCTGGTCTGCCCGATGACCAAGGGCCCGCTGGAATACGACGCGGCGAAACAGGAGCTGGTCTCGCGGTCGGCGAAGCTCGCCTACCCGATCCGCGATGGCATCCCGATCATGCTGCCCGAGGAAGCGCGGAAGATCGACTGACCGATGCGGCCCGTCGTGATCCGCTGTGCGCTCGCCGTGGCGCTGATGGCCCTCGCTTCGGGGGTCTCGGCCGAGGAGAGCGCCGTCCGCATTGGCGCACTCGACGCCGTCCTGACGACGCCAGCGGGTGTCGAGCGCCCGCCGGTGGCGCTGCTGATCGCCGGCTCCGGGTCGACGGACCGGGATGGCAATGGGCCGCAGCTCAAGCCGGCGACCTTGAAGAAGCTCGCCGAGCAGCTCGCCACCCAAGGCATCGCCAGCCTGCGCTACGACAAGCGCGGCGCACGCGGCTGGAAGGCGGAGTTCGGCAAGCCGGAGGACTTCCGCTTCAAGGACTACGTCGACGACGCCGCCGCGCTGGTCGACTTCCTGCGCGGCAAGTTCGCCCGCATCGTTCTCGTCGGCCACAGCGAGGGCGGCCTGGTCGCCATCCTCACCGCCCGCCGCACCCCGGTCGACCGCCTCGTGCTGCTCACCACATCGGCGCGGCGGCAGGGCGACCTGTTGAAGGCGCAGCTCGAGAAGAAGCTGCCGGCCGCGAAGATGGAGCCGGTCGCCAACGCGATCGACGCCATCATGGCCGGGCAGGTCGTGGACCCGCCACCGCCCGAGCTGCCGGTCGCACCGAGCATGCAGCCCAGCATCGGCTCCGCCTTTGCCGAGGACCCGATCGATCCACTGAAGCAGCTCACGATCCCGATTCTGATCGTCGGCGGCGCCCGCGACCACCAGATCGCACGCCTCGACATGGTCGCGCTCGCCGCCGCCGCACCGGCCGCCAAGTCGCTGTGGCTGCCGGAGATGAACCACGTCCTGGTCGACGTCGCCAACGAGGACGAGAACCTCGCCTCCTACAACGACCCCGACCGTCCGCTCGACCCCGACATGGTCGAGGCCGTCGCCGGCTTCATCGCCGCCGCAGGCCCGCGCTGAGCTCTTTGTTCGAGCATGATCTTTTCGGAAAACCGGTCTCCAGTTTCCGGATCATGCTCTACAGCGCCTCACCCTTCAGCAGCCGTGGCATCTCTCCGGTGAGGCCCGCGGCCTGCTTGATGAACAGCTCCTTCAACGGCGGCGCGCGATCGACGATGCCAAGGCCGATGTCGCGCACGGCCCGCAGCAGCGTCGACTTGTTCGAGAACAGGAAGTTCAGCGAATTGGTGGCAACGCCCATCGCCATCGTGTCGAAGCGGCGCCAGCGCTGGTAGCGTTCGAGGACATCGACCTGCCCCGGATCGATCCCCATTCTTGCCGCATCGACCACGACCTCGGCCAGTGCGGCGACGTCCTTCAGCCCCATGTTGAGCCCCTGCCCCGCGATGGGATGGATCACATGGGCGGCGTCGCCGACCAGCGCCAGCCGCGGCGCGATGAACGAGCGGGCGACGAAGTAGGACAGCGGAAAAGCGCGCGGCTGGTCGAGCACCTTCAACTCGCCGAGATGCAGACCGGCCCGCTTCTCCAGCTCGGCATGGAATTCATCCGCGCTGAGCGCGACGAGGCGCTTCGCCTCGGCGCGCCGCTCGGTCCAAACCAGCGAGGAGCGCTTGCCGGTCAGCGGCAAGATCGCGAATGGTCCGGGCGGAAGAAAATGCTCCTCGGCGCGGCCGCCATGGTCGCGCTCATGACCGATGGTCGCGACGATGCCGGACTGGTCATAGTCCCAGCCATGGGTCTGGATGCCCGCGCGCTCGCGCAGCTTCGAACGCGCGCCGTCAGCGGCCACCAGCAGGCTCGCCTCGAGCTGGCTGCCGTCGCCCAGAGTCACCGCGATGCCGTCGGCCCGCGTCACGAAGCCGGTCACCGGCATCGCCTTGAGCTCGACGCCTGCGGCCTCCGCATGCCGCACCAGCGCATCGATCAAGAGCCGGTTCTCGACCATGTGCGCGAACGGCTCGCCGGCCTCGACCTGGCCCGCAAACGTCAGGAACGACGGGCGGGTCGCGTCCTCGAGCTTGGAATCGGTAATGACCATGTCGAGGATCGGCTGCGCCTGCGGCGCCACGTCCGCCCAGACCCCGATCGCATCGAACAGCTTGCGGCACGCCGCGACGATGGCGCTGGCGCGTGGATCGCGGCTCGGCCGGTTGGCGAGCGCCGGATCGGCCACGATCACCGGCACTTCGGGACCGAGCCCCTGCCGAAGCGCGAGCGCGAGCGCCAGGCCGGCAAAGGCCCCGCCACAAATGACAATGCTTCGCTGTGTCGTCATGCCACCCTGCTCACAGTTACTCTTGCGGGAGGATTATAGCTGGGCGAAACAGGGGCGTGAACCAAGGGCTGCCACCCGAGGCCATCAATTCCGGATGCCTGATCCCGCGAGAACGGGACCGGAGCGGCCGGCCGAGCCAGCGAAAGCACCGCGCCATGTCCAAGGGACTGATCGACCTGATCTCGATCCTCGATCTCGAGCCGATCGAGGTGAACCTGTTCCGCGGCAACAGCCCGAAGACGAGCTGGCAGCGCGTGTTCGGCGGCCAGGTGATCGGCCAGGCAATGATGGCGGCGTGCCGCACCGTCGAGGGCCGGCTGCCGCATTCGCTGCACTGCTACTTCATCCTGCCCGGCGACCCGCAGGTGCCGATCATCTACCAGGTCGAGCGTCTGCGCGACGGCAAGAGCTATGCGACGCGGCGCGTCACCGCGATCCAGCACGGCAATGCGATCTTCTCGATCATGGTGTCGTTCCACAGCGACGAGGAGAGCGCGTTCAACCACCAGGACAAGATGCCGGACGTGCCGCCGCCGGAGAAGCTGACGGCGGAGGAGATCTCCAAGCAGCCGATGTTTCAGGAGGTCTTCCAAAGGATGCCGGACTTCATCCGCCGCTACTACGAATCCGACCGGCCGATCGAGCTGCGCCCCGTCGAACTGAACCGGTACTTCGGCCAGAAGATCGAGGATGGCCGCATCAACGTCTGGATCAAGACGGCGGCGAAGCTGCCCGATGATCCGGCGCTGCACATGTGCGCGCTGGCCTATGCGTCGGACTTCTCACTGCTCGACGCGGTCATGGCGCGCTATGGCCGCACCTTGTTCGACAAGCGCATGATGCCGGCCTCGCTGGATCATGCGATGTGGTTTCACCGGCCGTTCCGCGCCGACGAATGGCTGCTCTATGCGCAGGATTCGCCGAGCGCGCAGGGCGGCCGCGGGCTCACCCGCGGCTCGATCTTCAAGCCCGACGGCACGCTGGTCGCCTCCGTCGCGCAGGAGGGCTCGATCCGCGAGCGCCGCGCCTAGCCGCATCACATCGGCTGTGCCGTCCGCGGGACGACCGCGAATTGCGACACGTACCAGGCGCTGTACCAGCGCAGCAGCCACGGGATCGGAATGATCACCGAGCAGCCGAGCACGAACGCGAAGGTGCGCCACAACACCTGCAGGCCCGAGCCGGTGAACACGACCTCGCGCCGCGTCCCCTGGATGTTGCGGCAGACCCAGCGCATCCAGGCGGTCAGCACCCAGGCCCAGCCGATGACGGTGATACCCGACACGATCATCAGCAGGTACCAGCCGGCATAGACGACGGGGCTGCCTTCGAAATGGATCGGCAACCGCTCGCCATTCGAAGCGAGGTTGCTCAGCAGCCAGCGCAGCACCAGCCAGCCCAGGAACGCCGGGGCAACCAGCGAGATCAGGTTGAGGATCGGCCGGTCGCTGAGGCCGACATAGGCCAGCACGCCCATCGCGATGAAGACGTACCAGATGTCGAGCGGCTGGCCGGTGAAGGTGAGGTTCGGCCGGCCGGGCACCCGCATCCGCTCGATCACGTAGCGGTAGAGATAGACAGCGGTCCAGGGCGTGATCACCACCAGGAACTGGCCGACGACATACAGCAGCGTCCAGCCGAGATAGGACCAGGTGTCGAGCTTGACCGAGAGCGCGCCGCCCGACGCAGGCACGCCGGCCTCGAACGCGGGCGGGACGCCGGGGGAGATGCTCGGCACGCCCGACATCAGGCCGGGAATGCGCCCGGCCTTCTCCCAGCCGGCCATGCCGTCGCTCCACAGCAGCGTCTCGGCCGTGACGACACCCCGGGCGATCAGGTCGCGCAGTTCGTCTTCCGAAATGGGGCCCTGTTGCTGGCCTTGCGCCGCGTAATACCAGGAACGATTCGACATGGGATGTCCTTGAATGGAGGATGGCAGGAAAACGTCTTCAGTCTGTCGGGCGATGTCGCGTTCCGTTCAGTGATATCCGTCACTCCTTGACGTTTTCGCTTAACGCTGCGCTGATTTTGTGCCATTTGCCTAGGAACAGGCCAAAATGGCCATCCCAAGCCTGCCTCCGAAACAGGCTGCTCCTACCTGAGGAAACCAGGGCCCGCCCATGAAGCTCGTCGTCGCGATCATCAAACCCTTCAAGCTCGACGAGGTGCGCCAAGCCCTCACCGCGATCGGCGTCCACGGCATGACCGTCACCGAGGTCAAGGGCTACGGTCGCCAGAAGGGCCATACCGAGATCTACCGGGGCGCCGAATATATCGTGAACTTCCTGCCCAAGCTGCGCATCGAGATCGCGGTCAACTCGGACATCGCCGAGAAGGCGGTCGAGGTGATCACGACGCACGCGCGCACCGGCCAGATCGGCGACGGCAAGATCTTCGTGACGCCGATCGATCATGCCCGCCGCATCCGCACCGGCGAAACCGACACCGACGCACTCTAAGCCCGTCAAGCAGCCGCAACGGCTGCACGCCCGCCGCAACGGCGCGGCGGACTGCAAAATCCTAACATCTGACATGCCGGGGGGACTGTCATGGAGACCAGCGCGTCTCGTAGCCTGCGCGCGTCTGCAGCATTGGCTGCAGCGGGAGCGATTGCCTTCACCACGCCAGCAGCGGCCGCAGCGCCGTCCACGATCGAACCGGCCGACACCGCCTGGATGATCGTCGCCACCGCTTTGGTGCTGATGATGACCATTCCGGGTCTGGCGCTGTTCTACTCGGGCATGGTGCGCAAGAAGAACGTACTGGCGACGATGGCGCAGAGCCTCGCAGCCGTGATGCTGATCTCGATCCTGTGGGTCGCATTCGGCTACTCGCTGGCCTTCGTCGGCGACGGCACCTGGATCGGCTCGCTCGACCGCGCCTTCCTCGCCGGCATGGGCATGGACAGCGTCCATCCCGGCGCCAAGACGATCCCCGAGTCGCTGTTCATGCTGTACCAGATGACGTTCGCGATCATCACGGTGGCGCTGGTGGCGGGCTCGGTCGCCGACCGCATGCGCTTCTCCGCCTACCTCCTGTTCAGCATCGCATGGTTCATCTTCGTCTATGTGCCACTGGCGCATTGGATCTGGGGCGGCGGCTTTCTCGCTCAGGCCGGCGTGGTCGACTTCGCCGGCGGTCTCGTCGTGCATCTCTCCGCGGGCACCGCGGGATTGGTCGCCGCGCTGGTGATGGGACGGCGCCAGGGCTACGGCAGTGAGAACCTCTCGCCGTTCGACCTGTCGCTCGCGGTGGTCGGCACCGGCCTGCTCTGGGTCGGCTGGTTCGGCTTCAATGGCGGCTCGGCGCTCGGGGCGAATGCGCATGCGGTGATGGCGATCCTGACGACGCATCTGGCCGCCTGCGCCGGCGCCGTCACCTGGGGCGCGCTGGAATGGTCGACGCGGCGCAAGCCGTCTGTGCTCGGCATGATCTCGGGCGCGGTGGCCGGCCTCGGCACCATCACGCCCGCGTCCGGCTTCGTCGCCCCCTGGCATGGGCTGGTGATCGGCGCGCTCGCTGGTATCATCTGCTACTGGGCCTGCACCTCGCTGAAGCACCGCTTCAACTATGACGATTCGCTCGACGTGTTCGGCGTCCACGGCGTCGGCGGCCTCACCGGCACCGTGCTGGCCGGCGTGTTCGCGACCGCCGCGATCGGCGGCACGGCGGGGCTGATCGAGGGCAACCCGAAGCAGCTTGCGGCCCAGCTCTACGGCGTCGCCGTCACCCTGGTGTGGTCGGGCGGCGTCACCTGGGGGCTCCTGAAGCTGGTCAGCGCCTTCGTGCCGCTGCGGGTGTCGCGTGAGCACGAGCTGGAAGGACTCGACATCTCCCAGCATGGCGAGGCGCTGCAATAGCTGCAGCAATTGACGCCAATTGACCTGTTCGGCGCCGCAGGATTCTGCCCGCGCGCTGAGCAGCATTGTGTCTTGAGCCTGACATGCGCAACTTTTGCGCATGTCTGCCCATTCCTTGAGCGCGACGGAATAGCGCAGCCCCTGCTGCCCCTCCCGAGGGGTGAAAAGGTCAGGATTCACCGCTCGTTAGCCCTGACCAGCCGTCTGGCACGGCATTTGATTCTATCGCTCCCGGCTGTGCCCGCGTCGTGAAGATTTCTCCGCGTGGTGAACCTCAGTCGACAGGAAGCGCTCGGTAACGTCCGTGCCGGGCCCAAGCGGGGATAGGACCCATGAAAATTGTTATGGCGATCATTAAGCCATTCAAGCTCGAAGAAGTCCGGGACGCCCTGACCGCCATCGGCGTTCATGGTCTCACGGTGACGGAAGTGAAGGGGTACGGCCGTCAGAAAGGTCATACGGAAATCTACCGCGGCGCCGAATATGCGGTGAGCTTCCTGCCCAAGATCAAGATCGAGGTCGCGATCCCCTCCGACCAGGTCGACAAGACCATCGATGCGATCAGCTCGGCCGCCAAGACCGGCCAGATCGGCGACGGCAAGATCTTCGTCATCAGCCTCGACCACGCCGTGCGTATCCGCACCGGCGAAGCGGACGCGGCGGCCCTTTGATTTCGCGCTCAAACCAGAACACTTACGGAGTACAATAAAATGACGTTCAAGCGTCCAACCAGCGCGGGATGGGTTACGCTCGCAATTGCAGGGCTCTGCGTCGCAGGCCTCGTCGATGTGGCGTTCGCCGAGGACGCGCCTGCCGCCGCTGCCGCAGCCGCCCCGGTTCCCAACAAGGGCGACGTCGCCTGGATGCTCGTGTCCAGCGCGCTCGTCCTGATGATGTCCATCCCCGGCCTCGCGCTGTTCTATGGCGGCCTCGTCCGCACCAAGAACATGGCCTCGGTCCTCACCCAGGTGTTCGCCATCGTCGCCATGGTCGGCGTGGTCTGGACGCTCTACGGCTACTCGCTCGCCTTCACCGACGGCGGCAGCATGACCTCGTGGGTGGGCGGCTTCTCCAAGGCCTTCCTGCACGGCGTCGACGCCAACTCGACCGTTCCGACCTTCTCGAACGGCGTGGTGATCCCGGAGCTGGCCTACTTCGTGTTCCAGATGACCTTCGCGATGATCACCCCGGCCCTGATCGTCGGCGCCTTCGCCGAACGCATCAAGTTCTCGGCGGTGATGCTGTTCATCCTGCTCTGGGTGACCTTCATCTACTTCCCGATCGCGCACTGGGTCTGGTACATCGCCGCTCCCGATGACGTCGCTGCTGCTGCCAAGGCTCTCGCTGCCGCTGGCGACGCTGCCGCCAAGACCGCCGCCCAGGCCAAGCTCGACGAAGTCACCGGTGCTGTCGGCTGGCTCGCCGGCGCCGGCGCTCTCGACTTCGCGGGCGGCACCGTCGTTCACATCAACGCCGGCATTGCCGGTCTGGTGGGCGCGGTTCTGATCGGCAAGCGCACCGGCTACGGCAAGGAGCTGATGGCTCCGCACTCGCTGACCATGACCATGATCGGCGCCGCGCTGCTGTGGGTCGGCTGGTTCGGCTTCAATGCCGGCTCCAACCTGGAATCGAACGGCGTCACCGCCCTGGCCTTCGTCAACACCATGGTCGCGACCGCCGGTGCGGCGCTGTCCTGGCTGCTGTGCGAATGGGCCGTCAAGGGCAAGCCGTCGCTGCTCGGCATCTGCTCGGGCGCGGTCGCCGGTCTCGTCGCCGTTACCCCGGCCTCCGGTTATGCCGGTCCGATCGGCGCGCTGGTGCTCGGCCTGATCGTCTCCCCGGTCTGCCTGTTCTTCGTCTCCACCGTGAAGAACGCGCTGGGCTATGACGACGCGCTCGACGTGTTCGGCGTGCACTGCATCGGCGGCATCATCGGCGCTCTGGCCACCGGCATCCTGGTCAACCCGGCCCTGGGTGGCGTCGGCATCACCGACTACACCAACATCACCGGCAACAACGCCGGCACCTACGACTTCGCCACGCAGATGCTGGCGCAGATCAAGGCTGTCGTCGCCACGCTGGTATGGTCGGGTGTCGGCTCGGCGATCCTCTACAAGGTCGTCGACGTGATCATCGGCCTGCGCCCGACCGTGGAGCAGGAGCGCGAGGGTCTCGACATCACCGACCACGGCGAGCGCGCCTACAACTACTGAGTTCTCCCGGGACTTGGTCGTACGCGACCAGGTCCGCAACTTCGGTTCGGGCAAATACCCGGCAATGCCCTGACCGTTGAGGGGCTCCAGCGCAAGCTGGGGCCCCTTTCTTTTTGTTTGGATCGTGAGGGCCGAGCGCGCGCCAAATAGCCGATGTCGTCCCTGCGAACGCAGGGACCCATACCGCGTGATGTTTGTAAGAGGCAGGCGGCGAGTCCCGTGTAAAACAACTGAACCCTGTGGTTATGGGTCCCTGCGTTCGCAGGGACGACGGCGGAGGTTGGCGTTGGCAGCGTTGCCTTCGAGACAGAGTTGAATACGTGCGTGTTCACCCCGCGACGCATCCGCGCCCGAGCTGTGCTGAAACTATCGCCCTCCTCAAACAGAGGGCGCAGGGAAGGCCGGGCGCTGGCCGCGCCCGTGGCCCGCCAGCGAAAGAAAATGCTGGCGGCAGGCACCACAGGTCTGGCCGAACACACCCGGCCCTCCCTGCGCGATTGGTTTTAACGGCTGCTTCGCGTTCTCCCTGGTGCGCCGGGCTGTCTGGCCACCATCACGAGCGCGACACGCTGAGGGTATCGGCACCCGCTTGATATCAGCGTCGGGATATCAGGACCGCGCGACTTGACCGTGCGTGCATCGCCGTTCGTCCGCGCGATCAGCTCACGCTGCGTCGACCCACGCCATCGCATCCCACTGCCAACGATCCGTGACGGTCGCGAAACGTCCCTCATGCGGCAGCAGGGACGTGCGGAAATGTGCAGGTGATTTGCCCGACGGTGCAATGCCGACAGCGTGCGACAAACTAACACGACGGGCAATTCGCGCATGTCGGGAATGCGGAAACTGCCCGACGGGCAACAGAGCAGGCTTTGATCCGCACAATAATAGCGCGGGGATGCCAATCCGGTTGCAGCGGCAGAAAACACAGCTTAGCGGTACTGTTCGCTGGCTCCGGCTGATCTTAAGAATTGGAACCCGGCCGTAACAGCGATCGCCGCTGCAGCCGGCACATGGGGGATCAGGATGAAGCATCGCTGTCGGTACGTAGTCGTCGCCTCCGCCATTTGGCTCACCGCCGCAACGCCGCCATCGGCAAGAGCCCAAGCGACATCACAGGAGTCCTTGGCGGCCGCGAAAGAGCTGGTCTCCGTGATGCATATGAATGACCAGGCGACAGCCCTGTTGCCGATCATTCTGAAGAACCTGAGACCGACGATCGTCCAGGGGCGCGCCGAGGTCGCTCTGCAATATGATGCGTTGATCCCGAAGTTCACCCAGGCCTTTCAGGGCAGGGTTTCCGAATTCTCGGATGCGATCGCGGTCGTCTATGCCAGGAACTTCTCGGCGGACGACCTCAGGACCATGGCTGAGTTCTACAGGACCCCGACAGGTCAACGAGTCCTGCAGAAGCTGCCGTCCGTCACCCAGGAGTCGAGCATTGCCGGGCAGAAATTTGGTCAAGCTCTCGGCGAAGAGATCAGGAAGCAGATGGTCGATGAACTGAGGAAGAAAGGTCTCGATCTTTGATCCGAACTCCCGATCGTCATGCAGCGGCGCTGCCCTGCGACATAACCGGCGCGACGGGCAATTTCCGTATAACAGGCTTGTGGTCCGTCCCGCCTCGCCATCCCCGGGAAGCCGAACCGAGACGTCCACGGTCATGCCCCCGATGCCGGGCACGACACCGGATTGCAGGCTCAAACCTTGCCGCGGGCCGATAGTCCGGCGAACGACAACGCAAGTCGATGGTCAGCTCATGCGCCTTCGAACTTGAACGACACGTTGAGCTTGGCTCGATAGGCTTCCACCTTCCCCTTCGCGTCGAGCTGCATATCGAGCTGGACCACTTCTGCGACACGCAGGTCTCGGAGTGTCTTCGCCGCCTGCTCGACAGCGTTGGTAGCTGCCCTTTCCCAAGATTCGCTGCTGGTACCGATCAGCTCGATGACTTTGTAGACGCTGTCAGACATGTCGGTCTCCTGTTCGGTATGGAGCAGGAAGCAGGTGCTCCCTGCCACAACTGAACGTAGCATCATCGCGCGGCGCCTGAAAGGACGCAGCCTACCCATGGCAGCCGCGGGTCCGGAGCTACCACGAATGGCGCTAACGCCTTGCGTGTCTCACAAGCCCTTGCGCCCCTACACGCCGCCGAGCTTGCAGACGTGCTTCCATTCCGCAGGCGTGACCGGCTGCACCGACAGCCGGGACTGCTTCACCAGCGCCATCTCGCTCAGCATCTTGTCGGCCTTGATCGCGGCGAGCGTCACCGGGGTCTTGAAGGGCTCGTGCGCCTTGATGTCGACGCAGACGAACTTGCCGGTCTTGTCGGTCGGATCAGGATAGGCTTCCTTGATGATCTCGGCGATGCCGACGATCTCCTTGCCCTCGTTGGAATGATAATAGAAGGCGAGGTCGCCCTTCTTCATCGCCACCAGGTTCTGCCGCGCCGTGTAGTTGCGCACGCCGGTCCAGGCCTCCCCCTTCGCGCCCTTCGCCACCTGCTGGTCCCACGACCATACCGAGGGTTCGGATTTCACCAGCCAGTAGTTCATGATGGTCGTCTCTTTCCACTCGTCCTGGCCAGGCAAAAGCGCGAAGCGCTGGGAGGTCCCGGCCATCCACGTCGCACTGCTCGGCGCATTATCCAAGACATGGATGCCCGCGACAAGCGCGGGCATGACGGCGGAGAGAGCGTCGTGCTGGATGACGTCGGTCGCGCGGCGGCCCTCACTCCTCCGCCTTGAATGGGCGCATCATCAGCGCCTCGATCGCGGCATCGATCGTCACGGTGCCGGCGAGAATGGCGGCGACCGCCTGCGCCACCGGCATCTCGACGCCGCGCGAGGTGGCGAGTTCGACCAGCACGGGCGCGGTGTATTGTCCCTCGGCGAGCTTGCCTGCGGGCAGCGGCTCGCCGCGGCCGAGCGCGAGGCCGGCGGCGAAGTTGCGCGATTGCGGACCGGCGCAGGTGAGGATCAGGTCGCCGAGGCCGGACAGGCCGGTCAAGGTCTCGCTGCGCGCGCCATAGGCGCGGCCGAGCCGAACCAACTCGGCGAAGCCGCGCGTGGTCAGCGCCGCCAGCGCCGAGGCGCCGAGATTGCGGCCGGCAACGATGCCGGCGGCGATCGCCAGCACGTTCTTGGCGGCGCCGCCGATCTCGACGCCGCGCACGTCGGTCGAATGATAGGGCCGGAAGGTCGGCGAACCCAGCGCATGGACGAGGTCGGCCGCGAGCGCCTCGTCGGGCGCGGCGAGCGTCACCGCGGTCGGCAGCCCTCGCGCGACGTCGTCGGCGAAGCTCGGGCCGGACAGGATCACCGGGATCGCGTTCGGCGCGGCCTCCGCGATCACCTCGGTCATGAATTTATGGGTGCCGTGCTCGATGCCCTTGGCGCAGGCGACGAGCGGCGTGCCCGGACGGAGCAGCGGGGCGAGATGCATGACCGCGCCGCGCAGATGCTGGGCGGGGACAACGATGAGAACGGCGTCGGCGCGGGCGGCCTCGGCGAGATCGGCGGTCACGGCGATGCTGGCGGCGAGCGGAATGCCGGGCAGTCGCGGGTTTTCGCGGGCAACAGAGATGCGCGCGGCGTGGTGGCTGTCGCGCGCGTAGAGCGTGACATCACGGCCGGCACGCGCGGCGACGGCGGCGAGCGCGGTGCCCCAGGCACCGGCGCCGATGACGGAGGTCGTTTGGAAGCGAGTCATTCGCCGCGAATTCGGCTGCGCTCCCTCCCCCCTTGCGGGGGAGGGTTGGGGAGGGGGGTGCCACGAGCGAGAATCTTTATGGAGCCACCCCCACCCCCGACCCCTCCCCGCAAGGGGGAGGGGAACGCACCGCGTGTGGTGCAGGAGCTTGCCACATCACAGCCGAGGGCGATCCAGCCGCTTCGCGCGGAATGAAAAAGCAATTCCATCACCCTCAAAACCCCGCCCGCGTATTCGCGAACTTGCCCGGCACGCTGGCATTGGCATCCAGCAGCCAGCGCGCGCGCGGCGCGGCGTCCATGCCGTCCACCATCCCTAGCGCCAACCGCTCCAGCCCGGCCCAGGCGATCATCGCGCCATTGTCGGTGCACAGCGCCGGCGGCGGCATGATCAGGCGGGTGCCGGCCTGCTGCGCGACATCGTCGAGTGCGCCGCGGATCGCCTGGTTGGCGGCGACACCGCCGGCGGCCACCAGCGCGGTCGGCGCGCCAAAACGCTGCTTGAACAGATCGAGGCCGACGCGCAGGCGGTCGGCGGTCGAGTCCAGCACCGCGGCCTGGAAGCTGGCGCAGAGGTCGGCGATGTCCTGCTCGCTCACCTTGCCGAGTCGACCGATCTCGTTACGCACGGCGGTCTTCAGACCGGACAGCGAGAAATTGGCATCGCTGCGGCCCTGCATCGGACGCGGGAAGGCAAAGCGCTGACCGTCGCCGTTGCGCGCGGCCTGCTCGACCTGCGGTCCGCCCGGATAGGGCAGGCCCAGCATCTTCGCGACCTTGTCGAACGCCTCGCCCATCGCGTCGTCGACGGTGGTGCCGAGCCTGACATAGTCGCCGACGCCGGCGACTGCGACGATCTGGGTATGGCCGCCGGAGGCCAGGAACAGGCAATAGGGGAAGTCGATTGCATCGGTGAGGCGCGGCGTCAGCGCATGCGCCTCGAGATGGTTGACCGCGATCAGCGGCGTGTCGTGCACCATCGCGATCGCCTTGGCGGTGGTGAGGCCGACGATGACGCCGCCAATCAGGCCCGGCCCGGCCGCCGCCGCGACGCCGCCGAGCGCGGCATAGTCGATGCCGGCCTCGCGCATCGCCGCGTCGATGAGATGGTCGAGCATGTCGACATGGGCGCGCGCGGCGATCTCGGGAACCACGCCGCCATAGATGGCGTGCTCGTCGGTCTGCGAGCGCACGACATTGGAGAGGATCTGCCCCTTGCCGTCCGAATCACGCGCCACCACCGCGGCGGCGGTCTCGTCGCAGGTGGTTTCGATGCCCAGCACGAGCGTTTGCGATTCGTTACCCAATCTCAACCCTTTTGGTCATTATGAGTGCGCAGAACCGCCTAACACCACGAGGTCGCCAGGTGCAATCGTCCGTCCATTGCAGCCCGGCCGATCCGTGTTCGACGGGAGCATAGCACATGGCCGTGCTGGTGACCCGTCCCGCCCCTGACAATGAACGCACCGCGAGCGCCCTGCGCGCGCGTGGCTTCGAGGTGCTGCTGGCGCCGATGCTGCGCTTCGAGCCGGTCGCGCTGCCGCCGGACGTGGGCGGCGATGCCGCCGGACTCATCGTGACGTCATCGAACGCGCTGCGCGCGGCGGCGCCGCAGCTCAGGGCGTCCGCCTTGCTGCGCCTGCCGCTGTTCGCGGTCGGCGACCGGACGGCCGCAGCCGCACGCGAGGCCGGCTTCACGCAGGTGATCTCGGCCGCGGCCGATGCGACCGCGTTGCGCGACCTGATCGCAGACAGCGGCGTCATCGAGGCCGGGGCCACCCTGCTCTATCTCGCCGGCGCCGACATCTCGCGCGACCTCGCCTCCGAGCTCGCCGAGCGCGGCTTCGATGTGATCACCCAGACCGTCTATCGCATGGCGCAGGTGACCACCCTGCCGCGCGAAGTCTGCGACGCCTTCGCAGCCAACCGGATCGAGGCGGTGCTGCATTATTCGCGGCGGAGCGCGGTTGCGTTCGTGGCGGCCATCCGCGCCGACGGCGTCGAAATCTCGGCGCTGGCGGTGCCGCATGGCTGCCTGTCGGCCAATGTCGCCGAGGTGCTGCGCGAGGCCGGCGCGACCCAGGTCACAATCGCGGCGCATCCGGATGAAAACGACATGCTGGAGGGCCTGACCCGTGCGCTACGGTCGTGAATGGCGTAAGAGGGCCTGCTCAATCTTGCCTCAGCCAGGGAACTTCCACCATGGTCGATGAACCCGACACCGCTGCACCGGCCTCCGACACCGGGCGGCCGAAACGGCCACCGCCGACCATCGATTTGGAGCCGACCTCGCGCGAGGAGCGCCCGTCGGCCAGCGAGAGCGCGGCGGAGCGGCCGACCACGTCGCCCTGGTCCGCGCCGGCCGAAGCCTTGGCCGAGGGGTCGTCGGGCGCGGCGAGCCAGTCGCATCCGCATGGCGCCGGTGACGCCGAACCGGAATCGGCCGCCAGCGAGACGCCCGAGGAGACGGTCGCCGCGGCCGAGCCGCCGCACGCCGAGCTTCCTCCACCCCGGCCGCCGCGCCCGGTCTCGCCCTGGATCATCGCGCCGTTCTCCGGCGCGGCCGCGGCGGCGCTGGTGATCGGCGTCGGCTGGATGCTCGGCTGGCCGCCTGTGCAGCCGCCCTCGGCGATCTCGCCGCAGTCCGCCGCTATCGACGAGCTCACCTCCCGCGTCGCCGGGCTGGAGCAGCGCGTCGGCAAGTCGGACGGCGCCGTGACCGGCCGGCTCGATGCCGCCGACAAGACGATTGCAGCGCTGCGCAACGACGTCGCCGGCCTGCGCGCGCAGGCCGACAAGACCGTGGCGGCCCTCAACGATGTCCGGGCGCAGCCGCGCGACGGCTCCGCGCCGGCGCCCGCACCCGAGCCGGTCGATCTCTCCGGCCTGACCGCGCGCATCGACGCGCTGGAGCGGGCGAGCAAGAGCCAGAGCGCGGCGCTGGCACAGGAGCGCGCCAAGCTCTCCGCGGCGGCAGAGGCGGCCAAGCCGGCCGACGACGCGCCGTTGCGCCGCGTGGTCGCCGCGACCCTGCTCGACGTCGCCGTGCGTCACGGCGATCCCTATGGAGCGGCGCTGACCACCGCCAGATCGCTGGCGCCCGACGCGTCCGCGCTGAAGCCGCTGGAGGCATTCGCCACGACCGGCGTGCCGAGCCCCGCGGCACTGAGCCGCGAGCTGCTCACCATCGTGCCGAAGCTCTCGCCGCCGGCGCCCGAGAGCACCACGGGGACTTCGATCCTCAGCAAGCTCTCGGCCGGCGCCTCGAGCCTGGTCAAGGTCGAGCGTACCGACGGCGCCGGCACCGATCGCGGCGCGGTCGTGGCACGGATCACCGCGGCGGCGCTGCGCAACGATTTCGCCGAGGCCCGCCGCGAGCTGAAGGGTCTCTCGCCGGAGGATCGCGCCCCCGCCAATGACTGGCTCGCACGCGCCGATGCCCGCGACGCCGCGCTGACGACCGCCCGCAAATTCGCCGACGACGCGATGACCGCGCTCGCCAAACCCGCGCAATAGGACGCCCATGTTCCGGATCGTCATTTTCCTCATCCTGGTCGGGCTCGCCGCTGCGGGCTCGGCCTGGGTCGCCGAGCAGACCGGCGACGTCGTCTTGAATTGGGGCCCGTGGCGGATCGCCATGACCTTGCCGGTGTTCGTGCTTGCGCTCGGCCTGACCATCGCGGCCTGCGTGCTGGTCTGGAACCTGATCAGCGCGCTGCTGCGGGCGCCCGGCCACATCCGCAAGGCGCATCGCGCCCGCCGGCATCAGCGCGGGCGGCACGCCATCACCCACGGCCTGCTGGCGATCGGCCAGGGCGATTCGACGGCGGCGCGGCAGCACGCCGACACCGCCAAGCGGCTGGCCGGCGATGATCCGCTGACGCTGCTCCTGCACGCCCAGGCGGCGCAGCTCGAAGGCGACCGCGACGGCGCCCGGCGCGCCTTCCGCGCCATGGCCGAGCGCCACGACACCCGCCTGCTCGGCTTGCGCGGCCTGTTCATCGAGGCGCAGCGCGCCGACGACGCCTATGCCGCGGTGATGATCGCCGACGAAGCGCTCAGGCTGGCGCCCAACGCCACCTGGGCCTCGCATGCGGTGCTCGGCTTCCGCTGCGCCGAGGCCGACTGGGACGGTGCGCTTTCGATCCTCGACGGCAACTACACCGCCGGCATGATCGACAAGCCGACCTACCGCCGTCAGCGCGGCGTGCTGCTGACGGCGCGCGCGCTGGCGCTGGAGACCGGGGATCGCGACCTGTCGCGCGCGAGCGCGATGGAGGCGGTGAAGCTGGCGCCGACCCTGGTGCCGGCCGCGGTGCTGGCGGCGAAGTTCGAGAGCGAGGCGCACCAGGTGCGGCGCGCGATGAAGATCATCGAGGCGGCCTGGGCGGCGTGTCCGCATCCGGACCTCGCCGATGCCTACGCCCATGTGCGGCTCGGCGATTCGGCCACGCAGCGGCTGGCGCGGGTGGAGAACCTGGCCGCGCGGACGCCCGGCCATGTCGAAGGCGCGCTGGCGGTGGCGCGCGCGGCGATCGACGCCGCCGAATTCGGCCGCGCCCGCGAGGCGCTGGCGCCGTTCACGGAGGATCCGACCCAGCGCGTGGCGATGCTGATGGCCGAGCTGGAGCGCACCGAGCATGGCGACGCCGGCAAGGCGCGCGAATGGGCGCTGCGCGCGGTGCGCGCCCGCCACGACCCGGCCTGGACCGCGGACGGCTATGTCAGCGATCGCTGGCAGCCGATCTCGCCGGTCACCGGCCGGCTCGACGCCTTCCAATGGCAGACGCCGGTGGCGAGCCTGCCCTCGGAGCGCAGCAGCGTGATCGAAAGCTCGGCCTTCGCCGAAGCCGTGCTGGCGCCGCCGGCCCGGCCCACCGTGGCCGAAGCCGCGGTCGAGCCGCCGCGCGAGGCCGTGGTGATCACTCCGGCGCTGCAGGACAACGAGCCGCCGCGGCCGGTGGTCGCGGCCGATCCCGAGCAGGCCGAACAACCAGCCGAGGCCGTGGACAAGCCTGTCGACAAGCCGGTGGATATCCCTGTGGACATGGCTGAGGATAGCCGGTTGATCGAGGCCGTCGCCGCCGAGCCGGCGCCGCCGTTGCAGGCCGCGGGTCCCGTCGAGGCCGAATCGGAGCCGGAGACGGAGGCCGAGCCGAACGCGGTCGCCGCCAAGCCGGCCGAGACGGCGGCAGCCGCGCCGACGCCGCTGTTCCGCACCCGCAACGATCTCGCCCGGCCGGCGGAGACGCCGATCCAGGCGATCGTGCCGATCATGCGGCCGCCGGACGATCCCGGTGTCGATGACGATGACCAGCCCCGCGACGAGTTCGCCGAGCAGATCGCGCCCAAGGCCCAGGCCGGCGGCTGGCGCGGGTTCTGGTCGCGGTTCGGCGGCTGAGGACCGTCAGGCCCTCCCGCCGTCCCGGTCACAACGGTTCGTTTCGGAGCCGCGGCCGCGCGCGTTGTCCTTGCCAACGGGCCGTCCGCCCGATATCAGGAGCGCGTCCGCGTCGTCCGGCCTCGTGCCGGGCGCTCGCCGCTATGGTTCGCCGCAATAGCTCAGCTGGTAGAGCACGTCATTCGTAATGACGGGGTCGGGGGTTCGAGTCCCTCTTGCGGCACCACCCCCCTTCCGCAGCCGTCCTCCCTCGTTCGTTTCTCGCCGACAAGGTACTGAAAACAAAACATTTTCGGTCATTCGTGGCCGTCACGGTTTGTTCTCGTTCGTTGACAGCCGATGAAATTGTTGGCCTCCTTGTTGGCCTTTCGGGCGATGTAGCTTTGAAAAGGCCAACAGTTGGTGCGTGGCATGGCGAGTGGAAAACTTACGGACGCTGCCGTTAGGAACGCCAAGGCTAGTGGGCGGCTAGTGAAGCTCTCGGACGGGGGCGGCCTGCAACTGTGGCTTACGCCAAGCGGTGGCAAACTCTGGAATTTCGCGTATCGGTTCGGCAGCAAGCAGAAGAAGCTCGCCCTTGGCGAATACGGCAAGGCCCCGGCCGGTGTGCCACTGGAAGCTGCCAGAAGGCTAAGGGACGAAGCTGCGGGCCTCTTGCGGGACGGCATCGATCCCGCCATCCGGAAGCGCCAGGTGAAGGCGGCGCGCGCCGAGGCTCAGGCCAACACGTTCAGTGTTCTGGCCGATGAGCTGCTTGCCAAGAAGAAGCGGGAGGGCGTTGCGACTGCGACCGCTGGCAAGCTGGAATGGCTGCTCGGCCTGGCCAAGGCCGATCTGGGACCGCTGCCGATCGGCGACGTCTCCGCTGGCGAAGTCTTGCGGGTGCTGCAACCACTGGAAGCGGCCGGCAAGCTCGAAACGGCAAAGCGCCTGCGGGCGGTCATTGGTGCCGTATTTCGATATGCTGTCACGACCGCCCGTGCCAATGCGGACCCGACCCAAGCGCTGCGCGGCGCAATCGCAGCTCCAAAACCGAAGCACCGGGCGGCGATTATCGAGCCTGTCGCGTTCGGCGGCTTGCTGCGGGCGATTGACGGCTTTCAGGGCCAGCCAACGACGAAGGCCGCGCTGCAACTGATCGCCCTGCTAGCGCCGCGGCCGGGCGAGCTGCGCCACGCGACATGGGCTGAGTTTGATCTGGACGCTGCCGTGTGGAACATCCCCGCCGAGCGGACGAAGATGCGCAGACCTCACCGCGTCCCGCTTCCAGCGCAGGCTACCGCCATTTTGCGGGATCTGCATCCGATCACAGGGCGAGGCGTGGCCGGGCTTGTCTTCCCGGGCCTGCGTTCGGTGACGCGGCCGATCAGCGAAAACACGCTGTGTGCGGCGCTGCGCCGTCTCGGCTATTCGAACGACGAGATGGTCGCTCACGGTTTCCGCTCGACCTTTTCGACCCTGGCCAACGAAAGCGGAAAGTGGAGCATCAACGCCATCGAGGCTGCGCTGGCGCATGTTGAGCCGAATGCTGTGCGCCGGGCCTACGCCCGCGGCGACTATTGGGATGAGCGTGTGAAACTGATGACGTGGTGGGCCGACTATCTCGATGCGCTGCGCCAGGGTGCGCGCATATTGCAATTCAAGGAAGCGTCAGCGTGAGCAGTGGTGGGCCTAGTACGTTAAGATCGTGTGCGGGGATAGGAAGGCTATCCGATAATCCGGTCAGCACCTCCGGGTACACATCGATTGGGGTACGACACGAGTGAGCTTATGGCGGCGGCCCTTTTGGTGAACAATGGGACGCCGGCATTTCACCAAGAACGGATCAGAAAACGCGGAGTTGGCTGCGTGGAGAAGCCCCTCTGTCAGCGCAGGACAAGCCTGTTGCTATCAGCGCAGAACTAGGACCGATTGACGGTCCAATCAGCAACGGGCCGAAGACGCGCCTCTCTAAGGAATAGGGCAAGCTGCCGCCACGGCGGACGCGCGCGTTGTTGATCATGCGTTTCGAGGACAACGACGATTGACGTTCATCTTCTCGTCACCGGACTTCACCGAGCGCGCCCCTCGGTCGCCACGAGACAGGATCTGCGATCCACCGGTTGATTTCGGATTCATGCCAACCGCTGCCATTGGTGCTGATCTTGATCTGAACCGGGAATGTGCCCTCGGCGATCTTGCGGTAGATCGTGGACCGCGACAGCCCGGTCCTCGCGAGAACGGTTTTCAAACGGATGATGCGGTCCGCTTCGCGCATGGCCGGGCTGCCTCCTGCTGGCTGGTTCTGACGGCTGCTGAGAGAAGAGAGGCCACCGCCTGGCGGGCGTGCAATTGGGTTTTCGACTTGTCGGGGCGTGGCGCCCAAGCGGCGGCAGATAGGCCTAGTCAGCGTTCGAGGCCTCGGTCTTTTCCAAGGCCGATACCGTGGGCAAGGGCTAGCTCCTGGCCGAGCCGGCGGCCGGATTCGAACGCGATGCCGAGGTCGTTCTTGCGGCCGGCGAGGATGGATTCCAATTGCGGATCGCGTTCGAGGCTTTTGGCCATGTCGCCCATTGCCGAGCGCGCAGCCTTGTAGCCGGACATGTCGCCAGCTTGGTATAGGCGCTGACTGGTGTGGCCAAGCTTGTGCCAGCGCTCCACAAAGCGATCGGCGCGCCGGCTTGGATCGGTGCGAAGTTCGGTCTCGATCTGGAGCGCACGGATGGCGGGGCTGACCTGACCGGCCGCCGCCTTACGGGCGAGCTCCGGGTTGTTTCGGTAGGCGGCTTCGGCGTCATGCGAGCCATAAGGCCGCACCGCCTCGAAGGCATGGCGGGCCGTCTGTAGTTCTTTCACCTGCTCCGGACTTGCCTGCCTGCCTATCTTCCGCTCCGCGAAGATCGCATCCACGGCGCGGGCATGGCGCACGAGCGCCCGGGTCCGGACGCGACGTGCTTCCACCTCGGGATCTTGCGCCACGTTCCTTGCCGGCACTTCGGGTTCACGCCGGTCGGTTGCCGTACCACTCCTTTCCCTTTCCGGCGACCCGGGCTCGGGCCGTTGTCCGCCATATCGGTCGGACACCTCCCCAGGAACGCGAAGGCCGTCGAACATGTCGCGCAGCTTCTCCGGCATGACCTTGCGTACGATCTCGGCCACGCGCTCGCGAAACGTGATCCCACGCCGCTCGGCGTAGCTTTGGATCGGATCGGCACGGTCGTAGTCGGAAGCCATGTCCTTGGCGCGATCGCGCGACAGGGCGCGGACCAGCCGAACCTCATTGGCAAAGTCGTCACGGCCATAATGCAGGTCGACGCTGTCGCGATGCCGCGACAGGGAGACATAGCTGCTGTGGGCGTCCATGCCGGGCGTCGCCAGCACATGGACGCGGTCCACCGTCATGCCCTGCGCCTTGTGGATCGTCGCCGCATAGCCATGGTCGAGCCGATTGTAATCTTTGAGGTCGAAGCGCACGGATCGGCCATCGTCGGTCTGCACGGTCATGGATTTTGCGCTGACCTGCTCGATGGTTCCGAGCGTGCCGTTCTTGACGCCGAGCCCGCGCTCGTTCTGCAGGAACATGACCCGATCGCCGCCCGCAAAGTCTCTCGTGCCGCGCTCGACCGTCACCTCCACCTCGTCGCCGAGATTGCCCGCTGCCCGCATCCGCTCGCGCGCCGTCTCGTTCAGCGCATGGACCTCTTCGTTGGTATGGGTGAGGATGATCCGGCTCCGATCCGGCGAGGCCAGCCGGTCGCGGTCCCAACGCTCGATCAGATCCCCTCGAGCCTGCTCGCGGGTCTGGGCCTCGTGCACCAAGCCATGGGCGCGGTAAGCTCCGAGCGCATGATCCACCTTGCCGGTCGCTAGATCGCGCGTGGCACCGCGCTGCCAGTCCTCCCGCTGACGGCGCACTTCGCCGATCTCGGCGCCGCCGTGACGCTCATAAATCGACCGGAAGGCCGCTCCCGCTTCGATCGCCTGCAGCTGTTGCGGATCGCCGACGAGCACCACCTTTGCGCCAGCCTCGGCGGCATGGGACAGCACGCGCTCGAGCTGCCGCGTGCCGACCATCCCCGCCTCGTCGATGACAAGCACATTGCTCGATTTGAGCAGATCACGGCTCTGTCCCCAGCCGTGCTCCAGGCTGGCAATCGTGCGCGACGCAATGCCCGATCCGCTTTGAAGGTTTTCCGCGGCAATGCCGGACAGCGCCACGCCCCGGACCTCGAAGCCAGCCGCTTCCCACGCCTCCCGTGCCACCCCCAGCATCGCGCTCTTTCCCGTCCCGGCATGGCCGACCACGACGCTGAGATCGCGTCCACCCGTGACGTGCGCCAAGGCGTCAACCTGCTCGGATGACAGCACCAGGCCGCGCGCTTCCGCACGCGCCAAAGCCGCCCTGCGCTCCGCATCTCGCACCTCGAGGCGCTCCCCTCCCGCCAACAATTCAGCGGCACGGTGCAGGCGCTGTTCCGTCTCGATCATTCCGCGGGTTGTGAACCGATCCTCGCCGCGGGCGTCCTTACCGAGTTCGATCAGATCGGGCGTTCCCTGTATCGCGCCCATGACCGCATCGAACTGGTCGAGCCCGTCACTGTGCCGGTGCGCGAATTTTGCCAGGTCGCGGCGCGTGAAGGTCGATTGCTGCTGGGTGATCGCGTCCAGTCCAAGGGAGGGATCAGCGATGATCCGCGCGCCATTGTTGCGCGCGATCTCGCGGTGCATCTCGGCCCGGTCGGCCTCAGACTCGTCGCCCGCAATGCCTCGGATCTCAATCCGTTTGGCGGGCGCGCCGATCTGGCTTTGCGGCTCCAGCGCAATGCCCTGGGCTTCCAGGCTGCGATGGTCGATCCGCGCGTCGATGTCGAGCTGGGCCAGCCGCTCGTTGACAAGCTCGGCCCAGCGTCTGCGCCAGCGCTCGACCATCTCCGTACGGTTCCAGTCCCGTACCTTATTGCCAAAGCCGCTCTCGTCGACCGAGCGCATGGTCACCATGACATGGGCATGAGGTTTCGGCAGTCCGTCCTCCGCCCTGTCCCAATGCACATTGAGATCGGCGATCATACCGAGACCCACGAACTCGCTCCGAACGAAATCGCGGGCTAGCTCGATGCCCTGCGCCTCACTCATCTCGCGCGGAAGCGCAAACTCCACCTCGCGGGCCAGCTGGGCATCTTTCCGGATTTCGTGCGCTTCGACGTCATTCCAAAGCCGCTCGCGGTCGCTCCATGCTTCCGGCACGTTCTCCGGCAGCATGACCTCGGAATGAACGACGCCGCGCTTGGCGGAGAAATCCTGATCGCGGCCGAGCCGCTCGTCACGCAGCCGCGAGCCGGAGCGGTAGGCCGCCGATGCTACCGCGCTGCTCCCGGCCTTTCGGCCAATGACCTTGACGTGAAGATGATAGATCGCCATCGCGACCAGATCACTGGCACAGCGAAGCGCACGTCGGAACGACGTATAAGCGCGCCCTCCTCGAAAAAATCTCGGGAGGGACTACCCCGTCTCAGCTCGTCCTGATGACCTTACAGCATTCTGCGGTGTGCTCGCCTATTATTTCTCCATCGAGCTCATGGAGACGATGATGCGCAAGCCACGAGACTTTGATGCGGATCTGAAGGCACTCGAAGACAAAGCGCGCGGGCTGAAAACTCGAAAGGTGCGCCAGCTCGGCGAATTGGTCATCGCGACCGGAGCTGACACACTGACGGCTGAAGAACTGGCAGGCGCGCTGATCGTGCTGGCCGAGACGAAGGAGGCCGGGAAGAGGGAGGCATGGGCCAAGCGCGGCGCCGCGTTTTTTCAAGGACGGACGCGCTGAAATGCGCCAGCAACTGACCGCAACACGGACGGCGCTCCTGGGCAACCGGACGGCGCGCAACCGGCATCAAGCCGCAAAAGCGCGACATGACATGCGCGCGTGGCAGGTCGAACGCCGCAAGCGCACCCGGCACCTCATCGAACTCGGCGGCCTCGTGGTCAAAGCCGGCATCGTGGACCTGACCGGTGACGACCGTTCCACGATCTTGGGCGCGCTGCTTTGGATGGCTGACAAGCTTAAAAGCGGTGAGGGCGAACGGGCACGTGAGCTTTGGGCCGCGAAGGGAAAACAAGCGTTCGAAACGGACCCTGCAATGGAAACGCGCACAGTTCGTAGAATGCGCGACAATCGCACGTTGGCCGACTAACGCTTCCGCAGCAGCCCGCTTGGTGAATTGCACGATCCTAATATCAACTGCAAAGTTGGTTTGCCGCTTTACTGCAGCTCCCTTGCGACAGGAATTGAGAGCAAGGCAAACACAATTGCACCAAGCACAAGCGTGATCGCACCGACGAGAAGAAAAGCGGGTGGATACAGGCCGCTACCGCCCAGATTCAGGACGGCTCCTATCAGCGCGATGCCGAAAGCAAAGCCCACCTGACGCATTGTGACACACATGGCGGCAGCCGTCGCCGCTCGATCGGCTGGAACCGAGGAAACCGAGAAGGCCGTGATCTGAGCGTTGAACAGTGCGCACCCCGCTCCGCCCAGGAGCAGCATCGCGCCCACGGCCCACGTCGCTGCCGAGCTGGATAGATCCCTTGAAATGGCTCCCAGGAACAATGCCGCGACGCCAACCACCGTCAGTCCTCCGCCGAAGTAGAACCGTGCCGGCATACACTGCGACAAGCGCGCGCCCAGACTAGGCAGCAGGAGCATTGGTATGGTGAGCGCGGTTAGCAGCAATCCGGAGCGACTTGCATCGAGCCCCATCGGCCCGCGCATCATCTGCGGCAGATGGACGAGCAAGGACCAGTAACCGATCGAACTTGCAATAGCGGTGATACAAAGGGCAAGGAACGGAACCGACGCAAACAGTCCGAAATCAAAGGCCGGCCGCGGGTGCCTGCGCTCTACGACCCAGAACGCACAAGAAGCGAGCACGGTTGTAGCCAATGCTATCCCACGAAATCCGCCTGATGAGAGGAGCGCGTACGCTGAGGAACCGACGACTAGCGCTAGCAGGTTCGGCCCGAGCCAATCCATTGGCGGTTGAGAGCCGACACGTTCCGATTCCGCCAGCGGCGAGGCGAAGACCACGAGCGCCATACAGAGCGGAAGATTGATCCAGAAGATCCACGGCCAGCCAGCATAGGAGGCAATGATTGCTCCGAGCGGTGGTCCGACGACCATTGAGCCACCGATGACCGTACCCCAGATGCCGAAGGCCCAGGCGCGTCGCTTACCCGGATAAGCGGCCGCGAGTAGCGCCGCAGCCGCCGACGTGATCGCAGCGCCTGCGACGCCTTGCAGCACGCGCCACGCCAGCAGGCTCTCGAACGTGGTCGACGCCGCAGACAGTGCCGAGGAGAGAGCAAACAAGACGCCGCCGCCAATGAACACTCTTCGCCGCCCGTGTCGGTCTGCAAACGGACCGGCAACCGGAAGCGCGAAGATGAGAGCGAGGCTGTAGATGTCGATAATCCAGGCCTGGTCTTGCACCGGGACCCCTAAGCTGCTGGCGATGTCCGGTAGCGCTGCGGCCAGGCCCGTGAGATCGACCTGGAACAGAAATCCGCTGACACTCGCCGCAAGAAGCGCAAACCGCGGCAATCGTGAAGAAGAACCGTTATCCGCGATTGTCGGATCCTCAACCAGCGCAATTTCGAGATGTTCTGCCATCGCCTTAGGCTGGCGGAAAAACGGCTTGGCAGCGAATGAAGCATTCTCAAAATCTCATGAAACTGTATCATGTGGTTCTCATTGATCACTTCTTGCTCCGATGGTCCGTCGCCTTCCACCTTTTGCTCCATTGGTCGCGTTCGACGCCGTCGCGCGCCACCGCTCATTCACTCGCGCGGCTGAAGAACTTGGTGTGACCCAGAGCGCGGTCAGTCATCGAATTCGGCAGCTCGAGACATTTTACGGGACGACTCTGCTCCGCAGACTCAATCCCGGGGTCGAGCTGAGCGCCGAAGGAAGTTTGCTGCGAGCCGAACTTGCGATGTTGCTCGACACCATGGCCGGACTGGAGCCTCGTCTGCGCCGCCGCGCCAGCCGCCAAACCGTCAGATTGGGTTCAGGCCCGGCGTTCGCCGCGTGGTGGCTCGTCAGGCGACTTCCATCGTTTCAGTCGGAGCATCCCGACATCGATGTCGAGTTCGAGCCAATCCAAGCGGAGCAGGACGCGACGAGTTCAGTCGATCTTCGTATCGTCTGGACGTCGCTTGCCGAAGCACGGCCCAGTTCGACTCAAGCGCCATTGTTTCAGGAACGGGTGGTTCCGGTGTGCGCGCCACGTGTGCTGCCTGAAGGCAAGCCGCTGGCGAATCCGGCCGGTCTGATTGAGCTTCCGCTGATTCGCAAGGGGAGCGATCCCGCCGGTGAGTGGAGTTGGGAATTCTGGTTCAAGACACTTGGCGTGAACCAGGCCGTCTCCCGCGGGCCGGTTCTGCGTGATATCGGGCTTTGCCTCACCTCTGCCGTCGAAGGCGGCGGGGTCGCGCTTGGACGCTCGCTTCTGATCGCCGACGCAGTCGCCGATGGCCGCCTCGTACCGGCGTTGTTGGCGACGCCTCACGTGTCTTCGAGCAAAGTCCATGTGGCACGTTGGCGTCCAGAACTCACCGGTGATCGAGCTATCCGGACTTTAGTCAATTGGCTTTCTCGAGAAACATTGGTTACGGCAAACTGCCCCTCGGCTTGAACACGATGCGCAGAACGCAGACCTCTGAATTGCTCCGCAACTACGGTGTACCCAATCGAAATGGCGCACCACGGCCGATGAAGATGGGCACTACTGCTTCGCTATACCTCTATGATGCAGCGGCCGCCAAAGCGATCCGGCCGGATAACCAGCGACGGACTACGATCTTCCGCTACGCCTCATGGGCGACTGTCTTCCCGATTCCGCTGGTGGTCCGGTTACCCCTCGATAGCGGCCATTTCGATCAATCGCAGGATCGACGTGATGGGCCAATAGCCGACCACCAGTCACCGTCCCAGGCGCGATAGGAGCGCGGCCGCGTTCGGCTGCCTCGCAGCCCACGTAATATTATGTTCGCCGTCGACCTGCACAAAACCTGTACGTTCAGGCATGTCACTCCCATCAAGTGAGTTGAAAGTGCATGTTGCGCTTTCGCGAATGATGGCACCGATACGATCCTGAGCTTGGTAATCGATGAGCGCGATATACTGAACCGGCGAAGCTCGCTCGACTTGGGCAATGGCTTTCTTGGCTGCCTCGGACACTCGCCGTATCGGGTCTTTGAAGAACTCGTCGAACGTGATTGTCTTCCGAGACTCGTCTACGCTGATCCGCTCATAGGTGGACGGAGCAACCAACCGCTCCTTGATTGCTCTATCACATGTCTGCACAAATTGAGCGGTGAAGGGTGCGTAGCCGCGAAGGTACGCGTGGCCTAGAACGATCACACCGAAGCTCAGAAGCATTGCAATTGCGAGCTTTGTTCTCATCTTCCTGGTCGCTTGCCGACATTGCCCACGCCGCACTCAATACCGCTCTTGGACAAGGAAGCGGAAATCGAAGGAGAGCATCTTTTGTGCGGCCGTTACTAAAAACTAACGATGTCCGATTCGAAAAGCTGCCTTCTGATCGTCTGACGGCTCGCTTCCGGTTAAACCGCGAAAGCGGACATTCTCAATGCCGCTCTGGATCGTCCGTAGGGGGCCAGAACCGGAAGTGAACGCGACAAATGGGCTAACGCGAAGGGCTATTTGTCGCCATCAATACGGTGAGCAATGTAAAGATGCGTTTCATAATCGATGTCGAGGCCGCCTCCTTGATCGTCGATTGCTTTTGCAATTTCATCGAGCAGGTCTTCACGCGTCTCTGCCGCGAGTAACCGAACGTCCGACCGCGTGCTCAGAAACTCGGTGTAGCTGGACGCCGTGTGCTGCCATTTCCACAGATAGCACTTGTGTTCAACGGGCCCGAACAACTGCGACTGGTCAAACCAGTCCTTAAACGGGCCGTTCGGTAGGTACCAAGCTTCGGGCGGCGCCCCCCACGAGCCCGTGTGACGTAGCCAAATTTGCTTAAACCGTTCCAGTAAATGTGAGGGTAGTCCGACAGGCACGTGCCCGAAGACGGCCAGTGTTCCGTTAGTCGAAAGCAGTTGGGCGGCTTTTACGAACCGCACTTCCGGGGATACCCAGTGCCACGCCTGTGCCGCAAAGATTAGAGCGAACACTGAATTTCCAACTGGCCACGCCTCGAAAGTAGCCTCGGCTAGTTTCACGTTGGCAAAACTCGCCAAAGTCTCGCGCGCGTAGCGGATCATTTCCGATCCGGGATCAATGGCGACGATCTGCAAACCCCGCTTCGCAAAGCTTTTTGTTGCTTGACCCGTTCCACAGCCAATTTCAAGAACGGCATCGGTTGGCTCTAGGTTTGCAAATGACATGACATCGTCAATCAGAGCCTCAGGGTAATCGGGTCGTGAGGCCCTGTATACGTTCGCGACCTGATCGAATGTGAAACGCTGCTCCATCGTTTGCCCCCTTTTGGCGGTTAGGGAACATAACCTGAGCGGCGTCTGCCCGTCCAACAGCCCACTTCCGCTTCGGGTCAAAAAGCCGGCGGTCGGTGCCCGGCTCCCTTATTCCGGTCGAGGCCCGGAAGCCGACATCACCGGCGGGACCGAAGGTCCGGGACGGGCCAGCAGCGGAAGTAAACGCGACAAAAGCGAAGGGCTACTTGTCGCCGTCACCTCTTTGGCAGCGCGTCGATAGCCGCTGCATACGAATCAGCAGATTGCAGAAGCCTGATGGCCCGTGCCGCCGGTGCCTTATCGGAGTCATATTGATAGCGAATCCTGATCGCGCCGATCAGCGTTTTCTTAAACTCGGACAGCGGCAGCCTCGCTTCATTGGCCAGCACCGGAATCGCAAAAATCGAACGCAGCAACCATGGTCCGATGGCTCTGATGCCGCCGAACGGGCGAACACGAATAAAGTCTAGAACATCGAACGACCGGCCGTCGGCGTCTACTAAGTGCCATTCGCCAGCGCGGGCGCGTTGGGCCGTCTCCTCAAACATCGAGCGGGGATGTGCACAGAGTTCGAGTGGCGTCGCAGCCAGATAGATGTAGCCCTCTCGCCAACAAAGCACGGGATACGAGATGTCGGGCAGATCGGCCGTCGTTTGACTCACTGGTCGCCGCAAAGTGCCAAATTGCTTGTACTCCAGGAGGCCACGATGCCTCGGTACTCTCCCTCAACGTACCAGCATACGTTGACTGAAGCTTTGCAACCCCAAAATGACAGCGGTGCGAACGAAGGTCCGGTTTAGGTCAAAGCCGGTCCTTTTGCCCCCTGGACGGCTTGCTTCCGGTCGACCTCCGGGAGCAGACGTCACCGTCCCGACTGGAAAGGTCCGCGAGGGGCCAATAGGCGACATGCCGATTGCCGACCTTTTTGGCTAGACGGACATTTGACCCGGGAAAGTGGTCACATTCTACGCCAGCAAAGTACTTCAGCAACGAGATGCTTCTGCTTCAATGTAATCTCGTTAGCGGTGCTTAGAGCCACACCAGCACCGAGGATGTGAGTCCCAGCACCGCTAGCGGCACGGCGTACAGGTAGAAAACGTAGATGTGAGTCCGCTGTTGTCTCTCGAAGTAGAACAAAAGCTCCGTTGCCCTTTTGCTGCCTCGTGTCGCCCAGACGAGCGCCAAGAAGATCAACATGATCAGAAATGGCAGGCCGAAAATAACCCCGGTTAACCAGGCGTTGCGCCACGGCGCGTCCTCACTCCCTATGGCAAGAGCCAACAAGGGAGTGGCAAACCCCAAGCAGCCACTAGCCAACAGGTAACGATAAAGCCGGCGGTTCTGCCGCTGGAGTGTTTCAGCCGGAACTTCGGCAAATTCGCCACCCTGTCGCGCAGGAGCAATCTTAGAAGCGACCTCTGCTGCGAGGCTTCCGAGAATGCCGCTCAGCAATTCATGAGGCATGTGCGGTTACCAGGGTCATACGGACACTGATTAGTGTGCTAAAGTTGCTGCCCGATTAAGCGTTCGGCTCAATTCTGATTAAGTCGGCTTCGGGTCACAAGCAGCCTATCGGTCCTCGGATGCAGATTTCCGGCCCTACCCCGAGAGGGGACATCATCGGCGCCCTCGGGAAGGTCCGGAACGGGCCACAAGCCGACCTGGGCCTTCAAAGGGAGCCGTGCAATCATCCAGATGATCCGGGCATCAGAGGGGAACGATGGCATGAGGATAGTGGCCCGCTTGGCGGCCTATTTTGCCGCGAGCGCAACGTCATCAGCGGTCTTCACCGTTTGGATGGCCTGTCGCGACTCCCGCGATCCGGCAGGAAAAGGGCTGAACCTCATTGAAGTTGGGAGCGAGACCTTGCAGGTTTGGCCCTATGTCTTTGCGTTGGCGCTTTTGCTGATGTTCTTGCCTTGGTGCTTGATCACGGGGATGTCGCGATGGTTGCCTTTTGGAGGACCAGTCTACAGCGCCAGCGGTTCGGCTCTCGCAGCGATCCTCGCTTGGGGTTGCTTGGGAGGCCTATTCCCCGCGCGCGGCCATCCAAGCTTCACGGAAGGCTTCGCGCTGGCCCTAGAGGCAAACGGACTCCCAGTTCTGATTTCTGGCGCGATCGGAGGCTTGATCTATTGGCTGGTCCGCGAACGCGCCGAACACCTCAAAAATACGATGCGATCCGTCGAGCATATTGAGGCTGATGCAAAGGTCCATTGAGTGCTATCAGTCCGCATCTGACCGGGATGTCTGCTCAGGGTCGATTCTGTTGAAAAAGTCAGCAGTTGCGACGCAGAGATATCGGTGATTCAGTCTGTCTAGTGGGCAGGACTGAAGGTCATGATGGGGCATCGGCAAGTCGAACAGGCTGCGTTGTTCTATGAGTTCTCGCTGGAAAGGCACATCCCAGCCGACCACCTCGTGCGGTCGATCGATAGGTTCGTCGACCTTGAGGACTTACGGCGGGAGCTGGCGCCGTTCTACAGCAACATCGGGCGGCCCTCGATCGATCCGGAGCTGATGATCAGGATGCTCTTGATCGGCTATTGCTTCGGCATCCGATCGGAACGGCGCCTCTGCGATGAAGTCCATCTCAATCTGGCATACCGCTGGTTTTGCCGGCTGGGTCTGGATGGAGCTGTCCCCGATCACTCGACGTTCTCGAAGAACAGGCACGGCCGCTTCCGTGAGAGCGATCTCTTCCGTCGCGTGTTCGAGACCGTCTTGCGCCGCTGCATCCGGGAGCGCCTGATCGGCGGCGAAGGGTTCGCAGTCGACGCGAGCCTGATCAAGGCGGATGCCAATCGGCAGAAGGGAATCGAAGGCGATAAGAGGCTTCCGCCGGAGGCTGCGGGTCGAGCGATCGACGAGTATCTTGCCGTTCTTGATGATGCCGCGTTCGGTGCCGCGACGGAGGTCACGCCCAAGTTTGTATCGCCCTCCGACCCGGCGGCGCGCTGGACGGGAGCGCACGGCGGCCAAGCCTTCTTCGCCTACTCGACGAACTATCTGGTCGACGTCGAGAATGCGATCATCGTCGATGTCGAAGCGACCACGGCGATCCGCCAGGCAGAAGTATTGGCCGCCAAGCGCATGATTGAGCGTTCAATCGAAAGGTTCGATCTTTATCCAAGCCGGCTTCTCGGCGACAGCGCCTATGGCTCCGCTGAGATGCTCGGGTGGCTGGTCTACGAGCACGGGATCGAGCCGCACGTGACCGTCTTCGACAAGTCGGCCCGCACCGACGGGACCTTCTCGCGTGAGGCCTTCACCTACGACCATACCAGGGACGTCTATCGCTGCCCCGCTGGCAAACCCCTCACCACTACAGGGACGCTGGTGAACAACGACACGACGGTCCTCTACCGTGCGAGCAAGCGCGATTGTCAAGCATGCTCTCTAAGAAGCAGGTGTTGCCCCAACACCCCGGCCCGAAAAGTGCCGCGCTCGATCTACGAGGGCGCTCGCGACATGGCACGCGAGATCGCAAGCTCATGGGAAGGCCGCACTTCACGCCGGCTCCGCAAGAAGATTGAGATGCTGTTCGCGCATCTCAAGCGCATCCTCAAGCTAGATCGGCTGCGACTAAGAGGGCCGAACGGCGCACGCGACGAGTTCACCCTCGCTGCAGCCGCTCAGAACCTTCGTAAGATGGCCAAGCTGATCCCGATGCCCGCGCTGACGCCCGCGTGAACCACAACGCGCCAATTCGTCCTCGAAACAGATGGCGTTCACGACGAAACTACTGCCGACTTTTTCAACGGAATCGGTCAAAAGCCACCTTCCGGTCGGCCAGTAACTTACGTCCGGTTGTATCCAGCAGTAGGCGTTCCAGGCGCCGGCCCGAAGGTCCCAGATGGGACAACATCAGACGTCGGGCGGGTTCGTATTAGCGGATCAAGCCTTCGCCCGCCGGATCGAAGTCGGTGGACGCTTGTATACCTCAGCAAACACACTGTTGAAACGCCGTAGGCTGCAGAATCCTGATCTAAGTGCGACCTCGGTCATCGGAAGCTTCGTCTCGTCCAAGAGACGCTTTGCTCGTTGAACACGCCCCGTTCGCGCGACTTGGGCGGGACTTGCGCCGACATATTTTTTGAATAGGCGTGATAGATGCCGCGGTCCGATGCCGAGACGTTCTGCGAGTGTTTCGATGTTCGCATCGTCTAGTGCACCACTGCTAATCAGACGTAGGGCGCGCTCAACTGTCGTCCGTGAGCCCTTCCAAGCTGGAGAGAACGGTGCCGTTTCGGGGCGGCATCTGAGGCATGGTCGAAATCCCTCCTGCTCAGCTGCAGCTGCCGAAAGATAAAACGTCACGTTTTCGGCCTTGGCGGGGCGCACCGGGCACACCGGCCTGCAATAGATCCTCGTGGTTCGGACGCCTGAGAAGAACAGGCCGTCATAGCTCTTGTCGCGACTCACTCGGGCACGTTCGCATACAACGGGATCAAGCCTCCCGATGTCCGTTAAAGCCGACGACGGAGTCCGATTCCGGCGAGCCACAACACGCTCCAATTGCTACGACGCCATCAACCTATCAGCATGAGTGAGCGAGACAATGGGTGACGAGCAGCATTTCGTTGGTTGGTCGGTGGCATGGGCTGCCTTTACCTTGGCGGTGCTCGCCTGGGGCATCGGCTTCTATGGTCCTTCGGTCTTTCTTCCGACTCTGCACTCCTCGCGCGGATGGTCCATCTCGGAAATCTCGGCTGCCATTACCTTTCATTTCGTGCTGAGTGCGCTCCTGGTCGCGTATTTGCCCGACATTCATCGCAGAATTGGGATTGCCGGGACGACACTGGGCGGTGCTCTTCTGATGGCCATCGGGTTGATCGGATGGTCCAGATCGTGGGAGCCGTGGCAACTCTTCTTAGCGGCCATTCCGAGTGCGGGAGGTTGGGCCGCTACAAGTGGTGCTGCCCTAAACGCCATTGTCGCCAGATGGTTCGAGCGCGATCGCCCGAAGGCGATGAGTCTGGCGTTCAATGGCGCAAGTGTCGGGGGGGTTCTGTTCGTGCCTTTGTGGCTCTTCTTGATCGATTGGCTCGGCTTTCAAACCGCGGCGCTGGCCGTGTCCATTGTTGCCCTCGGCGTTATGGGTTGGATTTCTATTCGATACTTCAGGCTGTCCCCCACCAGCCTTGGTCTCTCTCCCGATGGCAACGGAGTGCCTACGGTTGTCGCGAAACCGACAACGAGACTATCTCGCTCTAGCATTATTCGTATGCCGGGATTCCTTACGCTTTCGGCGGCGTTTGCGCTTGGCTTGTTTGCGCAGATCGGCCTTCTGTCACACTTGGTCTCCCGCCTCACTCCCGATGTTGGTGCGACAACTGCGGGCCTGCTTCTCAGCCTAGCGACGGCATGTGCAGTAATCGGACGGACTCTGACGGGATGGTGGATCGGAGATCACGACCGGCGGATCGCCGCAGCCATTAACTTCGCGGTTCAGACCGTAGGAGTTCTGCTGCTCATCTTCGGCAACGGATGGATCGTACTGACATTTGGCTGCGTCATCTTCGGATTTGGCATCGGGAATCTTACGACTTTGCCGCCATTGATCGCGCAGAAGGAGTTCGATCGTAAGGATGTGGTGGCGGTGGTTGCGCTGATCGTTGCCATCAATCAGGCAGTATTTGCGTTCGCGCCAGCCATTGTTGGTGCTCTCCGCGATGCGACTTCGGGTTATGGAACGGCGTTCGGGATTGTCGCTTGCATCCAGCTTTTGGCTGCGATGGTTGTGCTCCTTGGGCGTAAGGCCGTGGTCCCGCCGGCGAGGTCAGCTTAGGGTCATTCGCGTCGGCATTGCCATGTCCGCCTCCTGGTCCGCTATCGACAATACCCAACCTTACCGACCGAGTAGGTGTGGATCTCGACCGATTAGGACTGCCGTCCGTTATCGGCCTGACCGTCCGTCAGCTGACGCGACAGCGGCGGCCATGCAGAATGAGCGCTCTCGACCACACAGGAGGCGCGCAATGGAGTTCTTCTGCGGGCTGGATGTCGGCATGGATCGAACCACGATTTGCGTGGTCGACGACAAGGGCGAAGTGCTGCTGGAGGTCGCGGTGATGACCGACCCGAATGCGGTCAGGGGAGCACTGGCGCCATATCTCGGCCGCTTAAGGCGGGTCGGCCACGAGGCCGGGGCGCTGTTGCCGTGGCTGCATCCCGAGTTGCTCAAGCTTCGCCTGCCGGCGATCTGCCTGGAGACCCAGCATGTGCGGGCGGCGCTGAAGGCGCAGCGCAACAAGAGCCCGCGCTGGCGCAGAGCAGGCTGAGGGTGCGCTGGATCGGGCTGGGCCGAGCATCACACCCCAGGCAATCAAAACCTCGCCAGCCAGGCCCGCAAACGCATGAGGACTGACTCGAAGAGCTACCGGCGCGACTACCTCCGCGCGCTCGCCCAACGCGTCGAAGTGGACGCGAAAGAGCTTCGCATCATGGGATCGAAAGCGCGCTCCTGCGCACGCTGGTCGGTGCCTCGGGCGCAAAGACGGCCCAGTTTGGTACCGAAGTGGCGCACGCGACACGATTCGAACGTCTGGCCTTCGCCTTCGGAGCGCACCCGGCATCGGTGTTCAATCCGCCACACGCACGCGCAGCGACAAATCTGCGCGGCGGTCGGGATCGTTCGGCCGTGGCCGCGAAAAATGTTGGCCTTTTCGTTGGCTTTCGTTGAAATCGCACAAAAATACATAAGCTAAGTCAGTAGGATGCGCCTATAGCGAGGCGCCCTCTTGCGGCACCAGCCTCTCCTTCCGTCCCCGTCTCTCCTTTCCTGACGCGCCCGCTCGCCGCGCTCCATTTGCCGGTTAAGAATTGCTTAACCCAAATCGCGCCATCGTTCGGCGCGAGCGGCGGGATGAATGCCCGCACTGGCGGCTGGCGGCGATCCGGACGAGCGCGTCCGTCGCGTTCGAATCCCGCAGGTGCCGGTTGCGCTCGGGCGTACGCCAGCGGCCAAGCCGGTGGCGATCAGTATCCAGAGGTCATGGTGGGACGTCTCTCGCAAGGGCATGGCGCCTGTGCACGTGACGATTCGACCGGCACTGGCGATGCACCGGCTGCCGGCAGCGGCGCCGGACCAACGGCCGAAGACGCAACGCGAGACAAAGGCGAACCCGCGACATGAGCACGACTGCCCTCGACAGCCACACCCAGTTTCAATCCATCGTCGGCCAGATCCGGACGCTCGCCTACAAATACATCGAGGACAAGGACTTCGTCAGCGCCCAGCTCGCGTTCCAGAAGCTGCTCGAGCTCGACCCCAAGGACATCAACGCGCGCTTCATCTATGCGCAGCTGATCGACGACGGCTCACACAAGAAGCGCGCCGAAGCGCGCGACATGATGCTGGCGATCCTCGACGAGAACCCTGAGATCTTTGAGCAGGCCACCGAAGGCAATCTGCACCTGATCCGCAGCGCCGCCGTGCGCTGCAGCCATGTCGGCCCGTTCACGCGCTCGATGGAGCTGTTCCGCAAGCTCGCGGCAGCCTCCAACCAGGCCGCCGACTATTTCTCGCTCAGCGAGATCCTGACCCAGGGCAACGAATTCGAGGAAGCGGTCGCGGCGCTGGAAAAGGCGATCAAGCTCAACCCGGCCTATGACAACCCGATCAACCGCGAGACGCTGGAGCTCGCGCGGTCGAACGCCAAGAAGGGCAAGGCCAAGGAAGCCAAGGGCCGCGCCAAGGTCGGACGCTATCCGGAGACCAAGGACTTCCTCGGCGACCTGCAGACGCTGATCACCAGCCACATCGCGGTGAACCTCGCCGCCGCGCCGAAATTCCTCGACAAGAGCACCCGCTTCTTCACCATGGGCTCGTGCTTCGCGCGCAACCTCTCCAAGAGCCTCACCGACAGCGGCTATGCCAGCCACCACATGGAGATCTCGGAGTACATCAACACGACCTTCGCCAACCGCGTGTTCGTCGACTGGCTGCGCGACGCCCAGATCGATCCCGAGATCCGCGAGCGCATCGTCGAGTTGCTGCCGCCGGGATCGAGCAAGGAGAATACGCTCGCCGTCATCAAGCAGGCCGACGTCTTCATCCTGACGCTCGGCGTCGCCGCGGCGTTCTTCGACCGCGAGACCGGCGCCTTCGTGCTGCCGCGGCCGACCGCGCTGAACTCGCGGGCGCTGGCCGAGAAGTACAAGTTCCGCACCGCCAGCGTGCAGGAGAACGTCGACAACGTGCTCTATCTGATCGAGTTCATCCGCAGCATCCGGCCTGGCATCAAGGTGATCGTCACCGTGTCGCCGGTGCCGCTGCTCACCTCGTTCGAATATGAATCGGTGGTGCAGGCCGACTGCCTGTCGAAGAGCACGATGCGGCTGGTCGCGCATGAGGTCGTCAACAATTCGAACCTCGAGGACATCTGGTACTGGCCGTCGTTCGAGGTGTTCCGCTGGGCCGGCTCCAACGCCTCCAGCTTCTTCGCCGCCGATGACGGCGCCGCCTGGCACGTCTCGGAGGACAAGGTGTCCGCGACGGTGCGCGCCTTCGTGCAGACCTTCTCGCCGGCCTGAGCGCGCGAACGGCTGCCTCAGGGCAGCCGCTTCTTCCAGAGGCGGATGACCAGGATGCCGGCCTGGGCGTAGCCCGGCGGCGAACTTTCAGTGCCGAACGGCGTCTTCGAATACAGCGAGCTCGAAACCAGGAAGCCGCCGACATACGGCTCAGGCAGGCCCGACAGCGCCAGGAAGCAGCGGTGCGTGAGCAGGCCGTCCTCCGGCAGATTGCCACGCACCAGCCGGCAATCGCCGATGCCGGTGAATGCGATGCCGTTGAGCTGGCCCTCGGTGTAGGTGCCGAGCAGGGTCGGATCCATCGCCTGGCCGACGCAGACCCGCATCTCGCCGATGCTCTTGTCGCCGGTCTCGGTCATGCGGCCGTCAGCCGGCCGGACCCCGACGGAGTGGATCGAGAGCTGATCCTCCAGCGCCGGCGCGAAGCCGGTCTTGGTCGGCGCGCAGAAATCCGACGGCACGACGCGGCCCTGGCGCACGCTCCGCGCAATGTAGATCTCTTCGACGTTGTCGTCGCCGGACTGCGCCCGGCCCGGCCCGCTGGCGGCCAGCAGCGTCACGGCCGCCAAGAACACTGCAACGATCACCCGGCGCATGCGCGCATCCTTCCCCCGAATCGATCGGTCTCCCTATCGGATTCGGCGAAGCTTCTGAACAGCACCAACGAACAGTACACGTACATACGATCATACCTCAACCCCGGATCTCACCGGCAGCATGGAACACCGCGCCTTGACGGTAATTTGGTAGCAACAGTCGGGTGTGCCGGATCGTGTCGCCCACCGCCCACGTGCTGCCGCCGGTGGATTTCCGGATGGGCTCGTCCAGAACTCCCCTCGTCCTGAGCGGACGTCCCCGCGGCGCCGGAAAGGTTTCGAGAAAGATGGCGCACCGATCCGCAGTGCCGTGTGCCGGCATCCGGCTTCATTCGCGCTTGCCATGCGGAGCGTGACGGGGGTCACATCGGACGGTCGCGCCGGCGCCTAAACCTTCCCGCAGCCAACAAAGGGGAGCTTACTCGATGCGCAAGATGATCCTGATCGGAGCCATGGTGCTCGCATCCGCCACAGTCGCGCAGGCCGAGGGCACACGCAGCCTGTCGCTGTCGTCGAACGACGCCGCCGCGCGGGCGCCGCGTCCGACCTACGTCCAGCAAGCCGGCGAGGTCACCGTCACCCCGGCGCCGGTGCCGGCCGTCGCGGCCGAGGTCCAGCCCGCTGCGCAACCGGTTGCGCCAGCGGCCCCGGCCGCCGCACCGCCGCCGCCGCAGCCCACCGCCGCTGCGGCGCCGGCACCGCAGCCGGGCTCTGTGCAGCAATCATCGCGGCGGTCGAAATCGGCGCGCTCCGACCGGACGCGCCGCAAGAGCTGGACCGAAGCCCGCATCGTCCGCGAGCTGCATCGCCACGGCATCTATTGGTGAGCATCCGCCAATCGGCGACAAACGAAGAAGGCCGGGCGAATGCCCGGCCTTTCGCGCGAGGAGACCCTGCAGCGAGGCATCACTGCGAGATGGTCTGGATCACGCTCGAGATCGGCCGCGCATTGGTCATTGTCGTCGGCAGCTTCGGATCCTGGCCGATCATCGCGTCATATTCCGGCAGCGTGTCGAGCGTGCCCTTCGGCTTCATCGCGACCACCTTGTAGCCGCCGGCCTTGAGCCGCCGCAGCAGGGTCGGCAGCGCCAGCGCAGTGTTCTTCTGGAAGTCGTGCATCAGGATGATGCCCTTGCCCTTCTTGTCGAGCCCGGTCATCACGGTGTTGACGACCTGGTCGGCATCCTTGGAGCGGAAGTCGAAGCTGTCGACGTCGCAGGAGAACATCGCGACATTGCGGCTGCCGAGATAGGCCACGGCAGAGGACCGGTGCTGCAGTTGCGGGAAGCGGAAGAACGGCGCCGGGTTGGTGCCGAGCGCGAACTTGACAGCGCTGAAACCCTTCTCGAGCTCCTCCTTCGCCGTCTCGTCGGTCATCTTCTTGCCGTTCAGATTGGCGTGCGACCAGGTATGAACGCCGACGACGTGACCGGCGGCCAGCACCTGGCGCAGGATCTCCGGATGATAGGTCGCATGCTTGCCGATGGTGAAGAAGATGCCGGTGGTGCATTCGTCGGCCAGCGCCTTCAGCACCGCCGGCGTGTTGACCGGCCACGGGCCGTCGTCGAAGGTCAGCACCACCTCGTGGTCGGCGAGGAAGTCGAACTGCTTGAAATGGTCGAGGCCGAAACCGGGGCCGCCGGTGGTGTCGACCATGACGGTGCGGGAGATGCCGAGCGCGTCCGGATTGGCGCAGGTCGATTTGGGCTGCACGGGCGCCGGCGCGCTTGCCGCCATACGCGTGGAGACGGTACCGGTCGTCTCGACATCGTCCTTCGAGCTGGCCTTGGCGGCGACGCGCGCCGGAGGCGGCGCCGGCTCGGACGGCTTCGCCGCTGCGCTCTGCGCGGCGGCCTTGGCGGCGCTGGGCTTCGATACGTAGTACCAGACACCGGTGATCGCCAACGCCGCGACGACGGTGGCCAGCAGCAAGCCTAACGCATTACGCATGGTTACTCTTCCCGAAAACGCGAGACACTCGATGGCGGACGCAACGCTGTCCGCCTCCTTCAATTAGCTTCCATTAGTGCCAACGATTCCTTAACGCGGTGCCAACACGACCAGGATCGGACAAGATTTCCAGGATGATGCCCGCACCGAAGCGGCCGTTCACCGGAGCGACATGGCGCCGCGGCCATCGGCCTGCCGAAACTGCCGGCCAGGGTTGAGCCGCCGGATCTGGCGTGACCCGCATCACGGTTGCCAACAGGGCATCCCGCCATGATGGACGCATTGAAACACGCGGCCCCGCCAACATGCGGCGCCAATGGGAGCCAGCCATGACGAAGTCGACCAACATTCTGCGCAGGGCCGTTCTGACGGCCGCCAGCCTTGCCGCCCTCTCGACCTTCTCCTCGACGGCAAGCTTCGCCTTCAGCGCCGAGGCGCAGCAGATGTGCACCGGCGACGCCTTCCGCCTGTGCAGCAGCGAAATCCCCAACATCCCGGCGATCACCGCCTGCATGATCAAGAACCGGTCGTCGCTCAGCTCCGGCTGCCGCGTCGTGCTCGACCGCGAGATGTCCAAGCGCAGCGGCAAGGTCGCGGATGCCAACGAGGCCAATTGAGAGCGCTTCCGGCTCCCCTGCGCGCCCCGGCTGCGACCGAGGCGCTTGCGACGGCCGGTTGCGACCACTAAAAGCGCCGCCAAACGTTCAGTTCCGGGAGCGAGGCGCCAGTCATGAACAAACTCTCTCTGATTATCCCTCTGGTCCTGATGGCGTCGACGGCCTCAGCCCAGCAGCAGCCGGGCCAGGATGCCTGCGCGCGCGACGTCTCGCGGTATTGCCGCGCGGTGATGAACAACGGCGATCAGGCGGTGCTGGCCTGTCTCAAGGAGCATCGGGCCAAGCTGTCGAAGGCTTGCGAGAAGGTGCTGACCGAGCACGGGCAGTAAGCGCCTGCTCAGTGCAGATGCTCCGGAGCTACGGCCCGCTGCGAGCCGCCGAGGCGACAGCAGGCGCCTGCTCGGCGGTGCGGTCGATATCCTCCTTGGCGCGGACCGAGCCGAACGGCCGCTCCAGCATGCGGCGGATGCGCACCGGGTCGGTGCCGATGTGGAAGTCGATCGCGCGCTTGTGCAGCTCGCGCTCGGCGCGGGTCGAGCGGTTGCGCTGACGCAGATAGTCGATCCAGGTCGGGCAGTGATAGCGCTCGGTCCATAATTCGGGGTCGGCGATGTCGCGTGCGATCGACCAGCCATAGGCGCCGTTGCGCTGGCGGCTGAGCTGCACGTCCTGCATCAGGTCGTGAAACGCGCGGGCATTGTCTTCAGCGACCCGGTACTCGATCTCGACCACCAGCGGCCCCGAGCGCGGCGTCAGCTCGAGTTGCACCTCCGGATCGGCCAAGGTCTCGCCGTCCTCGTTGCGGGCCCCGATCGGCGGCATCCGCAGCCACAGGCCGAGCAGCGGCGACACCATCATCAGCGCTCCCGACGCGAGCAGCGCGACCTCGACGCCGGCGGCGTCGGTGAGACGCCCCCAGCCCCAACTGCCGATCGCGATGCCGCCGGAGATCGCGGCCTGAAATGCCGCCAGTGCGCGGCCCGCGACCCAGCGGGGTGCCGAAAGCTGCACGCCGATGTTGAACAGCGCCACCGCCAGCATCCACACCGCACCGGCGATGACGAGCGCCGCCGCCGTCAGGACCGGCGCGGTGCTGAGTGCAACGGCCGCGGTGGCCGCGCCCAAGGTGAGCGCGCAGGTGCGGATCGCGGCCTCACCAGACAGCCGCTTCCTGATCTCGCCGATGTTGAGCGCGCCGACCACCGCGCCCATGCCGAAGGCGCCGAGCATGATGCCGTAGGTCTGCGCGCCGCCATGCAGCAGGTCGCGCGCGACCAGCGGCATCAGCGCCGAGATCGAGCCGCCGATGATGCCGGTGACCAGCGTGCGGATCAGCACGATCCGGATCGACGGCGAATGGACGATGTAGCGGACGCCGGAGACGATGGCCCGGTTGAGCGGCTCGCGCGGCAGCCGGCTCGGCTCGACCACGCGCCGCCACAGGAACAGCGCCGCGAGCAGCGGCAGATACAGCAGCGCATTGGCCGCGAACGCGGCGACCGCGCCGGCGGCCGCGACCACGACGCCGCCGATCGCCGGACCGAAGCTGCGCGCGATGTTGTAGCTGATGCCGTTCAGCGCGACCGCGGCCGGCAGCGTCTCCGGCGGCACCTGCTCGCTGACGGAGGATTGCCAGGCCGGCCCCATCAGCGCCATGCCGCTGCCGATGACGAAGCACAGCGCGAGCAGGCGCTCCGGCGTCACCAGGCCGTACCATGCCAGCACCGTCAGCGTGGTGGCGCCGCCGAGCGCCACGGCGAGCGCGACCAGCGCGACGATGCGCCGGTCATACATGTCGGCGATGGCGCCGGCCGGCATCGAGATGAACATCACCGGCAGCATCAAGGCGGTCTGCACCAGCGCAACCTTGTCGGCCGACGACGTCATCTGCGTCATCGCCCAGGCGGCGCCGACCGCCTGGATCAGCAGGCCCAGGTTCGACAGCAGGCTCGCCAGCCAGATGCGGCGGAACACCGCGTGCCGCAGCGGCGCGGCGATGCTTTCGGCGGCGAACAGCTCACGTTTCTGCGGCGCATTCATGCGGGTCCGTCCACGTCGCCAGTTCGCCTTGAAGCTCGCATCGAACTATCGCTTGATTCCAGCTGGACCTATGTGATGCCTGCGAATGTCCGCCGCTGTCCAGTGCTGCCTGCAAAGGCCGGCATCGGGGATCGCGGCCAACGAACACAAATGAATGAGACCAAAGGGAGACCGCCGATGAAACTGACGCGCCGCAACATTCTGCAGGGAATGGGAACCCTCCCCTTGCTCACCAGCGGTCTGCCCTTACCGGTACGCGCCCAGAGCGCGGCGGCAACGACGGTGGGCGACATTCCTCCGGTCCTGTTCGTGCACGGCAATGGCGACCACGCGGCATTGTGGATGACCACGCTGTGGCGGATGGAATCCAACGGCGTGCCGCGCACGCGTCTCGCTGCGCTCAACTTCACCGACCCGCTGGCGCGCAACGACGACGCCGTGGCGCAGCCGAACCGCTCGTCGACCGACGATCAGCGCCGCGAGCTCGCCGAGGCCATCAAGACACTGAAGGAGCGCACGGGCGCTGCGCGCGTCGCGCTGGTCGGCAGCTCGCGTGGCGGCAATGCGATCCGCAACGTTGTGAAGAACGGCGGCGGCGCCGATGTCAGCCACGCCGTGCTGTGCGGAACGCCCAATCATGGCGTGTTCGACTGGGAGGACAGCCCCGGCAGCGAGTTCAACGGCCGCGGCCCGTTCCTGCGCGGACTGAATGCCGGCGACACCGAGGTGACCGAGGGCACCGCCTTCCTGACGCTGCGCAGCGACGGGCTCGACAAATACGCCCAGGCCGACGGCCGCCTGGTCGGCAAACCCGGCGTGCCGACCGGGATCACCCCCGAAGGGCCGGCGCTGAAGGGCGCGACCAATCTCGTGATCGGCGCGCTCGACCATCGCGAGGTCGCGTTCCACCCGCGCGCGTTCCGCGAGATCTACAAATTCATCGCCGGCCGTGAGCCGACGCAGATCGCGATCCAGGCGGAGCAGCAGGTGCGGATCAGCGGTCTGGTGACGGGAACGCCGGGCGGCGCGCCGACCAATCGCCCGGTCGCGGGCGCAAGCGTGGAGGTCTATCGCGTCTCGAGCGAGACCGGCGCACGCAATGGCGAGCCTGTCTATCGCGGCCAGACCGGCGCCGACGGGCGCTGGGGTCCCGCGGAGGTCGATCCGACGTCCTATCTCGAGATCGTCCTGACCTCGCCGGGCGCGCCGGTCACGCACTTCTACCGCTCGCCGTTCCCGCGCTCGTCCGACGTCGTGCATCTGCGCGCGGCGCGGCCGCTCGGCCAGGCCGATGCCGGCGCCGGAGCGATTCTCATCATGATCAGGCCGCGCGGTTATTTCGGCCTGCCCCGCGACATCGTGCTGCTCGACGGCAAGGAACCAACCGACGTACAGAAGGGAATACCGACCGATGCGGCAACGACATTGCGGCTGCCTGCGGGCGACGTCGGACGCAGCGTCATCGGACTGTTCAACGAGGAACGCATCACCGCCCGTCTTTGGCCAGCATCGGAGAGCAGGATTGCGGTGATCGAGCTGACTAATTAGTTGCTGGAGTATGATGATACATCATAGCCTCGGAGAGGGCGGAAGCGCGCCCCTCTCGCTTGTGAGCGGGACGACAGAGTTACCTCTGGCAGAAGGCCGTCGTTGCGCGACGGCCCGTCGCGGCCCCGCAACCGAGGCTCGGTTGCTCGCGATGCAGCCGATCGGTGGTTCCAGGCTCGTGAACAGCGTCGAGAGGCCGTGAATGAGTACCGCCGACGTCCATTATCTGCCGCAGGCACGATTGCCGCTGATACCGCCGACACCGCCGCGGGCGCCGGACAGCATGGGCGCGCTGCGCCGCGTGCTGATGATGGGCGACAACGCGATCGCGACCTGGAGCCAGCGCGCCTATGAGGACGACATCATTCGCGGCCGCTTCTTCGGCAGCTCCAGCTACATTCTCAATACGCCCGATACGATCAAGCACGTGCTGGTCGACAATTGGGAGAACTACGCCCGCACCGTCGGCGCCATCCGCGTGCTGCGTCCGGTGCTCGGCGAGGGGCTGCTGATCGCGGAAGGCAAGGCGTGGAAGCACCAGCGCCGGACGCTCGCGCCGGCGTTCACGCCACGCGCCGTTTCCGGCCTCATCCCGCACATGGTCGCGGTGAGCGACGAGACCGTCGCCAGGCTGAAGCAGCAATGCGGGCAGCCGCTCGACCTGCGCGAGATCATGCAGCGCATGACGCTCGACATCGCCGGGCGCACGATGTTCTCGTTCGAGATGGGCCGCCATGGCGCCACCCTGCGCGATTTCGTCTACGAGTATGGCGCGCGGCTGGCCAGCCCGCATCTGCTGGACATCGTGCTGCCGCTGTCCTGGCCGACGCCGCGCGATTTCGCGCGCCGGCGGTTCCGCAAGCGCTGGACCGGCTTCGTCGCCATGCTGATGGCCGAGCGCCGCGCCGCCGGCAAGCTGGAGGACGCACCGCCGCGCGACCTGTTCGACCTGATGGGCGCGGCACGCGATCCCGAGACCGGCGCGGCCTTCACCGATGCACAACTCGCCGACGAGGTCGCGACCATGATCCTCGCCGGCCACGAGACCACGGCAACGGCGCTGTTCTGGGCGCTGTATCTGATCGCGCTCGACCCGGCCAATCAGGACAAGCTCGCGCAGGAGGCCCGCGCCGCAACCGATCTCAGCGATCCGGATCAACTGCCGTTCACGCGCGCCGTGCTGGACGAGACATTGCGGCTCTATCCGCCCGCGTTCCTGATCGCGCGCGCAGCCAGCGGCCCCGACCGGATCGCCGCGTTCCAGGTGAGGCGCGGCGACGTCGTGCTGATCTCGCCGTGGCTGCTGCACCGGCACGAGAAGCTGTGGGATGCGCCCAACGCCTTCAAGCCTGAGCGATTCATGCCGGGCGCGCCGCCGCCGGAGCGCTTCGCCTATCTACCGTTCGGAGCGGGCGCGCGGGTCTGCATCGGGGCTCATTTCGCCCTGACCGAGGCGGTGCTGGCGCTGGCACGGCTGGTGGCGGCCTTCGACATCGAAATGCTCGACGCCGCACCCGTGATGCCGGTCGGCGTGGTCACGACCCAGCCGGATCGCTCGCCGCTGTTCAAGCTCACGCCCAGGGCGGGCGTCTGATCCCGGCGGCGGCCGGGCCATCGCTTCGTCTCTTGCTTGTGGGTTTGCTAGGCACCATCTTAGCACGCCATGAGCGACATCCAGGCCCAGCTTTCGGTTCTGAAGCAGACCGCCGATCCGGCCGTTGCGGACGCGATCACACGGTTGATTGAGGCGGGTGAAGATCACGAACTCAACCGTATCAATGCCCTGGAGTTCTCGGCGCGCGCCGGTCTCGATGAAGAACGGGTTATTTCCGGGTTCCTGCATGCTGCACGGATCGGCTTGTTCGATCTGACCTGGAACGTGCTCTGTCCTGGCTGCAGCGGCGTGCTGGATGCGCACGCCACGCTGAAATCTCTCCGCCATGACGATTACCATTGCGGACTATGCGCTTGCGGCTACGAGCCTTCCATCGACGAGCAGGTCGAAGTTGCTTTCACCGTGAGCTCCAAGGTCAGGAGCATCGCCGCTCACGATCCGAACACGCTGCCGCTCTGGGAGTATTACAAGCAGGTCTTCTGGAGTTCCGGGATCGACCTCGACCGGGAGACTTTTGCCTCGCTCAGCGAAGAAGTGACGCTTGATGCGCTCGAGCTGCCAGCCGGTGAGAAGGCCGTGCTCTCGCTGCAGCTCCCATCCGATTTCATCATCATCTTCGAACCGGTGACGCATTCTGCGCAATTCATCGACGTTCAGGGCGAGCCCACCAGGGAGCGCCAGCAGCTCGGACTACTATTCAACAGGGCACATCCTCCGACCGGATCGATCACGTTGCGTCCAGGCCCGCTGCGACTGGCGCTCGACAATCAGGCCGGCGTACGGACGCTGCCGACCGTCTTCGTTGCCGGCGATGCGCTCCACCATCTCCTTGGCAAGCGCCGGCCTTTCCTGACCGCCAAGCGCATATTATCCAGCCAGACCTTTCGCGACGTGTTCAAGGCGGACAATCTCAACATCGACCAGCGGCTGAAGATCACCTCGCTGACCTTCCTGTTCACCGACCTCAAGAGCTCGACCGCGCTGTATGAGCGCGTCGGCGATCTCGCGGCCTTCGACCTGGTGCGCGCCCATTTCCGCGCGCTGCTGGAGATCATCAACGCCGAGAAGGGCGCGGTGGTGAAGACGATCGGCGACGCCGTGATGGCGACCTTCGTCAAGCCCGAGCATGCGCTCGCCGCCGGCCTGCGCATGCGCGCGGCGATGCAGCGGCTCAATGCCGAGCGCGGCACCGAGGACCTCGTGGTCAAGATCGGCATCCACGAGGGGCCGTGTCTCGCGGTGATGCTGAACGACCGCCAGGACTATTTCGGCCAGACCGTCAACATCGCCGCCCGCGTGCAGAGCCTGTCGACCGCGCAGGAGATCCATCTCACCGCGCCCGTGATCGAGAGCCCCGGCGTCGCCGACATCCTGCGGGGCGCGAAGATCGCGCCAATCCAGAAACAGGCTGCGCTGCGCGGCATCGCCGACCGCATGATGGTGTACGAAATCCCCTGAGCCTTACCGAAATGTCATGCAGCCCGAAGGTCGCAGCGGATTGCCGGCGCAGCGTGGCATTCGCATATAATGAGCAGTCGCCGGCCGGTTTGCGGTCCACTACGGATCTGACAACGAAAGGACGCCATGCTCGAAGGATTGCGCCAATTCATCGCCGACGTCGTTTCGCCGCACGAGACCCCGGCGTTCGACGACAATGGCTATCAGCTCGCGGCGACGGCGCTGCTGATCCACGTCATCTCGCTGGACGGCGAGCCGAGCGAGATCGAACGGCGCAAGCTGCACGGCCTGATCGAGCTGCGCTTCGGGCTCGACCCCGGCAGCGCCGACCGGCTGATCGCCCAGGCCATGCTGGCGGAGGGCGACGCCGTCGATCTCTATCGCTTCACCAGCGTGATCATGCGCGAGGTCGACGAAGCCGGCCGCCTGCGCATCGTCGAGATGATGTGGGAGCTGGTCTTTGCCGACGGCAAGGTGACGGAGTTCGAGGACAATGTGGTCTGGCGCGCCTCCGAGCTGCTCGGCATCTCCACGCATGACCGCGTCGACCTGAAGCACCGGGTGGCGTCGCGGAAGTCCGGCGCCCCTGCTTGAACCGCCTGGCTCCGGGCGGAACCGACTTCATGCGGAGATGAACAAACTTTAATTTTGTTTCCGAACCCCCCCGTTCATGTAAACCCATGTGAATCTGAGGCTATTGCCGCAATCCCGCGCAAGGCCATGGAGCACGGTGTCTTGCATGTTCCCGTCCCGCTATGCTCTCGTCCGCCGCGATTGGATGATGTGCGGATTGTGATCGAAGAGCAGGATCGTGGGTGAACGTGTCACGCTCGTAACGGGTGCCTCGGCCGGGATCGGCAGCGAGTTGGCGCGCGTATTTGCCGCGAACGGGCACCGGCTCGCATTGACGGCCCGGCGCGAAGACCGGCTCGCGGCGCTGGCCCAGGAGATCGCCGCCAAGGGCGGCCCGGCGCCGCTGGTGATCCCCTGTGACCTCACCTCCGCCGACGCCGGCGCGACCATCGAGGCTGCGCTGTCGGCTGCCGGCCTGGAGCTGGAATATCTCGTCAACAACGCCGGCTTCGGCCTGTTCGGCAAGGCGGTACAGCTCGACCGCACCGAGCAGCTCGACATGATTTCCGTGAACGTTCGCGCCCTGACCGAGCTGTCGCTGCGCTTTTCCGAGCAGCTGATCCGCAACAAGGGCGGCATCCTCAATCTGGGCTCTGTGGCCGGGTTCCTGCCGGGTCCCGGCATGGCCGTCTATTACGCCTCCAAGGCGTATGTGATCTCGTTCACCGAGGCGTTGCGCAAGGAGCTGGCGCCGCATGGCGTCCGGGTCACGGTGCTGTGTCCCGGTCCGGTGCCGTCGGAATTCCAGGACCGCGCCGGCTTCAAGCCGGGCGTGGATTCGGTGATCCTCAACGTCTCGCCCAAGGCGGTGGCGGAAGCCGGCTATCGCGGCCTGATGGCCGACAAGCGCGTGGTGCTGCCCGGGCTCGGCATCAAGATCGTGCCGTTCATGCTGCGCTGGTTCCCGCGCGGCTTCATCCTCGCCGCGGTCGGCCGGCTGCAGCTGAAGCGGACCTGATCGCGCTGGCCCGGCGCTTGCTTTGCAATGTGCGCTCGCTCACGCGCCGTTAACCTTTGCTTAGCTATGATCGCCAGGTGATGCTCAGGCAAGACCCTTCGCTCCATCCGAACGGGCCCCAGGCCGACGTTCGGCAGCTCCATCCCAAGCCGGCCATGGCGGCTGCGCCGCAGCGGCCCGTCCTCATCATCCTGCACCAGGAAACGTCGAGCCCCGGCCGGGTCGGCAATGCGCTGCGCGCCCGCGGCTATCCGCTCGACATCCGCCGGCCGCGGTTCGGCGATCCGCTGCCGGAGACTCTCGATGAGCATGCGGGTGCCGTTATTTTCGGCGGTCCGATGAGCGCGAACGATCCGGACGACTTCGTCCGCCGCGAGATCGACTGGGTCGAGGTGCCGCTGCGGGAGCAGCGTCCGTTTCTCGGGATCTGCCTGGGCGCGCAGATGCTGGCGATCCAGCTCGGCGCCGCGGTTGCGCCGCATCCAGAGGGGCGCGCCGAGATCGGCTATTATCCGATCCGCCCGACCCGGGCCGGGCGCAAGCTGTGCCCGCATTGGCCCGATCACGTCTATCACTGGCACCGCGAGGGCTTCGATCTGCCCGATGGCGCGGAGCTGCTCGCCGAGGGCGGCGACTTTCCGGTGCAGGCCTATCAATACCAGAACGCCACCGGGCTACAGTTCCACCCCGACGTGACCTACGCGATGATGTGCCGCTGGACCACGCGCGGTCATGCCCGGCTGGACACACCCGGCGCCCGTCTGCGCCACCATCATTTCGAGGGCCGCGCCGTGCACGATGCGGCCGAGCGAGCGTGGCTGGCGCAGTTTCTGGATGGCTGGCTTATGCGCGAGCCGGTGGCGGCGATGGCCGAGGCGGCGGAGTAGGACGGGCGTCCTGGTCAGTCGATTGTTGGGAATCTTTGTCATTCAGCCCGCCGTCGCCCTTCGGGCTCTGGCGCGGCAACCTTCGCACGCTTCGCTATTCATTTGCCGAAGCGGCTTGCCGAGCCGAAGCTCGCGACGCGAGCGAAGGTTGGTGGAGCCAGGCGGGATCGAACCGCCGACCTCGTCATTGCGAACGACGCGCTCTCCCAGCTGAGCTATGGCCCCGTAACACGACCGCCTCGATGTTGGGAAAAGGCAGCCGGCAGATCGGGCGCCATTTACAGTGGGTGCCGAGGTCAAGTCAAGAACGGTCACATCGCCCGTTAGCCTTGACGGGCACCTTCCCTTGTTTGCGCCGGGGGGAACCGATATCTACCGGTCGTCACAGGTCGAATTCGCGACCTCGCCCCCCGAGTGGACCCGCATGCGTGCCGTTCTCGACATCGTTCTGATCGTTCTCGACCTCTATGTCTGGCTGCTGATCGCCTCGGCGATTCTGTCGTGGCTGATCGCCTTCAACGTCGTCAACACGCGCAATCAGTTCGTCTCCGCCGTGGCCGAGTTCCTGTACCGAATCACCGAGCCGGTGCTGGCGCCGATCCGGCGCATGCTGCCCAATCTCGGCGGCCTCGACATCTCGCCGATCATCCTGATCCTCATCATCATGCTGATTCAGCGGGTGATCACCTACTACATCTATCCATTCGTGTTCTGACCGCCTCGCCGTTCGCCATGGACCCCTGGCGCGCCGCCGCTGACGGTCTCACCGTCGCGCTGCGTGTGACGCCGCGCGGCGGCCGCGACGCGATCGACGGCGTCGAAACGCTGTCCGACGGCCGCAGCGTGCTCAAGGTCCGCGTCCGGGCCATCGCGGATGGCGGCGAGGCGAATCGCGCGGTGACAGAGCTGCTCGCCAAGGCGATCGGCGTCACCAAGGCCTCGGTGCGAATCACCTCTGGCACCACCTCACGGCTAAAACAGGTCGCCATCGACGGCGATCCGTCCGCGCTCGATCAGGCCTTGCGCGACCTCCTTGCAGCCCATAAGCCGACCCGGAAACAACGAGAATAGACGCAAGAAGCGCGAGCCGAGGCCTTTCGGCTTCGCAAGCGGCGATCTTCACCCTCCCCTGGAGGGGGAGGGTCGCCTCACGGTGAGCGAAGCGAGCGTGAGGCGGGGTGGGGTGATCTCTCCACCGGTACCGGCATCCGTGGCTTCACCCCACCCCGCTCGCCCGCTTCGCGTGCGATAGACCCTCCCCCTCCAGGGGAGGGTGGGAGCACGCGGCCAGCGTCTTGCTCGATGAAACAGCCTTTGAACCGAGGATAGAGCAAAATGACCGCGCGCATCATCGACGGAAAGATCATTGCAGCCGACCTGCGCGCGCAGGTCGCCCGTGAGGTCGAGCGGGTCAAGCGCGACCATGGCCTGACACCAGGCCTCGCCGTGGTGCTGGTCGGCAACGATCCGGCGTCCGAGGTCTATGTCCGCAGCAAGCATACCCAGACCCAGGCGGCCGGCATGGCCTCGTTCGAGCACAAGCTGCCGGCTGACGTGTCGCAGGACAAGCTGCTGGCCTTGATCGGCAAGCTCAACCGCGATCCCGCCGTACACGGCATTCTGGTGCAGCTGCCGCTGCCGAAGGGGCTGGAGACCGAAGTCGTGATCAATGCGATCGATCCGGCCAAGGACGTCGACGGGCTGCATCCGCACAATGCCGGCCGCCTCGCCGGCGGCCAGCAGGCGCTGGCGCCGTGCACGCCGCTCGGCTGCATCATCCTCAGCAAGACCGTGCATGGCTCGCTGGAGGGCATGAACGCGATCGTGATCGGCCGCTCGAACCTGGTCGGCCGTCCGCTGGTCCAGCTCCTGCTCAACGAGAACGCCACGGTGACGATCGCGCATTCGCGCTCGCGCGACCTGCCGGCGCTGACCGCGCGCGCCGATCTGGTCTACGCCGCCGTGGGCCGCGCGGAGATGGTGAAGCGCGACTGGATCAAGCCGGGCGCGACCGTGATCGACGTCGGCATCAACCGTATCCCAACGGCTGACGGCAAGACGAAGCTGGTCGGCGACGTCGCCTATGCCGAGGTGGCGGAGGTCGCCGGCGCGATCACGCCGGTGCCCGGCGGCGTCGGCCAGATGACGGTGGCCTGCCTTCTGGTGAACACGCTGCGCGCCGCCTGCGCGATCGCCGGGCTGCCGAAACCGGCCGTCTAGGCCGGGCTCGCGGCGGCTTCCAGCAGCCGCCGATAGAAGCGGATCATGTCGGCATAGCCCTCGACCGACAGCCGCTCATTGGTGCCGTGGAAGCGCTTGAGATCCTCCGTCGTCGCGCGCAGCGGCGAGAAGCGGAAGATGCTGTCGGCAATGCCCGCATAGTGGCTCGAATCGGTGCCGGCGACCATCAGGCCGGGCGCCACCACCGCGTCGCTGAAGATCTCGCGAATGGTCCGGTTCACGAGCTGATAGGACGGTCCGGCGGTCGAGGTGACCGGCGGGGGCTCGCGGTTGCCGCGCAAGGACGTGATCGAGATGCGGTCGTTGGCCACGGTCTGCCTGACGTGGTCGATGATGCCCGCCTCGGTGTCCCCCGGCAGCAGCCGGAAATTCACGGTGGCGGAGGCGTTGCCCGGCAGCACGTTGTCCTTGTCGCCCGCGTTGAAGATGGTCAGCGCGGTCGTCGTACGGACCATCGCTTCGGCCGGACCGCTCTTGGCGAACTCGCCGAACAGCAGCGGTTTGGTCAGCCAGAGATTGGACAGCACGGCGCGGTTGATGCCGGTCATTTCCGGCGCCAGCGTATCGAACATCTCGCCGACCGTGCCGTCGATGCGCATCGGCAGCCGGTTGGCCTCGAGCTTCGCCAGCGCCGCACTCATCATGCCGATCGCGGTGTCCCGCGGCGGCATCGAGGAATGCCCCGGGGTGGCCTTGGCCGTCAGCACCAGGCTCGCATAGCCCTTCTCGGCAACACCGACCAGTGCCGCCGGCTTGTCGAGGCCCTTGACGCCGCCCTCCGAGATCAGCAGGCCCTCATCGATGACGAAGTCCAGCCGGACGTTGCGGGCGGCGAGGACGGCCGAGATGGCCTTGGCCCCCCGGGTGCCGCCGACCTCCTCGTCGTGACCGAAGGCGAAATAGATCGTGCGCTTCGGCTTGAAGCCGGCCTTGATCAGCGCCTCGGCCGCCTCCAGCATCGCATACAGATTGCCCTTGTCGTCCCAGGCGCCGCGGCCCCAGACGAAGCCGTCTTTGACGACGCCGGCAAACGGCGGCACGGCCCAGTCGGGCTCGGTGCCCGGCGCGACCGGCACCACATCCTGATGGGCCAGCAGCGCAATCGGCCTGGCCGCCGCATCCGAGCCCTTCCACCGGTACAGCAGGCTGTGCCCGGCCACGACCTCCTGTGTCGCGGCCGCATGAAAGGCCGGGAAGCTTGCCTCGATATGGGCCTTGAGCGCCGCGAAGGCATCGGCATTCAGCTCGGGATCGTCGGAGCTCGAAATCGTGCGAAAACGAACCGCCGCCGCGAGCCGCTGCGCCGCAGCCTCGGCATCGATGCTGATCTTCGGCAGCGCCGCGACATCGAGCTGCCGGGAGCCATGGCGAAACATGTTGACCAGCACGACCGCGACGAGCGCCGCGCCTGCCGCCAGGATGAGAAGACCAAGGTATCGAAGGGACCTGAGCAGGCGGCGCATTGCAGAACGCTCCAAGACGAGACGGCGCCGCAGATCCTATCTGCGACGCCGTGAAACTGCTCGGAGCGGACTCGAAAGTCCATCGCCTGGAGCCGCGAAGCGCTGCGTTTGGAGCTTCCGCGCGCCCTACTTCTTCGCCGCCTTGGCGCGGGCGATGCCCTCGGCAATCAACTGGTGGGCGTCGTCGGCATTGCCCCAACGCAGCACCTTCACCCATTTGCCGGGCTCGAGATCCTTGTAGTGCTCGTAGAAGTGCCGGATCTGCTGCAGCGTGATGTCCGGCAGGTCCGAATAGGTGCGGACCTTGTCGTAGCGCTGGGTCAGCTTCGAGGACGGCACCGCGATGATCTTCTCATCGCCGCCAGCCTCGTCCTCCATCAGCAGCACGCCGACTGGGCGCACGCTCATGACCGCGCCGGGCACGATCGCGCGCGTGTTGGCGACCAGCACGTCGCAGGGGTCGCCGTCATTGGACAGCGTGTGCGGGATGAAGCCGTAATTGCCGGGGTAGCGCATCGCCGTATAGAGGAAGCGGTCGACGAACAGCGTGCCGGCTTCCTTGTCTAGCTCGTACTTGATCGGCTCGCCGCCGACCGGCACTTCGATGACGACGTTGACCTCGCGCGGCGGATCTTTCCCGATCGGGATGGCGTCGATGCGCATGGATGCTCCGTAGAACTTGAACGTTTGAGAACTTGAACGTTGAGGGTCGGACGCTCGACAGGCGAGCGCTGGCATTCGCAGTCGCAAAAAAAACGCGGCTGCGCAACAGCTACCTCAAGCCAACACTTTCAGTTCAATTCCAGTTCAATTCGCTGGCGCGTTAACGTTTAACGCGCCCGGAGCACGGCCGGCCCAGGCTCAGTTGGTCCAGGCAAAGGCAACCTTGTCGAGCGACTTCGGCCCGAAGCGCTCCGACGACCGCGCGACCATCCGGCCGCCCAAGGCGCGGTAGAACTCGGTGGCGGGATCGTTGTCGGACAACGCCCACACCACCATGCTCTTCAGGCCGCTCTGCGCGAGGTCGCGCTTGGCGGACTGGAAGAGCCGGCGACCGAACCCCAGCCCCTGAAATTCCGGTCGCAGATAAAGCTCGTAGACTTCACCGTCGAAGTGCAGGCTGCGGGCGCGATTGCGGCCGTAATTCGCATAGCCTGCGACCTTGTCGTTGAACACCAGCACGCTGACGCGGCTGCCTTTGCGGATCGCGCTGTCCCACCATTGGGGGCCGCGCCGGTTGATCAGCTTCTCCAGCTCTGCGCCAGGGATGATTCCCTGGTAGGCGGAACGCCAGGCTTCATCATGGGCTGACGCCACCGCAGCCGCATCTGCAGCCTTGGCCGGACGGACTTCGATCAGGGTTGTGCTCATGAGCGGATCAAAGCAAGTCGGCGGTCCGCCTTCAAGGTGCCACGTTAAAGATCGGTTAACCTGTGGACTTTCGGCATCACCGTGGCGGAAAGCTGTGCCGAAAAGGGACAAATTCGCAACATTGTTGAGGGTCGACGGTGTCCCGTCACCGCAGGTTCATACCACGAACTAAAAACTGCAACTCACTCGCGGTGGGCTCGGCTAGTGTGGCCGGAGCTCAACAACTTCCCGCCCGGCTGAATGCTGCTGCTTCGCTGCCTCTCATGGTTGATCGCGCTCGTCCTCGCGGGATCGAACGCCTGGGCACAGACATTCGGCCCGGCCTCGCCGGAAGGCGAGCCGGCCCGGCTGCAGCAATGGCTGGTGCCCTCGACCGAGCCTGGACTCCCCGCGCATGCGCTGCTGTATCGGCCTGCCGGTGACGGACCGTTTCCGCTGGCGCTGATCGCGCATGCCTCGACACAGAATGCGTTGCGGCGCGCGCAGCTGCCGCAGCCGAGCTACACGGCGATGGCCAGCGAGCTGGTCGCGCGCGGCTATGCGGTGCTGGTGCCGGAGCGGCTCGGGCATGGCCGTACCGGCGGCCCCTATGTCGAGGATCAGGGCGCGTGCGAAAATCCGGACTACGAGAAGGCGGGACGTGCCACCGCCGCGCAGATCTCGCGCGCGCTTGCCTTCATGCGCGATCAACCATTCGTCGCCAAAGGCGGCGCACTTGTGGTCGGTCACTCGGCCGGCGGCTGGGGCGCGCTGGCGCTCGCCGATCAGCCCCGGCAGTTCGTTTCGAGCATCATCGTGTTCGCGCCCGGCCGTGGCGGCCATGCCGACGAGGTGCCAGGGCGCGTCTGTGCAGAGGCGCGCCTGCTTGATACGGCCCGCGCATTTGGACGCGGCGCGCGCGTGCCGGTCACGTGGCTGGTCGCGGCCAATGACAGCTACTTTCCACCATCGCTTTCGCGTCGGCTTGCGGAGGACTTCGACTCGGCCGGAGGCCGGGCACACTTCAAGCTGTTGCCAGCGTCCGGCGAGGAGGGGCATTGGATGATCGAGCACGACGACGGCGTGGCACTGGCGGCGGATTTGCTGTCGCGGGCGCTGACAACGACACGTCGATCGACGCATCCGATGCCGCCGAACTAGCAGGACACGATGACGCTGTATTTCCTGATCAAATATCTCCACGTGCTCGGCGCCATCGTCATTCTCGGCACCGGCACGGGGATCGCATTCTTCATGCTGATGGCGCATCTGAGCGGCGAGGCCGCGTTCATCGCGCGCACGGCTGGCGTCGTGGTGATCGCGGACATGCTCTTCACACTGTCGGCGGTGCTGCTGCAGCCGGTCACCGGCGGCACCTTGATGTGGCTGTCGTCCACGGCCGTGAGCGAACGCTGGCTGCTCACCTCGCTCGCACTCTACGCCGTCGCCGGCCTGTTCTGGGTCCCCGTGATCTTCATGCAGATCGAACTGCGCGACCTCGCCCGTGCTGCTGATATCAGCGCCCAGGCGCTGCCGCCGCGCTACTTCATCGTCTTCCGCCGCTGGTTCCTGTGCGGCATCCCCGGTTTCGGCGCGGTCATGGCCATTCTCTGGCTGATGATCGCAAAGCCGCTCTGACGAGACGCGCATGATCACGTCGACCACCCCCCGCATCCTCGTGCTTGGCGCCTCCGGCCTGATCGGGCGCTTCATCACCGACGATCTGCGCCAGCGCGGCTGTGCGACGGTCGGCGTCGCGCGCGCGTTCTCGCCATCGCAACGCACGTCGCCGTTCGACATCGAGCTGCCGATCATGGCGCTCGATGCGCCGGCTTTGGCGAGCCTGATCCGCGCCCACGAGATCGACGTCGTCATCAACTGCCTCGGCGTGCTGCAGGATGGTCCGGGCAGCGATACCGCTGCCGTGCATCGTGAGTTCGTCGCGCGCGTGCTCGCAGCGATCACGGCCTGCGGCCGTCGCGTACGCTTCATTCACATCTCGATCCCCGGCACGGCCGATGAGGATCACACCGCTTTCGCGACCACCAAGCGCGAGGCGGAGCAGTTGATTGCATCCTCAGACATTCCCTACGCCATCCTGCGCCCGGGCTTCGTGATCGCGCCATCGGCCTATGGCGGCAGCGCGATGGTCCGCGCGCTCGCGGCGCTTCCGGTCGACCTGCCGGCGAGGGATGCGGCGACGCCGTTCCAGCCGGTGGCGGTGGCGGACATCGCCGCGACCATCGCCTGGCTCGCGATGCGGCCGATCGATGACGAGGCGACGCGCGCGGTGAGCTGGGACCTGATGCAGCCCGAGGCGGTGACGCTTGGCGACGTCGTCGATGCGTTTCGGCGCAGTTTCGGCACGACGGATTGGCCGCGCGTTGCCTTGCCCGCACCGCTGATCAATCTCGGCGCTTTCGCCGGTGACCTCTGCAGCCGGCTCGGCTGGATGCCGCCGATGCGCACCACCGCGATCGCCGAGCTTCGCCGCGGGGTGCACGGCGATCCCGCACCGTGGATCGCGGCAACCGGCATCACCCCCACGCCGCTGGACGCCGTCGGCGTGCGTGGCGCCACCATTCAGGACAAGTGGTTCGCGCGGCTGTTCCTGATCAAGGCACTGATCATCGCGAGCCTCGTGCTGTTCTGGGTCGCATCGGGGTCGATTGCACTGTTCGTCTCGTTCCCGGCGACCACGGCGGTCCTGACCACGCACGGCTGGCCGGAAGGCTTTGCGATTCCGTTCGCGGCGATCACCAGCATGATGGACATTTCGGTCGGTCTATTGATCGCGTTCCGCAAGACCGCAGCATTCGGGCTCGCCGCCGGCATCCTCGTCTCGCTCGGCTACATGCTCGGCTGCGCGATCCTCACCCCCGATCTCTGGCTCGAGCCGCTCGGCGCCCTGGTGAAGACGGGACCTGCGATCGTGCTGATGCTGGTCGCGCTGCTCATGATGGACAATCGCTGATGACCAACTGGCCCGACGATGACGTGATCCTCTACGACGGCGTCTGCGTGTTCTGCTCCCGCTGGGTGCAGTTCGCGATCGCGCGCGACACCGCCAGGCGCTTCCGCTTCACGCCGATCCAGTCGCCCTACGGCACCCGGCTGGCACAGGCCTTCGGCATCGATCCCCAGGACCCCGACACCAACGCGGTCGTGCATGGCGGCAAGGCGCATCTCAAATCCGATGCTGCGCTGACCGTATTGTCGAACCTGCCGGGCTGGGGCTGGACGCGCGCGCTGCGCGCCATTCCGAAGCCGCTGCGCGATGCGGTCTATGGCGTGGTCGCACGCAACCGCTACCACATCTTCGGCAAATACGAATCCTGCTTCGTGCCGGATGCCGAGCTGCGCAAGCGGGTGCTGGAGTCGTGATCCGGTCGGCGGTGAGATGCGGCCATGAGCGCCGATTAATCGATTGAATCGAATGATACGTGCGATATAATCTGTTGGATCGATTGGTCACAGCATGAAATTCTCTTCCTTGCACTTGGTTTGGGAGAGATTTCCATGGCCGCCCCCTCGCATGATCTGATCGCCGATGCGCCCGTTGCCATTCATCATCGACCTGCGCACGCGCCTGCGACGCCGGCGGCACCGACGCTGCTGCCCGGGCTCGCGCTGTCCGCGGCGCTCGCGGCCGGCGCCTTCGGGCTGCGCCTGCTGCCAGGCCTCGGCCTGTTCAGCCCGATGATCCTGGCGATCGTGGCAGGGATGGCGCTGCACAACGTGGTCGGCACACCGGCGCGGGCCAAGCCCGGCGTCGCCTTCTCGATGCGTCGCGTACTGCGGCTAGCGATCATCCTGCTGGGCCTGCAACTGACGGCGACGCAGATCGTCGAGGTCGGCGCGCGTGGTCTCGCCGTGATCGCGCTGAGCCTCACCGGCACCTTCCTGTTCACGGTGTGGATGGGACAGCTGCTCGGCGTCAACCGCAAGCTGGCGGAGCTGATCGCGGCGGGCACCTCGATCTGCGGTGCGTCCGCCGTGATCGCGACCAACACGGTCACGCGCGCCCATGACGAGGACGTCGCCTATGCGGTGGCCTGCGTCACGGTGTTCGGCTCGATCGCAATGTTCATCTATCCGCTGCTTCCGGCGCTGCTGCATCTCGACGCCCACGCCTTCGGCCTGTGGAGCGGGGCTTCGATTCACGAGATCGCCCAGGTGGTCGCGGCCGCGTTTCAGCAAGGCCAGCAGGCCGGCGAGTTCGGCACCATCGCCAAGCTCGCCCGCGTGATGCTGCTGGCGCCGGTCGTGCTCACGCTCGGCCTGCTGGCAACGCGGCGTGCGCGCCATGGCGGCGAGACCCGGGGCAATGCGCAGCCGCCACTGCCCTGGTTCGTGTTCGGCTTCATCGCGCTGGTCGGCCTCAACAGCGTGATCAGCATTCCCGCCGAGATGAAGACGGTGATCGTGACCGCGACCACGTTCCTGCTGTCGATGGCGCTGGCCGCGATGGGACTGGAGACAGATTTCGCCAAGCTCAAGGCCAAGGGCCTGCGGCCGCTGGCGCTGGGCCTGCTCGCCTTCCTGTTCATCGCAGGCTTCAGCCTGGCCCTGGTGAAGCTCACCACATAGGACGCTTGTGACGCTCGAACAGCTCAGGATCTTCGTTGCGGTCGCGACCCGCGAGCACGTCACCCAGGCGGCGCGCGACCTCAATTTGACCCAGTCGGCGACATCGGCGGCTGTGGCCGCGCTCGAAGCGCGCTACGAGACCAGGCTATTCGATCGCGTCGGACGCCGCATCGTGCTCACGGCGACCGGGAAGGCGTTTCTCGTCGAAGCGAAGGCGGTGCTGGCGCGCGCGGCCGCCGCCGAGACCGTGCTGAACGATCTCGCCGGCCTGAAGCGGGGGCAGCTGGCGCTGGCGGCCAGCCAGACCATCGCGGGCTATTGGCTGCCGGCCTTCATTCACCGCTTCAGTGCTGCGCATCCGGCGATCAAGCTGCAGCTGTCGATCGGCAATACCGAGCAGGTCGCGACCCAGGTCCGCGAGGGCTCTGCCGATCTCGGCTTCGTCGAGGGCGATGTCGACGATCCCGTGCTCACGGTTCAGCCAGTCGCGCAGGACAACATGGTGCTGGTCGGTCCGATCGGTCATCCGCTGTGCCGCGGAAGGTCAGTGACAACCGGCGACCTGAAGACGGCGCGCTGGGTGTTGCGCGAGCAGGGCTCCGGCACGCGCGCCGCGCTCGAAACAGCGCTTGGCCGCTTCGGGATCACCCCGGCCGAGCTCGATGTGGTGTTCGACCTGCCGTCCAACGAGGCCGTGCGCGGCGCCGTCGAAGCCGGCGCCGGCGTCACCGTGCTGTCGCGCCTCGTGGTCATGCGCGCCGTCAAGGCCGGGCTGCTCGCCGTCGCCAACATCGAGCTGCCCAAGCGGCACTTCTACAGCCTGCGCCACAAAGAGCATCACCAGACGCAGGCCGCGCGGGAGTTTCTGCGGATGGTGGGGGAGACGCATTGATCGGGGCACGTCATCGCGAGCCCAGCGAAAGCGATCGAGAAATCCCACCGCGGTGACAGTCTGGACTGCTTCGCTGCGCTCGCAATGACGATCGATGGACTAGCGCCTGGTTAATGACGCCAGAGCTTCCCGCGCCGCGCGCTCGCCGCTGTCGCGCGCGCCATGGGCGGTCGAGAAGAAATCCGAGGGCGTCGCCTCGCCGGCGAAGAACAGCCGATCATCAACCGGCGCGGCCAGCACGGCGCGCTTGTCGGCATGTCCGGGCAGTGCATGCGAATAGGCGCCGCGCGCGAACGGGTCGGCGCCCCAGCGGGACTCGGCGAGCGGACGGAGGCTGTTGCGGATGTCGTTGCCGAGCAGGGCCGCGATGTCGTCGATCGCCTGCGCCGCCAAGGCCCCCTCGCCCGCCGCCTCGATGTCGCGGGCGAAGCTGCCGCCATAAAAACCTTCGATGCAGGGCTGGCCGAACGGGCGCAGCTGGAAGCTGCCGACCCGCGCGGTGTGGCTGCGGCCGCGCATGCCCGAATCCCTCGGCAGGTGCTCCCAGCCGTCGAGCGCCAGCGTCACCTTGTTGTCCAGCCCGAGTGGCAGGCCGGTAGCGGCTTCGACCTTGGCAGGCAGCGCCGGCGTGAAACGGAGCGCTTCGTCGGCGATGAGATTGGTCGGCACGGTCACGATGACCTTGTCGGCCGTCAGCGTGCCCTGTGACGTCGTCAGGCGGATGCGCCTGTCGCCACGGTCGATCAGCGTCACGTTGCAGTCGAGCACGATCGGCAGGTCCGCACCGTAGGCTGCAACGAGGGCGCCATAGCCGCGGCGGATCCGCCAGTTCAGCTCGGTGTCCTCATAGGCCTCGAAGTCGAGCAGCGACATCTGCTCCAGCTCGCAGCCGTTGAGATAGGTGCAGATCGCGTCGATCATGCCGTTCCAGCGATTGCCGGGCTCGAGGCAGATGCTCGCAGGCGCATCGCGGCCGCTCTTGGCAGCCTCCGCGGTACGCATGAAGAACGCCTCCAGCGCGCGGATGAATTCTTCGCGCTCTTCGCGCGGGAATGCCGCCTCATAGGCCTGGTCGCGCCACGGTGGACGTGACTTGTCGATGGCGAAAGCGAGCTTCCCGGCGATGGCGACGAAGGAGTTGCGATCAGCCGAATGCAGCCAGCCGCAGCCGAGATCGAACGTGACATCAGGCGAAGCCATGATGGTGTGGGCACGCCCGCCGATGCGGCCGCGGGCCTCCAGGACGATAAACGAGACGCCCTTGTCCTGCAGCGCATGTGCGGCGCCGAGGCCCGCGGCACCCGCGCCGATGATGGCGATGTCGATGGAGGATGGGAAAGACATTGGCTCATCCAACTCCGTCGTCACGCCCGGCCTTGTCCCGGGCATCCACGTCGTCCTCGCAAGCCCCAAAACGTGGATGGCCGGGACAAGCCCGGCCATGACGCATTTGAGAATGGAGGGCGGAAATTACGCCACCGCTTCCTTCTGCTTCTCGGCGCGCTTGCGCTCGTTCGGATCGAGATGCTTCTTGCGCAGCCGGATCGACTTCGGCGTGACCTCGACCAGCTCGTCGTCCTCGATATAGGCGAGCGCCTTTTCCAGCGTCATCTTGATCGGCGGCGTCAGGCGGACTGCCTCGTCCTTCGACGTGGTGCGGATGTTGGTGAGCTGCTTGCCCTTCAGGACGTTGATCTCGAGATCGTTGTCGCGGGTGTGCTCGCCGACGATCATGCCGCGATAGACCTTCCAGCCCGGCTCGATCATCATCGGGCCGCGGTCCTCCAGCTTGAACATCGCGTAGGCCACCGCCTCGCCCTGGTCGTTGGAGATCAAGACGCCGTTGCGGCGGCCGGCGATCTCGCCCTTGAACGGGGCATAGCCGTGGAACAGGCGGTTCATGATCGCGGTGCCGCGGGTGTCCGTGAGCAGCTCGCCCTGATAGCCGATCAGGCCGCGGGTCGGCGCGTAGAACACCAGCCGCAGGCGGTTGCCGCCGGACGGGCGCATCTCGATCATCTCGGACTTGCGCTCGCTCATCTTCTGCACGACGACGCCGGAATGCTCCTCGTCGACGTCGATCACGACCTCCTCGATCGGCTCCAGCCACGCGCCAGTGGCCTCGTCCTTCTGCAGCACCACGCGCGGACGCGACACCGACAGCTCGAAGCCTTCGCGGCGCATGGTCTCGATCAGGATCGCGAGCTGCAATTCGCCGCGGCCCGACACTTCCATGGCGTCCTTGTCGGCGGATTCGACGACGCGCAGCGCGACATTGCCCTCGGCCTCGCGCAGCAGGCGGTCGCGGATCATGCGGCTCGTGACCTTGTCGCCTTCGGTGCCCGCCAGCGGCGAGTTGTTGACGATGAAGGACATCGACACGGTTGGCGGGTCGATCGGCTGCGCCGGGAGCGGAGTCTCGACCGAGGGATCGCAGAACGTGTCGGCGACGGTGCCCTTGGTCAGGCCCGCGATGGCGACGATGTCACCGGCCTCGGCCTCGTCGAGCGGCACGCGCTCGATGCCGCGGAACGCGAGAATCTTGGAAATACGGCCCTGCTCGACGACCTTGCCTTCGGCGTTCAGCACCTTCACGGCCTGGTTGGGCTTGATGCTGCCCGAGGTGATGCGGCCGGTGATGATGCGACCCAGGAAGTTGTTGGCCTCCAGGATGGTGCCGATCATGCGGAACGGTCCCTCTTCGACCGACGGCGCCGGCACATGGCGCAGCACCAGGTCGAACAGCGGCTGCATCCCGGCGTCCTTCGGACCTTCCGGGCTCTCGGCCATCCAGCCCTGCTTGGCCGACCCGTACAGGATCGGGAAGTCGAGCTGCTCCTCGGACGCGTCGAGTGCGGCGAACAGGTCGAACACCTCGTTGATAACCTCGGTCGGACGGGCGTCGGGACGGTCGACCTTGTTGATGACGACGATCGGCTTGAGGCCGACCTTGAGCGCCTTGGAGACCACGAACTTGGTCTGCGGCAGCGGGCCCTCGGCGGCGTCGACCAGCACCAGGGCGCCGTCCACCATGTTCAGGATGCGCTCGACCTCGCCGCCGAAATCGGCGTGGCCGGGAGTGTCGACGATGTTGATGCGGGTGTCCTTCCACTGCACCGAGGCGGCCTTGGCCAGGATGGTGATGCCGCGCTCGCGCTCCAGATCGTTGGAGTCCATGGCGCGCTCGGCGACCTTCTGGTTCTCGCGGAAGGTACCCGACTGCTGCAGGAGACGATCAACCAGGGTGGTCTTGCCGTGGTCGACGTGGGCGATGATGGCGATGTTGCGAAGATTCATGGTCGGTGTCTTCTAAGCTTTCTCAAGAGCTCGTGCTCTGTCCCCGGCGGGGCGCGCGCTTTGTTATAGTCGAATCAAGCTGTTAGCTTTGCGACGCGCGCTCGCGAAACTCGTTCGGCGGCAGGGGCCGGCAGCCCCAAATAGGAAGCCCGGCCAATCGACCGGGCAGACCTCACGCGTTGCGGCGCAATATAGGCAGAAAATGCCAAAAAACAATGACTGCTTTCAGGAACGAGGAGCGGTTTCCAAGCGGCTGGCTAACGCCTCCGCGACCGCACGCTTCCGGGCAGCGCGGGAGAAGACGAGACCAACCACTCCGACCGGCAATTCCACGAGGACCAGCGCTGACAGCCAACGCGGTTGGCTGGTGTCTGTGCGCGGAAAGTCACTGGCGCCTGCAGGCTCAGCCCGCCGCGGCCTGCTCGGTCGGATAGACGCCGCGCAGGACCTCCTCGAAATGGGTCTTCACGGCCTCGTTGCACAGGCAGGAGCGGCGCTTCAGCGCGTCGAAGTCCCGCACCATGAAGGCGCCGCGGCGGGTTTCGAGAATGCCCTCGGCCCTGAAGGTCTGGACAACCCGGCTGACGTAGCTGCGGCCGACGCCCAGCAGCGTTGCCAGCTGCTCATGCGTCAGCGGCACGATCGGCTCGCCATCGGTACGGTCCATCGCGGCCACGATCCACTTCGCCGTCCGCTGCTCGATCGAATGGATCGCGTTGCAGGCGGTCGACTGGAACATCTGTGCCAGCATGCAATCGGCGTAGCGCGCGAACACGTTGCGCAGCGTCTTGGATTGCAGCTTGGCGGCCGCCAGGCGGGACAGCGGCAGCCGTGCGAACGGGCCGCCGAACTTGACGACGATCCGTGTGTAGGCCGGCAGGAAGCCTTCGCTGACGATCCCGCCGACGGCGCCCTCGCGGCCGACCAGGATGGTCTCGACGTCGCGGCCATCCTCATTGGGAACGAGATAGGACGTCAGCGCCGGCCCGCAGGGAAAATGCACGATCTGGACGTCGTCACCCGGACTGTAGAGCAGCTCGTTCGGCGTTGCCTCATCCTCCACCAGATACGGCGAGATCAGCGCGTAGTCGGCCGGACTGAGCCGCCGCAGCAGGTTGTTGTAGGGCCGCTCCCGGCTCAGCGTGGTCACACCTTGGCTCAGCATCGTCATCCCCGTGCGCAACGCATGTGCGTGATCCGTGCACCTTGTGTTCACAAGTGCACCGACACAGGAACTCTGATATGCTGCCTTGGTTCCAGGAACCCGCCAGCGCGCTCGAGAGGAGGCGCCGGCCGCGGGGTCCATCCCTCATCCTGGAACCCGCAGATCCCATGACCAGCTCGCAATCAGGCGTGCCCGAGTTCTATCAGCATGTGCTGGTCGTCGAAGACGACCCCATCATTGCGCTCGGACTGGAAGACACCATCACCGACCTCGGCGTTCCCGACATCAGGATCGCAGCCGACGTCGCAACCGCGCTCGCCATGATCGCCGAGCGCGTCCCGCAATTCGCGCTGCTCGATGTCGGCCTGGTCCGCGAAAAGAGCTTTGCGATTGCCGAGCGGCTGACGGCGCTCGGCATTCCCTTCGCCTTCTCGACCGGCTATGGCGCCGACCGCGTGCCACCCGCGTTCGCCGACCGGCCGCGGCTGCCGAAGCCTTGCCCGACCGAGGCGCTGGAGGCGGTGCTGCGGCGACGCGATTAGTTGCGGTCGCCGCACGCGGTCGCCGACGCAGAAGGCTCAGCCCAGCTTCGGATCGAGCGTGGTCGACCACAGCGCGACGTCGGCGCGATCCCGCAGGGTCACGGTCATCTGGCCCGTGGCGCCTTCGATCTTGACGTGGCCGAAGAACTGCATGCCGGCCGACGGCGGCAGATTCTGCTTGTCGAGGCCGGGCGCCTTGATGAAGCGCACCTCGGGGCCGAAGGTGTTGTCGAGCTCGTTCGGACCGAACGTACCGGCATGCAGCGGACCGGAGACGAACTCCCAGAACGGCTCGAAGTCCTGAAACTGCGCCTTGTTCGGATCGTAATAATGCGCGGCCGCGTAATGCACGTCCGCCGTCAGCCACACCGTGTTCTGGATCGGCGCCGTCTTGATGAAGCGCAGGATCTCGGCAATCTCGAGCTCGCGGCCGCGCGCCGGGCCGTCACCCTGGGCGATGGCTTCCGAGCCCTTCTTGTTGGCCGCGTCGTCATAGACGATGATGCTGAGCGGCATGTCGGAGGCGATCACCTTCCAGGTCGCGCGGGAATTGAGCAGCGCCTGCTTCAACCAGCGCATCTGCTCCGGCCCGATGAAGTAGGACGCCGGACCATACTTGTCCTCGAGATTGGGACCGTTGGCGCCGCGGTAGCTGCGCTCGTCGAGCACGAACACGTCGAGATGCGGGCCATAGTTGATGGTGCGATAGACTCGGCCCGGCTCGATGATGCTCTCGCGCATCGGATACATCTCGTGGAAGGCGCGCGCCGCGCGGGCCGCGAGCAACTGGATGTTGCGCTCCTTGTAGGCGGCGGGCAGCTCCTTGGACGCCGACCAGTTGTTGGTGACCTCGTGATCGTCCCACTGCACGAAGATCGGCACCTCGGCATTGAAGGCGCGAACATTCTCGTCGAGGAAATTGTATTTGTGGGCGGCACGAAATTCGTCGAGCGTCTCGGCGACCTTGGCCTTCTCTTCCACGGTGAGGTTCTTCCACACCTTGTTGTCCGGCAGCTTCACCTCGGACTTGATCGGACCGTCGGCGTAGATGGTGTCGCCGGAGTGCAGGAAGAAGTCCGGGCGGTGCTTCTTCATCGTCGAGAAGGTGAACATGCCGCCATCATCGGGATTGATGCCCCAGCCCTGCCCCGCCACGTCGCCGCCCCAGACGAACGAGACGTCGCGCTTGTTGCCTGGCGCGGTGCGGAAGCGGCCGGCCACGGCCTCGCTTTCGACCGCGGTATGCGACAGGTCGCGGAACTTGACACGGTAGAAGATGTCCTGGCCGCTCGGAAGGCCGTCGATCAGCATCTTGGCCGTGAAGTCGCTTTCCGGAAGCGCGGCAATCGGAGGCAGCGTACGCGCGTCCTTGAACGATTCGGTGGTCGCCACCTCGACCAGCATCTGCGACGGCCGGTCGGCGCGCGCCCAGACCACGCCACCATCCATGCCGACGTCGCCGGACTGCACGCCATGCGTGATCTGCGGCCGGTCGGCGGCGCGGCTCAGATAGGGCATCGCCAGCGTCGTGACGCCGGCTGCGGCGGCCGTCGACAGGAAGCGGCGGCGGGACAGGGCGGTGTGCGGTCGAGGAATGCGAAGCGTCATGCGGATCTCCTGGTCGGATCGCGCGCGGGAGCCGGCGCGAGCCACGGCCCGGCAGACCTAGAAAAGATTGATGACGCTGGAATTACAATCGCGCCGTGGACAGCGCGTGACGCGGCCGCAGGGCGAACATCGTCCGCCCTCAGGTGCCGGCGGCACGCAACTGCGCGCCGGTTCGCTGCAGATTGGCGGGCATGCTCATCAGGATGAGCTTGCGATCGGCCACCGCGTTGTGGAACTGCTCGAGCGCGATGTTGAACGCGGTCAACGCCGCGTGCTCGATTGCACCGTCCTCGAAGCAGGTCAGCGTGTTGCGCAGGATCTCGTCGGCCTCGCTCTGCAGCTGGTCGAGCTCCTCGGTCGAATCGCTCTTGCGCGCGATCGTGATCATCTCCAGCAGACGATCGCGCAGCGAGGTGTTGATGGTGCGTTCGTCGCGCTTGAGATAGCCGGCGAACCACGCACCGGCCGAACCCATCGCCGAAAGCGCCATCAGGCCCCACCAGATGTAGTCGCTGTAGCGGTCGAGGAAGGTCTTCTCCTCGCCGTTGATGAACGCCGCCGCGCCGGGATGCGCCGGAATCGCGGCGTCCTTGTCGGTGTCGGGGGTCTCGATCTTGGCAGCCAGCGGGAACTCCGACAGCAATTGCTGGCGCACCGAAAACAGCTGATGGGTGAACGCGGACACTGTCGAATCCGACAGGCCTTTGCGCGCCACGATGTGGTGGTTGAAGCCGATGGTCTTCACCTCGTCCTCGGGACGATCGGGCGAGCCGCCAAACGCGCCGGCGGGAATTTCGGTCGATTCATATTCGGGGTGGTTCTGCGCGATCGCTTCGGCCGAATCGATCGCCAGGAAGGTCGGCGTGCCGCCGTCCTTGGTGGCAGCGGCGATCGCATCCGCCGTGATCTTGCTATTGATGGGTCCGGCCGCAAGATAGACGTCCGCCCGCTGGTTGCGCACGGCTTCGGCGGCCTCGGTGATCGGGACTTGGACGATCTCGACCTTGCCGGCGTCGACGCCGTACTGATGCAGGATCACCTTCAGCAAATTGGCGTTCGCCGGGGTCCGACCGATGATGCCGACCTTGTGGCCCGCGAGCTGGGAGATCTTGGTGATCTTGGCGCCCTTGCGACCCTTGCCCTTGCCGCCCGGAGGCACCCAGAGCACGGCGACGTTCTTGCGCAGCGTCGCCACGGCCTGCGCGTTCTTTGGGACCTCGAGGTCACCCCGGACGATCGCGAGGTCAACCTTGCCTGCGGCCAGCGCCTGCGCGCTCTGTGCGGCGCCCTCGGTCGGAACCGGCCGCAGCCTGACGGAGGCGTGCGACTGGGAAAAGGCCTGGGTCAGGGCCTGGACGACCTTCAGGTCGTCGCTGTTGGGCGGACCGACCGCGATCTTGAGCACCACGGGACGCATCGCGAAATAGTAGGCACCCGTCAAAGCGCCGACGACCGCGAGGATCCCGGCGATGACAATGAACACGGCAGGGCGCATCCGTGAGCGCTGCGCTGGCGTGGTCTGAGTATCTACCAGATCCCGTCCTCCGGTGGTCCAGGCCCGGGCGATGCCACAGGCGGCTTCGTCTGGCCACGTCGTCCTTCAATAGAGCCGAACTGTAGCAAATTTCTTGTCCGCCCGGAGTGACATCTGCGTCATGGTTACCATCGCACCAGTCGCCGGAGGATCGGGGCAGTTCCAAGCGCCTCCGGCATCGCGCCTGTGACAAGGCTCTGATCGGGATGCGTTTTCGGTTAGTCTTGGCAACCGGACACCGGCGCGATCCAGCCGGAGGTAGCCCCGCAGTCGCCCGGATGCTGCCACGTGTCCGGTCGATTGCACCACGAGAGGAGATCGAGATGCCGCAACCATTGTCGGCGGAGGCACGCGCCACCGCCTTGCGGGAGCTTCCCGGCTGGTCCGAGGCACAGGGCCGTGAGGCCATCGCCCGCACGTTCACATTCACAGACTTCAACGAAGCCTTCGGCTTCATGACCCGCGTCGCCCTGGTCGCTGAAAAGGCTGACCATCATCCCGAGTGGCGCAACGTCTACCGCACCGTCGAGGTGGTCCTCACGACCCATGACGCAGGCGGCGTGACCATGCGCGACATCGCGCTCGCCAAGGCGATGAATGCGATCGCCGCGACGATGCGCGGCTGAGATCTTGGCGACGACGGCACGCGCCTTGCGGCCGGCGTCGCCATCACCACATCCGAGGGCGAGGACCGCGCCCCCAGCGCCGTCTGGAACCGGAGATCGGACATCATGTCGGATGCGACCGACTACAGCGTTGGCTTCGAGCCCGCGGAGCGGCTGGCCCGGGATCGCGAGACCCTTCGCCGTCGTTTCTGGATCAAGTTCAAGAAGGTTGTCGCGCGGCTGCCATTCGCCGAGGAGCTGCTTGCGGCGTATTACTGCGCCTTCGACAAGGAGACACCCCGGCACGTACAGGTCGCCCTGCTCGGCGCCATCGCCTACTTCGTCGTGCCGTTCGACTTCATGCCTGACGTGTTGCCCATCCTCGGCTTCACCGACGACGCGGCGGTGCTCGCCACCGCCATCCGCATGGTCGCTTCGCACATCACGCCCGACCATCATGCGGCTGCCCGCGCCGTACTCGCGCGGCTGGCGGCAGACAAGAACGCTGACGGCGAGAATATCGGCTGACGGCGGCTCCGGCCGGCAAGCCGGGCGCCCGCAGTCAGCGCATCGGAAGGGCACAACAGCAAAAAGCCCCGCATCCGCGGGGCTTTTCTCCTGATGGGACTTCGTCGAACGCTACGAGCTCAGCGCTGGCCGCGCGCCTGGGCGCGGGCGCTGCCGGTCTTCTCGGCCTCCCAGGCCTGGTACTGCTTGAACAGCGCCTCGCGGTCGGCCTCGCTCGGCATCGCCCTGCCGGCGCTGCTCTGCTTCAGGAAGTCATCGAAGCGGTCGCGCTGTGCGCCTTCCATCGCATGGCTCTCCAGCCATTTGCTCGCGGACGGCAGCCGCTGCCAGCCGGCCAGCGGCGCCGACAGCGAGACCTCCTTCCACTTCGGATGGAACGGCGGATTCTGGAATGCCGGGAATTTGGTGAAGAAGGCGTCGACGAAGGTCGCGAGCTTGCGATAGCGGTCGGTGTTCGGCGCCCAATTATAGGCGGCGAGCACGGCCGGCACCGCGATCGTGTCGACCTTCTCGCCCTCGGCGATCAGGTTCGGGTAGTCCTTCGCCGTCAGGGTCGCCGGCAGATAGTCGGTCTGCAGCGGTCGATCGTAGTCGACGTTGACGAGATGGAAGCGGCCGTCGTTCACGAAGGTCGAGACCGACTTGTAGGGCTTGCCGCCGACCACGATGACGGCATCGAGCTCGCCGCGCTTCAACTTCTCCATCGCGATGCGCTGCTCGATGTAGGCGAAGTTGGCGCGCAGGCCAAGCCGCTCGAACACCGTCAGCGCCGTGACGAAGGTGCCGCCATTCGGCAGGTCGACGCTGACCCGGCGGCCCTCGAGGTCACGCAGGTTGCGCACCGCGCGCGGCGCGATCACCTGCATCTCTTCATTGTAGAGCTTGGTGACGTAGGTGAACTGCCGCTTGATGTCCTTGGCGAAACCCTTGCGCTCGAGGTAGTCGAGCGTATCGGCGCGGACGACGCCGAGATCGACGCCCTGCAGGAACAGGATGTCGGCCACGCTCTGCACCGAGCCGCGGCCGACGATCGGCAGGACGCGCAGATTGTTGCCGTCGTCGAGCAGCGAGGCCAGATCGGCGCCGAACTGCACATAGGTGCCGCCAATGGTGCCGGTGATGAGCGTCACCGTGTTGGCGTTCAGCGCCTGCTTGGTCTGCACCGAGCCGAACTGGAAGATCGCCTTGAGGCTGTCGCTCACCTTGGCGGGGTCGAACTCGCCTTCCTCGGCGTGGGCAGCGAAACCGCACGCAATCATCATTGCGGCCAGGGCCGCTCCAACAAGACGTCGCATCTGTCCCCCTTGATCTAAGGCTGGCACATGTTTGCGAGCCGGAACGCGGGCAGCACCAGGTCTCGCCTGGCATCGCCCATGAACAGACTCGAAAATCACGCGTGAAACAAAAAAATGAAACGAGGCGGCATCGCTGCCGTCACGAGCGTTCAGTTCTGCAGTTGATCGAGCCTGCGCTGCGCTTCAGCCGAGCCGAGCTGGGCGGCGCGGCGGTACCAGTTGCGAGCCGCAGCCGGATCGGCATTGATGTTGCGGATGTCCTTCGTCCCCAGCACGTGGGGATCGTAGGTCTGGGCAAGCATCAGCGCCGCGGCCGGTTCTTGCGCCTCGGCCGCGCGCTCCAGCAGCAGTCGGGCCGGCGGGATGTCGCCCGCGGCCAGCAGGCTCTTGGCGCGTTTCATGATGCCCGCGAGTTCGTCGGGATCGAGCCGGCGGACCTGCGCGGGCGGCGGAGCGGCGGTCACGGCGCCGAGGCCGGGTGCGACGATTGCCGATCCGGCGCCCGGCGAATTGATCGAGGATGGCTCCATCGCGCTCGGGGCCGGCGCGGACGGTGCCGTGGCGAAGCTCGGTGGTGCTGCAACCGGCGCGGGCTGCGTCACACTGCGATTCTGCAGCGCTGTCTGGTAGGCGTTGGCGATGTCGTCACGCGTCGGGGCCACGGCTGCCGTCTGCACCGGCGCCGCCGCAGCCGGCGGCTCGGCGGGCGGCAGTCGCGCCGGCTCGTTCAGCTGCATGTCGCGCGCGGTGAGCTGCGTGTTGGTGGCCTGCGGCGGGGCCGTCGGGTCCGGCGTGGCGCCGATGATGGAAGCCTTGGCACTGGCGATCAGGTCGCGCGTCGCATCCGAGGTGACAAGCGCGAAGAGCACCGCGACGCCGGCCGCAGCCACCACGGCGAGAAGAATCCGGGACGAGACCGAGACGCGGCGGGTCCGCTCCGGCCACTGGTCCTCGAAATGCGTGCTGTCGATCTGGTTGCCGCTCTCATACTCAGAGAGGAACATCGGCATCGATTCGTCGTTTGGATAGTTATCCTGGGTCGACCGGCCGAAACGATAGCTCGGTGGGCGCTCCTGAGGGAGTTCGTCGGGGAAAGGCCTGAAGTCAGGCTCCGAAGGAGTTCTGTTGTTGAAACGCCCGCGCGTCGTCCGCTCAGCCATGGCCTTCATCCCCATCTCAACTTCACGCAACATACTTTTGGTCCCAAGCCCGTCAGAAGCTCGAGACACGTCACGATTGCCAGAGGCACCCCACTGCCGACAACTAATTGACTAATTGAATCCGACTAAAAGTGGACGAGAGCCGGCATGATTCTGGAAACATTTTGATCTGATTGTGGCAACGCACGTGCGACATCGCACGGCGCCAAATCCAGAAACGTCGTGATAACAACGGCCAAGCCTCAAATTAACCATGCCACAATGTGGCGTGGTTGTGTTAACCAAGAAACGCTCGTTTTCGGATTTTCTGCTTCCGGTTGCGAATCCGTGACGCCGGCGCGGCAGCCCGCCGAACAAATTTGCGACCGCCGTGCAGCGCGCGGATGTCACAGCGACGCCGGGCCGGCTCGAGCATTCCGTCGGCAGAACAGCCAGGGCTCTGCTCGGTTTGGTTGTGCGGATCAGGGCGAGGCTATCCCGGGGAGTACAGCCCCCCGGGGCCTTCATGCGCGACGTCCTCAGGGGTGCAGGATCACCTTGCCCATCGCCTGGCGGCCGGCCAGCACCTTCAAGGCATCGGCGGTCTGAGCCAGCGGGAAGGTGCGGTCGACATGCGACGACAGCTTGCCCTCCGCGGTCCACTGCACGAGCTTTTCGAGGTTGGCGCGGTTCTTGGCGGGGTTGAGTCGGGTCCAGGCGCCCCAGAACACGCCGCGGATATCACAGCCCTTCAGCAGCGCGAGGTTCAGCGGCATCTTCGGGATGTCGCCGGCGGCGAAGCCGATCACCAGGAATCGGCCCTCCCATGCGATGGAGCGCAGCGCTGCCTCGGCGTAGGCGCCTCCGACCGGATCGAAGATGATGTCGGCACCCTTGCCGTCGGTGAGCCGCCGCAGTCCCTCCTTGAGATCCTCCTTGGCGTAGTTCAACGTCAGTGTCGCGCCGTGCTGCCTGGCAAATTCGAGCTTCTCGTCCGAAGAGGCGCAGGCGATGACCTTCAACCCCATCAGCTTGCCGAGCTCGCAAGCCGCCAGGCCGGTGCCGCCGGCGGCGCCAAGCACGGCCAGCGTCTCGCCCGGTTTCGGACTGGCACGATCCTCCAGCGCATGCAGCGCAGTGCCGTAGATGATGATGATGCCGGCGGCGCGATCGAAATCGAGATTGTCCGGAATCTTGACGATCGACGCGGCCGGCAGCGCGATCTTTTCGCGCGCGCCGTTGTGGCCGCAGGAGGCGACGACACGGTCGCCGACCTTCAGTTCGGTGACGCCATCGCCGATGCTCTCGATGACACCCGCGACCTCCGCACCCGGCGAGAACGGGAACGGCGGCTTGATCTGGTACTTGCCTTGGATCATCAGGATGTCGAAGAAGTTCAGCGCCGCCGCCTTGATCGCAATCACGGCCTCGCCGGGACCGGCCACCGGATCTGGCACCTCGGTGAGGACGAGATCGTCGGGCTGACAGAATTGCGAGCAGAGAATGGCTTTCATGGGCGCTCCTTGGTCGTTGCCGCCGGATCGAGGTCCGGCTTTGGGAACGTCATGCCGGATTTGCCGCCGCGCCACAATCATCATCAGGCCGCGGCAGCTGCGCGGCGCCGGGCCAGGGACGCGGAGCACCGGACAATCCAGCTCTGCGGCCTTTGCAAGCGGTGCATTTAGCCGCTATCCATCGCGACCACGGTCAGCGATTCCGGGCCATTTTCCAGTCACAATATTGGTGGAACGAAGTCGCGGGGGAACTCAACGTATCATGTTGTTCGGGCGATTGTTGACAACGCTGGTCGGCGGCGTGCTGCTGTTCGGAGCTCCGAGCCTCGTAGCGGCACAGAGCGCCGCGCCAAAGGCCGCAGCTCCGCATCCGAAGGCCGCACCGAAATCGGAATCGAAGCCGGCCGTTCCCAACATCGGCGGCGCGGAACCGACGCTGATCGGACAGTTCGGCGGCTGGGGCGCCTATACCGCGATGCCCGGCGGCAAGAAGGTCTGCTTCGCGCTGGCCAAGCCGACATCCTCCAAGACCAATCCGCCCAACCGTCCGCGCGATCCCGCCTATGCCTTCGTGTCGACCCGGCCCTCCGAGAAGGTCTTCAACGAGGTCTCGATCATGATCGGCTATGCGCTGAAGCCGGGATCCGACGCCACGGTGGAGGTCGGCGGAGCCTCCTATGCCATGTATACCCAGGGCGACGGACTTTGGATCAAGAACGCCGCCGAGGAAGAGCGGATGGTCGATGCCATGCGCAAGGCGCCCGAGGCCGTGGTCAAGGGCGTCTCGGCCAAGGGCACGGAGACCACCGACGTGTTCTCACTGAAGGGCCTCGCCCAGGCGCTCGACCGCATCGCGCAGGATTGCCGCCGGTAGACGGCGGCCGCCGGTACCGCTCGTCAGGCGAGTCGCATTTGCCGGCCGGATCGTTATATAAACCCGCTGAACGCCTTCGGCCGCCGCGGCCGGGCAGCACTTTGGGCCCATCGACATGGCAACGACTGCCGGGCTGCGCGACTCCTCTGCGCCCCTCGAAAAGACTCCGCTCGAAACCTACGTCCCGCCGGCGAAGCCCTCGCTGATCGGCCTGTCACGCGCGGAGCTGGCAGCAAGGCTCGGCCAGGTCGGAGTGCCAGAGCGCCAGCAGAAGATGCGGGTGCAGCAGTTGTGGCACTGGATCTATTTCCGGGGCGCCAGGTCGTTCGACGAGATGACATCGGTATCGAAGGACACACGCACCGCGCTGGCCGAACATTTCACGGTCGACCGTCCCGAGGTCGTGGCCGAGCAGATCTCCAACGACGGCACCCGCAAATGGCTGCTGCGGCTGCCGAGCGGCGACAATCTGCAGAAGGCCCACGAGGTCGAGTGCGTCTACATCCCCGAGACCGATCGCGGCACGCTCTGCGTCTCCTCCCAGGTCGGCTGCACGCTCAACTGTTCGTTCTGCCACACCGGCACGCAGCGGCTGGTGCGCAACCTGACGGCCGGCGAGATCGTCGGCCAGGTCATGGTGGCGCGCGACCGGCTGAACGACTGGGCCGACCGCGAGACCCCGCTCGGCAACCGGCTCATCACCAACATCGTCATGATGGGAATGGGCGAGCCGCTGTACAATTTCGACGCGGTGCGCGACGCGCTGCTGATCGTCTCCGACAATGAGGGCATCGGCATCTCCCGCCGCCGCATCACGCTGTCGACCTCCGGCGTGGTGCCGAACATCAAGCGCGCCGGCGAGGAGATCGGCGTGATGCTGGCGATCTCGCTGCATGCGGTTCGCGACGAGCTGCGCAACGAGCTGGTGCCGCTCAACCGCAAACATCCGATCGCCGAGCTGCTGCAGGCCTGCCGCGACTATCCCGGCGCATCCAACGCGCGCCGCATCACCTTCGAATATGTGATGCTCAAGGGCGTCAATGATTCGCTCGACGACGCCCGGCTGCTGGTCAAGCTGCTGAAGGGCATTCCGGCCAAGATCAACCTGATCCCGTTCAATCCCTGGCCCGGCTCGGCGTATGAGTGCTCGGACTGGGAGCAGATCGAGAAGTTCTCGGAATACGTCTTCAACGCGGGCTATTCGTCGCCGGTGCGCACGCCGCGCGGCCGCGACATCCTCGCCGCCTGCGGCCAGTTGAAGTCGGAGACGGAGAAGCTGTCCGCGCGGGAGCGTCAGGCACTGCGCGCGATGGCGATGACGGATTGATGATTGATCGCGCCTGCATCTCCGAACGAGATCGTCATGCCCGGGCTTGACCCGGACGCCATCGATTCATCGACCGAGAGATGGATGGCCGGCTCATGCCGGGCCATGACGAGCGAAGAAAGCGGGGCCTCGCTTGGGTAATACGGGTCTAAAGCCATGGCGCTGATCGGTCGTCTCGTCGTGATCGCGCTCGCGTTTCTTGCCGCGTGCTTCCTCGCGGGGCTGATCGTGGTGACCGCGGTCCTGTTTCCGGAGTTCTCCGATCTCGGCAATGGCCCGATCGATCAGGGCGCGTTCGAGGTCATCATCGGCTTCGGCTTCATCTTCGTGTCGGGCTTCGCGCTGATCCCGGCGCTGCTGATCGCACTGATCACCGAGGCTTTCTCGATCCGCAGCGTGCTCGCCTACGCGATCGGCGGCGGCGTGGTCGGCGCAGCCTGCTATCTCGGCCTGGTCCCGTTCGATCCCGAGACCTTCCGGTTCGAGGGCATCGTGCGTCGCCATCTCGAGATCCTGACCGGGGCCGGCATCGTCGGCGGACTGGTCTATTGGCTGATTGCCGGCCGCAACGCCGGCCGCTGGCGCGAGCCGTCGCCGCGCCTGCCGCCACCGCCGCCATTGCCGTCGGGATCGCCACGTTGAGCCGCCGGCCTTTCCATCGCCATCCGCTTTCGCTAAACCGCGCGCCATGAACCGGACCGGCCTCTTCATCGCATTGTCGCTCGCGCTCGTCATCGGCGTGCTGTTCGGCGTCTTTCCCGAGCTCGACCTCAAGCTGGCCGCGCTGTTCTACGATCCGCGCACGCACAGCTTCCCCGTGAAGCTCGACGGCTATGCTGCGTTCGCGCGCGATGCCGCGATGTGGGTCGCCTGGGGCATCGCGCTGCCGTCCATCGTTGCGCTCGTCGTGAAGCTCGTCCGTCCCGACCGGCCGCTGCTGGTGAAGGGCCGCACCGTGGCGTTCCTGCTGCTGACCTTATCGCTCTCGGCCGGCGTGCTCACCAACTTCACCTTCAAATCCTATTGGGGCCGGCCGCGCCCGGTTGTCGTGGCCGAGTTCGGCGGCGACATGCAGTTCGTGCCGTGGTGGGATCCGCGCGGCGGCTGCGGCCGCAACTGCTCGTTCTTCTCCGGAGAGGGAGCCACCGCATTCTGGACCCTGGCGCCGGCCGCGCTGACGCCGCCCGCGATCCGGCCCGTCGCCTACGGCGCCGCCGTCCTGTTCGGCATCGCCACCTCGGTGTTGCGGATGGCGTTTGGCGGACATTTCTTCACCGACATCGCCGCGGCCGGCCTCGTCACCTTCATCGTGATCTGGCTGCTGCACGGCTACATCTACCGCTGGCCGTCCACCCGCCTCACCGACGCCGGCATCGACGCCGCCCTGACCCGCTTCGCCTGGCCGGGCTTCCGCCTGATGCGCCGGCTGTTCGGCCGCCGTACCGCGGATACCAGCCCCGCGGCCTGAGCGCGGGCCGGTCACCCTCAGTCGCCATTAAAGGCGTGCCCAGCAACGCAAAATCTGTTATTCGCGCCCGAATTTCTGAACGGCGCAGCCACAAACACGGTTGGACTCTCCCATGACCACGATCCTGAAAAGCCTGCCCAAGGGCGAGAAGGTCGGCATCGCCTTTTCCGGCGGTCTCGACACCAGCGCCGCGCTGCTTTGGATGAAGCAGAAGGGCGCGCGTTGCTTTGCCTACACGGCAAATCTCGGGCAACCCGACGAGTCCGACTACGACGAGATCCCGCGCAAGGCGGTGAGCTTCGGGGCCGAGAAGGCGCGCCTCGTGGATTGCCGCACTCAGCTGGTGCATGAGGGCATCGCCGCGATTCAGTCGGGCGCCTTCCACATCTCGACCGGCGGCATCACCTATTTCAACACCACCCCGCTCGGCCGCGCCGTCACCGGCACCATGCTGGTCGCCGCGATGAAGGAGGATGGCGTCAACATCTGGGGCGACGGCTCGACCTACAAGGGCAACGACATCGAGCGCTTCTACCGCTACGGCCTGCTGACCAATCCGAGCCTCAAGATCTACAAGCCCTGGCTCGACCAGCAGTTCATCGACGAGCTCGGCGGCCGCGCCGAGATGTCGGCCTTCCTCACGGCCAACGGCTTCGACTACAAGATGAGCGCCGAGAAGGCGTATTCGACCGACAGCAATCTGCTCGGCGCCACCCACGAGGCCAAGGATCTCGAGAGCCTGAGCAGCGGCATCCGCATCGTCAATCCGATCATGGGCGTGCCGTTCTGGCGCGAGGATTGCTCCGTGAAGCCGGAGACGGTCGTGGTCCGCTTCGAGGAGGGTCAGCCGGTCGCGCTGAACGGCCAGAGCTTCAGCGATCCCGTGGCGCTGTTCCTGGAGGCCAACGCGATCGGCGGCCGTCATGGTCTCGGCATGAGCGACCAGATCGAGAACCGCATCATCGAAGCCAAGAGCCGCGGCATCTACGAGGCGCCGGGCATGGCGCTGCTGCACATCGCCTATGAGCGGCTCGTCACTGGCATCCACAACGAGGATACGATCGAGCAGTACCGCATCAGCGGCATGCGCCTCGGTCGCCTGCTCTATCAGGGCCGGTGGTTCGATTCGCAGGCGCTGATGCTGCGCGAGACCGCGCAGCGCTGGGTGGCGCGCGCCGTCACCGGTGAGGTGACCCTGGAGCTGCGCCGCGGCAACGACTACTCGATCCTCAACACCGAGAGCCCCAACCTGACCTACCAGCCGGAGCGGCTGAGCATGGAGAAGGTCGAGGACGCCGCGTTCACGCCTGCCGACCGCATCGGCCAGCTGACGATGCGCAATCTCGACATCACCGACACCCGCTCCAAGCTGAAGCTCTATTCGGACACGGGGCTGCTGTCGGGCGCGGACGGCGCTCAGATCTTCCAGCTCGGCCACGACAAGGGCTGAAGCGAGGTCTCTGGGCGAGACGCGCACCCGCTTTCGCCGGTGTCGTCCCTGCAGCTCGCGCAAAACTCGATCCTGTGAGTATGGGTCCCCACGTTCGCGGGCACGAGATCGAGTTGGCCGCGACAGATTGCCACCAACAAAAAATGGCCGGGATCGCTCCCGGCCATTTTCATTTTCGCTCAGTCGCGTCTCACCGCGGCGGCGCGACGCCCGGAGGTGGCGGCGGCAGGGCGGCCTGGCCGCCATTGAGCAGCGGCGTGATGCGGCGGACCGTGACGCGGCGGTTGATGCGGCTCGGCCCCTGCGTCTGCTCCTTCAGGTACTGCGCGCCGTAACCCTGCGAGGTCAGGTTCTCGGCCGGCACGCCGAACTGCTGCGTGAGCAAGGTGGCGGCCGACTCGGCGCGGCGATCCGAGAGCGACAGATTGTCGGTGTCGTTGCCGACCGCGTCGGTGTGGCCCTCGATCAGGAAGACCTCGCGCGGGTTGCGCTGGATCGCCTGGTTGAGGCCGTCGGCGATGACCTGCAGCTTCGCCACCTGGTCGGGACTGATCTCCCACGATCCGGTCTCGAAGGTAATCGTGTTGAGATCGATCGACGGCATCAGCTGTCGCACCGATGGGGAGTAGCGGACCTCGTCGAGCGAGTAGCGGCGCTGGACGCGCTCCACCGGCGGCGCGATCAGCGTGTCGTAGATGACATCCGGCTCGGCCTCATCCGCGTCGACGATGTAGCGGTTGTAGGGGATGCGGATCTCCGGCGGCGGCAGGTCGACGTAGAAGCCGCCGACCGCCTGGGGATCGCGGTAGGTGTTGTCGATGATGATGATCTCGCGGCCACCGATGTCGCGGCGGATGCGGCGCAGCAGCCGGCCGTCCGGCGCGGTGATCGTGACGATCTGGCTACCGTCGGGACGGATCACCACCGTGCGCGTCTCTCCCCGCTCCTGCTGGACGCGGATGTCCCGCGCGCCGTAGCGGAAGCGCTCAAGCTCGTCATGACGCACGAACTCCTGACCGCTCGGATCGCGCACGATGACGCGGCCCGGCTCGTAGATCAGCGTGCGACCGCCCTCCTGGACCTCGCGGCGCTGGCCGCGGAAATCGTCCAGCCGCTGCGGCCCCGCTAACGGCGCGCCGGGCGCGATCGGCGTGAGCTGCTGTGCCGTCGGCGGCGGCGGCGCCGGGATGGGCGCAGTGACCTGCGGCGGCGGCCGATTGGACATGGCCGGAGGGCCGGCGGGCGGCACAGCGCCAGGACCGGCCTGCGGCGCGCCGGCGGGTCCCGGACCGGGTCCGGCAGCACCAGGACCTGCCGCCGGAGGCGGACCACCCGGGGCTCCTGGGGGCGTCCCCGGACGTCCGCCGGGCGGGCTCCCGGCTGCGGGCGGCGTGCCTTGCTGCGACGGCGTCTGGGTGGCCGGAGGCGCGGGTGGCGCCGGCGGAGTTCCCGGAGCAGGCGCGACGGTTCCGGCCGGCGGCGTCGGCGCGCCGCGTGGCGGGGGTGCTCCCTGGGGAGCACCAGGCGGCGGGGCGCCGGCACCTGGCTGTGTCGGCGGCCGCTGCCCGGGGCCAACCGGAGGAGTCGGAGCCGGCGTCGGCTGCGGAGACGGCGCCGCGGACGGAGCCGGCGAGTGCGCAGGCGGCGACGCGTTCCCGGCCGCTGGCGACGAAGGCGGGGGTGTCACGGCTGACGGCGGCGTTCCCGGCCGCAGGTTCGGTGCCGGACTCGGCGGAGGTGGCGGGGCGGGCGTGACCACGGGCGGCGTGGGCGGCGTTGGACGCGCGGGAGCAGCCGTCGGCGGGGACGCAGGCGGAGTCGCAGGACGTGCCGGCTCACGCGGCGGCCCCGGCGGAGGCGCTGGAGGCGGCGGCGTATGCACCGGCGGAGCCGCAACAGGTGGCGCAGGACGCGCCGGCGGAGGTGCAGGCGGCTCGGCCCGTGGAGGCGGCGGCGCCGAATGTGGCGGCTCAGCCCGCGGCGGCGGTGGGGGCGGCGGCGGAGCAGCCGGACGTGGTGGCTCGGCCCGTGGCGGTGGGGGCGCCGGACGCGGCGGCTCGGCCCGCGGCGGAGCAGGCGGTGGTGGAGGGGGTGCGGGACGCGGGGCCGCTGCCGGTGGCGGCGCGGGCGGTGGAGGCGCTGGGCGTGGAGCAGCGGCCGGCGGCGGCGCGGGAGGCGGCGGAGGCGCAGCCTGATGCGGTGGCGGCGCGCCTGGGCCAGGTCGCTGCGGCTGCCCCTGCGGCTGCTGTTTCGGCCGGCCGTCTGGACCGACTTCGCCGCCGCCCGGGCCTTGGGCGACGATCATCGGCGCCCCCTGCGCATGGGAGCCGGAGCTCATTAGTTGCATCGCCGACAGCGCAGTCGTCGCCAGCAGCAGGACGCGAAGTTTGCTCATGTGTCTTGTTTTCCCGGAACGATCTTTTTCAAGCACGGAGAGATCAACAAGTATGCGTTAGGCCGGATTGTGGCGCAGTTCAAATCCGCAGGGGGATTTATTTCGACGCGAAGCCACCCCCGCAGGGCCGCCATTCAGGTTTCATTCAGCCTTGATTTTCAATGGCTTGGCGCGGCCGCAGGGCTGCGGGACCGGCCAGCGACCAAGCCCCTGGCAGGCGATCATCATGACCGTCCAATCGCGGTCAATCCGTGGCCGGATTCGGTGTGGTCGGACCGAGCGGCCCCCGGCCGGGGATTTCGTCCGGCGTCTGCCCCGGCAGCTCGCGCGGCGGCTCCGGCGCATCGGGTTCGTAGACCGGCGGCGGAATGTCGGGCTGCGGATTGCCGACAGGATCCTCCGGTGGCGGTTCGAGCGGGCGGCCCGGCGTCGCCGGCGGAATCTCTGGCGGTTCGATCGGCATCACATCGCGACCTTTCGATTGTCGCCGAGAACGGGACGCGTGCCTGTCACCGCCGCCGCCGCCATCTTGACGTAGCTTACGACCGTGCCGGGGGAATCCCAGAATTCAGCGTCGTCGGGCGTGATCTTCAAGAGGCGGATGTTCGGATCCTCGGCGCTGTCCCACCAGGCCTTGGCCGGCGTCGAGAACAGCTCCCGGATCTTGCCGCGATCGTTGGAAATGGCCGCCGTACCCGTGAGCGACACGTATTTCTGGTTGCCGGCGTCTGCGAACGACAGATTGACCTGCGGCGATCGCGCGATCTCCTCGTCCTTGTGATGCCGCGCGTCGGTGAGAAAATAGATCGTGTTCTCGTCGCGCGCGAAATACGCGCTCATCGGCCGTGCCCGCAGCCTGTCACCATCGCGGGTGACCAGCATCGCAAAGCCGATCTTCTTCATCAGGTCCCAAACGCGGTCCTGGTCGCGCGCGTCGTCATTGCTCATGGTCGGCTCCCTCAATGTCAGGGGCGACAACGCCGCGTGGGGCGCCGATGTTCCGGACGCGCCCGGGGAAAGCGAACGCCGTTCAGCCGCGCAGCAGCAGCGTATTGCTGCGCGTGCGGCCGCTCTCACGGTAACCGCGACCGAGCATGTCGGCGAGACAATCGTTCTGCCATTCGTCGCGCGACAGGTGTTCGATGACGACGGCGCGCGGCCATAACGCGGCAGGCGCATCACGGAAGAAGCCGGTCAGCACGCGGTCCTCAAAACCTTCCACGTCGATCTTCAGCGCATCAACCCTGGCCGCTCCGGCCTGTGCGAGAATGGTCTGCAGCCGCAACGACGGCACCTTGAACGCCTCCGCTCCGGCCTCGCCGGTCACGATGTGACTGGCGCCGAGATTGGCCCCATCGGTCTCGATCATCACCTCGCCATCGCTCTCACCCGCTGCCACCGCGAGCAGCCTGACCTGGGGCAGCGCGGACGCAGCACGGTTGAAGCTAAGCCGCGCATGCGTGACCGGATGCGGCTCCACTGCGATCACGAGGCCATCAGGCCCGACGTGACGGGCAAGCGGCAAGGCGAACGTTCCGACATTGGCGCCGACATCCACCACCACGCCGCCCGGCGGAACGTGGCTGCGCAGGAAATCCAGCTCCTCGCGATTGTAGTCGGGATTGAACAGTGCACCGCGTTCGGTCGCACTGACCTGATGGTAGAAGCGGAAATTGGCGCCCTGATAGCCGACGTCGACAGGCCCTGCTCCGAGCATGTTGACGACACGCGTCAACATCGGCCGGAACGCGCCGCGCTTCAGCCCGGAGCCGTGCGCCATGCGGATCACCAGCGCCTGGGCGGCATTCGGAGCAAAGGCACCAAAGGGGGGCGGAGAAGGATCGTTGTCGGGCGTCAAGGTCGCGTCCTGGGCTGAGGGCGACGTGTGATAGCCGGTTTCGCCGCGATCTCCAATGCAGGCGGCGTGGCCGCATTGTGTCGTCGCCAGGACCGCGCTGAGGCAACGTCCGAGCCGTTCAGGCCGCCTTGCGCTGACGCAGGAAGCGGCCGATGAGGCGACGCTTTCCCTTGCGCGGAATGAGATCGATGTCGCTGACGAGCTTGGCGCCGCCCTTGCGCCGTTCGAGCACGATCTTGCGGCTGTGGAAGGCCTCGAGCTCCGCCCGATGCGCCACGCTGACGATGGTCGCCTTCGGCAGCTCGCTCGTCACCATCTCCATCATCTTGTCCTGGCTCTTCTCGTCGAGCGCGGAGGTGGCTTCATCGAGCACGACGATGTCGGGGCTGTGGAGCAGCAGGCGCGCGAAGGCGAGACGCTGCTTCTCGCCGCCGGAGAGCGTCTGATCCCAGGGCGCGTCCTCCTCGATCTTGTCCTTGAGATGGTCGAGACCGACCTTGTGCAGGGCTTCGCCGACCTGCGCCACGCTCCAATCCTCGGCAGCCCCGGGATAGGCGACGGCCCGGCGCAGGGTGCCCGATGGCACGTAGGGTCGCTGCGGCAGCATGAACAGCTTGCGGTCGGGGTGGAAGTTGATGCTGCCGCCGCCCCACGGCCACAGCCCGGCGATGGCGCGCACGAGCGTGCTCTTCCCGGTGCCGGATTCGCCCGCGACGAGCAGGCGCTCGCCGGGATCGACCACGACCTCGGTCTCGCCGACCACGGCGGTGCCGTCGTCGAGCGTCACCTGCAGATCATTCAGACTGAGCATCGCGTCGCCGGTGGTCTCGCCGCGCTTGATGCGGCCGATGCCGTCGCCTCTCTCGGCACGTTCCAGCGCATCGAGCGACATCATCAGCGAGGCGATGCGGCGGGCACAGGCATTCCAATCCGCGAGCCGCGGATAGTTGTCGACCAGCCAGCCGAACGCGGTCTGCACGATCGTGAACGCGCTCGCCGCCTGCATCACCTGCCCGAGCGTCATGCTGCCGTCGAGGAATTTCGGCGCGCACAGCAGCAGTGGCACGACAGGGGCGATGAGGCTGGAGCCCTGCGACACCAGGGTGGTGCGCATGTGCTGGCCGGCGAGCCGCGCCCATTGCTGCAGCACGTTACCGAACGTCCGGTCGATGCCGGCGCGCTCTTCGGTCTCGCCGCCGAGCAGGGCGATGCTCTCGCCGTTTTCGCGGACGCGGGTCAGGGTGTAGCGGAAATCGGCCTCGGCCTGGTTCTTGTCCTCGGAGACCTGCACGAAGCGGCGGCCGATCGTCATGATCGAGCCCGAGGCGATGGCGGCGTAGGCGATCGCGGCAATGACCAGAAAACCGGGAATGGTGATCTCGGTGGCGCCGAGATGCAGCGTCAGCGCGCCGCCGATGGTCCAGAGCACGACGATGAAGGTCGCAGCCGACAGCAGCGCCGAGGTCACGCCGGCGATGAAGTCGACCGGCGAATCCGTCGCGATGCGCAGGTCCTCGGCGATCCGGTATTCCGGATTCTTGTGGTCGCCGCTGACGAGATTGAGCTGATAGTAGCGCCCGCTGGCCAGCCAGCGGGTGACGACGCTGTTGGTCAGCCACGCCCGCCAGCGCCGCTGGATCGACATGCGCGCATAGACCTGGGCGACGCCGAGAATGACGCTGCCGATCGCGAGCGGGAAGAAGATCGCGGTGAGATGAAAGACGGTCGCCGAATCGCGTTTCTCGATCGCATCGAAGATCGACCGATTCCAGACGTTGATGCCGTACTGAAATCCGACAGTCGCAACGATCAGGAACAGCAGCCCGATCGTGAACGCCCACGCCAGACGGTCGCCGCTCTGGCCCCAATAACCGCGGGCGCTGATCCAGAACCGCGTCAGCAGATAGCGCTTGCGCAGCTGCTCTGCCTCTTCGGGCGACAGCTCCGGATCAGGCTCCACCAGTTCGGGCGGCGGCGGCTCAACCTGGCCGCCATTCTCGGCCGCGATCTCGATGATCGGCGCCTTCTCGGGCGCCTGTGCCGGCGGCCGCGCGGTGTCCTGAACCTGTCCCATCGCGCGATAACAGCAGTGCGAACAGAAGGTTCCCGGCTTGGTTCCCGCGCAATGCGCGCCGGATTCAGGGCACCTGCGTATTCGGCGCCATTGGTGGGGCGCGATACAGCGGCACCGGAACGACCTTGTTCAGCACGCGCGACAATTCCTCGATCGAATAGGGTTTGCGCAGCAGCTCGAAGCCATGCGTGCCCTGCTGCGCCAGCACATGGCTGTAGCCACTCGCGAGCACGACCGGCACGTTGAGCTCGAGCCGCCTGATTTCCTCGGCAAGTTCCAGCCCAGTCATGCCGGGCATCACGACATCGGTGAAGACGACGTCGAACCGGCTGGTGCCGCTGATCAGCTCCTCCAGCGCGTCTCTGGCGTTGTCGACCAGCGTGGTCCGATAGCCGAGCTCGGCCAGCGCTTCGGTCGCCGACCTGCCGACGTCGATGTTGTCCTCGACCACCAGCACCGACATGCCTCGACCGTCGATCGGCTCCGCATGGCTGCCGTCCTCGCCGCGCTGCACCTGGGCTGGAGCGACGCGCGGCAGATAGAGCGTGAACGTCGCGCCGCGGCCCGGCTGGCTCATGACCCCAATTTCGCCGCCGGACTGCTTCGCGAAGCCGAAGACCTGCGAGAGACCGAGGCCGGTGCCCTGGCCGATGGTCTTGGTCGTGAAGAACGGCTCGAAGATGCGTCCGAAATGCTCCGACGGGATGCCGACGCCGGTGTCCTGGACGGTGATGGCGACATAGCCCAGCGGCGGACGGTCGTGCGGCGCCGCCGGCGTCGGCAGCGCCGCTGCAGGGGCGACGGTGATGCTAAGACGTCCCTGGCCGGCCATCGCATCGCGGGCATTGACGGCCAGGTTGATCAGTGCCGTCTCGAACTGGCCAGCGTCGCAATTGACGTAGCACGGCTCGTCGGGAACGGAGACCGCGACCTCGACGCGGGACCCGACCAGGGTCTTGGTCATGTCGCGCAGGGCGACGACGCTGCGGCAGATGTCGAAGACCTCCGGCTTCAGCGTCTGGCGACGGGCGAACGCGAGAAGCTGCGACGTGAGCTTCGATGCGCGCGCCACCGTATCCGAGATCGCGTCGATATAGCGCTGCCGCCGTTCATCAGCCAGATTCGGCCGGCGCAACAGGTCGGCCGAGGCCCGGATCACGGTCAGCAGATTGTTGAAGTCGTGCGCGACGCCGCCGGTCAGTTGTCCCAGCGCCTCCATGCGCTGACCGTGCTTGAGCGCATCCTCGGCCTCGAGGCGGCGGGCGGCCTCGACATGCAGGCGCTCGGTCCGCCGCTGGGCAAGGGCCAGGAAGACGATGAGCAGCGCGGTTGCCGGGATGCCGAAGATGAGATGCCGGCCGATCGTGCCGAGCCAGCGGTTGCGGATGGTCGACGTCGCAAGCCCTGCCGAGACGTAGACCGGATAGCCGCCGAGCCGCTGATACCCGACGAGACGCTCGACGCCATCGACCGGCGAGATCTCGGTGACGAGCTGCTCGGTATCTGCGGCCCGGGCGGGGATGTCGCTGGGCCCCGCAGCCGCGCTTCGCCCGCCGGCCGGGAAGCGCGCCAGAACGAGACCATCGAAGCGGCGCAGCGCGAAGTAGCTGCCGGGCGCCCGGCCGATCCGGGCATAGAAGTGCTCGAAATAATCCGGAAGCACCGAAGCCTGGATGATACCGGTGAAGCTGCCGTCGTCGCTCTGGCGGCGGCGGCTGATGCTGAAGAACGGCGCGCCTTGATAGGGCGGCCGAGGCGTCAACTGCGCGCCGATGAAGGTGCCGATGCTGTCCTTGACGTGGGCGCTGAAGTAGTCGCGGTCGAGGAACGTCATGTCCGGCGCCGGATAGATCATGCTGTTGACCAGCGGCCGGCCATTGGCGTCGAACACCCAGGCGGACTTCATCTGCGGGAGCGCGTCCGACAATTGTCGCAACCGGGCATGCAGCACCTGCTCGCGCGCCTTGATGTCGGCATCCGACAGGTCGCGGACGACCTCGTCGATCTCCGAGAGGCTGCGCTCGATCGTCTCGAACACCTTCAGCGCGTGCTCATGGACGATTTCGAGCGAGCGGCGGATCTCGCGATCGGCCTCCTCATTCGTCGTGCCGTGGGATACGTAGGCCGTGATCACGAACAGCGCGACGGGAAGCGCGAGGGACGCGACCATCATCCAGCGCAGCATCGTCATCGATTTGCGTTGTGCGGTCTGCACGGTCGCTCCGGCTTCAAAGGGCCACGAGCTTAACGCAATCGACGGCAGCTACAAACCAGCCGCGCCCGAAACTTGCACCGGTATCGGGCGCGGAAGGTGAGATCGAAAGCCGCCCGTCAGGCTAGATCTGCCGCTCGACCAGCTTGAACTTGAGTTCCGCGATCGCCTCGGCGGGGTTGAGCCCCTTCGGGCAGGCCTTCGCGCAGTTCATGATGGTGTGGCAGCGGTACAGCCGGAACGGGTCCTCGAGATTGTCGAGCCGCTCGCCGGTGGCTTCGTCCCGGCTGTCCTTGACCCAGCGCGTCGCCTGCAGCAGAGCGGCGGGTCCGAGATAGCGCTCGCTGTTCCACCAGTAGCTCGGGCACGAGGTCGAGCAGCAGGCGCACAGGATGCACTCGTAAAGGCCGTCGAGCTTCTCGCGGTCCTCGTGGCTCTGCCGCCATTCCTTCTGCGGCGTCGGCGAGGTCGTCTTCAGCCACGGCTCGATCGAGGCATACTGCGCGTAGAAATTGGTGAGGTCCGGCACCAGGTCCTTCACGACAGGCTGATGCGGCAGCGGATTGATCTTGACCGCGCCGTCCTTCACGTCGTGCATCGACTTGGTGCAGGCGAGCGTGTTCTGGCCGTCGATATTCATCGCGCAGGAGCCGCACACGCCCTCGCGGCAGGAGCGGCGGAAGGTGAGCGAAGGATCGATGTGGTTCTTGATCCAGATCAGCCCGTCCAGCACCATCGGGCCGCAATCGTTGACGTCGACGTAGAAGGTATCGACGCTCGGATTCTTGCCGTCGTCCGGATTCCAGCGATAGACCTTGAACTCGCGGACCTCGGTGGCGCCGGCCGGCTTGGGCCAGGTCTTGCCGCCGGTGATCTGAGAATTCTTCGGAAGTGCGAACTCAGCCATTTCGGAAGGCCTTTTTGGGTTTGACGGACGGGCTCAGGTCACACGCGATCAGTACACGCGCGCCTTCGGCGGGATGTACTGCACGTCGTTGGTCATGGTGTAGTTGTGCACCGGGCGGTAATCGATCGTGGTTTTGCCGTCCTTGCTGTCGATCCACGCCAGCGTGTGCTTCATCCAGTCCTTGTCGTCGCGATCCGGGAAATCCTCGCGCGCATGGGCGCCGCGGCTCTCGGTGCGATTGACGGCCGAGTCCATCGTCACGACCGCCTGCGCGATCAGATTGTCGAATTCGAGCGTCTCGATCAGGTCGGAATTCCACACCAGCGATCGGTCGGACACCGCGATGTCGCCGATGCCGCCATAGACCTTGTGGATCAGGTTATGGCCTTCCTGCAGCACCTCGCCGGTGCGGAACACGGCACAGTTGGTCTGCATCACGTTCTGCATGCTCTCGCGCAGCTTCGCGGTCGGCGTGCCGCCGGAGGCGTAGCGATAGTGATCGAGCCGGCTCAGCGCCTTGTCGGCGGAGTCCTTCGGCAGGTCCGGCTGCTTGCCGTTCGGCGTCAGCTTCTCGGCCAGCCGCAGCGCCGCCGCGCGGCCGAACACCACGAGGTCGATCAGCGAGTTCGAGCCGAGCCGGTTGGCGCCGTGCACGGACACGCAGGCCGCCTCGCCCACCGCCATCAGGCCGGGCACGATGGCGTTGTCGTCGCCGTCCCTCTTGGTCAGCACCTCGGCGTGATAGTTGGTCGGGATGCCGCCCATGTTGTAGTGCACGGTCGGCACGATCGGGATCGGCTCGCGCGTCACGTCGACATTGGCGAAGATCTTGGCCGATTCGGAGATGCCGGGCAGACGCTCGGCCAGCACCTTCGGATCGAGATGGTCGAGATGCAGGAAGATGTGGTCCTTCTTCCGGCCGACGCCGCGGCCTTCGCGGATCTCGATGGTCATCGCGCGGGAGACGACGTCGCGCGAGGCGAGGTCCTTGGCGGACGGCGCATAGCGCTCCATGAAGCGCTCGCCCTCGGCGTTGACGAGATAGCCGCCCTCGCCGCGCGCGCCTTCGGTCACCAGACAGCCGGAGCCATAGATGCCGGTCGGGTGGAACTGCACGAACTCCATGTCCTGCAGCGGCAGGCCGGCGCGCAGCGCCATGCCGCCGCCGTCGCCGGTGCAGGTATGCGCCGAGGTGCAGGAGGCGTAGGCGCGGCCGTAACCGCCGGTGGCCAGAATCGTGGTCTGGGCACGGAAGCGGTGCAAGGTGCCGTCGTCGAGCTTCAGCGCGATGACGCCACGGCAGACCCCCTGGTCGTCCATGATCAGGTCGATGGCGAAGAATTCGATGAAGAACTCCGCGGCGTGGCGCAGCGACTGGCCGTACATCGTGTGCAGCATCGCGTGGCCGGTGCGGTCGGCGGCGGCGCAGGTGCGCTGCGCCTGTCCCTTGCCGTAGTCCAGGGTCATGCCGCCGAACGGCCGCTGGTAGATCTTGCCGTCCTCGGTGCGCGAGAACGGCACGCCCCAATGCTCGAGCTCGTAGACGGCGTCGGGCGCGTTGCGCACCATGTATTCGATCGCGTCCTGGTCGCCGAGCCAATCCGACCCCTTGACGGTGTCGTACATGTGCCAGCGCCAGTCGTCCTGGTGCATGTTGCCGAGCGAGGCCGAGATGCCGCCCTGCGCCGCCACCGTATGCGAGCGGGTCGGGAACACCTTGGTGATGCAGGCGGTGCGCAGGCCCGCCTCGCTGCAGCCGACGACGGCGCGCAGGCCCGCGCCACCGGCGCCGACCACGACGACGTCATAGGTGTGGTCCTCGATCGGATAGGCTTTTCCGTTCGTCGCGGGCGCGCCATTCGCGCTGCCATTTGCTCCGCCGGCCATAGGCTAGACTCCAGTGGACAGTTTGATGAGGGCGTAGATCGAGGCGAGCGCCACGGTCACCGCGAAGAAGTTGTTGGCCATGATTGCGACGAGCTTGAGCGGCTCGCTGTGCACGTAGTCCTCGATCACGACCTGCATGCCGATCTTCATGTGCCAGCAGCTCGCGATCACGAACAGCAGCATGATCACCGCAATCGGAATCGAGCCGAGGATCTGCGCCGCGCCGGCCTGGTTGCGGCCGAGCAGCATGATCACGACCACGACGACCGGCACGATCAGCAGGGTCATGGCGACGGCGGTGAGCCGCTGGCGCCAGAAATCGCCGGTGCCGGAATGCGCTGCGCCGAGGTTGCGGACCCTGCCGAGCGGGGTGCGCATCGATTTCGCGTGTGCGTTGCTCATCGGCCGCCTCCCACTGCGTAAGCCACGATCCACACCAGGACGGTCAAGGTGATACCGCCGATCAGGGCGCCCCAGGTGAGCGCCTCGCGCTCATTGGCCTTGAAGCCGTAGCCGAGGTCCCAGACGAAGTGGCGGATGCCGGACAGCAGGTGGTGCAGCAGCGCCCAGGTGTAGCCGAACACGATCAGGCGGCCGAGGAAGCTGCCCATGAAGCCCTGGACGTAGGAGTAGGCGCTGGGACCGGACGCGGCGGCGATCAACCACCAGGCCAGCAGCAGCGTCCCGAAATATAATGCAACCCCGGTGGCGCGATGGACGATCGAGAGGATCATCGTCAGCGTCCAGCGGTAGGTTTGCAGATGCGGCGAAAGCGGTCGTTCGATCCTGGCTGTCATTGGTTGCTTTGATGATTTCTTGTGGGCCGTGAACGGAAGGGGCTTGCGGCCGTGTGGATCGGCAAGGCGGGCTTTATTTACGGAGAAGGAACAGGCGTTGCAACGAACAAATCGCCCAAATCCGAACAGCGATTCAGTCCTAGGCGACCGATCGCAAAAGGATCAATGGCCGCCGTGGTATACCAGAAACCGATCGCGCCCGGATGCGGCGAACTATTATTCATTCCTAAGTCCTCACCAAGGCCATGACCAACGCGGCGAGACTGTCAAATAGCGCCGACTGTCGAGCATTGATTCACCGCTTAGCTACGGTCCTGACCAAGCCGGTTTCGCGGCAAGCGCCAGCGCCATCTGTTGATTCTGCAAACCTGCCCGGAGCGATTCGCGGAGCAACAACCTGCGTTGCGACCGCCTGCGCTGCAGCAAATCTCCCTCGATCTCCCGCGTTCCTCGCCGCGCACGGGCCCCTCCGCCGGTCGTTTTTGCCGCATGTCGCCGCCCGGCGAAGCGGCCTAGTCTCAGGCGAGTTGCAACAGACGCGGTGCAGGGAGCCTCGATGCCGCTGCCGACGGTCCGACCGACAACCACTGAACGCCCGGCGGCGCTGCCGGCGCGCAAGGTGTCGTCGCACGAGCCCGTCGAGGAGCCCCTGACCTGCGTGCTCGGCTTCACCGCCGCCGGCCTGTTCGCCGCCTGTCTCGCGCTGGCCATCCAGCATGAGATTGCCTCGCTCGCCGTGCTCGAATTCGTGCTGATCTGCGCCGCGCCGCCGCTCGCCGCGCTTGTAGGACTGGCGATCGGGCGCCGGCGCTAGGCCGCCGTCACTTCGTATAGATGTCCTTGTACTGATCACGCAGCACGTTCTTCTGCACCTTGCTCATCGCATTGCGCGGCAGCTCGTCGACCACGAACACGCGCTTGGGCATCTTGAATTTCGCCAGTCGGCCGTCGAGACCCTTGAGCACGCCGGCCTCGCTGACATCGGCCCCCGGATGTCGCACCACGACCGCCGTGACACCTTCGCCGAAATCAGGATGCGGCACACCGATGACGGCGGACTCGACCACGCCCGGCATCGCGTCGATCTCGCTCTCGATCTCCTTCGGGTAGACGTTGAAGCCGCCGGAGATCACGAGGTCCTTGCCGCGGCCGACGATGTGGACGTAGCCCTGCTTGTCGATCTTGCCGAGATCGCCGGTGATGAAGAAGCCATCGTCGCGGAATTCCGACTTGGTCTTCTCCGGCATGCGCCAATAGCCCTTGAACACGTTCGGGCCCTTCACCTCGATCATGCCGATCTCGTCGCGCGCGAGCTCCTTGGCCGTCTCGGGATCGGTGACGCGCACCGAGACTCCGGGCAGCGGGAAGCCGACCGCGCCTGGCACCCGCTCGCCCTCGTAAGGATTCGACGTGTTCATGTTGGTCTCGGTCATGCCGTAGCGCTCGAGGACGGCATGGCCGGTCCGCGCGAACCATTCGCGATGGGTATCGGCGAGCAGCGGCGCCGAGCCGGAGATGAACAGCCGCATGTGGCTGGTTGTCTCCTTGGACAGCCGCGGGTTCTGCAACAGCCGGGTGTAGAACGTCGGCACACCCATAAGCACGGTGGCGCGCGCCATCAGGTCGATGATCAGGTCCGGATCGAGCTTGGGCAGGAAGATCATCGACGCCCGCGCAAACAGCGTGACGTTGCTGGCCACGAACAGACCATGGGTGTGATAGATCGGCAGCGCGTGGATCAGCACGTCGTCCTTGGTGAAGCGCCAGTAGTCGATCAGGGTCAGCGAGTTCGAGGCGAGATTGTCGTGAGACAGCATCGCGCCCTTGGAGCGACCGGTGGTGCCGGACGTATAGAGAATGGCGGCGAGATCATCGGCGCCGCGTGGCACCGTGGTGAACGCCTTGTCGGCCTTGTCGGCCGCCTCGGTCAGCGAGCCCCTGCCCGACGCATCGAGCGTTTCCACCTTGGCGCCGACCTTGGCCGCCAGCGCGCCGATGCCCTCGGCCTTGGCCGGATCGCAGACGACGACGGTCGGCTCGGCGTCGCCGATGAAATAGTCGAGCTCGTTGAGCGTATAGGCGGTGTTGAGCGGCAGATAGACGCCGCCTGCACGGACCGTGGCGAGATAGAGCACGAGGCCGGACACCGACTTCTCGGTCTGCGCCGCGACCCGGTCGCCCGGCTTGACACCGCGAGCCGCCAGCACATTCGCCATCTGCCCTGCCCGCGCGATCAGGTCGCCGTAGGTGATGCGCTGGCCGTCATGGGTCTCGATCGCCAGGCGGCTGGGATCGTCGAGGCCATCGAACAGGCGGGAGAACAGATTGGCGTTGGCGGCTTGGTTCATGCAACATTCCCCTGGGAGCATGGGCAGGCCGGCAGTGCCAGCCGGCGGAACATCATGCTCGACGAAGACGAAAAGGGCCGGGACAGCGAACAAGACCGGTGACATCGCCATCACCACGGTCGCCATCTCTGATCGAGGCTGCTCTAGCAAAAACGCCCTTTCGAAGGCAACGGGAGACGCTGGGATATGGTCAAGGGAAAACGGATCGCGTGGATCACCGGCGGCGGCACCGGAATCGGCGAGGCCGGCGCACTGGCGCTCGCGGCCGACGGCTGGACGGTGATCGTCTCGGGCCGGCGCACGGCCGCGCTCCAGGCCGTAGTGGCCAAGATTGCCGCGGCGGGCGGCACGGCCGAGGCCGTTGAGCTCGACGTTGCCAAAGCCGCCGACGTGCAGGCCGCGGCCGATGCCATCCTGGCGCGGCATGGCCGCATCGATCTGCTGGTCAACTCGGCCGGCGTCAACGTGCCGAAGCGGCGCTGGGACGACCTGACGATCGAGGGCTGGAACCAGCTGGTCGAGATCAACCTCAACGGTGTGCTCTACTGCATGAAGGCGGTGCTGCCGGCGATGCGGGCGCAGCAGGACGGCACCATCATCAACGTCTCGTCCTGGGCCGGACGTCATGTCTCGAAGATGCCGGGACCGGCCTACACCTCGACCAAGCACGCGGTGCTGGCGCTGACGCACTCGTTCAACATGGAGGAATGCGTCAACGGCCTGCGCGCCTGCTGCCTGATGCCCGGCGAGGTCGCCACGCCGATCCTGCAGCAGCGCCCGGTGGTGCCGAGCGCCGAGGAGCGGGCGCGGATGCTGCAGCCGGAAGACCTCGGCCGCACCATCGCCTTTGTGGCGAACATGCCGCCGCGGGTGTGCGTCAACGAGATCCTGATCAGTCCGACGTGGAATCGGGGATTTATCCAGACGCCGGGGAACCGGGATTGAGCGGGGCTGGATATCGGTTGCGGCAATCGTGTCGGCGCGGGTCATGAAGATCGAGGTGATGCCCAGCTACCGGTGTCGTCCCTGCGAACGCAGGGACCCATACCGCGTGATTGTTGTAGGAGGCAGGCGGCGAGTCCCGTGCAAAACAACTGAACCCTGTGGTTATGGGTCCCTGCGTTCGCAGGGACGACGGCGGAGGTTGGCGTTGGCAGCGTTGCCTTCAAGACAGAGTTGAATACGTATGTGTTCACCCCGCGACGCATCCGCGCCCGAGCTGTGCTGAATTTGGTCGCCCCTCAAACAGAGGGCGCAGGGAAGGCCGGGCGCTGGCCGCGCCCGTGGCCCGCCTGCGAAAGAAAATGCAGGCGGCAGGTACCACAGGTCTGGCCGAGAACGCCCGGCCTTCCCCGCGCAACGGTTTTAACGGCTGCTTCGCGTTCTCCCTGGTGCGCCGGGCTGTCTGGCCACCATCCCCACGCGAAGCAAAGCCTCAACGTGAGTTGACATCAGCATCGGGATGTCAGGACCGCGCGACTTGACCGTGCGTGCATCACCGTTCGTCCGCGCAGACTGATCCACGCTGCGGCGACACACGCCCATCGCATCCCACTGCCAACGATCCGTGACGGTCGCGAAGCGCCCCTCATGCGGCAGCAGGGACGTGCGGAAATGTGCAGGTGATTTGCCCGACGGTGCAAGCCTTATTGCTGCGGCAGACTAACACGACGGGCAATTTGCGCATGGGAGGGATGCTGGCAGCCCCACCGTCATTGCGAGCGAAGCGAAGCAATCCAGAGTCCCGCCGTAGCTCTGGATTGCTTCGTCGCTTGGCTCCTCGCAATGACGGTGGCGAGCAACACGCTATCGACCGCCGGCATGATCCCCAGCCGCCTCATCATTCTGGTCGAGCTATCACCACGACAGCAGTCTGCTCCCTCCCCCTTGCGGGGAGGGGTTGAGGGTCCGCGGGCGTTGAATTCGGTGGCGTGCGTGACCTCGAACAACAAAGTGCGATGAACACGATCGACGGATTATTGGCTGGGGGGCTCGGACTCCGATTGAGAGCGGACTCGTGTACCCGCCCCGCTCCCCACAGGGGGAGGGGAGCGCACCGCCCGCGTGGTGAGCGTCTCGCACCTCTGGGAGAGCGCAGTCGCTATGCGCCTCAGAACGACGTGCCGCCGCCGAACCTGAACTCCTGGACGGTGTCGTATTTGCCCTTGGACAGCGGCACCGCGTAGTCGAAGCGGAGCGGGCCGAACGGCGAGGCCCAGATCAGGCCGACGCCGACGGAGGAGCGCACCACCTTGCTGTCATCGTACAGCAGGCCGCATTTGCAGGTCGCGGTGTTGACCTCGCCGGTCGCCGCCCAGGAGGTCGGGCCCTGATAGCCCCACAGCGAACCGGCATCGGCATAGACGGCGCCCTTCAAGCCCACTTCCTTCGGCAGGAACCAGAACGGCATCTGCAGCTCGGCCGAGGCGCCCCAATATTTGGTGCCGCCGAGCGCATCGCCGGTGGCACCGAGGCTGCGATAGGTGATGTCCCGCGCCCCGATTCCGTTCGAGGCGAAGCCGCGCACCAGGCTCGGTCCCATCTGGAAGTGGTCGAGCATCCGCAGATCCTTGTCGCCGATCTTGTTCAGCATGCCGCCCTGCAGATGGATGATGCCGACGATGTCGGCCACCAGCGGCGAGTAATATTTCGCGTCCACCGCCGACTTGAGGTAGCTGACATTGCCGCCGACGCCGGCGAAATCCTGCTTCCAGTCGATCAACAGGCCATCGGTCGGGTTCTTGTTGTTGTCGAGCGTGTTGTAGCTGAGCGTGTAGCCGAGCGCAGAGGTCAGCGCGGCGCCGTCGCTCAGCTCCTTGCGGACCGGCAGGCTCGACTCGCCATCGCCGTAGCAGCCCCAGCCATAGTAGCCCGAGCTGGTCGAATTGGTCGGATCGACGCCGCCGAGCACGCTCTTGATGTAGGCCGGGGTCGGGTTGAAGGCGAGCAGGCTGTTGGCGGCGTTGTTGTTGCAGTTCTTGTAGTAGGACGGCAGCGATATCTCCTGGCGATACAGCGAGTAGCGCAACTGGAGCGACAGGTCTTCGCGCAACTGGAAGCCGAGCCGCGGACTGAAGCCGATCGTCGTCACACCATAGCTCGTATAGCTGTTCGCCAGCTGCTGCTTGTAGTAGACATCCAGGCCGAGCGCGATCCGGTTGTCGAGCAGATAGGGCTCGACGAAGGACAGCGAGACGCCCCTGCTGTATTGGCCGTAGCTCACGGACGCCTTGGCGTACAGACCGCGGCCGAGGAAGTTGCGCTCCGAAACCGAGACCTCACCCAGCGCGCCATCGGTGGTCGAATAGCCGCCGGAAACGGAGAGGTCGCCGGTCGACTTCTCCTCCAGATTGACCACGAGGATGACGCGGTCGCTCGACGAGCCCGGCTCGGCCGCGATCTTCACGTCCTTGAAGAAGTCGAGATTCTTCAGCCGGCGCTCGGCGCGGTCGACCAGCGCGCGGTTGTAGGCGTCGCCCTCGGACAGATCGAACTCGCGCCGGATCACGTACTCGCGGGTGCGGGTGTTGCCGCGGATGGTGATGCGCTCGATATAGGTGCGCGGGCCCTCGTCGACCTGGAATACGATCGCGACCGTATGCGCTTCCAGATTGCGGTCGCCGCGCGGACGCACGACGGCGAAGGCAAAGCCGCGACGCGAGGCCTCGATCTGCATCTCCTCGACCGACTTCTCGAGCTGCTCGACGTTGTAGAGCGCGCCGACATTGACGCGCGAATAGCCGCGCAGCGTGTTGGCGTCGAGCGCCGCGACGCTCGACTGGAACTGCACCGAGCTGACGCGGTATTGCTGGCCCTCCTCGATCTGGAACGTGACCAGGAAGCCCTTCTGGTCCGGGTCATATTCGCTGAGCGCCGCGACGACCTGAACGTCGGCATAGCCGTTCTTCAGATAGAAGCGGCGGATCAGGTCGCGATCGGCCTCGACGCGGTCGGGGTCGTAGACGTCGTTGTTGCCGAGGAAGCTGAGCCAGTTGGTTGCGTGCGTCTTGATGACGTCGCGCAGCCGCGCGGCGGAATAGGCGTTGTTGCCGACGAAGCTGATCGACTTCACGCCCGTCTTGACGCCCTCTTCGATGGTGAAGACGAGGTCGACGCGGTTGTTGGGCTGCTCGATGATCTCGGGCGTGACGCGGACGTCGTAGCGGCCGGAGCGGCGGTAGATCTCGGCGATGCGCTGCGCGTCCGACTGCACCATCGGACGGGACAGCGTGCCGCGCGGCTTCGATTGCACTTCCGCCGAGAGCTGCTCGTCCTTGACCTTCTTGTTGCCCTCGAAGGCGACGCGGCCGATCACGGGATTCTCGACCACGCGCACGATCAGCCGGCCGCCCTGCCGGTCGATCTTCACGTCGGCGAACAGGCCGGTCTGGACCAGGGCCTTGAGGCCGTCGTCGACCTGGCCGGCATCGAGCGTGCCGGCGGGACCCGGCTTGAAATAGGAGCGGATGGTGTCGGATTCGACGCGCCTGTTACCCTCGACGGTGATCGCGCTGGCGACGGCGGGTGCCGCCGCGGCCATGCGGGGCAGCGAGGAAACGGGCATGGCCAGCAGCATCAGGGCAAGCACGCCCGGCAGTCTCAGACGCATCATCGACGCTCTTTCGAAAGTCAGAGTCCTCGGCGCGCAGACGTTCGTCGGCACGCCACCGGAATCGCTGATGCCCGTCAAAGATGGTCGCGATGCGCCGATCTCGTTTCGTGAAATGTCTGATGATGCTGGATGTGACTGAGTGTTTCCGGTCAGACAAGATTCTCGGGCCAACCGAGCGGCAGAGGGCATGAGCAGCTAATAAGTGCGTCGCCCGCGCTGCGACCGGAAAGCCACGGCTGAGACGGACATCTCCGTTAAGCAATCGGCCCGGCCTCGCCGCATTCGGTGGCTTCCGAAATCAAATTCTACAAATCTTCGGAAATTGGCAATACGAGGGAAAAACGAGGGTGCTAATTGATCGTCATCCGAACTAAGCCCCCAAGTAGTTCGGCCAAGGCCCGGTGCGCGTAGATTCCCATTTATATTCCGGCGCACCGGGCCGCCCGTTTTCCCTCGCGCGCGAGCCGATGGCCCGTAGGATGGGCGGAGGCGGTCGTGCCGCGGCTCCATCCGAGGTCGCGGCAGCGCCATGCCCACGGTCTGAGCGCGAATGCGCGGCGCGGCGGTGTGCAGGCCGCCGCCGTCGGCGGCCGCCTTGCCCTCCTACGGTTCCCGCCGCCCCACCCGAATCACCACAATGTCCGCCGCTGTTGCGAAATTGCCTCTGGATCGGGGCGGGAAAACCGATCAAAACGGGCGGCAGCGCCGATGGTTAATCGCGTCTTAACCTCGCCCCACCTATGGTGACCAGACAGGCACCGGTTCATGGGCGATCGGCGGCTTCCACTGGTTTGGCGCGCGTTTTACGTATGGCAATGACCGCTTCATCCCCCGCGCCCGCTGGCGCCAGCCATTCGGAGAGCGAACGCTCGCCGTTTGCGCGGCTGAACGAGCTGCTCGCCCCTTACAAGCCGGGCAAGCCGATGATCACACTCGCCGTTGGCGAGCCGCAGCATCCGGTGCCGGACTTCGTCGGGCCTGTATTGGCCCAGCACATCGCCGAGTTCGGCCGCTACCCGGCCGCCAAGGGCATCGAGCCGTTCCGCAAGGCGGCCGCCGGCTGGCTGGCGCGGCGATTCGCGCTGCCGCGCGCTGTTGATCCCGAGCACGAGATTCTGGTCCTGAACGGCAGCCGCGAGGGCCTGTTCTTCGCCGCCCATGCGGCGCTCCGCCATGTCGGCCCGCGCCGCGGACGGCCCGCGATCCTGATGCCGAACCCGTTCTATCCGGTGTATGGCGTCGGCGCCCGCACCGCCGGCTGCGACTCCATCTATCTGCCGACCACGCGCGACAACGGCTTCCTGCCCGATCTCGATGCGATCGACGAGGCGACCCTGGCGCGCACGATCGCGTTCTACCTCGCGACGCCGGCCAACCCGCAAGGTTCGGTGGCATCAGCGGACTACATGCGCAAGCTGGTCCAGCTCGCCAACGCTTACGGCTTCCTGATCTTCAGCGACGAATGCTATTCGGAGATCTACACGAAGGCGGCGCCCGGCAGCATGCTCGAGCATGCCGGACCCGACTATACCAACGTGGTCGCGTTCCAGTCGCTGTCGAAGCGCTCCAACGTGCCGGGCATGCGGATCGGCTTCGCCGCCGGCGACCGCCGATTCCTCGCGGGCTTTCACGAGCTGCGCAACGTCGCGGCGCCGCAGGTGCCGGTGCCGCTGCAGCACGTGGCCGTCGCCGCCTATGCCGACGAGGCGCATGTCGAGGAGAACCGGCGGCTGTACCGCGCCAAGTTCGATCTCGCCGACCAGATCATCGGCAACCGCTATGGCTACAAGCGTCCCGATGGCGGCTTCTGCGTCTGGCTCGACGTGGCTGATCGCGGCGGCGACGAGGACGTGACGTTGCGGCTGTATCGCGACGCCGGCGTGCGCGTGGTGCCCGGCAGCTACCTGGCGCGGCCGCAAGCCGACGGGTTCAATCCGGGCCTGGGCTACATCAGGCTGGCGCTGGTGGCGGATGCCGGATCCACCGGTGAGGCGTTGCACCGGCTGGTCGAGGTCCTGGGATAATCGCGGGGCTGATGCAGATGCCGGCGATCGAACGAGTCATCCCTCTGGTCAACCACCTGCCGACGTCGCTGCGCGACGCGCTGGTGCGGCGGCTGCGCGAGCTCGCGGGCCTCTGCCTGATCGCGCTGTGCGGCGTGGCCGCGGCGGCGCTGATGACGTGGTCGGTGCAGGACCCCAGCCTGAGCCACGCCACCTCGCGCGCCATCCGCAACATCGTCGGCTATCCCGGCGCGATCAGCGCCGATCTGCTGATGCAGATCCTCGGTCTCGGCTCGATCATGGCGATCCTGCCGCTTTCGATCCGCGGCTGGCGGATGATGACGCACCGGCCGTTCGACCGCGAGGCGCTGCGCTTCGGCGCCTGGATTCTCGGCGCCGTCATCGCCGCCGGCTTTGCCAGCTGCTGGCCGCGCTCGCACGCCTGGCCGCTGCCGACCGGTCTCGGCGGCGTCGTCGGCGACGCCCTGGTGCGCGCACCGGCCGTGGTGTTCGGTCCGCCCGGTGTGATCTATCGGCTGGTGCTCGGCGCCCTTCTTCTGGTTGCGATGATCGGCTGCCTGCTGGTGGCCGGCGGCATGGGCGCGAAGGAAGCCGATCCGAGCCTGCTCGCGGATGAGGACGACGACACGCCGCTGGCCGACCCCGAGGACGACGACGACCGCAAGGCGATCCGGCTCGGCTGGGTGTTCCACGCCATCATGAGCGCCAAGGCCCAGGTCGTCTGGTTCCTGAGCACGGCCTATCGTGCGCTGGTCTCCTCCGGCCCGCAGCCGCGCGCCGCCGCCGCAGGCCGGCAGGAGCCCAGCCTGGGTCGCGGCAAGCCGACGCTCGCGCCCGAGATGGACGAGGACGGCGGCGACCAGGACGAGGCCGACGAAGGCGAGGACGAAGAAGAGGAGGAGGAGCCCGCTCCCCGCGCCCGCAAGAAGCCCGCGGCCAAGACGCCGGCGCGCAAGGCCAACGACAAATACGACCTGCCCTCGGTCTCGATGCTGGCGGCGCCGAAATCCTCCGACCGCCAGCCGCTGTCGAAGAGCGAGCTGGAGGCCAATTCGCGCGCGCTGGAAGGTGTGCTGCAGGACTTCGGGGTGCGCGGCGAGATCGTCAAGGCGCATCCCGGCCCGGTCGTCACGCTGTACGAGCTGGAGCCGGCGCCGGGCATCAAATCGTCCCGCGTCATCGGTCTTGCCGACGACATCGCCCGCTCGATGAGCGCGCTGTCGGCGCGCGTCGCGGTCGTGCCCGGCCGCAATGCCATCGGCATCGAGCTGCCCAACGCGCATCGCGAGAAGGTGTACCTGCGCGAGCTGCTCGTCGCCAAGGAGGCGACCGAGAGCGTCGCCAAGCTGCCGCTCTGCCTCGGCAAGAACATCGGCGGCGAATCCATCATCATCGATCTCGCCCGCACCCCGCACATGCTGATCGCCGGCACCACCGGCTCGGGCAAATCGGTCGCCATCAACACCATGATCCTGAGCCTGGTCTATCGCCTCAGGCCCGACCAGTGCCGGCTGATCATGGTCGACCCGAAGATGCTCGAACTGTCGGTCTATGACGGCATCCCGCATCTCCTCACGCCGGTCGTGACCGATCCGAAGAAGGCCGTCGTCGCGCTGAAATGGGCCGTGCGCGAGATGGAGGAGCGCTACAAGAAGATGGCCAAGCTCGGCGTGCGCAACATCGACGGCTACAACGCCCGCCTGGGCGAAGCGCGCGCCAAGGGCGAGGAGCTGACGCGCACCGTCCATACCGGCTTCGACAAGGAGACCGGCAAGGCGATCTACGAGGAAGAGAAGCTCGACCTCGATCCCCTGCCCTACATCGTCATCATCGTCGACGAGATGGCCGACCTGATGATGGTCGCCGGCAAGGACATCGAGGGCACGGTGCAGCGCCTCGCGCAGATGGCGCGTGCCGCCGGCCTGCACGTCATCCTGGCAACGCAGCGCCCGTCGGTCGACGTCATCACCGGCACCATCAAGGCGAACTTCCCGACCCGCATCTCCTTCCAGGTCACGTCCAAGATCGACAGCCGCACCATTCTCGGCGAGATGGGCGCCGAGCAACTGCTCGGCCAGGGCGACATGCTCTACATGGCCGGCGGCGGCCGCATCAGCCGCGTACACGGCCCGTTCTGCTCCGACGAGGAGGTCGAGAAGGTCGTCAAGCATCTCAAGGCACAGGGCTCGCCGGAATATCTCGAGGCGGTCACCGCCGAGGAGCCGAGCGAGGAGGATGGCGCCGTGTTCGATGCCACCGGCATGGGCGGCGGTGGCGGCGGCGACGACCTGTTCTCCCAGGCGGTCGCCGTGGTCAAGCGCGACCGCAAGGCCTCCACCAGCTACATTCAACGCCGGCTGCAGATCGGCTATAACAAGGCCGCTTCGCTTATGGAGCGGATGGAACAGGAAGGCATCGTCGGCCAGGCCAACCACGCCGGCAAGCGCGAGATCCTGGTGCCCGAGGAGGAAGGCGGGTTCTGACGGCCCCGATGGCCGCAGAAACGCCGCTTCGGTGCCCGATCTTCACGCGATTACGATCACGCTGCCCGGCCGAACCGGGATAGAACGCGTAAAACCTCAGGACGTCGTTTTGAAAAGCTCCTTGTTGAACAGCACGTTTTCGTATCACGCAGCTTGGCGCGGGCGCCGGATCGGCGCTTGGCTGGTCGCCTGCGCCGTGACGATATGCTCTGTCGCCGGTGCGTCCGGTCACGCCGCCGCGCAGGGCACGCCGGCTCCGAAATCAGGCCCGAAGAGCGGCTCCCAGCTCAGCGCCTCCGACCAGCAGCGGGCCGGCCAGAGCCCCTCGACCACCCAGACGGCCCCGCCCAACCCGGTCATTCCCGATCCCCGGCGCAACGTGCCGGCCAGCATCTTCACCTCGTTCGACGCCAACCAGAAGGCGCAGGCGGCCAAGGTCAGCGCCTATCTGTCGTCGCTGCAGACCCTGGTCGGGAACTTCGTCCAGGTCGGCCCGGACGGCAGCAAGACCAAGGGCGATTTCTACATCCAGAAGCCCGGCAAGGTCCGCTTCGAATACGAGCCGCCGACGCCGATCGACATCATCGCCGACGGCTCTTCCTTGGTGGTGCGCGACCGCAAGCTCGCGACCCAGGACGTCTATCCGCTGTCGCAGACGCCGCTGCGTTATCTGCTGTCCGACCGCATCGACCTGTTGAAGGACACCAACGTGATCGCGGTCGCCGCCGACGACCTCTACGTCACGATCACGATCGAGGAGAAGCAGGCCCTGATCGGGACCAGCCGGCTGATGCTGATGCTCGGCGCCAAGGACGGCCAGCTCAAGCAGTGGACCGTGACCGATCCGCAGGGCTACGACACCACGATTGCCGTCTACAATCTGGATACGACCAAGAAGCTCGATCCGGCGATGTTCAAGATCGACTTCACGGCCTATCCGAGCACGCCGCCGGGCTGACGCCGCTTCTCGCGCTCGCTCAGCGCGATTCGAGCCCGCGCACCTTCCATTGCGCTTCTGACAGTGCGAGCTTCTCGAAGCGCTTGCGCGCCTCCTCGAGGTCATCGGCCGGAAGCGCGTCGCAGCCGGGCCGGTCGCGCAGGATCATCGACGTCGTCGCCCAGCTGAGCCGCGCGGCCTTGCAGGCCAGCAGCAGGTCCGTGATGCGGTCCTCCTCCAGCAGCGATTCGATCGTCTCGATGGTGACGACGCAGAGCAGCGCCAGCGCTGCGATCACGGCAGGGAAATCGCCGGTGGCGCAGAAGCGGTTGACGGCGGAGTCGCCGAGCTTGCCGGTCCGGCTGAGGGCGGCAACCTCGGCCTTGACCTGCTGATAATCCCAGATCGCGCGCATTGCCGCGCCGGGCGAGCGGGTCGGCGTCGCCTGCAGGGTGGCGCGGGTCGCCGGCGGCGCGGCCTTGATGAAGCGGGCGCGGGCGCCCTCGCTGGCCGCGGCGACGAAGGCCCGCGACAGCTTGGCCGGCAGGTCGGTGCGCAGCGCCAGCTTCTCGGCGAGATCCTCGTCGCGCTCGGCGATCTTGAACAGGCTGCGATAGCCGTCCTCGGACAGCCGGGCGGAAAGATTCTGCGCCAGCGCCATGCGCACCGCCGGAAAGCCGCGCGCGATCAGCTGCGTCGTGAGGCTGTCGCCGATGCCCCTGCGGCTGGCGATCGCGACGAGATGCGCCGGGCTGCCGGTGCGGATGAACTCGGCGAGATCGCGCTCGGTCAGCACCGCCGCCTTGGCCAGCATCGGCCCGGCGACGCGCAATTCGGGGTGAACGGCGAGCATCCGCGCCGTCGCGTAAGGCGCGCGCTCGACGCCGGCGAGCGCCATGCTCAGCTCGGCGAGCAACTCGGTCGCGACCTGCGGCATCAGCCGGGCGAACATCTGATCGTAGAGATCGAGCTGCTCGGCGGACGCCGGCCGCGGACCGGCCAGGAACAGGCTGGTGGTCCGGCGCAGCATGTCGGTGGCGAGCTCGGACACCGTCCGCGCATCACCGGCGGGCGTCTTGGCGGTCGGAGCTGCCGCAGGCGCTGGAGGCATCGCACGTCCCTCGTTGGGCGCCTCCCTCGGCTGTGACGGAGGCGCGGGTCGATCATCAATTGAGGAAGAATGCGAAGGCCGGACTAAAGGGGCGTTAAGCGCAGCGGGCGGAGCTGAAACCCCACGCGGCTGTCGTTAATGGATTGCGGCAGAGCGCGGCAACAACGATGTTCCCGTATTGTTCTTGCGAACGATGCCGGCTTCCGCTAGCCTCCTTGTCCGGGAGGGGCATCATGGTCCAGCGCGTTTCCACCGTCGCCTTCGAGGGGATCGAGGCCCGCGCGGTCGACGTGCAGGTCCAGGTCGCGCCGGGGCTGCCGGCGTTTGCGATCGTCGGATTGCCGGACAAGGCCGTGTCCGAGGCGCGCGAGCGGGTCCGTTCGGCGCTGATCGCTTCGGGCCTGGCGCTGCCGGCGCGGCGCATCACCGTCAACCTGGCGCCAGCCGACGTGCCCAAGGAAGGCAGCCATTACGATCTGCCGATCGCGCTCGGCCTGATGGCCGCGATCGGGGCCATTCCGCCGGATGCGCTCGGCGGCTTCACGGTGCTCGGCGAGCTCGGACTCGACGGCTCGATCGCGCCGGTTGCTGGCGTGCTGCCGGCGGCGATCGGCGCCAATGCGCGCGAGGAAGGATTGATCTGCCCGGCCGCCTGCGGCGCCGAGGCGGCGTGGGCGAGCCCGGACCTGCAGATCATCGCGGCGAGCTCGCTGATCCAGATCGCCAACCATTTCAAGGGCACGCAGGTGCTGTCGCGGCCGCAGCCGAAGATCCAGGAGGCACCCGCCAGTCTGCTCGATCTGCGCGACATCAAGGGCCAGGAGAGCGGCAAGCGCGCGCTCGAGATCGCGGCCGCCGGCGGGCATCATCTGCTGATGATCGGCTCGCCCGGCGCCGGCAAGTCGATGCTGGCGGCGCGGCTGCCCTCGATCCTGCCGCCGCTGTCGCCGGCGGAGCTCTTGGAAGTCTCGATGATCGCCTCGGTCGCCGGCGAGATCGAGGGCGGCGCGCTGACGTCGCGACGGCCGTTCCGCAGCCCGCATCATTCCGCGAGCATGGCGGCGCTGACCGGCGGCGGCCTGCGCGCCCGCCCCGGCGAGATCTCGCTGGCGCATCAGGGCGTGCTGTTCCTCGACGAGCTGCCGGAGTTCGATCCGCGCGTGCTGGATTCGCTGCGCCAGCCGCTGGAGAATGGCGAGGTCTCGATCTCGCGCGCCAACCACCGCGTCACCTACCCTGCCCGCTTCATGCTGGTCGCGGCGATGAATCCGTGCCGCTGCGGCAACGCCTTCGAGCCCGGCTACGCCTGCAAGCGCGGCCGCATCGACCGCTGCACCGCCGACTACCAGATGCGCATCTCCGGCCCGCTGATGGACCGCATCGACCTGCGCATCGAGGTCCCCGCCGTCACCGCCGCCGACCTCATCCTGCCGCCCGCCAAGGAAGGCTCGGCCGAGGTCGCCGCCCGCGTCGCCGCTGCACGCGACCTGCAGCGCGAGCGCTATGCCAAGGCCGGCCTGCCACACATCCGGACCAACGCCGAGGCCCCCGCCGCCGTGCTCGACGAGGTCGCCAGGCTGGATGCGCCCGGCCAGAAGCTGCTTCGCGAAGCCGCCGAGACGATGCGGCTGTCCGCCCGCGGCTATCACCGCGTGCTGCGCGTGGCGCGGACGCTCGCCGATCTCGACCACACTGATGCGATCGGCCGGCTGCATCTGGCCGAGGCGCTGTCGTATCGCGCGCTGGCGGAGGACAATCGCCACGCGGCGTAAGGGCGCCCCCTCCCCCTCAACACTCTGGTAACGACTTCTCTTTACGCTCCGACAACCATAAGGCCCGCGTTCCGTCATTAGGCCTGCCCCGTCGGTGCGTATCATGTTGCGTTTCAAGGTCCTTGTCTCGGCCGTGCCGCTGATCGCGGCCGCAGTCATCGCCAGACTCGAATTGGCGCCCTCCCCGCAGCCCTGCATTGCCGTCGGCGCCGACAGCATCTCGCGCGGCTCGGCGCCGTTTACCGCCGATCTCCATGTCGACTTCACCGATGACCCGGCGCTCGCCACTATCAGCGTGGCGCTGGCCGACAGTCCGGAGACGGCCGATTTCGTCGTGGTCGACGATGTGCTCGCCAAGGAGGATCGTGGCTGCGGCATGACTGCCGCGACCGCGGTCGTCGCGATCGCCGCCGATCCGCATCCTGACGTGCCCCGAATCCATCTCGCCAAGGACAGCGCAGCAGATGCTCACGCCGACGATCGCATCCACGTCCGCTCCAGCCACGCCACGGCGCGAGACGCCGCCGCGCTCATCGTCTCGGCCCACGGCCATGACTCACCGCCCGCCGATCCGGTTCTGTGAGTCGGGCTAACGCCCGGTTCACCATCTCAGCACGGCTTCATCGCGCGTGCAGACCTTTCAAAGTCTCAGCAATACCGACGCCGCATGGTGCGGGCCGGCCATGACATTGGGATCGAAATCGTCGGGGGTGATCGAGATGGGACCGATTTTTCACGTCAGGCTGCGCCTGCGCCGGTTCATGCGCCGTCACCGCACCATCTTCGCCATCCTGCGCTCGCTGATGATCTTCTCCGCCGGCTTCGGCGGCGCGTACGGCTTCATCAAGGCCAGCATCTCCGACAACTCCGGCTATAACCCGCACACGTTCGCGATCGGCGCCAGCTTCCTGTTCGCGCTCGCCTGCGTCGGCCTGGCCACGCTCAGCATGCGGCTGCGCTTCGTCGCCAGGAAGATGCACAAGATTGCGCTCCACAACGAGGTGCTGGCCGACCGGAACTGGGAGCTGCAGGAAGCCGAGCAGCGCGCCCGCAATCTGTTCGAGCAGCAGGGCGACCTCATCGTCATGCGCGCGCGCGACGGCAGCATCATCTTCGTCAACGACGCCTATTGCCGGATGGCGGGGATAGATCGCGACAACCTGCTCGGCAGCGCGTTCACCTTTGAGCTGATCGAGCAGGGCGACAGCGCGCTGGAGCCGAACGGCACGCGCGTCCACGACCAGCGTATCGAGAGCGCGATCGGGCCGCGCTGGATCGCGTGGCGCGAGGCGCTGGTGCGTTCCGACGCCGGCCAGCCCGCCGTGCTGCAATGTGTCGGCCGCGACGTCACCGACCGCACCGAGACCGAGCGGGCGCTGGCGGAGGCGCGCGACCAGGCCAATGCCGCGAACCGCGCCAAGTCGCGGTTCCTGGCGATGGCGAGCCATGAGATCCGCACGCCGCTGAACGGCATCCTCGGCATGAGCGGGCTGCTGCTCGAGACGCAACTGACGCCGGAGCAGACGACCTACGCCAAGGCGGTCCGCACCTCGGGTGAGGCCTTGATGTCGCTGATCGACGAGCTGCTCGACTATTCCAAGATCGAAGCGGGCAAGCTGGCGCTCGAGGCGCAGCCGTTCTCGCTGGCGGCGCTGATCGAGGAGATCACCGAGCTGCTGGCGCCACGGGCACAGGCCAAGCAACTGGAGATCGCGGCCTATCTCGACGAGCGGCTGCCGACCTGGGTGACGGGCGACGCCGCGCGGCTGCGCCAGGTGCTGCTCAACCTCGCCGGCAACGCCATCAAATTCACCGCGACGGGCGGCGTTGCCCTGATCGCCGAGCCCGGCATCTGGCCGAACGAGATCAGCTTCCAGGTGTGCGACACCGGCATCGGCATCGCAGCCGACGCGCAGGAGCGCATCTTCCGCGAATTCGAGCAGGCCGACGACAGCGTGGCGCGCAGCTTCGGCGGCACCGGGCTTGGCCTTGCGATCTCGGACCGGATCGTCAAGCGGATGGGCGGCCGCATCGCGCTGCAGAGCGCGCTCGGCGCCGGCTCGACCTTCGAGGTGTCGGTGCCGCTGCCGCCGGCGCTGGAGCGCGGCGAGCAGAACAGCTTCCGCGGCCCCGATCTCGCAGGACGGTCGATCATGCTGGTCGCGCCGGCCGGGCTGCAGGCCGAGCTGATCGAGCGGCGCTTGCAGAACTGGGGCGCGCAGACCTGCCTGGTCGCCGAGGCCGAGGTGGCGGAGGCCCTGCTGCCCGAACGCGCCTGGCACGCCGTGCTGGTCGACGACAGCATCGGCGGCGATGAATCGCTGCGTGTGGGCGGGGTCGCGCGACATCATACGACGCGGCTGATCGTGCTGGTGACACCGGCGAGCCGCCACGAGCTGGCGCCAGGGGCGCCATTCAACGGCTATCTCGTCAAGCCGCTGCGGGCCGCCTCGCTCGCCGCGCGCGTGAGCTTCGACACCGACGGCACGGTCATGGCCGACGATCCGATCCCGACCATCGCGCCGCCGATCGCGGCCCAGGCCGGCGCGGGACTGTCCATCCTGGTCGCCGAGGACAACGACATCAACGCACTGCTGATGCGCTCGCTGCTGAGCAAGCTCGGCCACCACGCCGACATCGCCGTGCATGGCGAAGCCGCGCTGGACTCCTGGCTCGCGGCGCGCTCGGCCGGCGCGCCCTATGATCTGATCCTGATGGACGTGCAGATGCCGAAGCTCGACGGCATTGCCGCCGCCAGGCGCATTCGCGCGATCGAGGCCAGCGAGCCCGGCGGGCGCACCCCGATCCTGGCGCTCACGGCCAATGCCCTGGTCGAGGACCGTTACGCCTGCTTCGAGGCGGGCATGGATGGGTTCCTGGTCAAGCCGATCGATCGCGACAAGCTCGACGAGGCGCTGGCGAATCTGGCGGCGGCGCGACAGGTGCCAGCGTAGGTCATTAGTTGGAGCGGATCAGCTCGGCGCCGCGCTCGCGGGCCCCGCTCACAACCGCCTGAGCGCCACCGTCTCGATCTCGTGATCCGCGCCCTTCTTCAGGATCAGGGTCGCACGCGGCCGTGTCGGGAGGATGTTGTCCTCGAGATTGGCCAGGTTGGTGCGCTCCCAGATCGCGATCGCGGTGGCGATGGCCTCCTCGTCCGACAGCAGCGCGTAGCGGTTGAAGTAGGACCGCGGATCATGGAACGCCGTGTCGCGCAGCGACAGGAAGCGCTTGACGTACCATTTGCGCAGGATCGCCTCGTCGGCGTCGATGTAGACCGAGAAGTCGAAGAAGTCGGAGACGACCGGTACGGCCTGGCCATCGCGCGGCAGCGGTCCGGTCTGCAGCACGTTGACGCCTTCGACGATCAGGATGTCCGGCTGGTCGATCTCGGCCCACTGATTGGGGACGATGTCGTAACTCAGATGGGAATACACCGGTGCGCGCACGGGATGGCGGCCGGCCTTGATGTCGGAGAGAAAACCGAGCAGCCGCGGCAGGTCATAGCTTTCCGGAAAGCCCTTCTTCTGCATCAGGCCCTGCCGCTCCAGCACCGCGTTCGGATACAGGAAGCCGTCGGTGGTGATGAGATCGACCTTGGGCCGCGGCGACCAGCGGGTCAGCAACGCCTGCAGCACGCGCGCAGTGGTCGACTTGCCGACCGCCACCGAGCCGGCGACGCCGATGATGTAGGGCATCTTACGGTCGCGGATGCCGAGAAACTGGCGCTGCGCGTAGTACAGCCGCTGCGCCGCATCGACATACATCGACAGCAATCGCGACAGCGGGAGGTAGATGTCCTCGACCTCCTGAAGGTCGAGACGATCGTGCATCGACCGCAGCTTGGAGAACTCGCCGGGCTCCAAGGTCATCGGCGTGTCGTTGCGCAGCTCGGCCCATTGTTCGCGCGTGAAGACGCGGTACGGATTATATTGTTGTTCGGTGGTGCGCATGTCCATGACGCTGCCCTTCGTTTCCCCCGCCGTCGCGCCCTACTCCGTCTTGCGCGACGCCTTTTCTTCCAGCCCCGATTGGCCGGTCCGCTTGCCAAGCGCCGCCTCGACCTCCTCGAGCCGGACGTCGCGCGACTTCAACAACACCAACAGATGAAACAGCAGGTCGGCGCTTTCGGAGATCAGATGCTCACGGTCGGTGCCAAGTGCGGCGATGACCGTCTCGACCGCCTCCTCGCCCATCTTCTTGGCGCATTGCGGCGGGCCCTTGTCGAGCAGCTTGCGCGTATAGGACGCCTCACCGCCCGCCGCGGCGCGCGCGTCGATGATGGCAGCCAGGTCGTGAAGCGTGAAGCGGGACATCAGCCGGTACTCGGAACGCCTGCCCGACCACGGCGGCCGGACCAGCGTTCATCTAACATTTTTGCGACGCAATGTCGTCAGGGATCGAGCCGCATCGGCAGCCCCTGGCGCACCATGTGCTCCTTGGCCTGCCGGATGGTAAATTCCCCGAAATGGAAGATTGACGCCGCCAGCACCGCGGTCGCGTGGCCCTCGCGGATGCCGTCCACCAGATGATCGAGGTTACCGACACCGCCGGAGGCGATCACCGGCACCGGGACGCTGTCGGCGACTGCCCGGGTCAGCGGCAGGTCGAAGCCCTGGCGGGTGCCGTCGCGGTCCATCGAGGTCAGCAGGATCTCGCCGGCACCGAGCGCGACCACCTCCTGGGCGTATTCCAGGGCATCGATGCCGGTCGATTTGCGGCCGCCATGGGTGAAGATCTCCCAGCGGCTGCCGCCGCCCGGCCGCGACACGGACTTGGCGTCGATCGCCACCACGATGCACTGCTCGCCGAACTTCTCGGCCGCCTCCTTGACGAATTCGCGCCTGCTCACCGCGGCCGAATTGATCGAAACCTTGTCGGCGCCGGAACGCAGCAGGGTCTTGATGTCGTCGATGGTGCGCACGCCGCCGCCGACCGTGACCGGCATGAAGCAGGCCTCCGCCGTGCGCCGGACGACGTCCAGCATGATGCCGCGGTTCTCATGGGTGGCGGTGATGTCGAGGAAGCACAGCTCGTCGGCGCCGGCCGCGTCATAGGCGATCGCGGCTTCGACCGGATCGCCGGCATCGCGCAGATTGACGAAGTTGACGCCCTTGACGACTCGTCCGTCCTTGACGTCGAGGCAGGGAATGACACGGACCTTGAACATCCTGTTTCCTCCTACGCACGCGCCGCGCGGATCAGCGCCAGTGCTTCCGCGGGATCGAGGCGGCCGTCATAGAGCGCGCGGCCGGCGATGGCGCCTTCGAGCTTTTTCGCCCGCGGTGTCAGCATCGCCTTGACGTCCTCGATCGAGGCCAGGCCGCCGGAGGCAATCACGGGAATCGAGATGGCGTCACCTAGCGCGATCGTGGCATCGAGGTTGAGGCCCTTGAGCAGGCCGTCGCGCGCGATGTCGGTGAAGATGATCGCGGCGACGCCGGCGTCCTCGAAACGCTTGGCAATGTCGAGCGCGGTCACTTCGGATGTCTCGGCCCAGCCCTCGACGGCGACCTTGCCGTCGCGCGCATCGAGCCCGACGGCGACGCGGCCGGGGAAGGCCTTGGCTGCGGTCTTCACCAGCTCGGGATCGCGCACCGCCGCGGTGCCGATGATGACACGGGTGATGCCTTTGCTGAGCCAAGCCTCCACCGTCTTGAGATCGCGGATGCCGCCGCCGAGCTGCACCGGCATCTTGACGACTTTCAACATCGCTTCCACGGCGTGCGCATTCATCGGCTTGCCGGCGAAGGCGCCGTCGAGATCCACGACGTGGAGATAGTCGAACCCCTGGTCGGCGAAGCTCTTGGCCTGCGCGGCGGGATCGAGGTTGAACACGGTGGCGCGCGCCATGTCGCCCTGCTCCAGGCGCACGCACTGGCCGTTCTTCAGATCGATGGCGGGAAACAGGATCATGTCAGTTGTCTTTCAAGAGCGCGCCCTGCCCGCCTGTTGCGGCGAACAGGACGAAAGCGCTCACGGCTTCCACTTCAGGAAGTTGGAAATGAGGGCGAGACCGAAACGCTGGCTCTTCTCGGGATGGAATTGGGTGCCGATCGCGGTGTCCTTGCCGACGATCGCGGTGACCGGTCCGCCGTAGTCGGCGCGTGCCAGAACGTCGCTCTCGTTGACGGCATTCAAGTGATAGGAGTGCACGAAATAGGCGTGCAGGCCCTTCGGTCCGAGCGGCAGCCGCTCCAGCACCGGATGCTCCTGCACCATATCGAGCGTGTTCCAGCCCATATGTGGGATCTTCAGGCTCTCGTCACGAGGGGCGATCTTCTCGACGTCGCCGGCGACCCAGTTGAAGCCGTCGGTGGTGACGTGCTCCTTGCCGCGCGTCGCCATCAGCTGCATGCCGACGCAGATGCCGAAGAACGGCCGCGCCTTGTGGCGTACGGCTTCGGTCATCGCCTCCAGCATGCCGTTGACGGAGTCGAGGCCACGACGGCAGTCGGCGAAGGCGCCGACGCCGGGTAACACGATGCGATCGGCGCGATAGACCGTATCGGGATCGCGCGTCACGACGACCTTCTGCGGATCCGCCATGCCGCGCGCGGCGCGCTCGAACGCCTTGGCGGCGGAATGAAGATTGCCAGAGCCGTAATCGATGATCGCAACACTCATCGTCCACCTCCGGGTTCGGGAAACAAGCCAATGATGCTGGCATGCGGCAGCGGCGGCGGGTGCTGCCCATTGCCATTGTCGCGTGTCGGCGGCGCCGCGCCGCGATCGACGGTGTGATTGTCGTAGCCGAGCGTGCTGCGCCGGGCGGCCCAGCGCTCGAAGAAGCGGCGCTCGGCGGCATCGAGATCGTCGGCGACGACGACGTCGATCTGGCGCCAATTGCCGCGCGAGTAGCTCCAGCGCTTCAGGCTCGAGGCTTCGAGCCCGAGCAGGATCGCAAGCAACAGATCGATGCCGGCAATCGCGCCGCCGCTGACGCCGACGCGCGCCAGGATGACGTCGAGCGCGATCATCAGCACGGCCCAGACGAGCATCGCAAGCCAGAGACGATGCCAGGCCAGCCAGACGGCGCCGAGCACGGCGGCCCAGAAATGGAAGCCGTCGCGGATGAAGACAAAGCGATCGGTCGAACGCAGATCGACCCCGGCGGCCAGGGGAGCGTGAACCGTATAGACGGGCATGTCGATAATCCCTTGGGAGGAGGGAGGTCAGCCGCCGAGCTGACCCTTGGTGGATGGCACTTCGCCCTGATTGCGAGGATCGATCGCAAGGGCTGCGCGGAGGGCCCGCGCCAGACCCTTGAAGCAGGATTCGGCGATATGATGGGCGTTCTCGCCGTACAGCGTCTCGACATGCAGGGTGATGCCGGCGTTCATGGCAAAGGCGTTGAACCACTCGCGCACCAGCTCGGTGTCGAACTCGCCGATCTTGTCGCGCGCAAAGGTCGTGCGGAATACCAGCATCGGCCGGCCCGATACGTCGATCACGACGCGCGTCAGGGTCTCGTCCATCGGCATGTGGATCGAGGCGTAACGGGTGATGCCGGCCATGTCGCCGAGCGCCTGACGCACGGCCTGGCCGAGGGCGATGCCGACATCCTCGGTGGTGTGGTGGAAATCGATATGGAGGTCGCCGACCGCCTTGACGGTCATGTCGATGCGGGAATGCCGGGCCAGCAGATCCAGCATGTGATCGAAGAAGCCGATCCCGGTCGCGATGTTCACGACGCCGGTGCCGTCGAGGTTCACGGACACCTCGATCTCGGTCTCTTTGGTCTTGCGCTTGATGGTCGCGCTACGCATGGGGTCAGCTTTCCCTTGAAAACGCGGCCCTTTTATCAGGCGGATGACACCTTAGCTACTGCGGGATGACCCCCATGAGGCCTGATCTCGGGCCATGGTGAGCGGATTTCAAGACCGGGTCGGGCAGGGCAGGGACCCGGTAATTGTATCCCGACGCCTGAGCGCCTAAATCAGGGCATCAACCAGGGATCCCCCATGCACGCATCCTCGAACGAGCCCACCGTCTGGCACGGCACCACGATTCTGACCGTCCGCAAGGGGGGCAGGGTGGTGATCGGTGGCGACGGCCAGGTCTCGATCGGCCAGACCGTGATCAAGTCCAATGCCAAGAAGGTGCGCAAGCTCGGCAAGGGCGACGTCATCGGCGGCTTCGCCGGCGCCACCGCCGACGCGTTCACCCTGTTCGAGCGGCTGGAGAGCAAGCTCGAGCAATATCCGGGTCAGCTGACCCGGGCCGCGGTCGAGCTCGCCAAGGACTGGCGCACCGACCGCTATCTGCGGCGGCTCGAAGCCATGATGATCGTGGCCGACAAGGAGGTCTCGCTGGTGCTGACCGGGACGGGCGACGTCCTGGAACCGGAGGCCGGCGTGATGGCGATCGGCTCCGGCGGCAACTATGCGCTTGCGGCCGCGCGTGCGCTGATCGACACCGACAAGGACGCCGAGAGCATCGTGCGCCGCTCGCTCGACATCGCCGCCGACATCTGCGTCTACACCAACCGCAACATCACCATCGAAGCGCTGTCGGCCGAGTAGACGATGACCGCGGACGAGATCGGCGCCCCGTCCCGGCATTGGTCCGGACCCTGGCTCATCCTGGCGCTCGGTCTGCTGGCGCTGCAGGCCGCACTGTTGTTCGCGATGGGCCGGCTGCCGATCTGCGCCTGCGGCACGGTCAAGCTGTGGCACGGCGTGGTGCAGAGCTCGGAGAACTCCCAGCATCTCGCCGACTGGTACACGTTCTCCCATGTCATTCACGGCTTCCTGTTCTATGCGCTGACCGCGCTGGTTCTGCCGTTTCTGCCGTGGCAGGGGCGGCTGATCATCGCGATGCTGATCGAGGGCGCCTGGGAGCTGGTCGAGAACTCCAGCTTCATCATCGAGCGCTATCGTGCCGCCACGATCTCGCTGGACTATTTCGGCGACAGCATCGTGAACTCGGTCGGCGATACGCTGGCGATGATGACCGGCTTCCTGCTGGCGCGGGTGCTGCCGGTCTGGCTGACCGTCGTGATTGCAGTCGCGTTCGAGATCGGGGTGGGCCTGCACATCCGTGACAACCTGACCCTGAACATCTTGATGCTGATCTATCCAACCGAGGCGATCCGGCAGTGGCAGGCCGGACCGCCGCTCCTGTGACGGCGGAAATCCGGCTTGCCCTCATCCCCGTCCGACCCTAGCTAGAGCCTCATGACCGACTTTTCACCCCGCGAAATCGTCTCCGAACTCGACCGCTACATCGTCGGCCAGGCCGACGCCAAGCGGGCGGTGTCCATTGCCTTGCGCAACCGCTGGCGCCGGCTGCAGCTCGATGCAGGCCTGCGCGAAGAGGTGCTGCCAAAGAACATCCTGATGATCGGGCCGACCGGCGTCGGCAAGACCGAGATCGCCCGGCGGCTGGCCAAGCTTGCGGGCGCACCGTTCCTCAAGGTCGAGGCGACCAAGTTCACCGAGGTCGGCTATGTCGGCCGCGACGTCGAGCAGATCATCCGCGACCTCGTCGAGGTCGCGATCGCCCAGGTCCGGGAGCGCAAGCGCAAGGACGTCGCCGCCCGCGCGCAGCTCGCCGCCGAGGAGCGCGTCCTCGACGCGCTGGTCGGCGCCAATGCGAGTGCTGCGACGCGCGACTCGTTCCGCCGCAAGCTGCGTGCCGGCGAGCTCAACGACAAGGAGATCGAGATCGAGACGCAGTCCTCCGGCGGCGGCTTGCCGATGTTCGAGATCCCCGGCATGCCGGGAGCCCAGATGGGCGCGATCTCGATCGGCGACATCTTCGGCAAGCTCGGCGGCCGCACCAAGACGCGGCGCGTGACGGTCGAGGCCTCGCACGACATCCTGATCGCGGAAGAATCCGACAAGCTGCTCGACAGCGAGCAGTTGGTGCAGGAAGCAATCAGCGTGGTCGAGAACAACGGCATCGTGTTTCTCGACGAGATCGACAAGATCTGCGTGCGCGAGAACCGCGCCGGCGGCGACGTCTCGCGCGAGGGCGTGCAGCGTGACCTGCTGCCGCTGATCGAGGGCACGACGGTCTCGACCAAGCATGGCGCCGTCAAGACCGACCACGTCCTGTTCATTGCCTCCGGCGCGTTCCACATCGCCAAGCCCTCGGACCTCTTGCCGGAGCTGCAGGGACGATTGCCGATCCGGGTCGAGCTGCAGGCGCTGACGCGCGACGACATGCGGCGCATCCTGACCGAGCCGGAGGCATCGCTGATCAAGCAATATGTCGCGCTGATGCAGACCGAGGGCGTGACGCTCGACATCACCGACGATGCGATCGACGCGCTCGCCGACATCGCGGTCGCGGTGAATTCGACGGTCGAGAACATCGGCGCGCGCCGGCTGCAGACGGTGATGGAGCGCGTGCTCGACGAGATCTCCTTCACGGCGTCCGATCGTAACGGCGAAACCATGCGCGTCGACGCTGCGTATGTGCAGCAACACATCGGCGACCTCGCCAAGAACGCGGATCTCAGCCGGTTCATTTTGTAGTCGGCTGCGCCTAGCAAGCGCTGAGCTTCTTCGCTCCGGCGCGGCGTCAAAATCCGCTGTCGTCCCCGCGAACGCGGGGACCCATAACCACCAAAGCTGATTGTGACTCACGATGGCGGCTCCAGCCTTGCCTCACCACGAACGGCGGCGGCTATGGGTCCCGGCTCAAGGCCGGGACGACAGTGGTGGACGGGGCGACGACCTCGTCTCCATCTATCACCGCTCGGACGCCGCATGACCGCCGCCTCCAGCAAACACTGGCGCCTGATGCTCGCCGTCAACGCCGCCGTGATGCTCGGCGTGTTCCTGCACAAGATCACGCTGCCGCCCTACATTCCGTACATCCATCTGCTGGTCGACTATCACTTCGGCTTCATCAAGCGCGCGCTGATCGGTGCCATGGTCGGCCTGTTCGCCGCGAAGGTGCCGGTCTGGCTGGTTTTCGCGCTGGCCGGTTGCGTCTGGCTCATCACCCTCGCACTGTTCGCACAGCTCTTCCGCCGCACGTTCGGCTTTGATCGCGCACGGCTGCCGCTGTTCATCTTCACCGCCTGCTCGCCGTTCGTGTTCAAGAACTTCCTGTTCACGCTCGGCCATTTCGACATCTATGGCTGTCTCGGCGCGATCGTCCTGCTGCTGGTGCCGGCGCGCACGCTGGCCTACGTGCTGCTTGCGGCATTGATCTCGGCTCTGCTCGTGCTGATTCATCACATCCATCTGCTGATGTACGTGCCGACCATCACCGCGATCGTCGTGCTGCGCTACTACCTGACACGTCCCCTCACTCGCCTGGATATTGCAGTCGGCGCTAGCGCGCTGCTCGGCCTCGGCGCGCTGTTCCTCGCGGCGCAATTCCTCGGCACCATGCCGCTGCCCGAGGTCGACTTCATGTCCTACTTGCGCTCCCGCATGGTCGATCCGTCGCGCACTGAGCTCTTGCAGTTCGCCTATGTCTGGTATCAGCCGCTCGCCAAGGAGGTGCAGGACACCTGGGCGCGGCTGCCGTCGAACCTGCTGGGCCTGCCCATCTATGCGCTGCTGCTGTGGCTGCACGCGCCGCTGTGGCGGAATCTCAAGGATCTCATCGGCGCCTTGGCTGACAAGCGCCATCGCCAGATCGTCATCGCCGCGCTGATCGTCATCAGCTCCGCTTACCTCGTCATGTTCGCCATGGTGTTCGACTATTCGCGCTGGATCTCGAGCTGGGTGGTCTGCATGGTACTGATGCTGCACGCGCTGAAGACGCTTCCTGCGACCAAGCCGATCACTCCGATCGACGCCGACGACCGCATGACGACGATCCTGGGCTGGATCGTCACCGCCGTACCGCGGATCGGGATCATCCGCCCGTTCTGACGCTCAGCCGCGGGCGCGCCTGATCCGGACATAGAGCGCGCCGGCGCCGCCATGGCCGACATGAGCCTCCTCGAAGCCGACGATGAGCGAGCGGAATTCCGGCAGGCTAAGCCAATGCGGCACCTGCCGCCGGAGCACGCCGCGTTCGGGATCCGCCCCGATGGTGCCCTTGCCGGTGATGACCAACACGAAGGTGAGACCGTCATGCTGGGCGCGATGCAGGAAATGATGCAGCGCCTGATGCGCCCGACTCTGGGTCATGCCGTGCAGATCGAGCCGCGCATCGATCTCGCTGCGGCCGCGCGACAGCTTCGACCGCTCCTTGCGGCCGAGCGAGACCAGCGGCGGGATCGCCGGCCGGGCCGGCTTGGGCACGACCACCGGCGCGACCGGCCGCGGTGTCATCATCGGCTTGTCCGGCTGCGGCTCGGCCGTCACCATCGGCGGATGCGGCCGCACCGGACGGTGCGTCTTGCGCAGCGGCTTGACCTGGCGCGCCACCGTCTCCCACAGGGTGCGCTCGTCCTCGGAGAGGCCACGCTTGCGACGGCCGCGCGGCGGCTCGGGATCTTCAGACATGGAGACGGCTTGTCATCGGCGGTTGCGATGGCGCCTGCCATAACGCAATCGGCGGATATTGCGATCACTTTCGATACGGGGGCGGGCCTCGGGCAGGGGCACGGGCTGCGGCGCCACAACGTTCTGCGCCACCGTGGTCGCCGGGATTGCGCTCGCGGCGGAAGCAGGGGCCTTCGCATCGTTGACCGAGGAGGCGGCGGCTTTGGCGGCCTCCTTCGGCAGCACCTGCGGAAACAGTTTCGCGATCTTCTCCGACGGGCGTGCATCCGGCAGCGGCATCTTGCGGCCACGCGCGACCGGATCGAGGCTCTTCGGCACCAGCATCACGAACTGGATGCTGTGCTTGAGACGGCCGGAAACCTTGCCGGCGTCCTGGCCGGCGCCGAAATAGAGATCGGCGCGCGCAGGTCCGACGATCGCCGAGCCTGTATCCTGCGCAATCATCAGCCGGTGGAACGCGGTCTTCGACTTCTCGGATTCGATCGGCAGCTCGCCGGTGATGAAGAACGGCGTGCCATAGACGTGCAGCGACTTGTCGACCGCGATCGAACGGCCGGGCGTCAGCGGGATGCCCTGCGCGCCGACCGCCTCGTCCTTCTCCGACAGCTGCACCTCGCGGAAGAAGATGTAGGAGCGGTTCATCCGCCGCAGCTCGTTGGCACCTTCCGGATTCTGCTCCATCCAGTCGCGGATACGCTGCATCGACATCTGCTCGCGCGGAATGATGCCGCGTTCGATCAGGATGCGGCCGACCGGTGTGTAGGGAAGGCCATTATAGGCATCGTAGTTGATGCGGATGGTCGAGCCGTCGTCGAGACTGATGCGCGCCGATCCCTGGATCTGGGCAAACAGCAGGTCAGTCTGATTCCTGAGCCACGCGATCTCCAGGCCGCGGCCCTCGATGGCGCCGTCCTCGATCTCCGCGCGGTCGTAATAGGGGACCAGCTTGCGCCGTCCGATCTTCCGATAGACGGGACCCTTGTTGGGCAGACTCGTCGCGTCCTGCTTAAAGCCACGGACGAACAGATTGGAGGGGCGACGATAGACCGGAACGTTGTAGACCTCGTTCTGGGTCCGCGAGCCCTCGATGACGGGTTCGTAGTAGCCGGTGACGAAGCCATCGGCATCGCCGAGCTTGGAGATCTTCAGCGGCTCGAAGTGCCGTTCGAAAAAGGCCCTTGCCGCAGCATTGTCGGCGAGATCGGTGGCCCGAGCGTCGCGACAGGGATCGCGCAGGGAATCGCCCAGCGGCTTGCCATCCGCCTTGGCATCCGGCGCTGCATCCGTCTTTGCGGCGATCGGCTTGCAGCTGGCGCGGAACGTCCGATAGGCCGCAAGCTGGTCGTCGTCGTTCCAGCCGGGCACGTCGTTCCAGGCCAATGGCAGGTACTGGCTGTTGCTGATCTCGAGCGGCCAGTCGAGTTGCGGGTAGGGCAGGTGGCGCACCGGGGGCGTCGCCGCCCGGTGGCGCGAGCGCACCGCCTCGGCCGCATAAGGGGCGAGCGCCACGGCGGCGACGCTCAGGGCGAGCGCCGGCGTCCAGTATTTCAGGCGATGAGCGGTGAAACCCCGCTTCCAAATTTCGCGAACCATGCTTGCACCATCAAAGTACCACTCAACGCGAAATTCAGAGAAAACGGGATGCTGAAAAGATCCGGGTCAAAAAGCCGAGGATGGACCTCGTCGTCCTCCTTGCAGAACTGGGTCGACATCGAGAGCGGGCGATCTCCCGATGTAGCGCCGGCGGCGGCAACCTATTCCATCAATGGCTGCCGGTGCCGACCAGCTTCCAATTGGGATCGCGCGAGCCGGTATCGCGGGCGAAAGTCCAGATGTCGGTGATGTCGGCGACCTTGTCCGGATTGCCGTCGACGATGTTGCCCCCCTTGTCGCGTGTCACCGAGATCATTTGCGAGACGAAGCGCACCGTCACCTGTGCGGTGCGGTCGCGCAGCTCGGCACCGACCAGTTCGGCGGTATCGATGGAGACGAAGCGGGTTTCGGTCTTCTGCTCCTGCTTCTCACGCTCCTTGATGACGGCGTCGAAACTCTCATAGACCTCGGACGACAACAGGTCGCGCAATGCGCGGCGATCGCCATTGGCGAACGCCAGCACGATCATCTCGTAGGCACTGCGCGCGCCGGTCAGGAAATGGCGCGGATCGAACGACGAGTCGTCGGCGACGATCGCGTCGAGGCCACGGGCGAGCGGTGTGCCCGGCTCGGCTAGGCCGCGCCAGCGATCGCCCGGCGCCGGCATCTCGCCGCCGGGGACCGCAGCCGAGGGATCGATGGGCTTGTTGGGAACCGGCATGACGTGGTTGTCCGGCGCGCCCTGGACCGCGTTTCGGGCGGCATGATCGAACGGCGTCCGCTCGCTCCCGGTGCGCTGCCCGAGCACGGCGCGCAGGCGGATGAAGATGAAGACCGCCAGCGCCAGGAAGATGATGGTATAAATGTCCACTTCGTGTTCGCTTTCTGACTTGTCGAGCCGAACGCGGAGCCCGGCCACCGGGCACCCGTTCTACAGGATCCAGGTAAAGACCCGTGAATCCCTCGGTCGACCCGGATGTAGTCATCGAATTGGGCCCGGCCAATGGCACATTGTGGCCCGGTGATCCTAACCCTTTTCCCTCTCAAGGGGAAATCCGATCGACCTTGGATTGGAACAGAGTAGGACGGTCGCTGGTTCCGCCCCCGGGCCGATGCGACAAATAGAGGCATGGCGGCCCGATCAACCGTCTGCCTCGGCCTTTCGCGGCGTCCGTGCCTCGTCCTTGTGGAACAAGCCGGCCCTATGGTAGCCACGCGCCGCAACGACCCGCCCTTTTTGCCTGGAGAACACTGCGATGACCAACGGTAACGGCGCCACTCCCGAGGCGGCTCCTCCTCCTCAACTGAACGTGCTGGCGCAATACATCAAGGATCTCTCGTTCGAGAATCCGAACGCTCCGCAGTCCCTGGCGCCGCAGGGCCAGCCGCCGCAGATCAACATCCAGATCAATGTCGGCGCCAATGCTCTGAATGACACCGAGTACGAGGTGACGCTGACGATCGAGGGCAAGGCCGAGAGCGGCAGCCAGGTGATGTTCAGCTTCGAGTTGGTCTATGGCGGCGTGTTCCGGCTGGTCAACATTCCGCGCGAGAACCTGTCGCCGATGCTGCTGATCGAATGCCCGCGCCTGCTGTTCCCGTTCGCCCGCGAGATCGTCGCCAATTCGGTGCGCGACGGCGGCTTCCCGCCGCTGATGCTGGACCCGGTCGATTTCGTCGGCCTGTACCGCCAGAACATGGAGCGCCAGGCGGCGGCCCAGGGCGGCCAGGTGCTGTCGAGCTGATCCGGTTCAGCTTACGATTGATGCTTGCCGGGCGTGATCCGCTGCCGATCAGGCGGATCACGTGCCGGCGAGAAACTCCGTCCAGATCGGCTTGTCGCCGAGGGTGGCGATGAAGGCGCGATGCGCCTCTCGCTCCGCATCCGTGACCCGCGGCAACAGCGGCTGCTCGCGCTGACGGCGCGGCGTCTCGCCGGCAGATCCGATGCGGATCTCCTGGCTGTCCTGGGTCAGGATCAGCTGCGACTGCCGCGCCCCGACCAGATCGACATAGACCTCCGCCAGCAGCTCGGCGTCGAGCAACGCGCCGTGCTTGGTGCGGCGTGAGTTGTCGATCGCATAGCGCGAGCAGAGGTCGTCGAGGCGGTTCGACACGCCGGGATGCTTGCGACGTGCCAGCAGCAGCGTGTCGACCAGACGGTCCCTCGGAATGGCCGCGCGCTTGACCCGGTCGAGCTCGGCGTTGATGAAGCCGATGTCGAACGAGGCGTTGTGGATCACCAGCGGGGCATCGCCGATGAATTCCAGGAACTCCTCCACGATCTCGTGAAACAGCGGCTTGTCCGCGAGGAACTCGCTCGACAGTCCGTGAACCGCGAACGCTTCCGCCGGCATGTCACGTTCGGGATTGATGTAGCGGTGGTAGACTTGGCCGGTGGGCATGCGGTTGATGATCTCGACGCAGCCGATCTCGACCAGGCGGTCGCCGCGCAGGGCGTCGAGGCCGGTGGTTTCGGTGTCGAGAACGATCTCACGCATCTGATTTGATCCGTCGAATTCCGCGCGGCCGGCGTTCGCGAATCAGCCCCGGCGCTGTGGCATTCTAACGACCTCCGCCAGGATGTCGCGGATGCGTGCCCGCACCGGATCGAGCCCGTGCGAGGTATCCACGACGAAATCGGCGCGCTTGCGCTTCTCGGCATCCGGCATCTGCCGTGCGAGCAGCGCATCGAGCGCTTCTTCCGTCATCGTGCCGCGCGCCAGAATGCGCTGACGCTGGATCTCGGGCGCGGTCGACACCACCACCACGGCATCGACGCGCTTGTCGCCGCCGGTCTCGAACAGCAAGGGGACATCGACGACGGCAACGGGCACGCCGGACTGCTCGGCGTCGTCGAGAAACTTCTGATGATAGGAGCGCAGCATCGGGTGCACGATCGCTTCGAGCCTGCGGATCGCGTCGGGATCGCCGACGACCTTGGCGGAGAGCCTGGCCCGATCCACCTTGCCGTCCACCGTGGTCCCGGGAAATTCGGCTTCGATCGCCGGCGCGGCTTCGCCCTCATAGACCTTATGAACGGTCGCGTCGGCGTCATAGACCGGGACGCCGGCTTCGGCGAACAGCTTTGCGGTCGTCGACTTGCCCATGCCCATCGAGCCGGTCAGACCCAGCACTCTCATCCGCGGTCACTCCCCCTTGCGCGTGGCTGCGGTCGGCCTCAGATCCTGAGCAGCTTCGCTTCGCGAAAATAGGCGAGCAGCGGCAGCAGCGGCAGGCCGAGGATGGTGAAGTGATCGCCGTCGATGCGGTCGAACAGGTGCACGCCGAGCCCTTCCAGCTGGTAGGCGCCGACGCTGGATGTGACGGTTTCGCCGGCGGCATCGAGATAGGCTGCGATCTCGGTTTCGGTGAGGGCACGCATCGTCATCCAGGCGACGGCGACGTGCGAGAACAGCACCTCGCCATTGCGGACCACGGCGATGGCCGAGTGCAGCGCATGGGTGCGTCCGCCCAGCGCCAACAGTTGCTGCATGGCATGCTGGCGGCCGGCCGGCTTGTTGAACATGCGCTCACCCAATGCCAGCGTCTGATCCGCGCCCACCACATATGAATTGGGCCTGTTTGCCGAGACCGCTGCGGCCTTCGCGTTGGCAAGGTGCAACGCAATCTCGTAGGGCGCGACCAGGCCGGCTTCGGCCTGCACCGCGCGTTCGTCGATATCGGCGGGAAGCGCCTCGCACGCGAGTCCTGCGTTTGCGAGCAGCATTCGCCGCGCGCGGCTCTGCGATGCCAGAATCAGAGGCTCGTCACTGCACCAGATGGACATTGATCCGCTCACTAGTCCGGAAGCCGCTGCCGCTGCCGGTCGGTATAGAGTTTCAGGATCGCGGCGGCCGTCTCCTCGATCGAGCGCCGCGTCACGTCGAGCATGACCCAGTTGAACTTCGCACTCAGCTTGCGTGCATAGGCGACCTCGTCCGTCACCGACTGCTTGTCTACATAGTTCTCATTGCCGGATTCCGCACCCATGCTGAGCAGGCGATTCTGCCGCACCTGGATCAGCCGCTCCGGGGTCGCATGCAGGCTGACCACCAGCGGCTTCTTCAATGTCTCGAGCTGATGCGGGATCGGAATGCCCGGGACCAGCGGCACGTTGGCTGTGCGCACGCCGCGGTTGGCGAGATAGATCGAGGTCGGAGTCTTCGACGTCCGGCTGACGCCCACCAGCACCACTTCGGCGTCTTCGAGGCCGTCGACCATCTGCCCGTCATCGTGGAGCATCGTGTAGTTCAGCGCATCGATGCGGGCGAAATATTCGGCATTGAGTACGTGCTGCGCACCGACGCGGCCGGCGGTCGATGCGCCGAGATAGGCCTCGAACAGCTGCATCACCGGACCGATGATCGACAGGCTCGGGATGTTGATCTGCTGGCACTTGGCTTCGAGCCGGCTGACCAGATCCTTCTCGAGCAGCGTGAACAGCACGATGCCGGGCGCTTCCTCGATCTCGTCGAGCACGCGGTCGAGCTGCTTCTGGCTCCGCACCAGCGGGTACACGTGCTCGACCGGGGTCACGTTGGTGTATTGCGCGGCGACCGCACGCGCGACCGTGATCAGGGTTTCGCCCGTCGAATCGGAAACCAGATGGAGGTGAAAGTAGTTGCCGGTGGTGGGCATCAAATCCTTAACGATCTGTGAATCCCTGTGAAGGATGGGGCCAAAAAGCCGCCTCGGACCGCTCCCTTTGTATAACCCCGATTGTTCTGCACATGGTCGCCGTCCGGGACAACGTCAGGCAGCAGCGCGATGATATCGGGACGAGGCCCATTTGTCTCTGGATAAGCTGTCGAAGGATTTCGACAAGCGTCTGAATCACATCAGACTCTGGGGCGATCCGGCGTGCGCAGCTCGCATGTTGAGGGATGTGAACAAGCTGCGGGCAGACTGCGGATGACATTGCATGAGTCCAATCCACCGCTACCTAGACTCAAACCTTAAGATTCTAAAATTATTTGGTTTGGAGGGGACTGAGCGAGCGGATATGTCTCGACACGCAAGCTGATCGCCAGCCGAGAGGATCACGCGTTTCCGATGTATGAGTGGATCAAGGCCCTTCACGTCATCGCTGTCATCGCGTGGATGGCCGGCATGCTGTATCTGCCGCGGCTGTTCGTCTATCATTGCGACGCCGAGATCGGCTCGAAGCAATCCGAGACGTTCAAGGTCATGGAACGGCGCCTGCTCAAGGCGATCATCAATCCGGCGATCACCGTGACGTGGCTTGCCGGACTCTATCTGGCCTGGGCCGGCCACTGGTATACCAGCGGTTGGTTTCATGCAAAATTTCTGCTGGTGCTGATCATGTCCGGGGTCCACGGACTGTTCACCCGCTGGGTCAGAGAATTCGGCGCCGACAAGAACACCCGCAGCCAGAAATTCTACCGGTATATCAATGAGGTACCAACGGTGCTGATGATCGGCATCGTGATTCTCGTCATCGTCAAGCCGTTCTGACCGCTTCCCACGGAATACCGCTCCGCTGCAGATGCCTTGCAGACGACGGCGCGATTTTCTATATTATGGATATCCCACCCCACGCAGGCGGATGTGGTTGCGTTCCGGCTTGACCGGCCGCCGCATCAGGTCTGGTGCCTCATCGGCGCCAACCTTGCTCAGACCTGCGGACCTCATTTCGTCCGCCTTCCCACAGCCACCTCGCATCCCTCCCAAGTCGCTTCCACAGGACCACCCCAATGCGGGAAATCAAACTACAGGACCTCAAGTCAAAGACGCCGGCCGAGCTCGTCTCCTTCGCGGAGGAAAACGGGGTCGAGAACGCCAGCACGATGCGCAAGCAGGAGCTGATGTTCGCCATCCTCAAGCAGCTCGCGATCCAGGAAACCGACATCATCGGTGAGGGCGTCGTCGAGGTGCTCTCCGACGGCTTCGGCTTCCTGCGCTCGCCGGATGCGAACTACCTGCCCGGTCCCGACGACATCTATGTCTCGCCGTCGCAGATCCGACGCTTCGGCCTGCGCACCGGTGACACGATCGAAGGGCATATCCGCAGCCCGAAAGAAGGCGAACGCTATTTCGCGCTGCTCAAGGTCAACACGCTGAACTTCGAGGATCCCGAGAAGTCCAAGCACAAGGTCAATTTCGACAATCTCACGCCGCTGTTTCCGGACGAGCGCTTCCGGCTCGAGCTGGAGGATCCGACCCGCAAGGATCTGTCGCCACGCGTCATCGACATCGTCGCGCCGATCGGCAAGGGCCAGCGTGCGCTGATCGTCGCGCCGCCGCGCACCGGCAAGACGGTGCTGATGCAGAACATCGCGCACTCGATCACCGCCAATCATCCCGAGTGCTATCTGATCGTGCTGCTGATCGACGAGCGCCCCGAGGAAGTCACGGACATGCAGCGCTCGGTGAAGGGCGAGGTCGTGTCCTCGACCTTCGACGAGCCGGCCGCCCGTCACGTCCAGGTCGCGGAGATGGTGATCGAGAAGGCCAAGCGTCTCGTCGAGCACGGCCGCGACGTCGTCATTCTCCTGGACTCGATCACCCGCCTTGGCCGCGCCTACAACACCGTCGTGCCGTCCTCCGGCAAGGTGCTGACCGGCGGTGTCGACGCGAACGCGCTGCAGCGTCCCAAGCGCTTCTTCGGCGCTGCCCGCAACATTGAGGAAGGCGGCTCGCTCACGATCATCGCGACCGCGCTGGTCGACACCGGCAGCCGCATGGACGAGGTCATCTTCGAGGAGTTCAAGGGCACCGGCAACTCCGAGCTCATCCTCGACCGCAAGGTCGCGGACAAGCGGACCTTCCCGGCGATCGACATCGCCCGCTCCGGCACCCGCAAGGAAGAGCTCATCACCGAGCCGCAGAACCTCAAGAAGATGTACGTGCTCCGCCGCATCCTCAATCCGATGGGCACCATGGACGCGATCGACTTCCTGCTCGACAAGCTCCGCAGCACCAAGAGCAATGCCGAGTTCTTCGAGTCGATGAACACCTGATCGAGGCACTGCTTCAATCTGTAAAGGGCGCTCTCCGGAGCGCCCTTTTTGTTTGACGTGTTTGTCGCTGCGCTCGGCGTGAAGACCTCGATGCTTATCCGCCCGCCATGGTTCGCCGGCGTAAAGCATGCCGCTGCAAACCGATTGTCTTTCGCTGCCGGTGAGCCCAACTGAGGATCATGCATCCACACGACCAGACCATCTTCGCGCTGTCCTCCGGACGCCTGCCGAGTGCGATTGCGATCGTCAGGCTCTCCGGGCCTCACGCCGGCATCGCCCTTCAGATGCTTGCGGGGAAACTGCCGCTGCCGAGGATGGCGACGCGCGCCTTGCTGCGGGATGGTAATGGCGAGCCGATCGACGATGCCGTCGTGCTGTGGTTTCCCGGACCCGCAAGCGCCACCGGCGAAGATGTTGCCGAGCTGCATGTGCACGGCAGTCGAGCCGTCGTGGCGACAATGTTCTCGGTGCTGTCGACGATGCCGCAGATGCGCCCTGCTGAGCCGGGCGAGTTCACGCGGCGCGCGTTCGAGAATGGCAAGATCGATCTGACCGAGGCCGAAGGTCTCGACGACCTCATCCACGCCGACACGGACCGCCAGCGGCGCCAGGCGTTGCGGCAGCTGAAGGGTCTGTTGGGCGACAAGGCGCGGAGCTGGCGTGAGCAGATCATCGAGGCGGCGGCGCTGATCGAGGCCGGGATCGATTTTGCCGATGAAGGCGACGTGCCAATCGAGCTGATGGCGCCGGCGCTCGCCCGGATCGGCCAGCTGTTGACCGAGATCGAGTCGGTGCTGTCGGCCCAGGGCCGGGCCGAACGTCTGCGCGACGGCCTGACGGTCGTCATTGCCGGACTGCCGAACGCGGGCAAGTCGACCCTGATGAACCAGCTTGCGCGTCGCGAGGTCGCGATCGTCTCTCCGCAGGCCGGCACCACGCGCGATCTCATCGAGGTCCAGCTCGATCTCGACGGCTATCCAGTGACGGTGATCGACACCGCGGGCATTCGCGAGACGGACGATCCGGTCGAGCAGGAGGGTGTTCGGCGCGCGCGAGACCGAGCGGCGCAGGCGGATCTGGTGCTGTGGCTGTCGGAGGATGAGCAGGCCGAGGTTGAGCGCCAAAGCGAGGCTCCCGTCTGGCTCGTTCGTAACAAGATCGATCTGAGCAGAGGTCGGGAGGGGAGTCGTCCATCGTCCAGGGGAGATAACCCGGTCTTTCAGATCTCCGCGCGAAGCGGGGCAGGGCTGGTCGAGCTGCTGGATGCGCTGGTTGGCTTTGCCCGGGACTATTTTGGATCAACTGAGAGCGGCCTGATCACACGGCAGCGGCAGCGGACTCTGCTCGCCGACACCGCCGCTGCGCTTCAGCGTAGCATCTCGGCGATCGACCTGGGCGAGGAGCTTGCTGCGGAGGAGCTGCGGATTGCCGCGCTTGCGCTCGGGCGTCTTTTGGGACGAGTGGATGTCGAAGACCTGCTCGACGTGATCTTTCGCGAGTTCTGCATCGGCAAGTAGCCGCGGCCCCACGAACCGGGTCGAATATACTTAATGAAGCGTTGCTTGGTTAATCGATCGTCAATTGTTTCACGTGAAACAGGATGTGCGGACGCCGTCAGGGATGTTTCACGTGAAACACGATGGGACCGCTGGTCGTGTTTCACGTGAAACAACGAGGATTCGACGTCGGCGAATGTTTCACGTGAAACGTCTTCCGAGCATTGTCTGCAGGCGTTAGATAAGCCCCATGATCCAGCATCTGACATCCTACGACGTCGTCGTCATCGGTGGCGGCCACGCCGGCTGTGAAGCCGCGGCGGGCGCGGCGCGCATGGGCGCCCTAACCGCGCTGATCACCCATCAGTTCGCGACGATCGGGGCCATGTCCTGCAATCCGGCCATCGGAGGACTGGGAAAAGGACATCTGGTTCGCGAGGTCGACGCTCTCGACGGCTTGATGGGTCGCGTCGCCGACGCCGGCGGCATCCAGTTTCGCGTTCTGAATCGCCGGAAAGGACCGGCCGTTCGAGGTCCACGCGCCCAGGCCGACCGCAAGCTCTACGCCGCGGCGATGCAGTCGGCGATCCGGGAGACCCCAAACCTCACCGTCATTGAAGGCGAGGCGGACGAACTGATCGCTACCGGCGGACGGGTGGCAGGGGTGCGGTTGGCTGACGGCCGGACCTTCATCTGTGGCGCTGTCGTCATCACGACCGGCACGTTCCTGCGTGGTCTGATCCACCTGGGTGAGAGGACCTGGCCGGCCGGCCGGGTCGGCGAGGCGCCGGCGCTGGGGCTGTCCCAGTCTCTCGAAGCCATCGGATTTCGGCTCGGCCGCCTCAAGACCGGCACGCCGCCGCGCCTGGATGGATCGACGATCGACTGGAGCGCGGTCGAGATGCAGCCCGGCGACGATCCGCCGGAGCCGTTCTCCGTCCTGACCGACAGGATCACCACCCCGCAGATCCAATGCGGCATCACCCGGACGACGACCGCAACCCACGAGGTGATCCGCGCCAACGTCCATCGCTCGCCGATGTACTCCGGGCAGATCAAGTCGACCGGGCCGCGTTACTGTCCCTCGGTCGAGGACAAGATTGTCCGCTTCGGTGACCGCGACGGTCACCAGATCTTCCTGGAGCCCGAAGGGCTCGACGATACGACGGTCTACCCGAACGGCATCTCGACCTCGCTGCCGGAGGAGGTCCAGCTCGCGCTGCTGCCGACCATCCCGGGTCTCGAACGGGTCCGGATGATCCGGCCGGGCTATGCCATCGAGTACGACCACGTCGATCCGCGTGAGCTCGAGCCGACCCTGCAGACCAAGCGGATGAAGGGTCTGTTCCTCGCTGGCCAGATCAACGGCACGACCGGGTATGAGGAGGCCGCAGCTCAAGGTCTGGTCGCGGGCCTCAATGCCGCGCTGGCCGCGGGCGGCGGCGGGCCGGTCGTATTCGATCGCGCCGATGGCTATCTGGGGGTGATGATCGACGACCTCGTCACGCGGGGGATCACCGAGCCGTATCGGATGTTCACCTCGCGCGCCGAGTATCGGCTGACGCTGCGGGCGGACAACGCGGACCAGCGGCTGACCGACAAGGGCATCGCGCTCGGCTGTGTCGGCATTGATCGTGCGCGTTTCCATCGAAGCAAGATGGGCGCGTTGGAGGCTGCCCGCGCGATGGCGAGGTCGCTGACGATCACGCCCAACGAGGCGGCGAAGCATGGCTTCACGCTCAACAAGGATGGCCAGCGCCGCTCGGCCTTCGAACTGATGGCCTATCCGGAGATCGGTTTTTCCGAGGTGAGGGCGATCTGGCCGGAGTTCGGCGCGATCGATCCCGCCATCGTCATCCATCTTGAGATCGATGCCAAATATGATGTCTATGTCCGCCGGCAGAGCCAGGACGTCGACGCCTTCCGGCGCGACGAAAGCCTGGTGCTCGGTGACGTCGACTATGCGCTCGTCCCAGGTCTCTCCAATGAGGCGCGAGCGAAGCTGACGGCGGCCAGGCCGTGGACGATCGGGCAGGCCGGCCGGATCGATGGCATGACGCCGGCGGCGCTCGGGATCCTTGCGGCTTATCTCCGCCGCGAAGCGCGTCGAAGCAAGGCCACGGGTTGAGGCGTTTCACGTGAAACAGGCATCGCCAGCGGTGGCATCCAAGATGATCGAATCGGACAAGGCGGCAGCGCTCGCGCTGACTCCCGTTTCACGTGAAACGGAGCAGCGTCTCGATCGCTACGTCGCACTGCTGCTGGAGTGGCAGGCGAAGACCAATTTGATCGCGCCGTCGACCTTGCCGCATCTCTGGACGCGCCACATCGCCGACTCGCTTCAGCTCCTGGACCTCGCGCCCGACGCCCGGATCTGGATTGATCTCGGCAGCGGCGGCGGCTTCCCGGGCGTCGTCCTCGCCTGCGCCCTGGCCGAGCGGGATGGTGCCCAGGTCCATCTGGTCGAGCGCAACGCCAAGAAGGCCGCCTTCCTGCGCGAAGCAATTCGCGTCACCGGCGCTCCGGGAATCGTGCATTTGTCAGAGATCGGGGATATCGTGGAGAAGTGGAGCGGGCGAGTCGATTGCGTGACCGCACGCGCGCTCGCTCCGCTACATCAACTCATCGGCTTTGCGGAGCCCCTGGTGAAAAAAGGCGCGAGAGCGCTGTTTCTCAAGGGTCAAGATGTAGAAGCGGAATTGACCGAATCTACTAAGTATTGGAAAATTGAGTCGAAACTTCACTCCAGCCGGACGGGCGGGCAGGGCTGGATCGTCGCAATCGATTGCATCGAGCGACAGAGCTGAATTCCGTCAAGACGACAACCAATGGCGATCGCGCATGGCCGTAATTGATCAGATTTATCAAGAAGATAGGGCTCCGCACCCGGAGGGGCATCCGCGCATCCTGGCGCTCGCCAATCAGAAGGGCGGGGTCGGCAAGACCACGACCGCGATCAACCTCGGCACGGCGCTGGCCGCGATCGGCGAGCGGGTGCTGATCGTCGATCTCGATCCGCAGGGCAACGCCTCGACCGGCCTCGGCATCGACCGTGGCAGCCGCAACTGCTCGACCTATGACGTGCTGATCGGCGAGGCCTCGCTGCGCGACGCCGTCGTTGCGACGGCCGTGCCGCGGCTGCACATCGCCTCCTCGACGATGGACCTGTCGGGGCTCGAGCTCGAGCTCGGCTCCACCGCCAACCGCGCCTTCCGTCTGCGCGATGCGATCGCCGGTCTCAACAACAACGTCTCGCCGGAGAACGACTACACCTACGTGCTGGTCGACTGTCCGCCGTCGCTGAACCTGCTGACGGTCAATGCGATGGCGGCGTCGGATGCGATCCTGGTGCCGCTGCAGTGCGAGTTCTTCGCGCTCGAAGGTCTGTCGCAGCTGTTGCAGACCGTGGAGCAGGTGCGCTCGACCTTGAACCCGAACCTCTCGATCCACGGCATCGTGCTGACGATGTTCGACTCGCGCAACAACCTGTCGAACCAGGTGGTCGCCGACGTTCGCCAGTTCATGGGATCGAAGGTCTATAACACGATGATCCCGCGCAACGTGCGCATCTCGGAAGCGCCGTCCTACGGCAAGCCGGTGCTGGTCTACGACTTGAAGTGCGTCGGCAGCGAGGCCTATCTCAAGCTCGCGACCGAAGTCATTCAGCGCGAGCGTGACCTGCGCACGAACTGATTTTGCCTCTGCTCCGGGGGACCTCGTCGCCCGGATCTCATTCGAGGACGGCAGCGGATTCCGAAATGAATCCGCTCCCTCGTTCATTGTGCCGACGGGACCGATCGGCAGCAGACGCAAGCGGAGCGTGACGTGAATCCAAAGGAGAAGGCGATGGCCGACGAGTCGCGATCGCGATTGGGCCGGGGTCTCGCGAGTCTGATCGGTGACGTCGGCCGCGAGGCGGGCGCTCCGCCGGAGCGGCCGCGCAATCAGCGCAAGGTGCCGATCGAATTCCTCAAGCCGAACCCGCGCAACCCGCGTAAGACATTTTCCGACGGCGAGCTCGCCGAGCTCTCGGCCTCGATCAAGCAGCATGGCGTGATCCAGCCGATCGTGGTGCGTCCGGTGAAGGGCCAGCACGACCGCTACGAGATCATCGCCGGCGAGCGGCGCTGGCGCGCCTCGCAGGCCGCCGGTCTGCACGAGGTGCCGATCGTTCCGGTCGATGTCAGCGACAGCGATGCGCTGGAGCTCGCGATCATCGAGAACGTGCAGCGCGAGGATCTCAATCCGATGGAGGAGGCGCAGGGCTATCACGCGCTCGCCAACGAGTTCAAACGCAACCAGGAAGACATCGCCAAGATCGTCGGCAAGAGCCGCAGCCACGTCGCCAACATGATGCGGCTGACCAAGCTGCCGGCCGAGGTGCAGGGCTTCATCGCGACCGGGCAGATCTCGGCCGGCCATGCGCGGGCGCTGATCAACCTGCCGGATCCGATGTCGGCGGCGAAGAAGATCATCGCGGAAGGGCTGAACGTCCGGCAGACCGAGGCGCTCGCGCATGAGGAGGGCGTGCCGGAACGCAAGCCGCAGAAGCCGCGCAGCAGCGGCAGCGCGCCGGCGGAGAAGAAGGACGCCGACACCATCGCGCTGGAGAAGCGCGTCGGCGATGCGCTCGGTCTTTCGGTGTCGATCAGCCACCGCGACCCCGGCGGCACGGTGCAGATCACCTACCGCAGCCTCGAGCAGCTCGACGAGGTGATGCGCCGGCTGGAGCAGGGCTAGGTTGTTAGGTCGTGGCGCTCATTGCGCCGCCGCGGCTGTGCCTCGGGCCTCCATGAGTTCGTTGCTCCGCTCTCACCTACGTCACGGCCGGGCTTGACCCGGCCATCCATTTTTTTGGACGAAGCGGATGGATGCCCGGGTCAAGCCCGGGCATGACGAGCTAATAATTTGGAAGAGCTACGGCTGTGTTTTTCGTCGCGATTGCCAAAGCGAGCACACGACTCTCTCCTCCGTCATTCCGGGGCGTGCGAAGCACGAACCCGGAATCCATCTCTCAGCAGATCCTGTAGCCCGATGGATTCCGGGCTCGCCCTTCGGGCGCCCCGGAATGACGGCTGAGGTTGGAGAGCGATCTCGGGTCCGCTCGGGCTGGAGTTCTCGACGCCGTATTCAGGGAGCCGGCGCACCGACCATCACCCCTTGCGCCGTGCCGCGACCGCGATCGACAGCAGCGTCCGCTGCGCGATCGCTGCCGCCAATCCCGGCTGCTTGCGCATGTCGAGCGCGGCTGTCGCCAGCTGGTCGATGATCGGCAGCAGGCGGGCAGGGGAGAAATTGCGCAGCGCCGTCTCGGCGCTCGGCTTGCGCGAGAAGTGCAGCCGGGGGAAGCCGCCTTCGAGGATGGACGAGACTGGCGTGCCGGAAGCGACGGCGAGCGCCGATTTGTGCAGCCATGCGGCATGTCGCTGCGCGGCGGAGATGATGACGCCGGGATAGGTGCCCGCGATCATCGCCTTGCCGAACTCGGTCTCGACCATTTCCGGCTTGCCGCCGAAGGCGCCGTCGACGATCGGATCGAGCTTCATCTCCGAGGCGTCGGCGACCACGGCCATCACATGGTCGAGCGTCACCTCGCCTTCGCCGTGGGCGAACAGGGTCAGCTTGCGCAGCTCGTTGCGGGAGGCCTGGCGGTCGCCGCCGAGCAGCGCCATCAGATAGGCGCGGGCCTCCGGAGAGATGCGCAGCGAGGCCAAGCGCAATTCGTCGTCGATCAGCTTGGCGAGATCGCGCTCGGTGTCCGGGTAGCAGCCGATCGCCACCGCCGTTCTGGCCTTCTCGCAAATCTTGCGCAGTGGCGAATCGGGGCGGATGTCGCCGGCCTCGATCACGACGCGGCAGTCCCGCACGTTCATCTCGCTGAGCGTCTCGACGCCGCTGGCGAAATTGCGCGAGCCGGCGCGCACCCGGATGGCCCGGCGGCCGCCGAACAGCGGCACGGTCATGGCTTCGTCGACGAGGCGCGACGGCTCCGCGGAGAGCTCGTCACCGTCGAGCCTGACCACGGAGAAGGGATCATCGGGGTTGTCGACGGCCGAAGCGATGAGGGCCTCGGCGCGCTCGCGAACCAGGCCAGTATCCGGACCGTACAACAGGATCAGCGGACGAGCGGCGTCCGGTTTGGCCAGGAAGGCATCGATGTCTCGTCCGCGCAGCGCGACCACGGCGATGTCAGCCGTGCGTCAGGTGCCCGCGGTGAAATAGGCCGCGAGCCGCGTTTTGATCTTTTCGGCGACCTCCTCGGAGGCGCGATCCTCGGCGTCACGGAAGGCCCGCTGCCGGGCGAAGCGCTGGTACGAGCCGGGGATGTCATAGGAGGTGCGTGCGAAGGTCGTTCCGGTCATGACCGATTTGTTGGTCGCCAGCTCGACCAGATTGTACTGCACGTCGAGGCCGACATTCTCGGTGGTCGGCAGGCCGGTGGTCTGCGAGACGATCAGCGAGGACCGGCTGGTCTGCAATCGCAGGACCAGCTTGTGGGTCGGCGCCGTGCCGGTTGCGGTGCCGTACAGCTTGAAGGCGAGCGCGTTGCGGATGCCGACGCCGATGCGCGCCTCGGGCGAGGCGTTCGGCTTGTCGACCGGCGGCAGCTCGATGCCCATCAGCTTTTCGCGCAGGCCGGGCGTGCCGTCGGTATGCTCTGCATACATCGGCTGGAAGCAGCCTGCCGTCAGCGCGGCCAAAGCGGCCACGGCAACAAGCCGAGCAGCGATCCGAAACCTAGCCGACGACATTCACGATCCTCTTGGGAACAATGATCACCTTGCGGACGGGTCTGCCATCCAGCGCCAGTTTTACTGCATCGAGGGCCAAAACGGCAGCCTCAATTTCCGGATTCTGCGCGTTGCTGGCGACTGTGACTTCTCCGCGCTTCTTGCCGTTGACCTGGACGACCAGGGTCATGCTGTCCTCAACCAGCAAATCTCGTTCGATTTGCGGCCAGGAGGCCTCCGAGATCAGCCCGGTCTGGCCCAGCACCTGCCAGCATTCTTCGGCCAGATGCGGCATCATCGGCGAGAACAGCTGCACCAGGATCCCGGCGGCCTCGCGAATCGCCCAGGCCAGGTCGGCCGCCGGCTTGGCCGGCCGCGCCAGGACGTCGGCCAGCGCATTGGCGAACTCGCGGATATGCGCCAGGCAGACGTTGAAGTGCAACCGCTCGATGCCACCGGTCACCTTGTCCAGGGCGCCGTGGGCAGCCTTGCGCAGCGCCAGCGCGTCGGGGCCGAACGCGGCCGGGCGGGAGGAGGGGGCCTCGGCCGCTGCCGCGACCGATTCGTTGACCAGCCGCCACAGCCGCTGGACGAAGCGCGCCGCGCCCTGCACCCTCTCGTCGCTCCAGATCACGTCGCGGTCCGGCGGCGAGTCCGACAGCATGAACCAGCGCGCGACGTCGGCGCCGTAGCTCTCGATGATGTCGTCGGGGTCGACGGTGTTCTTCTTTGACTTCGACATCTTCTCGATCGGGCCGATCGTGATGTCCTCGCCGGTGGCGGCCAGCACGGCGCGGCGGCCGTTGCCGCCGATCTCGATCTTGACCTCCGCCGGGTTGACGTAGGTGCCGTCGGCTTTCTGATAGGTCTCGTGGACCACCATGCCCTGTGTGAACATGCCGGCGAACGGCTCGTCCATCGCGACGTGGCCGGTGGCTTTCATCGCGCGGGTGAAGAACCGGCTGTAGAGCAGATGCAGAATCGCGTGCTCGACGCCGCCGATATACTGATCGACCGGCATCATCCGGTTGGCCACGGCCGGCGTCGTCGGCGCGGTCTCGTTCCATGGATCGGTGAAGCGCGCGAAGTACCAGGACGAATCCACGAAGGTGTCCATGGTGTCGGTCTCACGCTGCGCCTTGCCCCCGCATGCGGGGCAGGTGACGTGCTTCCAGGTCGGATGGTGGTCGAGCGCATTGCCCGGCTTGTCGAAGGTGACGTCGTCCGGCAACACCACGGGCAGGTCCTTGGCCGGCACCGGCACGACATCGCAGGTCGGGCAGTGGATCACCGGGATCGGGCAGCCCCAATAGCGCTGGCGCGAGATGCCCCAATCGCGCAGCCGGAAATTGACCTGGCGCTCGCCGACGGCGGCGCCAGCGCGCTGCTCGGTCTCCAGCCGCCTGGCGACCTCGTCCTTGGCCTGCGCGATCGTCATGCCGTCGAGGAAGCGCGAATTGATCAGGCGGCCGTCGCCGTCGAACGCGGTGTCGGTGATGACGAAGCTCGCCGGGTCTTGACCCTCGGGGCAGACCACCGGCGTGTTGCCGAGATTGTATTTGTTGACGAAGTCGAGGTCGCGCTGGTCATGCGCCGGGCAGCCGAAGATGGCGCCGGTGCCGTACTCCATCAGCACGAAGTTCGCGACATAGACCGGCAAGGTCCAGCTCGGATCGAACGGATGCACGGCGCGGATGCCGGTGTCGAAGCCCTGCTTCTCCGCGGTGTCGATCGCCTCCTGCGCGGTGCCGATCCGCTTGATCTCGGCGATGAACGCGGCGAGCTCCGGGTTCTTGGCGGCCGCGGCTTGCGCCAGCGGATGGTCCGCCGAGATCGCCATGAACTTGGCGCCGAACAGCGTGTCCGGCCGCGTCGTGAAGATCTTCAATTCGGTCTCGCCCGCCGGCGTCGTCTTGGGATCCAGCGCGAAGCGGATCAGCAGGCCTTCGGAGCGGCCGATCCAGTTGCGCTGCATCAGCCGCACCTTGTCGGGCCAGCGGTCGAGACCATCGAGCGCGTCCAGCAGCTCCTGCGAGTACTTCGTGATCTTGAACACCCATTGGTTCATCTCACGCTGTTCGACCACCGCACCGGAGCGCCAGCCGCGACCGTCGATGACCTGCTCGTTGGCGAGCACGGTCATGTCGACCGGATCCCAGTTCACCTTGCGCTTCTCGCGCTCGACCAGCCCTTCTTGCATGAAGTCGAGGAACATCTTCTGCTGGTGCTTGTAGTAGGATGGATCGCAGGTCGCGAACTCGCGCGCCCAGTCGAGCGACAGGCCGATCGAGCGCAGCTGCTTCTTCATCGCCGCGATATTGTCGTAGGTCCACGCCTTCGGCGCGACCTTGCGCTCGATCGCTGCGTTCTCCGCCGGCAGGCCGAACGCGTCCCAACCCATCGGATGCAGCACGTTGAAGCCCTTGGCACGCATGAAGCGCGCCAGCACATCGCCCAGCGTATAATTACGGACATGGCCGATATGGATGCGTCCCGACGGATAGGGAAACATCTCGAGTACGTAGTATTTCGGACGCGGATCGTCGTTCCTGGTGGCGAAGATCGCCTTTTCGTCCCACTGGCGCTGCCAGCGCGGCTCGGCTTCACGGGCGTTGTAGCGTTCGGATGTCATGGAATCGCTTGTAATTTTCGAGGATTCGCGTCGTTTGAAGACGGCGGACTAGGCCACAAAAGCGGCAGCCCGGTCAATGGGGCGACAGATGATGATACCATTTTGGGCATCCGCTAAGCGACGGTAATCGTGAGTTTTTTTGCAGCCTCTGCCGGCAGTGTCGAAGGTCCGATTGAGGCACGGTTAAGACTTGAATGGGAGACTGAGTGCATACATCCAGGCATCAGCCCGCATCTGGGATCACTCCACATCGTGTCCGGCGCTACGTTCGACGAGCTTGACTTCGAGTACGCGACGACGGTCGCGGAAAAGGCCATGAAATCCATGGCTCAACAGCGCGTGCCACCGACGCCTAACAACTTCCATCTGTGGTTCAAGTACTCACTGGGCTCGGCGTCGGATCTCAAGCGCGCCGTCGACATCCTGGTCAGCAACAAGCGCAAGTTCGACAAGACCACCAACCAGGCGCTGTTCGACACGTACATCGGCCAGCAGGGTACGGAAGCGGCTGTCGTCCACAAAGTCTCGCAGCAGTTGCATGGCGTGATGGACTCCGCCAAGCAGTATCTGACGGCCGCGATCGCCGACAACCGCACACACATGGCGGCGATCGATGGCGTCGCCGAACGCAGCGAGCAGGGCGTCGATCCGAAGATCCTGATCGAGAACCTGGTCAGCGAGCTCGCCCAGGCGACCGCGCGTGCGGCGAAACTCGAAGCGAGCTTTGCCGAGAAGTCACGCGAGCTCGACACCATCCGAGACTCGCTCAACAAGTCGGAGCAGCGCGCACGCACGGACACGCTGACCGGATTGCCGAACCGGCGCGCGCTCGAAGAGTTCTTCCGCCATGCGCAGGTCGAGGCGATGGAGCGCGACGAACCGCTCAGCGTCCTCCTGATCGACGTCGACCACTTCAAGAAGTTCAACGACAATTACGGCCATGGCGTCGGCGATCAGGTGCTGCGCCTTGTCGCCAAGGCATTGCGCGAGCGCGTTCGCGACAAGGATCTTCCCGCACGCTACGGCGGCGAGGAACTGATCGCGGTGCTTCCGCAGACCGACCTCGAAGGTTGCACCGTCATCGCCGAACGCATCCGGCGCACCATCGCCGATTGTCAGTTCACGCGGCGCTCGACCGGCGAGGTGTTGCCGCAGATCACGGTGTCAATCGGCGTCGGCCAGTTCCAGTTCGGCGAATCGATGGCTGATCTGATCGACCGTTGCGACCGCTCGTTGTATCTCGCCAAGAAGCTCGGCCGCAACCGCGTGGTCAGCGAGCTCGAGCTCGACCAGAAGCTCGCGGTCGGCTGATCGCAGGCCGCCGCCGCAGCCCTATCCTGCGCGTGCCACGCCGCTCCTGTCATCCGCGACATCCGCGAAGCCATGCGCGATGACCGTGTTGCGGCCGCGATGCTTGGCCGCATAGAGCGCGGCATCGGCGGCTTCGATCAGGTCGGAGGGCGTCAGCGACTCGTTCGGCCGGGTCGAGGCGACACCGACGCTCACGGTGACGCACCGATGCGCCGACGTCGCGTGCGGCAGCTCGAGCTCGAGAACCGTGGCGCGTACCTGCTCGCCGACCGCGAGCGCCTCTCTGGCGCCCATGCCCGGTAACAACAGGCAGAACTCCTCACCGCCATAGCGGCCGGCGAAAGCCGTCATTGCGCCGGCGATCTGCGACAGCGTCTCGCCGAGACGTGACAGGCAGGCGTCACCCTCAGGGTGCCCATACGTGTCGTTGTAGAGCTTGAAGTGGTCGACGTCGATCATCAGCAGCGACAGCTCGGTGCCGGCCTGCTGCGCGCGGCTCCATTCGACGTCGATGCGGTTCTGGAAGCCGCGGCGGTTGGCGAGGCCCGAGAGCATGTCGATCGACGCCATCACCGTCAGCCGGTCATTGGCGGCGACCAGCTCGCGCTCGCGCTGGCCGAGCTTGGCGGCCATCGCATTGAAGGACTTTGCCAGCGGAACGAACTCCGACGGCAGATGCTTGGTGGTGACGCGCGCCGACCAGTGGCCGTGGCCGAAGCGCTTGGCGGTCGCCGCGAGCATGCTGACGGGCTTCACGATCAGCTTCTCGGCGGCGATCAGCGCGCCGAGCAGCACGATCAGGCAGACGAGGCCAGCCTGCAGATAGGCGTTGCGGATCTCGCGGTCGATGGCGGCGGTGACGCGGGTCTCATCGATGCTGACGATCAGCCGCGATCCGGTGTCGGCGATCCGAGTGAAGGTGATCGCGCGCTTGGAGCCATCCGCCGCCGTGAAACTCATCGTCTCGGTCGGCTTCCCCGAACTCAGGGCGGTCTCGGCAACGGCCGACAACAACGGCACGCTGTCGAGCGGCCGGCCGATCAGCTCGTTGCGGTCGGCGGGCGCCGCCAGCACGGTTCCTTCGCTGTCGACCAGCACCGCCGTGATGCCGGGGCGGCCGCCAAGATTGTTCATGATCTTGGACATCCATTCCAGGTTCACGCTCGCCAGCATCACCGCGTCCGGCTCGCCGGTGATCGCGCCGACCGGATAGGCGGCCATGACGATCGGCACGTGCGACGGCTTCGACAGCAGGTAGTCGCTGAACACGAAATCACGTGATTCCTGGGCGCCACGGAAATACGGCCGGTCGCTGAAATCGAGCCCGACATATTGGTTGTTGGTCGAGCACTGGATGCGGCCGTCGCGGCCGGCGATCATCAGGGTGCGGATCCACGGCAGGGTCGCCGGCAGGCTGGCGCGCATCATGTCGCAGCTGCGGCTCACGCCGGTGCTCGACGCCCGGACATAGGCCGTCGACTTCAGTACCGTCTCCACCGACATGATGACCTCGCGCTGCATGTCGGCGCTTTGCCGGGCGAGGCCGGAGAATTCCTCCGATGCGAGTGCGATCTGCCTTGTCCTGGCGCTTTCCAGCGAGCGCGCGCGTTCCAGCATCAGCGGCGCGACCAGGATCAGGGCGAGCAGCGCCAGCCGGGCGCGGATCCCCATCAGCCGGTTCAGCTTCACTCTATTGCGATTGAACCGGATGCTTGGCATTTCTTCCCCCTACCCCCGGCCGTGAAGGGTAAGGAGAAGGGCTCAAGAACCCTTTCTCGAACTCTGTAAAATTGCAGCCAAACCCGTAAATCTACCGACGGACGCCATCGTGCCTGATGAATCGAACGCCTCAACCTCGTCCTCGCCGTCCGCGCTCGCCGCCGTCGAGCAGGAGATTCTGCGCGCCTGCCGCGACGCCAAACGCGATCGCGGCTCGGTCACGCTGATCGCTGTGTCGAAGACCTTCGATGCCGACGCGATCGAGCCGGTGATCGCGGCCGGACAGCGCGTGTTCGGTGAAAATCGCGTTCAGGAAGCCAAAGCCAAGTGGCCGCCGCTGATGGCCGCGCATCCGGGGCTCGCATTGCACCTGATCGGGCCGCTGCAATCCAACAAGGCCAAGGAGGCGGTCGCGCTGTTCGACGCCATCCATTCGGTGGACCGGCCAAGCCTGTGCGTGGCGCTTGCCAAGGAGATTTCCGCCCAGGGCCGGCATCCGCAGCTGTTCGTCCAGATCAATACCGGCGAGGAGCCGCAGAAGGCGGGCATCGCGCCCGGCGACGCCGACGCCTTCATCGCCGCCTGCCGCACGGATTACGGGCTCGCGATTTCAGGGCTGATGTGCATTCCGCCGGTCGACGAAGCACCGGGGCCGCATTTCGCGCTGACCGCCAAGATCGCCGCCCGCAACGGCCTCGCGCATCTGTCGATGGGCATGAGCGCCGATTTCGCCACCGCCATCCAGTTCGGCGCCACGCATGTCCGGGTCGGCTCGGCGATCTTCGGGCATCGCTGAAGGGGGCGCGGTCGCGGCCGCTCCCTACTCGAACCGCACCGATACCTGCCCCAGATCGCCGAAATCGGCCTCCATGTGGTCCCCGCGGCCGATCGGCAGCGGCGGATGACAGGTGCCGGTCGTGACCACCTGCCCTGCCCGCGCGGGCACGCCGAGCGCGCTGAGCTCGTTGACCAGCCAGGCCAGCGCTATCAGCGGATCACCGAGCACGTTGCGGCCGTGGCCGATGAAGGTCTCGCCACGCAGCGCGATGCGCGGCCGCTCCGCGGTCAGGTCGCGGCCGCGCCAGTCGGCGGTGCTGGCCTCGCCCAGCACGAACAGATGCGCGCAGGCATTGTCGGCGATCAGTTGCGCCTCGCCGGCGCTGACGAAGTCGGCGAACCGCGAATCGGGAATTTCGATCGCGGGGTGCAGCGTGTCGACCGCGGCCAGCACCTCCGCGACATCATAAGGTGTCGGTCTGGGCGGCAGATCGCGTCCGAGGCGGAACGCGAATTCCGGCTCGGCGACCCGCATCGCGTTGCCGGCCATCGACGCGGTGCCGCCGACCGGCAGCACCGTTTCGGCCAGGATCCGCCCGGCCATCGGACCGGCGACATTGATATGGCGCTGGCCGGCCTCGCTGGTCGCCGCAATCTTCCAGCCAAATAATGGCTTGGGCGAGTGGCGCTCGAGCTCGGCCTGGATGGCATAGCCTTCGGCGCGGTCTCTCGGACGCAGCTCCGGCGGCAGCTCTGCCAGCTTGCTGCCTTCGCTCCAATGCTGGCGCAGGATGCCCGCGGCGCTGGCTGGCTGATCCGGTGCGCGCATGACGTCCTCCCCCAACTCGCTTCTCATTCGATGACGATTCTGGTGCGCGGACCGATTCTTTGCAACAGACGCAGCATCGCCGGCCGGGTCATGGCCACGCAGCCTGCGGTCGGGCCGAAATTCGGCCGCGCCAGATGCAGGAACACGGCGCTGCCGCGGCTGGCGATCCGCGGCCGCGTGTTGTGGTCGATCTCGATGATGAAATCGTACAGATGGTCCTGGCGCGCCAGCCGGTCTCCGGGATGGTCGCCGTGCAGCCGGATCGCCTGGTTGTAACGCCGGTCGGCCGGGTCCTCGCACCACGCATCCTCCGGGCCAATCGGCCGGACCGGCAGAAAGGTGCGCGGACGCGAATGACGATCGGCCCGCCACCACAGCCGCCGGGGCCGGGAGGTCCCCCGGGGGGTGCCACCATCGCCCTCGCGCTTGTTGGCCAGGATGCCGCCGCGACCGAGCGCCACCGGAATGACATGGCCCCAGACATGGAGCCAGCCGCGCTGCCGCGACCCGGCTTTGGCGCGAATCGAGATCCGCGATGCTGGCATGCCAGGCTTCACCTTCGCTAACGACATGAAACAACGTGCCTTTTCATTGCCATGGATTGCCCGGTAATTGCCTTAATGTCGGCAAATGGTCCGCCGCGAGGGTCGAACAGGACAATCATCTCAATCCCTGCTCAATTCTGGAGTAGAGTCTCGGGCGCTTGTGAATCGGTAACAGCCCCCTACTTCAAGACGGAACAGGGCTGATGAGCCTGTTTGCCCACCGTTGACGGCGCCACCCATCCGATCCCGCCGGCGCCACCTAGAGGATTGTACAATGGCCAATGCCCGCAAGATCCTGATCGTGGATGACGACACCGATCTGCGCGATGCCCTGATGGAGCAGCTCTCGCTGCATGACGAGTTCGAAGCCCAGGCCGTCGATACCGGCGCCAAAGGCGCCACCGCCGCAAAGGCCAATTCACCCGACCTGGTTCTGATGGACGTCGGCCTGCCCGACACCGATGGCCGCGAAGTGGTGCGGTCCCTGCGCAAGGGCGGCTTCAAGGCGCCGATCATCATGCTGACCGGGCACGATACCGATTCCGACACGATTCTCGGGCTCGAATCCGGCGCCAACGACTATGTCGCCAAGCCCTTCCGCTTCGCCGTGCTGCTGGCCCGCATCCGGGCCCAGCTTCGCCAGCACGAGGCCAGCGAGGACGCGGTGTTCTCGGTCGGCCCCTACAGCTTCCGGCCGGGCTCGAAGATGCTGACCGGCGCCAACGCCCGCAAGGTCCGCCTGACGGAGAAGGAAACGGCGATCCTGCGCTTCCTGTACCGCGCCGGCCAGCAGCCGGTGTCGCGCGAGACGCTGTTGCAGGAGGTCTGGGGCTACAATTCCGGCGTCACCACCCACACGCTGGAAACGCACATTTACCGTCTGCGGCAGAAGATCGAGAAAGATGCCGCGAATCCGGAGATTCTGGTGACGGAGGCCGGTGGCTACAAGTTGGTACCGTGATAGGTTCGGGGATGGCGGTTTCGCCATTTATGATATTGGTTCCATTCAGCCTTCCCCGGGCCCTTGATGTCGATCGAAGACGATATTGCGCTATTGGAGCGCGTCCCAACATTGCGCCTGCTGGGAAGCGACTCGCTGCGCATGATCGCCATCGGCTCCGAGCAGCGTAACATCCAGAGCGGAGAGACCCTGTTCCGCGAGGGGGACACCGCCGATTGCGGCTATGTCGTGCAGCGCGGGTCGTTGCGCATCAGCGACGAGGTCGGTGCCGAGATCGTCGCCACGCCGACCATGCTGATCGGCGAGCTGGCGCTGCTGGTCGAGATGCGGCGCCCGGCGACCGCGACGGCCCTGGAATATTCGACCGTGGTGCGGATCTCGCGCAGCCTGTTTCAGCGTGTGCTGGAAAGCGACGCCAAGGCGGCGCGCCGGCTGCGCGACGAGTTCGCCCACCGCGCCAGCCGAATCGCCAACGACATCATGGCGGCCGGGGCCAAGCTCACGTCGTGATCTTCGTGACCGCGCGGGTCCGCTACGACACGTCCAGAGTCACCGTGACCGGCACGTGATCCGACGGCCGCTCCCAGCTGCGGGCGTCGCGCAGGATCCTGAAATCGCTGACCCGGTCCTTCAATGCGCGTGACACCCAGATGTGGTCGAGCCTTCGGCCGCGGTCGCCGACGGTCCAGTCGGCCGCGCGGTAGCTCCACCAGGTGTAGACCTTCTCCGACATCGGGATGCGCTCGCGAGCGACATCGACCCATTCGCCATGGGTCTGCGCCGCCAACAGCTTTTCACATTCGATCGGCGTGTGCGACACCACCTTCAGGAGCTGCTTGTGCGACCAGACATCGTGCTCATGCGGCGCGACGTTGAGATCGCCGACCAGGATATGCCGGTCGTCGCCGCGTGGATGCAGCGGCTCGCACGCCTTCATTTCGTCGAGGAATTGCAGCTTGTGCTCGAATTTCGGATTGAGCGCGGGGTCGGGAATGTCGCCGCCTGCGGGCACATAGAAATTGTGCAGCACCAGCGGCTGCGCGAGCTGCGCCTTTTCGCCGAACGCCACCGTGATGTGGCGCGAATCCACCTTGTCGCAGAAGGTGCGGACGTTGGTCTCCTCGAACGGCCATTTCGAGATCACGGCGACGCCGTGATAGCCCTTCTGCCCGTTCAGCGCGACGTGCTCATAGCCGAGCCGCTTGAAGCGCTTCAGCGGAAAGGCGTCGTCGATGCACTTGGTCTCCTGCAGGCACAGCACATCGGGCCTGACCTGCTTGATGAGCTTGGCGACGAGGTCGATGCGCAGGCGCACCGAGTTGATGTTCCAGGTGGTCAGGACGAGACGCATGAGACCCGCGTCATACCATGAATTGCGGCGATGTCAGCGATTCCGCATCGCCTCGGACGCATCGGACTGACCGCGTTGGTTGGCCTTATCCCCAGCCATGTGGGACGGCGCCTGATCAGCGCCGTTTGCTCTCGATGACGTCCCATACGCGGGCGGCGATGTCGGGTCCGCCGAGCCGCGAGATCGCGCGGATGCCGGTCGGCGACGTCACGTTGATCTCGGTGAGGTTGCCGTCGATCACGTCGATGCCGACCAGCAGCAGGCCGCGCGCGCGCAATTCCGGACCGAGCGTGTCGCAGATCTCGCGCTCGCGTGCGCTGAGATCGGTGGCCTGCGCGGCGCCGCCGCGCACCATGTTGGAGCGCAGATCGTCTGCTGCCGGCACGCGGTTGACGGCGCCGGCGAACTCGCCGTCGACCAGGATGATGCGCTTGTCGCCGTGCTTCACCTCGGGGAGGAAGCGCTGGATCACCCAGGGCTCCTTGAACGTCACCGAGAACATGTCGAACAGCGAGCCGAAATTCATATCCTGCGGCATCACCCGAAACACCGCCGCGCCACCATGGCCATGCAGCGGCTTCATCACGACAGCGCCGTGCTGATCGCGGAAGGCGTTGATCTCGTCGAGATCGCGCGAGATCAAGGTCGGCGGCATCAGTTGCGGGAAGTTCATCACGAACAGCTTTTCCGGCGCGTTGCGGACGCTTGCGGGATCATTGACCACCAGCGTCTTCGGATGGATGCGCTCGAGGAAATGCGTCGAGGTGATGTAGGCGAGATCGAACGGCGGATCCTGCCGCAGCAGCACGACATCAAAGGATGTCAGCGCGGTCGGTTTCGGTTCGCCGAGCGTGAAATGGTCGCCGACCTGGTCGCGCACCGTCAGCGCCTGCACCGGCGCATAGAGCTCGCCGCCGCGCAGCGACAGCTTGTCGGGCGTATAGTAACACAGGCCATGGCCGCGCCGCTGCGCTTCGAGCAGCATCGCGAAGGTCGAGTCGCCGCGGATGTTGATGCGCGCGATCGGGTCCATCTGGACGGCGACGTTCAGTTTCATGGGCAGGTCCCTGCTCTCTGCAATCAGTTCATGTCAGGTGCTGGCGTCGAACGCCGCTACCAGATGGCGCGGCAGGCTGCGCGGCGCAACCAGAATCGCGTCGAAGCGCAGCTCCAATTCGGCATGGTCGGGATGCGCCATCAACCAGGCCTGCGCGGCATCGATGATGCGCTGCTGCTGGCGCGGCGTCACCGCATAGGCGGCATCGTCGAGCGAGGCACGCGCCTTGACCTCGACGAAGGCAACCAGGCCGCGCCTGCGCGCGATGATGTCGATCTCGCCTTGGGGCGTGCGGAAGCGTTTGGCGAGGATGCGATAGCCCTTGGCGATCAGCAGCGCTGCGGCGCGGGCTTCCGCCGATAATCCGGTGCGGAAGGCGGCGACGCGTTCGGGTGCCGCCGTCTTCGCCGGCTTGTCAGGGGAGACGCGCTCAGTCTTCGCCATCGGCCGACCCTGACCGCGCGTCCTTCACCAGCTCGAGCGCGCGCGCATAGACTTCGCGGCGCGGCCGGCCGGACAGCTCGACGGCATGCATCACGGCATCCTTGACGCTCGATCGCTGCAGCAGATCCTTCAACACGGCGTCGAGCGCATCCGGCGTCAGCACCCCGGCGCCGCGCGGCGGCGGACCGATCACCAGCACGAACTCGCCGCGCGTTTCGAGATCGCCGGCCTCCGCAGCGAGATCGCCGATGGCGCCGCGCAGCACCTCCTCGTGCAGCTTGGTGAGCTCGCGGCAGATCGCGGCCTGACGTCCCGCCATGGCATCGGCGAGGTCGGCCAGCGTCTCCTGCACCCGGTTGCCGGCTTCGAACAGCACCAGCGTCGCGTCGATCCGCGCGAGCTCGGACAGCCGCGTACGCCGCGCCTGCTGCCTGGCCGGCAGGAACCCCTCGAAGAAGAAGCGGTCGGTCGGAAGCGCGGCCACGCTGAGCGCCGCGAGCACGGCGGAAGGTCCCGGCAGCGCGGTGACAACATGCCCGGCCTCACACGCCTCGCGCACCAGCTTGTAGCCGGGATCGGAGATCAGCGGCGTGCCGGCGTCGGACACCAGCGCGATGGCCGCGCCTTCGGCGAGGCGCTGCAGGATCCTGGGTCTGACGGCTTCGGCATTGTGCTCATGATAGGCTGCGAGTTCCGCGCTGAGGCCGTAGCGCTCGGTCAGGCGCCGGGTGATTCGCGTGTCCTCGCACAAGATGAGGTCGGCGCCGGCCAGGGTTTCCAGCGCGCGCAGCGTGATGTCGCCGAGATTGCCGATCGGGGTCGCCACCAGATGCAATCCAGGCCGCGCCTTGGGCGCCGCAACGATCTGCCCCGCCACCAGATAGGTCGACGTGGTGGAAGATTTGCCGTCATCCGGCGACGTCTTGGGGATTGCCTTCGCGCCCATCGAGGTAATTTAAAGGGCCTGCCGCGGGATTGCCACAGGGGAACAGCCGCGCAGCGATTTTGAAGTGCCGATCGGCACGGGGGGGCCGTTCATCGCAGCTTCAAGTTCGAAGCTGCACCTCGATGAGGGTGTGTACGAGCAGGGGATAGGCCGTGCAAAACGTCGAATTGATCGGCTGTGTGGCGCTGACAGCCTTTTGTTTTGCTTAACTATTCGTCGACAATATGAGTGAATCTGCACGGCCTGCGGGACGTGCGTTTGGGGAACTTCTGGCCGGACTCGGCCGAACGAAGAGATGCCATGGTGGGCCCGCGTCATCCCAACTCTCTCGGTCCGGGATCCCATGGGGTCGCCCGGCGAACGGCGCTGGGCCTGATCGTCGGCGCGCCGCTGCTGTCGGCGTGCTCCAACGTCCAGCAGGGCTTCAATCCGTTCGAGCAGCCGACCGCGCCGGCGGGACCGCCGCAGCAACCGGCGGTGGCCGGCAACGGCCAGGTCAAGGTCGGGCTGATTCTGCCGCTGTCGGCGTCGGGCAATGCCGGCGTCGCCGCGCAATCGATGAAGAACGCCGCCGAGATGGCGCTGGCCGAGTTTCAGAACCCCAACATCCAGCTCCTGATCAAGGACGACGCCGGCAGCCCGCAAGGGGCGCAGCAGGGCGCGCAGCAGGCCTGCGACGAAGGCGCCGAGATCATTCTCGGCCCCCTGTTCGCGGGCTCAGTGCCGGCGACGGCTCAGGTGGCGCGCGCGCGCAACATCTCGGTCATCGCCTTTTCGACCGATTCGAGTGTGGCGGGGCGCGGCGTCTATCTGCTCAGCTTCCTGCCGGAGTCCGATGCCAGCCGCATCGTCGAATATTCCGCCAGCGTCGGCAAACGCTCGTTCGCGGCGCTGCTGCCCGACAATGCCTACGGCACCGTCGTCGAGGGGGCGTTCAAGACCGCGGTCAGCCGCCGCGGCGGACGCATCGTGGCATTCGAGAAATATTCCGGCGACCGCAACGGGCCTGCGCGCACGGTGGCGCAGGCGCTCGGCGGCGCCGATGCGCTGCTGCTGGCCGATGACGGCGAATCGGTCGCGGCGACGGCCGATGCGCTGACCGCTGCCGGCGCCAATCTGCGCAACATCCAGTTGCTCGGCACAGGGCTGTGGGACAATCCGCGCGTCTATGCCAGCGCCAGCCTGCAGGGCGGCCTCTATGCCGCGCCGGATCCCTCCGGCTTCCGCGCCTTTGCCGGCCGCTACCGGACGCGATTCGGCGGCGATCCCGTACGTACGGCGACCCTCGCCTATGATGCGGTGGCGCTCGTGGCCGCGTTGGCGCGCACCCAGGGCAACCAGCGTTTCGCGCCCGATGTCCTGACCAATGCATCCGGCTTCGCCGGCATCGACGGGCTGTTCCGGTTCCGCAGCGACGGCACCAATGAGCGCGGGCTTGCGGTGATGCGCGTCGGTTCGGGTGGCGGACAGGCGGTCGCCGGCGCGCCGAAGAGTTTCAGCGCGACGTGAGTCGCAGCACTTCTCAGGCGGCGAGGTCGGCGACGACCGCGTCGAGCACCGGAAAGCCGTCCTGGGTCACGCGCAGCCGCCCGTCCGGATCGACCGCGATCGCGCCCTCCTCGCGCAGCAGCGCGATGCGGCGCGGATCGAGCCTGCGGCCGGAGATCCTTGCGTAGCGCTGCGGGTCGATGCCCTCGGCCAGTCGCAGCCCCATCAGCAGGAATTCGTCGGCGCGCTCCTCGCGGTTGAGCTCGTCGTCGGTCATGACACCATGACCGTTGGATTCGACCCGCATCAGCCAGGCTTCCGGCCGCTTGTCGGTCGCTGTCGCGTGCCTGATGCCGCCGATGTCGAGGCGGCCATGGGCGCCCGGGCCGATGCCGGCATATTCCTGGCCGCGCCAGTAGACGAGGTTGTGCCGGCACTCCGCGCCGGGCCGGGCGTGATTGGAAATCTCATAGGCCGGCAGTCCGTGACGGCCACAGATCTCCTGCGTGACGTCGTACAAGGTGCGCGCCAGGCCTTCGTCCGGCGTCTTCAGCTTGCCTGCGGCGTGCAGGCCGAAGAACGGCGTGCCTTCCTCGATGGTCAGTTGATACAGCGACAAATGCTCAGCCGCCTCGCCGATCGCCCGCGTCAGCTCTTCGGTCCACATCTGCGGCGTCTGGTCGGGCCGCGCGTAGATCAGATCGAACGAATAGCGCTCGAATGCATGGCGCGCGATCGCCACCGCCTTCATCGCCTCTTCAGCGGTGTGCAGGCGGCCGAGCATCTTGAGCGACGCATCGTCCATCGCCTGGACGCCGAGCGAGACCCGGTTGACGCCCGCGGCGCGATAGCCGGCAAAGCGGGTCGCCTCGACGCTGGTCGGGTTGGCTTCGAGCGACACCTCGACATCGCCAGCGACGTGCCAGTGCCGGCCGATCGCGTCGAGAATGGCGCCGACCGTCTGCGGCTGCATCAGCGACGGGGTGCCGCCGCCGAGAAAGATCGACGTGACGGTGCGCGGCCCAATGCGGGCGGCCGTGGTCGCGATCTCCTGCGCAAAGGCGCGGGCGAAGCGGTCCTGATCGATGGCGGCATGCCGGACGTGGCTGTTGAAGTCGCAATACGGACATTTCGACAGGCAGAACGGCCAGTGCACATAGACGCCGAACGCTTCGCTGTCAGCGCTGCTCAAGACAGATCTCCGCGAGTTTCACGAAGGCGCGCGCCCGGTGCGACAGGCCGAGCCCGAGCGGCGGCAGGCCATGTTTCTCGATGCTGGTCATCTCGCCGAAGGTCCGGTCGTGGCCCTCGGGCAGGAACATCGGGTCGTAGCCGAAGCCCGCCGTGCCACGCGGCGGCCAGACCAGGGTGCCGTCGACCCGCGCCTCGACCTCCTCGACGTGACCGTCCGGCCACGCCACGCACAGCGCCGAGACGAAATGGGCGCTACGCTTGTCGGCACCAGTCGCGTCCCGCTCCTGCAGGAGGCGCTCGATGCGCGTCATCGCGCCGGCGAAATCCTTGTCCGGTCCTGCCCAGCGCGCCGAATAGATCCCCGGCGCCCCATCGAGCGCATGAACCACGATGCCGGAATCGTCGGCAAAGGCAGGAAGCTGCGCGGCTCTGGCCGCGGCGACCGCCTTGATGCGGGCGTTGGCCTGGAAGGTCTCGCCGGTCTCATCCGGCTCGTCCAGGCCGAGATCGCCGGCCGACACCGCCTCGACGCCATGGGGAGCGAGCAGCTCGCGCATCTCGGCAAGCTTGCCGGGATTGTGGGTCGCAATGATGATGCGACCGGTGAGCTTGCGGTGCGGGCTGCTCACGCGACCGCCATCTTCTGCAGGTCGACCAGCCGCGCGACGCCCTTGCGGGCGAGCGCCATCAGCGCCAGGAATTCGGCCTCGGTGAACGGCGTCTTCTCCGCCGTGCCCTGCACCTCGATGATGCGGCCGTCGCCGGTCATGACGAAATTGGCGTCGGTCTCGGCCTCGGAGTCCTCGGCGTAGTCGAGATCCAGCACCGGCGTGCCGTTGTAGATGCCGCAGGAGATTGCGGCGACGTTGGCGCGCAGCACCTCGGTCTTGATCATGTTGCGCGATTTCATCCACTTGATGCAGTCGGCCAGCGCCACCCAGGCGCCGGTGATCGACGCCGTGCGCGTGCCGCCATCGGCCTGCAGCACGTCGCAATCGACCGTGATCTGGCGCTCGCCGAGCGCTTCCAGGTCGATCGCGGTGCGCAGCGAGCGGCCGATCAGGCGCTGGATCTCGACGGTGCGGCCGGTCTGCTTGCCGGCGGAGGCCTCGCGCCGGGTCCGTTCCAGCGTGGCGCGCGGCAGCATGCCGTATTCGGCGGTGATCCAGCCGCGTCCCTGGCCCTTCAGCCAGGGCGGCAGCCGGTCCTCGAGCGTGGCGGTGACCAGGACATGGGTGTCGCCGAACTTCACCAGGCAGGAGCCCTCGGCGTATTTGACGACGCCGCGTTCCAGGCTCACGGCCCGCAGTTCATCCGGTGCACGGCGGCTCGGCCGCATGATTCTCTCCGTGAAAGCGCGCGAAAGACCGACTTTGACGGGCCTTGTAGGAGCCGGGACCGGCAGCGGCAAGGGTTTATCATGGCTTCGCCCGCGAGCGCCGACCGGCTTGCCACCGAGCCGCCGCATGGACACATTATAGGCAGCTGGGAGGAGTGCATCTGGTGGCCCACCACGATCCGATCAACCTGATGACACCGCCGGCCGGTCTGGCGCACCTGAACGAGCGCTCGCGCGAGATCTTCCGGCAGATCGTCGAAAGCTATCTGGCGACCGGCGAACCGGTCGGCTCGCGCAACATTTCGCGGCTGATCGCGGTTCCGCTGTCGCCGGCCTCGGTGCGCAACGTCATGGCCGATCTCGAGCAGCTCGGCCTCATCTACGCGCCGCACACCTCGGCCGGCCGGCTGCCGACCGAGGCTGGCCTGCGCTTCTTCGTCGACGCCCTGATGCAGGTCGGCGACATGACGGAGGCCGAGCGGCAGTCGATCCAGAGCCAGCTCGCGGCCGTCGGCCAGGCGCAGTCGGTCGAAGCGGCGCTGGACGAAGCGCTGACCCGGCTGTCGGGTCTGACCCGTGCCGCTGCCGTGGTTCTCACCGCCAAATCCAACACCCGCCTGAAGCACATCGAGTTCGTCAGGCTCGAGCCCGAGCGCGCGCTCGTCGTTCTGGTCGGTGAAGACGGACAGGTCGAGAACCGGGTCCTGACCCTGCCGCCGGGCGTGCCGTCGTCGGCGCTGACCGAGGCGTCCAATTTCCTCAATGCCCGCATCAGAGGACGGACGCTGGCGGAAGCGCGGCTCGAGCTCGAGACCGCGCTGGCGCATGACCGTGCCGAGCTCGATCAGTTGACGCAGAAGGTGATCGCCGCCGGAGTCGCGAGCTGGTCCGGAGGGGACAGCGACGAGCGGCAGCTCATCGTGCGCGGCCACGCCAACCTGCTCGAGGACCTGCATGCGCTCGAAGATCTCGAGCGTGTCCGGCGGCTGTTCGACGATCTCGAGACCAAGCGCGGCGTCGTCGATCTGCTCGGACGGGCGGAGAGCGCGGAAGGTGTCCGCATCTTCATCGGCTCGGAGAACAAGCTGTTCTCGCTGTCGGGCTCGTCGACGATCGTGTCGCCCTATTCCGACGCCACGGGGCGCATCGTCGGCGTGCTCGGCGTCATCGGTCCGACCCGGCTCAACTATGCCCGGGTGATTCCGACGGTCGATTATGCCGCGCGTCTGGTCAGCCGGCTGCTGGGTGGCTGACGCGTGACTTGGTTCACCCGCGGACAGCGCCTCCGGGCGCAATGGTCAGGCTGCGCTTGATTTTCGACGCCCAAAGCACGATATCCCGCCCCATATCCCCCAAACCCGTCAGCCGAACTTGCGAGTCTGTCCATGACCGATCCCGACCTGCATAAGAATGATCCGGAAAACCCGGCGCAGGCCAGCGAACCCGTCGTCTCCAAGCCCTACATCATGCCCGATGATCCTGAGGCCGGCTCGGCCGAGGCCCTTGCCAAGGAGGCGGCCGACGCGCGCGACAAGATGCTGCGCACGCTCGCGGAGATGGAGAACCTGCGCAAGCGGACGGCCCGTGAAGTCGCCGATGCGCGCATGTACGGCATCACCGGCTTCGCCCGTGACGTGCTCGATATCGCCGACAATCTGCAGCGCGCGCTCGATGCCGTGCCGGCCGAGACACGCGCCAATGCCGATGCGGGCCTGAAGTCGCTGATCGAGGGCGTCGAGCTCACCGAGCGCTCGCTGCTCAACACGCTGGAGAAGAACGGCGTCAAGAAGTTCGATCCGACGGGACAGAAGTTCGACCCCAACTTCCAGCAGGCGATGTACGAGGTCCCGGATCCGTCGGTGCCGTCCGGTACCGTGGTGCAGGTCGTGCAGGCCGGCTTCATGATCGGCGAGCGCGTGCTGCGCCCCGCGCTGGTCGGCGTGTCCAAGGGTGGCGCGAAGGCGGCGCCGGCGGCGAGCAACGATCAGTCGAACAGCGCCGCCTGACGGCGAGCCTAGGCAGGCGTCCCGCTGCCGTCCTGTCGATCGAATGAACAAGCCACGGGCAACGATGCCCGTGGCTTCTTGTTTGTCGGCGCGACTTTGTAGTCCGTCTCACGGCGAGTGGCCAACGTGATCACGACGTCCGATGCCGGGCTGGTCTCAGCCTCTCGGCTGGATGCCGTCGCGGACGGCGCGGAAGCGCGGGAAGGCCGCCGACCACTGGTCGCGCGGCGCGCTGCCGATGATCCGCAACGTGTTCGGCCCGCCGAAGCGCAGCCACTGCACCACCGTCACCGGCGTATTGTCCTTGCCGCTGGTGGCGTCGATCCGGGTCTCATAGGCCGGCTGGCCGTCGATGCGGATCGGCTCGGACATCGTGATGCGCGCTTCGCGGACGCCCGGAATGGTGGTGGCCGCCTGCTGCGCGACGCGCGCGCGGTCGCCTGCCTCCGGGGCGACGCCGGCCACCAGCCCGATCACCACGAAGGGCGCGGCCTCGAAGCCCTTGTCCTCTTCGCCATCGGCCAGGATCAGGGCGCCCGGCCCGAGCGTGCGGATGGTCTTGAACCCGGAGAGGTCGGTGACCTTGAACGGCATCATCGCGAGCTGCTCGTCGACCGGAACGTCCTTGCGGACGACGGCGGAGGCGAACATCTGGCGCACGGCATCGTCGGTATAGATCCGGCTCGCGGTCTCCGGGATCTGCACGGCCACGTAGCCGGAGAAGCCGTTGCCGGGCAGGATCATCGAGTAGCGCCGCACTGGCGTGGCGCCATCCCGGCCGTTCTCCACCGTGTAGTAGGCGGTGCCGGCAGCGGTCTCGATGCTCTCCGGCTTGACGCTGCCGGTCCCGGCGGGATTGGCGGTAAACGCATTCTTCACCTCGCCATAGGCGGCCGCCGGCAGTTCGGTCAGCAGCACCTTGACGCTCTGGTCCTCGGTTTCGAAGCCGGAGAACGTCTTGGCCTTGGCGAGTCCCACCAGGGGCGCGAGCCCGATGCGGACGCCGGGCGGAAATATGGCGTCGGCGGCCAATGCGGGGTGCAGCAGCGACATCAGCAGGGTGGCCGCGGCGAAAAATCGAACGATCATCATCAACATTGCCTCGTTGACCGAGGCCTCGTGCCGAGGCGGTCGGGATCCTCGCCAGCGTGGTCTTCGGCGGGCACGCTTTTAGCGGCTTTGCGCCCCCCGCAACAGGCCGGGCGCGCGGTTTTGATCGCCTGCGGCGATTGGCGGGACCCCGCAGGGGCGCATTTCGCGGATAATTCGCCTCGAAAGGCGGATTCAGGATGGTCCAGCGCTAGCTGCGTTTCAGGATTTCGACGCCGTCGACGGTCTGTACCAGCACATAGGGCTCGAGCAGAGCCCTGAGTTCGGGGTCGGAACGCGCCCAATCGCCCCAGTCGCTGTTCTGATTGTCGATCAGGACGACGTCGGGCGGCTGTTTCCGGAAGTCGGCGACGATCCCGGCGCGTTCGCGTTCCACGTAGGGCGCGAGCCTCTGCGCCGTCTGTGAATCGATGGTTCCGTCCTGTTGCGAGCGGCGAACGATTTCTCGGACCCAGAACGCCTCCTGGCGCGAGATCCAGGTGCCATCGAGGGTCCGCACCATGGGGTGGCCGATGACCGCAGCCGCGCTGAGCACCAGCATGCTCGGGTGCGGACCGAGCCGCGCCACCTGGGCTTCGATCTGCCGGACGTCGACGCTGCCATTGAACCAGAAGCAGGTCTGCACGAACAGCACGGCGCCGGCGAGAGCGGTGGCGGCACGCGGCCAGCGTCGCGCGTCGCGGCTGCTGTCGATCGCCGACACCGCAAGGCCGGCGGCCAGCAGCGCCAGCGCGACCATGGGGTAGGCGTGATAGCCCCAGCCTTTCTGCTGCGCGACGAACGACACCAGGAAGCCGAGCGATCCGGCCAGCGTGGTGAAGGACGCCGCGTCGCGCTCGTATTGCCGGCGCTGCAGGAGGAGGACGATGATTGCCGCGGCGAGCCACAGGCCCATCGGCAGAGTGACGAGGATGGTCGGTACGGGCGCCTTCAGAAGCAGATAGACGTCGCGGACCAGCGGATAGATGACCGTGAAATATTCGGGAAAGAACAGGTAGATGCACGCCGCGTTGAGCAGCACCAGGGCCGCGGCGATCCAGTTCTCCAGCGCGAACAGCACGCGCCAGTCGCGCGCCTGCGCGGCGGCGGCGAGAATGCAGAAGCCGACGCTGAAGGCGAAATAGGGCTTGAAGCTCATCGTGAGGCCGGCGCTGAGCCCGGCGATGAGCATGGCCGTCGGGGCTATCCGCTCGCCCTCGGCGCGCAGGATATACACCGCGATCGCCGGCAATATCGTGATCAGGGCCAGATGTTCCCGCTGGCCGAAATCATACATCGGCGCGATCAGGAGCAGGGCGGTCGTCCAAGCCGCCAGCCGGCCGTCCGCGAGCCGATGGCGCAGGGCCGATGTCCGCAGCACCAGCCACACCAGCGTCAGGGATGCTGGGGTCAGTGCGAAGATCAGGATATTCGTCGCCAGCTCGGGCCTGAGATGGATCGCACGCGCCAGTGCGACCGCCAGAAGATAGACCGATCCCGCCATGGGCGGATTCGTCTCGAGGATGTCGACGTAGAGTCGCTGGCCATCGAGCATGCGCTCGCTGACGAGGAGCCACCAGCTGACGTCGACATTGAGGGGAAGGACGTACCGCAGCCACGCGGCTGCAACCACGATGGCGCAGATCAGCAGTCTCGGGAACGTGGCCTGGCCGGCTTCACGCGCGCGTTGCGGAAAGCCCCAATCGGTGTCGATGACCATGCCTCATTCCCGTCCCAGGAGTGCGGCAGGCTAGGGCCCGTGGGTTAACAACGCATTTCGGTCATTGGGGCAGATCAGCGGTACCGGGTCTGTCGCACTTGCCGGCGATCGCACACCCTGCATTTCGCACCAGCCGTTCGATGTGCCGACAGGTGGACCCGCGCAGTCGCCTCCGGTCCGAGCCGCCGTTCCGCGTCGCCGCCGGGCCCGATGGGCCGCTCTGATGTCTCCATGATGACCTTGGGCGGCGGCCGTGATTTTCGTGGGGTCGAACCCCTGGTCCGGTCCTTGCGGGCCACTCCCCCCCTCCTATATGACGCTCATCGTCGCAATATCGCGAGCATTTGATCTGAGGGGGTTTTGGATGGGGGCGCCGTCAGGGCCCCACCCAACCTGCCGCAAAAAGAAGGATATGAGACCATGGGAAAGGTCATCGGGATCGATCTCGGCACCACGAATTCGTGCGTGGCCGTCATGGACGGCAAATCGTCGAAAGTCATCGAGAACGCCGAGGGCATGCGCACCACGCCGTCGATCGTCGCCTTCAGTGACGACGGTGAACGTCTGGTCGGTCAGCCGGCCAAGCGCCAGGCCGTGACCAACCCCGAGCGCACCTTCTTTGCGGTCAAGCGCCTCATCGGCCGCCGCTACGACGACCCGATGGTCGAGAAGGACAAGAAGCTCGTCCCCTACAAGATCGTCAAGGCCGGCAACGGCGACGCCTGGGTCGAGGCCGACGGCAAGACCTATTCGCCCTCGCAGGTCTCCGCCTTCATCCTGCAGAAGATGAAGGAGACCGCGGAAGCCCATCTCGGCCAGAAGGTCGACCAGGCCGTCATCACCGTCCCCGCCTATTTCAACGACGCCCAGCGTCAGGCCACCAAGGACGCCGGCAAGATCGCGGGCCTCGAGGTTCTGCGCATCATCAACGAGCCGACCGCGGCCGCGCTCGCCTACGGCCTCGACAAGACCAAGGCCGGCACCATCGCCGTGTACGACCTCGGCGGCGGCACCTTCGACGTCTCGATCCTGGAGATCGGCGACGGCGTGTTCGAGGTGAAGTCGACCAATGGCGACACCTTCCTCGGTGGTGAAGACTTCGACATGCGTCTGGTCAGCTACCTCGCCGACGAATTCCAGAAGGAGCAGGGCATCAACCTGCGCAACGACAAGCTCGCTTTGCAGCGCCTCAAGGAAGCTGCCGAGAAGGCCAAGATCGAGCTGTCGTCGACCACCCAGACCGAGATCAACCTGCCCTTCATCACCGCGGACCAGTCCGGTCCGAAGCATCTGACGATGAAGCTGACCCGCGCCAAGTTCGAGGCGCTGGTGGCCGACCTCGTCGAGAAGACCATCGAGCCGTGCCGCAAGGCGCTGAAGGATGCCGGCCTCACCGCTGGCGAGATCGGCGAAGTGGTGCTGGTCGGCGGCATGACCCGCATGCCGAAGATCCAGGAGATGGTGAAGCAGTTCTTCGGCAAGGAGCCGCACAAGGGCGTCAACCCCGACGAGGTCGTGGCGATCGGTGCGGCCATTCAGGCCGGCGTGCTGCAGGGCGACGTCAAGGACGTGCTGCTGCTCGACGTGACCCCGCTGTCCCTGGGCATCGAGACCTTGGGCGGCGTGTTCACCCGCATCATCGACCGCAACACCACGATCCCCACCAAGAAGAGCCAGGTGTTCTCGACCGCCGAGGACAATCAGAACGCGGTCACCATCCGGGTCTTCCAGGGTGAGCGCGAAATGGCGGCCGACAACAAGATGCTCGGCCAGTTCGACCTGATGGGCATTCCGCCGTCCCCGCGCGGCATGCCGCAGATCGAGGTGACGTTCGACATCGACGCCAACGGCATCGTCAACGTGTCGGCCAAGGACAAGGCCACCGGCAAGGAGCAGCAGATCCGCATCCAGGCCTCGGGTGGTCTGTCGGAGGCCGATATCGACAAGATGGTCAAGGACGCCGAGGCCAACGCTGTGGCGGACAAGAAGCGCCGCGAGGCGGTCGACGCCAAGAACCATGCCGACGCGCTGGTGCACTCGACCGAGAAGGCTCTGGCCGAGCATGGCTCGAAGGTCGCCGACACCGAGCGCCGTGCCATCGAGGATGCCGTCAGCGATCTCAAGGAAGCGCTGAAGGGCGACGATGCCGAGGCGATCAAGGCCAAGACCAATACGCTGGCCCAGGCGTCGATGAAGCTCGGCGAGGCCATGTACAAGCAGCAGGCCGAGAGCGATGCGGCCCGCGACGCCGCCAAGGATGACGTGGTCGACGCGGAGTTCACCGAGGTCGACGACGACAAGAAGAAATCTGCTTAACTGAGGCAGAGGTAGTGACCATGACCCCCATGCCAAAGAGCGCTTTCAGCGGCTCGTTGGATGGGGGTCATTTTCATTGACCCGGAACGCGCGCGGCGATCGCGCCAGCCGTTCCTGTTGGGCGAAGTTCGGGCGGGTTTGATTGATGTCCACCAAGCGCTGCTACTACGAGACCCTGGAAGTCGAGCGCGACGCCGACGAGAGCAAGCTCAAGGCCGCCTTCCGCAAGCTGGCCATGAAGTGGCACCCGGACAAGAATCCGGGCGATGCCTCCAGCGAAGTGAAATTCAAGGAAATCAACGAGGCCTATGAGGTGCTGCGCGACGCCGACAAGCGCGCCGCCTACGACCGCTATGGCCACGCCGCCTTCGAGCAGGGCGGCATGGGCGGGGCGCACGGCTTCGGCGCCGGCTTCGCCTCCTCGTTCTCCGACATCTTCGAAGACCTGTTCGGCATGGCCGGGCAGCGCCGTGGCGGCACCGGACGCGAGCGCGGTGCCGATCTGCGCTACAACATGGAAATCACCTTGGAAGAGGCGTTCCAGGGCAAGACCGCGCAGATCGAAATTCCGGTCTCGGTGACCTGCGAATCCTGCTCCGGCACCGGCGCCAAGGCCGGCACCAAGCCGAAGACATGCGCGATGTGCGGCGGCGCCGGCCGCGTGCGACAGGCGCAGGGCTTCTTCACCCTGGAGCGGACCTGCCCCGGCTGTCACGGCCGCGGCCAGATGATCGAGGACCCCTGTCCGTCATGCTCCGGCTCCGGCCGCGTCACCCGTGACCGCACGCTGTCCGTCAACATTCCCCAGGGCGTCGAGGACGGCACCCGCATCCGTCTCGCCGGCGAGGGCGAGGCGGGCCTGCGCGGCGGGCCGCCGGGCGATCTCTACATCTTCCTGTCGTTGACGGCTCACGAGTTCTTCCAGCGCGACGGCGCCGACCTGCACTGCCGGGTGCCGATCTCGATGGTGACCGCGGCGCTCGGCGGCGAGTTCGAGGTGCCCACGATCGACAAGGGCAAGACCAAGGTGAAGATTCCCGCCGGTGCGCAGTCCGGGCGCCGGTTCCGGATCGCGGCCAAGGGCATGCCGGTGCTGCGCTCGCGCCAGACCGGCGACATGTATGTCCAGATCGTTGTCGAGACGCCGCAGAACCTGACCAAGAAGCAGCAGGAATTGCTGGCCGAGTTCGAGAAGCTGTCCTCGGGAGCGACCCAGCCCGAGGCCGCCGGCTTCTTCACCAAGGTCAAGGACTTCTTCGGCAAGGCGGCGAGCTGAGCCGTGAGTGCAGAACCGCGGGACCTGGTGCTTTCGCTGATTGGCATCGGAATGTCGATTTCGAGCGAATTTGCTGCTCCGCACATGCAAAAAATTATCGAATGCAACTGTAAGAGCGCGGACCCGCCAGCCTTAATCCTACGTTACGGTTCGGCTTGACCGCCCCGCCTGCGCCCTATACGTCTTTGTGACTCTTTTCTGACATCGCCGTGAAGACGGTCCCGTCTGGTACTGAGATGCCCCTGCAAACGTCCGTGCGTGCGTCGAAAAAGCCTCTCCGTCTGGACGACGAAGTGCGCTTCCTCCGCTCATGGATCGAAAAGCCGCTGCACATGGGCGCCGTCATGCCGTCGGGCCGACTGCTGGCCCGCACCATGGCGCAGTACGTCGATCCGCACGGGACAGGCCCCGTCATCGAGCTCGGACCGGGCACCGGCGCGATCACCAATGCGCTGGTCGAACATGGCGTCGATCAGAAGCGGCTGGTGCTGGTCGAGTACAATCCGGGCTTCTGCGCCCTGCTGCGCGACCGCTACCCGCAGGCCAAGGTGGTCCAGGGCGACGCCTATCGCCTTCGCGACACGCTCTGGAACGTGCTCGGCGCCCCGGCCTCGGCCGTCGTCTCCGGCCTGCCGCTCGTGACCAAGCCGATGCTGACCCGCATGAAGCTGATCCGCGATGCGTTCGCGGCGATGTCGCCGAATGCGCCGTTCGTGCAGTTCACCTACTCCGTCGTGCCGCCGATTCCGAAGTCGCTGCCCGGCGTTACCACGCAGGCCTCCGAGCGCATCTGGATGAATCTTCCGCCAGCGCGCGTCTGGGTGTATCGCAAGCCCTGACCGGCGGCCGCGATCCTTCGTGGCGGGTCGTTGACCGACCTCACGATGTCCGCGCTGAAGATGCTCATCATCCCCGGTTCGACGCGGGCCGGCTCGCACAACGCGAAGCTCGCCGCGGCCGCCGCCTATCAGTTCGTGCAGGCCGGCGCCGACATCACCCGCATCTCGCTCGCCGACTTTCCGCTGCCGATCTACGACGCCGACCTAGAGGCGCAATCGGGCATTCCACTTCACGCCGTGAATCTGACGCGCATGATCGGCGTCCATCATGCCGTGCTGCTGGTGACGCCGGAATACAACGCCTCGGTGCCGCCGCTGCTGACCAACGCCATCACCTGGATCTCGCGCGTCGACGAGCCGCCGGGCAGCCGCGGCGCGGTGTTCCGCAGCAGGCCGTTTGCGATCGCCGCCGCCTCCGAGAACCGCTTTGGCGGCGTGCGTGCGCTCTCGGCCTTGCGGCTGATGCTGACGGCCTGCAACGCGACGGTGATCCCGAGCCAGCTTGCGTTGGCCTTCGCAGACAAGGCCTACAACGACATGGACCGGCTCAAACTGCCCGCCGACATCACGGCGCTCGACGCGCTGGTGCGGGAGCTGATCGCAACAGCGCAACATACGATGTGAGGTGACATGCCGACCGAGATTGCTCCCCGCGACCGCCTGATCGTGGCGCTCGATCTGCCGAGCGTGGCGGAGGCCGAAGCCATGATCGCACGGCTCGGCGACGCCGTGACGTTCTACAAGATCGGCATGGAGCTGACCTATGCCGGCGGCCTCGGTCTCGCCGAACGGCTCGCGGCCGAGGGCAAGCACGTGTTCATGGACCTCAAGCTGCACGACATCCCGAACACCGTCGAGCGCGCCACCCGGCAGATCGCCAGGCTCGGCGCGCGCTTCCTCACCGTGCACGGCTTCTCCCAGAGCATGAAGGCGGCGCTCGCCGGCGCTGCCGGCTCCAGCCTCGAGCTGCTCGCCGTCACCGTCATGACCTCCTACGACGATGCTGACCTCTCCGCCGCCGGCTACGCCATGGGTGTCAAGGAACTCGTGGCGCACCGCGCCAGGCAGGCCAAGGAGATCGGCATCCACGGCCTGATCCTGTCGCCGGAGGAGACCCAGCTCATCCGCCCGCTGGTCGGCCCTGATATGCAGCTCGTGACCCCCGGGATCCGCCCGGCGGGATCGGACGTTGGCGACCAGAAGCGCATCATGACCCCGGCGCTGGCGATCGCCGGCGGCGCCGACCGCCTCGTCGTCGGCCGTCCCGTCACCGGCGCCGCCGATCCGGCGGCGGCCGCCGAGAGCATCGTCGCCGACATCGCCAGCGCCGTCGCGCTGGTCGGCAAGACCAACCGAGCTTGAGCAAGCGCGCCAGAGAGCAAGGAGACGACAGGGATGCCCAAGGCCTATTGGATCGCGCGGATCGACGTGCACAACATGGACGGCTACAAGGACTACGTCGCGCAGAACGGCGCCGTGTTCCACCAGTACGGCGCCAAATTCCTGGTCCGCGGCGGCCAGTACGAGACCAAGGAAGGCACCTCGCGCTCGCGCAACGTCGTGATCGAGTTCAAGGACTACGCGACCGCGCTGGCGTGCTACAATTCCCCTGAATACCAGCGGCTGGTGGCGATGCGCGCGCCGCATTCGCAAGGCGATCTGGTGATCATCGAGGGCTATGACGGCCCGCAGCCCTGATCGCCGCCCGCCCCGGCCACCGTCGACGTGGCCTCGCTCGGTTGCCGCCGCTATCAGCCCCGGCTATAGCCCTTGAAGGGGCAGAGGAGTTGACATGTCCAAGATGCGCTTGATCGTTGCCGGAGCCGGCGGCCGCATGGGCCGCGCCCTGGTGCGCGCGATCGCCGAGACCGACGGCGCCGTGCTGGCGGGCGCGCTCGAAGCCCCCGGCTCGGAGCTGATCGGCAAGGACTCCGGCGCCCTCGCCGGCCTGCCCGCCAACGGCATCAAGCTGTCGGGCGACCTCTGGAGCATGTCGGCCGAGGCCGACGGCATCCTCGATTTCACCGTCCCGGCCGCGACCATCGCCAATGTCGCCATCGCCGCCCAGCGCGGCATCGTCCACGTCGTCGGCACCACCGGCCTGTCCGCGTCGGACGACGCCGTCATCAGGAGCGTCACCAAGCGCGCCATCGTCGTGCAGTCCGGCAATATGAGCCTCGGCGTCAACCTGCTGGCGGCGCTGGTCAAGCAGGTGGCGAAGTCGCTCGATGCCGGCTTCGACATCGAGATCCTCGAGATGCACCACAAGCACAAGGTCGACGCGCCCTCGGGCACGGCGCTGATGCTCGGCCGGGCCGCCGCCGAGGGCCGCGGCATCGCGCTCGACGAGCATTCCGCGCGCGGCCGCGACGGCATCACCGGCGAGCGCCGCAGCGGCGACATCGGCTTCGCCTCGCTGCGCGGCGGCACGGCGGCGGGCGATCACAGCGTCATCTTCGCCGGACCCTCGGAGCGGCTGGTGCTGTCGCACCAGGCCGAGGACCGCATGATCTTCGCCCATGGCGCGCTGAAGGCGGCGCTGTGGGCCCATGGCAAGCCGCCGGGCTACTACACGATGGACGACGTGCTCGGCCTCAAGGACCTTTTCTAGTTCAACGTCGATGGAAGCGAACTGATGAGCGAACGTCTCCTGGTGCTGGTGCGCCACGGCCAGAGCGAGTGGAATCTGAAGAACCTGTTCACCGGCTGGAAGGATCCGGACCTGACCGAGCAGGGCGTGGCCGAGGCCAAGGAGGCCGGGCGCAAGCTGAAGGCGCAGGGACTGGTCTTCGACGTCGCCTTCACCTCGGTGCTGACGCGCGCCCAGCACACGCTCGACCTGATCCTGACCGAGCTCGGCCAGACCGGCCTGCCGACAGCCAAGAACCTCGCGCTCAACGAGCGCGACTATGGTGACCTCTCGGGCCTCAACAAGGACGACGCCCGCGCCAGATGGGGCGAGGAGCAGGTCCACATCTGGCGCCGCTCCTACGACGTCCCGCCGCCCGGCGGCGAGAGCCTCAAGGACACGCTCGCCCGCGCGCTGCCCTACTACGTCCAAGAAATTCTTCCCGGCGTCCTCCGCGGCCAGCGCACCCTGGTCGCCGCCCACGGCAACTCGCTGCGCGCCCTGATCATGGTGCTGGAAAAGCTGACGCCCGAAGGCATCCTGAAGCGCGAGCTGGCGACTGGCGTGCCGATCATCTATCGCCTGAACGCGGACTCGACGGTGGAGTCCAAGCTGGACCTGGCGGGCTAGGACCGTCGCAAGATTCCACTTCTCATGGGTGATCGCATCCCCATGAGTTGAAGCCCAGCCCCCGCCGTATCGACGCTGCGCTCCCTCTGCCCGTTCTCAAGGGCAGAGAATTGAGAGCAGCCGAGGTGAGCCCCGCTGTCACCCTCCCCTGGAGGGGAGGGTCGGCTCAGATGCGCGGAGCGCATGTGTGCCGGGGTGGGATGATCTCTCCACTTGCACCGGTTTCCGCGGCTCACCCCACCCCGCTCGCCCGCTTCGCGCGCGATCGACCCTCCCCCTCCAGGGGAGGGTGAGACTGAGATCGCGGCGCCTGCCGTCGGCATCATCGAAAGTTGGCGACGTTCGCGCAGCGCAGCCGCCACGATCTGCCATGCGATGGATTCCGGGCTCGTGTTGCGCACGCCCCGGAATGACGGCGGAGAGAGTGGCGCCTGACTGGAATTCGTGTCGTATGAAAAGCTGCGTAGTTTTACAGTCGTCATGCCCCGCGCAGGCGGGGCATCCAGCACGCCGTGACGGTCGCGAGACTCGAGACGTCGGTGCTTACTGGATCGTCAGCGTTCGCGGACGATGACAGCGAGAGTAGCAGCGGCCTCGCCGCTCTACCCCATCCCCACCTGCCCCGCTTCCCACCCAAGCATCGCCTGCTTGCGCGTGAGCCCCCAATGATAGCCCGTCAGCGCGCCGGTCTTGCCGAGCGCGCGATGGCAGGGCACGACGAACGAGATCGGGTTCTTGCCGACCGCCGCGCCCACCGCGCGCGAGGCTTTCGGCGACTCCAGCCGGGTCGCGATGTCCGAGTAGCAGACGGCGCGGCCCATGGGGATCTTGAGCAGGGTCTCCCAGACGCGGACCTCGAAGTCGGTGCCGATCAGGACGACGCGCAAGGGCTGGTCGGGCCGCCACAGGGTCTTGTCGAAGATGCGCTGGGCGAGGCCGGCGGTGCCGGGGACGTCTTCGATATAGGTGGCGCGGGGCCAGCGGCTCTTCATGTCGGCGAGCGCGCCAGCCTCCTCGCCGGGGTCGGCGAAGGCGAGGCCGGCGAGGCCACGCGGGGTGGCCATCACCAGCGCGATGCCGAACGGGCAGGGGTGGAAGCCGTAACGAAGCGTGGTGCCGGCGCCGCCGGTCTTCCATTCGCCGGGCGACATCGCTTCATGGGTGACGAACAGATCGTGCAGCCGGCCGGGGCCTGAAAGCCCCGAGTCGAGCGCGGCGTCGAGCACGCTGGCTGAGCTCTTCAGCAGGCCCTTGGCGTGATCGAGCGTCAGTGCCTGCATGAACGCCTTCGGCGTCAGCCCGGCCCAGCGCCGGAACAGATGGTGCAACTCGTCGGGCGTGAGTTGCTGGCGGCGTCGGCCATGTCCTCGATGGTCGGCTGCCGGCGCCAGTGCTCGGAGATGAACGCGATCGCGCGGCGCACCGCATCGTAGTCGCGCAGCGCGGCCGATTGTTGCGGGCCCGGCTTGGCCAGGGCGGAATCGTGAATGGCGAGGGTCATCATGATCCGGATGTAGGGCGGCCGGGGCGCGGACTCCACCCGATTTCCGATCGGGAGGCTAGGGGCGTTGCGATCGGCTTCGGCTTGAAACAGGAGTTTCCCGGCTTGCTCCGTCATTCCGGGGCATCGCGCAGCGATGAGCCCGGAATCCATAACCACGAGAAGACGTGTGAGGCGAGATGCCCACTACCCGCGTGCCCCACACAAGGTCCTGTGGGTATGGGTTCCGGGCTCGCGCTGCGCGCGCCCCGGAACGACGCCGGAGGGTGTTAGCGGCGCTTTCGCCTGGGTAGAGCTGCCCGCAGTCAGTGCCCTTGGACGCGCTACAGCGGGTTGTACACCGGCCCGCGCTTCGCGGCCTGCAGCCCGGCCGTGAGGGCCTTCGCAAAACTGGCTTTCTCCTCCGGGCCCAAAAAGCTCGCGATGGCGACGCGCTGGCCGCGCGCCACCAGGTAGAGGCGCTCGATACCGAACTCCTCGTGGGTCTCCTGGTCGAGCCGCACCCAGAGCGGGTTGAAGCGCCATTCCATGACGTGGCCCTTGTGGCTGACGCGGCGCAGGCGCAGCTCGGTCAGGGTGATCGAGACGTCCTCATAGGCGTTGGCGCGGCGGAAGTTGACCTTGAAGGCCCAGTAGATCGCGAGCGCATCCAGGCCGAAGAAGCCGAGCACCGGCCAGGCGCCCATCAAGAGCGAGGCGATGCCGCCGATGAAGCTGATGGCGCAGACCACGACCATCAGCACCAGAAAGCCGGTGCGGTTGAGCGAGCGATGCGGCGTCAGCCGGGCCGAAAACAGCTCGGGATCAGCGGCGTCAGTGCCGGTCTCCTGATACGCAAAAGCATTGCCTGGCGTCATGGGGCCTCAGTATACCCGGATCATGGCCAAAATCACCCGCCCCCAACGCGCCAAGCCGGCGCCGGTTCGCAGCCCCTTGAAGAAGGCCGCTCCCAAGGCCGCTCCCAAGTCAGCCCTCAAGGCCGCCTCGAAACGGGCCGCCAAGAAGGCTCCGACGGCCAAGCTGAAGAGCCCTGCCCGGCCGGTCAAGACAGCGTTGAAGGCGGCCAGGCCCTGGACGCCGGCCGAGATCCGCGAGGCCTTCAGCCGCTTCGCTCAGGCCAATCCCGAGCCGAAGGGCGAGCTCGAGCACCTCAACCCCTACACCTTGCTGGTGGCCGTGGTGCTGTCGGCGCAGGCGACCGACGCCGGCGTCAACAAGGCGACGCGGCCGCTGTTCGCCGTCGCCGACACGCCGCAGAAGATGATCGCGCTCGGCGAGGACAAGCTCCGCGACTACATCAAGACCGTCGGCCTCTACCGCACCAAGGCCAGGAACGTGATCGCGCTGTCGCAGAAGCTGATCAGCGAATTCGGCGGCGAGGTGCCGCGCACGCGCGCCGAGCTCGAGTCGCTGCCCGGTGCCGGCCGCAAGACCGCGAACGTCGTGCTCAACATGGCGTTCGGCGAGCACACGATGGCGGTCGACACCCACGTGTTTCGCGTCGGCAACCGCACCGGGCTGGCACCCGGCAAGACGCCGCTCGAGGTCGAGCTCGGGCTGGAGAAGGCGATCCCGGCCGAGTTCATGCTGCATGCCCATCACTGGCTGATCCTGCACGGCCGCTACACGTGCCTGGCGCGCAAGCCGCGCTGCGAGCTGTGCCTGATCAAGGACCTCTGCCGCTGGCCGGAGAAGACCGCCTGATACGTTGTGTGTGACGAACGGTTTCGCCTGAGAACGCGTTTGACAGTCACTATTGTGTCACGGCGCGACGCCGTCTCACCATGGCCGGGCCACATCGCCGCCCGCATTGGACATAAGATGACACCCGTAATCCGGGGCGATGTGAGTGGCGCGTGACGATTCCCGCGTTCTCGGACCTTTCTGCGCCGGGACGTTGAAGGATCAGCCGCATGGACAACACTGCCGCACTCGTGTCGCTCGCGACCTCGGTGCCACCGCATCAGTTTCGCCAGAACGAAGTGATGGAGGCCGCCCGCGTGGTGCTGGCGCCGCGCTTTCCGCAGTTCGACACGATGGCGAGCCTGTTCGCCAACACCGGCATCCGCCAGCGCTACGGCGTCAAGCCGATCGAATGGTACATGGAGCGGCGCGGCTGGCCGGAGCGCACCGAAGCCTATCTCGAAGGCGCCGAGGCGCTGTTCGTCGACGCGGCGAACAAGGCGCTCGCGCAGGCCGATCTCAACGCCGCCGACATCGACACCATCGTCACCGTGAGCTCGACCGGCATCGCGACGCCGACCCTGGAAGCGCGCGTCGCCGGCCGCCTGGGTTTTCGCGCGGACGTGTCGCGCGTGCCGGTGTTCGGGCTCGGCTGCGCCGGCGGCGTCTCGGGCCTGTCGATCGCCGCGCGCCTGGCGCAGGCCCGGCCCGGCACCAACGTGCTGCTGGTGACCTTCGAACTGTGCACACTGGCTGTCCGCCATGATGAGTTGACGAAGGCCAACATCGTCGCGCTGAGCCTGTTCGGCGATGGCGCGGCGGCCGCGATCCTGCGCGCCGGCGATGGCGGCGCTATCCGCGTCGAGGCGACCGGCGAGAAGCTGTGGCCCGATACGCTCGACATCATGGGCTGGAGCGTCGATCCCGAAGGTTTTGGCGTGATCTTCCAGCGCACCATTCCGGACTTCGTCACCGAGAACATGGGCCCCGCGGTCAACGAGATCCTGGACCGGATGAAGCTCGCGCCTGCCGACGTCGACCGCTTCGTCTGCCATCCCGGCGGCGCCAAGGTGATCACGGCGCTGGAGCGCGCCCTGTCGCTGGATCAGGGCACGCTGGATCATGAGCGCGAGATCATCGCCGACTACGGCAACATGTCCGCGCCGACGGTGCTGTTCGTGCTGGAGCGCGCCCGAGCGCGGGGCTTGCCGCCGCGCTCGGTGCTGACTGCGCTCGGACCTGGGTTCACCGCAAGCTGCGTTTCATTGAGGCACGCCGCATGACCTTCGCCGCCTTCGTCCTCGCCCTCGTCACCATGCAGCGGCTCGGCGAGCTCGTGCTCGCCCGCCACAACACCAAGCGCCTGCGTGCCATGGGCGCGGTCGAGGTCGGGGCGGATCATTATCCGCTGATGATCTCGATGCATGCGGCCTGGCTGGTATCGCTGTGGCTGCTCGGCGCCGACCAGGAGGTCGACCCGTGGCTCTTGAGCGGCTTCGTGCTGCTGCAGGGGCTGCGCTGGTGGGTGCTGGCGACGCTCGGTCCGCGCTGGACGACGCGCATCATCATCCTGCCGGGGGCGCCCCTCGTCACCGATGGTCCCTATCGTTACATCTCGCATCCGAACTATCTGGTGGTCGCAGCCGAGATCGCGCTGCTGCCGCTGGCGCTGCATCTGCCACTGATCGCCCTGATCTTCTCCGGCCTGAATGCGGCGGTGCTGTTCATCCGCATCCGCGCCGAATCGGAAGCACTCACCGGCATCGGCGGCGGCCAGACCGCATGAGCGCATCGGCCGAGCCGCAGGATCGTCCGAGCCTCGCCACCTGGCTCGGCTTCATCCTGATGTGCGTCGGCATGTTCATGGCGATCCTGGACATCCAGGTGGTGGCGACGTCGCTGCCGACCATCCAGGAGGCGCTCGGCATCACGCCGGAGGCGATGAGCTGGATCCAGACGGCGTATCTGATCGCCGAGATCATCGCCATTCCGCTGACCGGGTTGCTCACGCGCGTGTTCACGTTGCGCTGGCTGTTCGTCGGCGCCGTCGGCATCTTCACCGCCGCCTCGCTCGGTTGCGCGTTCAGCGGCGATTTTCACACGCTGCTGGCGTTCCGCGTGCTGCAGGGCTTCTTCGGTGGTCTCTTGATTCCCGTGGTGTTCTCCGCCGTGTTCCTGCTGTTTCCACCGCGCCTGCACGCGGTCGCGACGACGATCGGCGGCGTGGTCGCGGTGCTCGCGCCGACCATCGGCCCGGTCGTCGGCGGCTTCATCACCAACACCTGGTCGTGGCCCTGGCTGTTCCTGATCAACATCGCGCCCGGCCTCGTCGCCGCGCTGGCGACGCCCGGCCTGCTGCCGAAGCAGCGCATGGACCTCGCGGAGCTCGACAAGCTCGACCTGTTTGCGCTGCTGCTGCTCGCAGTGTCCCTGGCCAGCCTCGAGCTCGGGCTGAAGGAGGCGCCGAAGGGCGGCTGGCTGTCGTCGAACTGCATCGCGTTCCTGGTGCTGAGCGCGTCGTGCCTTACCTTGCTCGTCCAGCGCCTGCTGACCTCACCGCATCCGATCCTGCGGCTTGGCAGCTTTCAGCGGCGGACGTTCACGCTCGGCTGCCTGTCGAGCTTCTGTCTCGGCATCGGGCTGTTCGGCTCGGTCTATCTGATGCCGGTGTTCCTCGCTTTCGTGCGCGGTCACGATGCGTTCGAGATCGGCAAGATCATGCTGGTCACCGGCGTGGCGCAACTGATCGCCGCTCCGCTGGTGACGGCGCTGGACGGCAAGGTCGACGCGCGTCTCCTGACGGCGTTCGGTTTCGTGCTGTTCGGCTCCGGTCTGGCCGCGAGCGCGTTCCAGCCGCCGGCCGCAGACTATCAGGAGATGTTCTGGCCGCAGGTGGTGCGCGGCGTCGGCATCATGTTCTGCCTGCTGCCGCCGACGCGGATCGCGCTCGGCGACCTGCCGCAGGCCGAGGTCGCCGATGCCAGCGGGCTGTTCAACCTGATGCGTAATCTCGGCGGCGCCATCGGCATCGCGCTGATCGACACCATCCTCTATGGCCGCGTCGCCATGCATGCCCAGGCGTTTCGCGACCGCCTGCTGGCCGGCGATACCGCGGCAGCCAAGGCGATCGGGCTCGCGCCGGAGCTGCTGCGCAACCGGCCGCGCGGCATCTCGGAGGAGCAGGCGATCGCCTATGTCCGGCCGCTGGTGGAGAAGGCCTCGCTGGCGCTGTGCGTCAACGAGGCCTGGTCGCTGCTCGCTGGTGTCGCGCTGCTCGGCTTCCTGCTGATCCCCTTCGCCCGCAGCAAGGCGACGAGCCTGTCGCCGCGGATGATGGCGCTAGAGGCTGCGCAGCCGGCGCTCCGGCGACGGCTCGATCAGCTCGGGCCGCGGTCCGGATAGGCGCTTGTGCAGGTGGACCATGAACGCCATGCCGAATAGCGGCGTCGCCAGGTTCACGATCGGGATGGTGACGAAGGCCGCGATGATCAGCCCCGCGGTGAACACCGTGATCGCATTGTCGCGCCGCATCGCCTTGGCCTCCGCCGGCGGCCGGAAGCGCATCGCGGCGAGCTCGAAATATTCGCGGCCGAGCAACCACGCGGTGGCGAGGAAGAAGATCACGAAGCCGGCGCCGGCGAGGAACACGAAGGGCAGGGCGACCAGATAGACCAGGATGGTGAGGCCGGCGGCCTTGAGGCCCTCGAGAATGGCGACGCCGAACGGCAGCGCGACGCCGGGGCGCTCGGCCGGATAATGCTCGCGCTCGACGAGGTCGGCGACGTCGTCGACGAACAGGCTCGCGATCACCGAGGTGATCGCCGGCATCAGCATGATGCCGCCGAACACCACGCCGAAGCCGGCGGCGATCGAGATGATCCAGGTCAGCACCTCGAGCGTGCCGTGCGAGTTCGGCCCGAGCATGGCCTCGGCCCAGCCCTCGCCGGCAGTCGCGAGCCAGGTCAGGAGCCGCTGCAGCCCGATCGCGAGCACCGTGACCAGCACCAGCGCCAGCCCGATGGAGCGCCACAGGATCGAGCGCATCGGCGGCGACAGAATTTGCGAAATCGCCTTGATGGCGGCGTCGATCATGGCGGGGTCCCTCGCTGCAAAGCCCGCGGCAGAGGTAGACATGCCGGCGGGCTTCGGCAAGTCCGCCGGCATCGTATCAAAGATCGGTCGCCCGCAGCCGCAGCGCGTTGCCGACCACGCTGACCGACGACAGCGACATCGCCGCGGCTGCGATGATCGGCGACAGCAGGATGCCGAACACGGGGTAGAGGATGCCGGCGGCGATCGGGATGCCGGCGGCGTTGTAGATGAACGCGAAGAACAGGTTCTGGCGGATGTTGCGCATCGTCGCCGCCGACAGTTTTCGCGCCCGCGCGATACCGCCGAGGTCGCCCTGCAGCAGCGTGATGCCGGCGCTCTCCATCGCCACGTCGGTGCCGGTGCCCATGGCGATGCCGACGTCGGCCGCGGCGAGCGCCGGCGCATCGTTGACGCCGTCGCCGGCCATCGCGACGATCTTGCCGCTGGCGCGCAGACGCGCGACCACCGCGCTCTTCTGCTCGGGCAGCACCTCGGCCTCGACCTCGGTGATGCCGATCTTGCGCGCGACCGCGGTGGCGGTGCTGCGGTTGTCGCCGGTCAGCATGATCACCTTGATGCCGTCGGCCGCGAGTGCCTTCAGCGCCTCCGGCGTCGACGCCTTGACCGGATCGGCGACCGCAAACAGCGCTGCCGGCTTGCCGTCGACGGCCATCGTGATCACGGTGGCGCCCTCTTCGCGCAGCCGCTTGCTCTCGACGCCGAGCGTATCGGTGATGATGCCGAGCGAGGCGAGATAGGTCGCATTGCCGAGCACGATGGCCTTGCCATCGACCTCGCCGCGCGCGCCCTTGCCGGTCGGCGCGTCGAAGTTCTTGACGTCGGCGAGCTTGATGTTGCGCTCCGCGGCATGCCGGACGATGGCCTCGGCCAGCGGATGCTCGCTGGCGCGCTCGACGCTGGCGGCCAGCCGCAGCGCGTCGGCCTCGTCGAAGCCCTGAGCGGTGACGATCGCCGTCACCTTCGGCTTGCCCTCGGTCAGGGTGCCGGTCTTGTCGACGACCAGCGTATCGACCTTCTCCATCCGCTCCAGCGCCTCGGCGCTCTTGATCAGCACGCCGGCCTGGGCGCCGCGACCGACCCCGACCATGATCGACATCGGCGTCGCAAGACCGAGCGCGCAGGGACAGGCGATGATCAGCACGCTCACCGCGGCGACGAGGCCGAAGGCGAAGCGCGGCTCGGGACCGAACGCGTACCACGCGACGAAGGCGGCAATGGCAGCAGCGATCACCATCGGCACGAACCAGCCCGCGACCTGGTCGGCGAGGCGCTGGATCGGCGCGCGCGAGCGCTGCGCATCGGCGACCATCTGCACGATCTGCGACAGCAGCGTCTCGCGGCCGACCTTGTCGGCGCGCATCACGAAGCTGCCGGTCTGGTTCAAGGTGCCGGCGATGACGCGCTCGCCCTCGTCCTTGGTCACCGGCATCGACTCGCCGGTGACGAGCGATTCGTCGAGCGACGAGCGGCCTTCGAGAATGATGCCGTCGACCGGCACCTTCTCGCCCGGGCGCACACGCAGGCGATCGCCGACCGCGAGCTCGGCGATCTCCACCTCATGATCGTTGCCGTCGGTGTCGAGCCGCCGCGCCGTCTTCGGCGCCAGCTGCAACAGCGCCTTGATCGCTCCCGACGTTGCCTCGCGCGCGCGCAGCTCCAGCACCTGGCCGAGCAGGACGAGAATGGTGATGACCGAGGCCGCCTCGAAATACACCGCCACCGCGCCGCCATGGCCGCGGAACGCCGGCGGAAACGCCTGCGGCGCGACAGTCGCGATCACGCTGTAGACATAGGCGACGCCCGTGCCCATTGCGATCAAGGTGAACATGTTGAGATTGCGGGTCTGGACCGACTGCCAGCCGCGCACGAAGAACGGCCAGCCGGCCCACAGCACCACCGGTGTCGCCAGCACGAGCTGGATCCAATTCGACAGCATCGGATCGACAAAGCCATGGCCGCCGACGAGGTGGCCGCCCATCTCGAGCACGACGACGGGAGCGGCGAGCAAGGTGCCGATCCAGAATCGCCTGCTCATGTCGGCGAGTTCGGGATTGGGCGCATCGTCGAGGCTGATGACGTCGGGCTCCAGCGCCATGCCGCAGATCGGGCAGGTGCCCGGGCCTTCCTGACGGATCTCGGGATGCATCGGGCAGGTGTAGATCGTGCCTGCCGGCATCTTCGGCGGCGGCTCGCGTTCGCCGAGATATTTGTCCGGCTCGGCCGCGAACTTGGTGCGGCAGCCGGCCGAGCAGAAATGGAAGGTGTGACCCGCGTGTTCAAAGCGATGCTTCGAGGTCGCGGGATCGACACTCATGCCGCAGACGGGATCGATGACCTTTGCCGTCTCGCCATGCTGATGCGCGTGATGATCGTGGCCGCCGCAGCACGACCCCGTGGCTGCCGGTGAAACGGCGGCTGCGAGATACTTGGCCGGATCGGCGGCGAACTTGGCGCGGCAGCCGGCGGAGCAGAAATGGAAGGTCTGTCCCTGATGCTCGAAGCGATGCTTCGAGGTCACGGGATCGACCGACATGCCGCAGACCGGATCCGTTGCCTTCGCTGGTTCAGGCGCGGCGTGGTCCGAGCCGCCGCCCGAAGCGCTGGCAGGCGCCGCGCCGGCACGATCGCTGCAACAACTGTCCGCGGATGCCTGTTCGTGTCCGGTTTCCACCGCGCGCGCGCGCGATCCACAGCCGCATCCGCCCTCGCCGCCCGCCGCGACGCCATGCTCGTGTCTGGTTTCCGACATCGCTCAGCCTCTTGAAACCTATACCCTGTAGGGGTATATAGGCTCCATGCGCGAGGACATCAAGACATCCTGTCAGAAACGTTTGAGTCGGATCGAAGGGCAGGTCAGGGGCCTGTCGAAAATGGTCGAGGACAACCGCTACTGCATCGACATCGTCACCCAGATCTCCGCTGTGCGGGCGGCGTTGCGCCGGGTCGAGGAGGAGATTCTGCGCGACCACGTCGCGCATTGCGTCGAGCATGCCATCGCATCCGGCGACAAGGCCGATCAACGGCAGAAGATCGCGGAGTTGATGGATGTGATCGGCCGGTCGGATCGCTGAGGTCAGCCCAGCTCAGACCGCCACCTTGTTGCGGCGGCGTGCGGTCGGACGTGGCGCGACGTTTCGTACCGGCTCGGCGACGAGAAAATGCTCGTTGACCACGAGCCGTTCGCCGAGCTTCGCAACTATTTCCTCAGCCGCAGCCTGCTGCGTCGCCTCTTCGTCAGCCGTCTCAGGAACGAGCGGCGGCGCTGTGATGGCTCCTGGAAACACGGCGAACTCGCCCGCTACCTCCGCGAGCGGCTTCTGCTTGTCGGCCCAATGCAGGGTCGTGTAGTCGAATCCATTGACGATGGTCGGCTTGACGATCTCGAAATAGGGCGAGATGTCGAAGTCGCGCGGCATGTAGAGCGAGGAATCACGGATGTGCAGGATCTCGCGCTTGGCGCGCCGCGATGGCGCCCGCGTGATCTTGGGCAGGATCGGGTAGCGCACCGCATCGAAGGCCTGCGCGATCAGCGCCGAGCAGATCATCTTGGTCGGATCACCCGAGCCCAGCGCGATCATGCGCCGCCGCCAGCGTTGCGGAATCGGCATCGGGATCAGATAGCGCATCAGGTCGATGATGTTCTTGGTGTCGTAGCCGAAGCCGATGCGATTGATGGCGTAGCGGCACACCGTGTGCCGGTCCTCATAGGTCAGGCCGACCGGACGGCACACACGGGTGTGATAGGCGAAATATTTCGACAGCGGCGCCGAGATCACGCCGTCGCCGACATAGGCCTCGACCAGCACGTGCGGCTCGCCGTCGGGCTCGACGGCGCCGTCGATCGGTCCGACATAGAGCGCGGCGTGCGACCAGGTCGACTGCGTGAGGTATTTGATGATGCCGGAGATGCGGCTGTTGCCCTCGACGAGCAGCACGTCGCCGGGCTGGACGTCCTTGCGCAGATAGTCCGGATCGCTCGGCGTGAACGGCTCATAGCCGGGGATCTCCTTCTGGAGATAGGCGGCAATCAGCTTGCCGATCTGATCAAGCACGATACCCATAACGCTCCCCGGGCGACCTTGGCCGGTCGCCGGTTTTTTCCCTTCTTCCATGATGGTCGATTGCGGTTGCAATTTGGTTCATAGTGGACGCGTTCTGCACGGTATCACGTTTACCATCCCGGTTGCCGCAGCGCGGCAGATGCGGCAAATTCGGCGGATATTCGTTTGGTTCAAAGCTTTCGGAAACCATGTCATGAATGTCACGCGCCGCGGCTTCCTCTCCGCTTCCGCGGCGCTGGCCGTGCTGCCCATCGCCGGCCGCGCCGCGCAGGCGGCTGTTCCACGAGAGGCTGACATTGTCGTGATCGGGGCGGGTGCGGCGGGAATCGCCGCGGCCCGCCGCATCGTCGCGGCCAATCGCAAGGTCGTGGTGCTGGAGGCCGCGCCACAGCTCGGCGGCCGTTGCCGCACGGATGCAGCCACCTTCGGCGTGCCGTTCGATCGCGGCGCCCGCTGGCTGCTCAACGCCGACGGCAATCCCATCAGCAGGCTCGCGCGCGGTCTCGGACTCGATCTCGTCGCGGCTCCCGTCGGGCAGAAGATCCGCGTCGGCCGGCGCAACGCGCGGCCCGGCGAGACCGAGCAGTTCCTGGCGGGGCTGGTGCGCGCCAATCGCGCCATCGACGAGGCGGCGCGCGGCAAGCTCGATACCTCCTGCGCCGCGGCGCTGCCGAAAGATCTGGGCGACTGGACCAGCACCACCGCATTCGTGCTCGGCGCCAGCGCGACCGGGAAGGATCTCGCCGATCTCTCCGCGATGGACAAGGCGCGTGCGCAGGACCGCAGCGCGCCGCTGGCCTGCCGCCAGGGGCTGGGCACGTTCATCGCCAGGCTCGGCGAATCGTTGCCGTTGTCGCTGTCGACTCCAGCAACGCGCGTCGTGTGGGCCAACCGCGACGTCGCGGTGGAAACGCCGGCGGGGCGAATCGCGGCGCGCGCCGTCATCCTCACGGTGTCGACCAACGTGCTGACATCAGGCGCCATCAAGTTCGCGCCCGAGCTGCCCAAGCGGCAGCTCGACGCCGCCGCGAAGCTCAGCCTCGGCAGCTATGATCACATCGCGCTGATGCTGGCGGGCAATCCGCTCGGCCTGTCGCGGGACGAGGTCATCATCGAGCAGAGCAATTCCAGTCGCACAGGTCTGCTGCTTGCCAATATCGGCGGATCGTCGCTTTGTACCGTCGATGTTGCCGGCGCCTTCGGCCGCGAACTATCAGCGCAGGGCGAGGCGGCGATGGTCGACTTCGCCAGGGAGTGGATCGGCAAGCTGTTTGGAAGTGAGGCCGCCGCAGCGGTGAAGTCGTCCGCAGCGACGCGCTGGAACCTGGCGCCGGGCGTGCTCGGCGCGATGTCGGCGGCCACGCCCGGCAGCCAGGGCGCCCGCAAAATATTGGGCGAGCCCTTGGGTCCGCTGTTTCTTGCGGGAGAGGCCACGCACGAAACGCTGTGGGGCACGGTCGACGGCGCCTGGGACTCCGGCGAGCGCGCCGCGGAAGCCGCGCTGCGCAGGATCGGCGCGATCAAGGACGCTGAGCCGGAGCCGAGCAGTGAGCGGCAACGACCGCGCCGTCGCGGCAAGGTGCGCTCGGCATCGCCGGAGGATTGACGGTCGATCCGCAAGCTCATCAGCAAGAGGGTGGGCACGGCGCAACTGCGATCTCAAGCGTTGAAATGGCACGGCTGCGCCTTTGCCCACCCTACGGCTGATGCAGGCGAGCTGCCGATTGAAGCACGCCCAGCCTTGGCTACACCGGCAGCTTCAATTCCATCAGGTCTTTCGCGACCACGATGCGGCCCGTGTAGTTCTTCTTCACGTCCCGCGTCCAGTCCTCGTCCGTCACTTCGGGATCATCACCGGGCACGAAGTGGCTGAGCACCAGCACCTTCACGCCTGCAGCCGCGGCGATGCGTCCGACGTCTTCCGTGGTCGTGTGACTGTCGAGCAGGTGCTTCTTCAGCGTCGAGCCGTTCTTCGTCTTGGCGACCAGCCGATCCACCGCGGGCACATAGAGGCATTCATGCACGAGCACGTCGGCGCCCTTGGCAAACTCTGCAAGCTTCGGGTTATAGGCCGTGTCGCTCGAGAACACGATCGTGCCGTCGGGCGTCTCGAACTTGTACGCGAAGTTGTCGGTGATCGGCGGATGTGGCGTGCGGAACGCGGTCACCGTCACGTCCGCCGTCTTCAGCACGACGCCGTCCGCGTCGATATCCTTCGCGACCAGGAGTGGCCGCGGATCTGGCCGGCCTTCGTCCGCGATGCGGGTGTCGACGTCGAACTTGTTGGTTTCCCAGAAGCTCCTGGTCATCGCCTCCAGGCCCTTCGGTCCGAACGACTGGATCGGCGTCGACAATCCTGCGGCCCAGGCGTTGTAGAACAGATTGCCGTATTCGAGATTGTGATCGGAATGGTGATGGCTGATCAGGATGTACTTGACCGAAGGGATCGGAACGCCCGCATTGACGAGCTGACGGCTGACGCCCGTGCCGCAATCGATCACGAACGGCGTGCCGTTGACGACGACGAGATTGGCCGGATTCGAAGCGCCGACGCCGACGCGCGGGCCGCCCTTGGTGCCGAGGAAGACCATCCGCGTGCCGGTCTTCGTGCCTTGCGCGAACGCCGCGGGCGCCGCGATGGCGCCGGCCGCTCCCAGCGCAAGCTTGAGCATTGTTCGCCGATGGATCACGGCGGCCTCCCTGTCTGCTTCGTTGCAGGAAGGCTAACCCCGCCCGAGCACGCCGTCGAGGGCCGGCAGGCCGGCGATCACGGCGATTGCGATCAGCGCATAGCAGATGGCGCGGAACACCTGCTCGCTGGCGCGGCCGAACAGCGACGCGCCGAACGCGACGCCGAGCGCGTAGACCGGCCCGATCAGCAGCGAAAGCTTCAGCGAATCCCAGGTGATCAGCCCGCTCATTGCGTAGCTCACCATCGCGAAGAAGTCCGATGCGCCGAAAAACAGCACGATGTTCGCCCGTGCGATCTTTGGCGGGATCGGGCGTCCCAGCCAGTAGCCGACGATCGGCGGGCCCCCGGTCTGCGCCAGTCCGCTGCAGAATCCGGAGATGCAGCCGACGGCGACCGACAGCGCGGTGTACTCCCTGCCGCGATAGCGCCAGCCGGACAGCAGCAGCGCAAGCAGCCCGATCACGAAGCCCGTGATGATCCAGCGGACGGTGACCGGGTCGAGCCGGCTGAGGAAATAGGTGCCCACGGGCACGCCGACCAACGCACCCGCGACGATCACCGCCGTGGACTTGCGGTCGGCCTCGCGCCAGGCCGGCGCCACCATCGGGGCCATCGAGACGAAATCGATCACCAGCAGCAGCGGCGCGACCAGACGGGGCGTCGCAAAGCTGCTCGCGAGCGGCATGAAGATCAGCGCTGCGCCGAAGCCGGAGAAGCCGCGCGCGGTTGCGGCAATGAAGGCGACGATCGCCAGCGCGATCGTCGCGAACAGGCTGAGATCGGCAGGGATGAGCCCGGAGAGGCTCATCCGCGCAACGTGCCGCCGGTCTTCTTGCCGACGTCTGCGGTGATCTTTGCCGCGACGGCGTCGATCTCCTCGTCGGTCATGGTCTTGTCGCGTGGCTGCAGGGTCACGGCGATCGCGATCGACTTCTTGCCGTCCTCGATGCCCTTGCCCTCGTAGACGTCGAACACGGTGACATCGGTGATCAGCTTCTTGTCGACGCCCTGCGCGGCGCGGACGATGTCGCCGGCCTTGACCTTGCGGTCGACGATGAAGGCGAAGTCGCGCGACACGGGCTGGAATGCGGACAGCTCCAGCACCGGCTTGGCGCGCGTCGGCTTCGCCTTGGCGGCCGGAATGCGATCCAGGATCACCTCGAAGGCGACGAGCGGCCCGTCGGCTTTCAGCGCCTCCAGCGTGCGCGGATGCAGCTCGCCGAAATGGCCGAGCACGTTCTGCGGTCCCATCTGGATCGTGCCGGAGCGTCCCGGATGCATCCAGGTGGGGCCGCCGGCGACGATCTGCAGCGACGCCATCGGCGCGCCGGCCGCCGCCAGCACGGCGAGTGCATCGGCCTTCGCGTCGTAAGCGCTCGCCGCCTGCGATCCCGTCCAATGTCGGCCGAGACCCTTCGCCGACGCGACGCCACGGCGGATGCCGCTTGCCGCCATGAGCTGGTCCGCGGGGCCATCGCCCTTGAAGATCTGCCCGACCTCGAAGATCGCGGCATCGCCGAAGCCACGATCGGCGTTGGCCTGCACGGTTGCGATCAGTCCCGGCAGCAGGCTCGGCCGCATGTCGGAGAGATCGGCGGCAATCGGGTTCGCAAGCGCGAGCTCGGCCTTGCCGCCGCCGAACAGCTCGGCCGCCGCCTTGGAGATGAACGACCAGGTCACGGCCTCGACCATGCCGCGCGCCGCCAGCGCGCGCTTGGCGCGCCGCGTGCGCAATTGCAGCGGCGTCAGCACCGGCTTGCGCGGGGCGTCGCCGCGCTCGAACGGCGTCATCGGCACCTTGTCGACGCCGACGATGCGCACGACTTCCTCGACGATATCGGCCTTGCCGTGCACGTCGCTGCGCCAGGACGGCACCGCGACCTTCACGACGGGGCCGTTGCCGGCGACCACGAAGCCGAGATGCGTCAGGATCCGCCGCATCTCGGTCAGCGGCACCTCGATGCCCGCCAGCCGCTTCACCTCGGTCAACGGGAAGTCGACGATGCGGTCATCGCCGAACGGATTGCCGACGACGACAGTCTCCGATGGCGTGCCGCCGCACAGGTCGAGCACGAGCTTGGTCGCCATCTCCAGGCCCGGCACCATGAAGGCCGGATCGACGCCGCGCTCGAAACGGTAGCGCGCGTCGGAATTGATGCCGAGCTTGCGGCCGGTCTGGGCGATGTTGATCTCGTTCCACAGCGCCGATTCGATCAGCACGTCGGTGGTGCCTTCATCGCAGCCCGAAGCCTCGCCGCCCATGATGCCGGCGAGCGATTCGACGCCGGAATCGTCGGCGATGACGCACATCGAATGGTCGAGCGTGTAGGTACGGCCGTCGAGCGCGAGCAGGGTCTCGCCGTCACGCGCGCGGCGGACGACCAGATTGCCCTTCACCTTCTTGGCGTCGAACACGTGCAGCGGACGCGCGCGGTCGAAGGTCATGTAGTTGGTGATGTCGACCAGCGCGTTGATCGGGCGTAGGCCGATCGATGTGAGGCGCTGCTGCAGCCACTTCGGCGACGGGCCGTTCTTGACGCCGCGCACGAGTCGCAGCGCGAAGCCGGGACATAGCTTCTCGTCTTCGACCTTGACCTTCACGGGGCAAGGGAATTCGCCTCTGATCGGCTTGATGCCGGGATCTTTCAGCTTGCCCATGTCGGCGGCGGCGAGGTCGCGGGCGATGCCGTGCACGCCGGTGCAGTCCTGGCGGTTCGGCGTCAGGTTGATCTCGAATTGGGGATCGCCGAGCCCGGCCCATTCGGCGTAGGGGGTGCCGATCGGCGCATCCGCCGGCAGCTCCATGATGCCGTCGTGATCGTCGGAGATCTGCAGCTCGGCCGCCGAGCACAGCATGCCGCGGCTCTCGACGCCGCGGATCGTGCCGACCGACAGCGTGATGTTCTTGCCGGGGATGTAGGTGCCCGGCGGCGAGAACACCGACACCAGTCCCGCGCGCGCATTCGGCGCGCCGCACACCACCTGCACCGGCGCGCCACCGTCGCCGGTGTCAACCATGCAGACGCGCAGCCGGTCGGCGTTCGGGTGCTGCTCGGCGGAGACGACGCGCGCGATTTTGTACGGCGCGAGCAGCTTCGCCTTGTCCTCGAGATGCTCGACCTCGAGGCCGATCATCGTGAGCTTGTTGGCGAGCGTCTCGACCGACTCGTCGGTGTCGAGATGGTCCTTCAGCCAGGACAGCGTGAATTTCATGGCTCTTTCCGCTGATTCAGTCCCGTTCCCTCCCCCGCTTGCGGGGGAGGGTCAGGGTGGGGGCTCTCGCCGCAATGGCAGCGGCAATGGTTTCAAGAACGCCGGCGCGATTGGCCAGGACGTCGTTATTGGCAAAGCGCAGGATGTGAAATCCTTTGGCTTCGATCGCAGCTGAGCGTGAAGCGTCGCGCTGTTCGCCTTCAGTTGAGAAGTGCTGTCCGCCATCGAGCTCGATGACGAGACGTGCGGTGTGGCAGACGAAGTCGACGATGTAGCGGTCGATCGGGACCTGACGGCGAAAGCCCGCGCCGAGCAGGCGATGGCCGCGCAGCTCGGACCATAATATTCTCTCGGCATCCGTCGAGTTTTGGCGGAGGGCGCGCGCATTCGTTCGAAGCTTCGGCGAGACTGTCCAGATGGGCTTCTCGTCGTCCATCGACACCTCCTGCGCGGAGAGACCCCCACCCCAGCCCTCCCCCGCAAGCGGGAGAGGGAGTTCGAGCGTTTGCTGAGAGAGGGCGAGGCTCATCACGAGCTCAGCCCTCCGGCCAAGGTCGGCACCTCCAGCGGCTTGAAGCCGTAGTGCGACAGCCAGCGGACATCGCCCTCGAACAGCTGGCGCAGGTCGCTCATGCCGTATTTCAGCATCGCGATGCGGTCGATGCCCATGCCCCAGGCAAAACCCTGGTACTCGTCGGGATCGATGCCGCAGGCGCGCAGCACGTTCGGATGCACCATGCCGCAGCCGAGAATCTCCAGCCAGTCCTCGCCCTCGCCGAAGCGGATCTCGCCCTTGTCGCGGCGGCACTGGATGTCGACCTCGAGCGACGGCTCGGTGAACGGGAAGAACGACGGCCGGAATTTCATGTTGATGTGGTCGACCTCGAAGAACGCCTTGCAGAACTCGTGCAGGATCCATTTGAGGTGGCCGAGATGCGAGCCCTTGTCGATGACGAGGCCCTCGACCTGGTGGAATTGCGGCGTGTGGGTCGCGTCCGAATCGATGCGGTAGGTGCGGCCCGGGCAGATCACGCGGATCGGCGGCTTCTGGTTCAGCATCGTCCGCACCTGCACCGGCGAGGTGTGGGTTCGCAGCAGCATGCGCGAGCCGTCCGGCTTCGGATTGAAGAAGAACGTGTCGTGCATCTCCCGCGCCGGATGGCCTTCCGGGAAGTTCAGCTTGGTGAAGTTGTAGTCGTCGGTCTCGACATCCGGGCCTTCCGCGATCGAGAAGCCCATGTCGGCGAAGATCGTGGTCAGCTCGTCCATCACCTGGCTGAGCGGATGGATGCGGCCGGTCTCGGCCGGCGAATCCTGCAGCGGCAGCGTGACGTCGATGGTCTCGGCCGCGAGCCTCGCGTCGAGCGCCGCGGCCTTGAGCACCTCGCGGCGCGCGGTCAGTGCCTGCGTGACCTTGTCCTTGGCGAGGTTGATCGCGGCGCCTTGCGTCTTGCGCTCGTCCGGCGACATCTTGCCGAGCGTCGCCAGCAGCGCCGAGATCGAGCCCTTCTTGCCGAGCGCCGAGACGCGGACGGCTTCCAGTGCGGCCTCATCGCCGGCGGCGGCGATCTGGTCGAGGATCGAGGTTTCGAGCGAGGCGAGGTCGGACACGGTCAAAATCTCCGCGGGACAAAAGGCGGCTGGGTTGTCGCCGCGCGGGCGACACGGGTCAAGCGAAAGCAGGCATGTTGCCGGATAGCAAAAAGCGGCCGAGAGCATCGGCCGCTTTTGAAATCCTCACGATGCGGAGGCGATCAGGCGGCGAGCGCCGCCTTGGCCTTCTCAACGATCGCCTGGAACGCGGCGGGCTCGTTGATCGCGAGATCCGACAGCACCTTGCGGTCGACGGTGATGCCGGACTTCGACAGGCCGTCGATAAATCGGCTGTAGGTGAGCTCGAAGGGACGCACGGCGGCGTTCAGGCGCTGGATCCAGAGCGCGCGGAAGGTGCGCTTCTTGCGCTTGCGATCGCGGAACGCATACTGGCCGGCCTTCTCGACGGCCTGCTTGGCGGTGCGGATCGTGTTCTTGCGGCGGCCGTAATAGCCCTTGGCGGCCTTGAAGACTTTCTTGTGCTTGGCGTGGGCGGTCACACCGCGTTTGACGCGAGACATGCCGGAAATCCTTGGATTCAGAGATGACGATCAGCCGCGGCTTTGAGGCGGCCAGGGTTCGGAAGCGAGAGGCCGGTCAGGCGTTCGGCAAGAAGTACTTCTTGACGTTGTCGCCGTCGGTCTTGAACAGCACGCGGGTGCCGCGCAGCTGCCGGATCTGCTTCTTCGTCCGCTTGATCATGCCGTGGCGCTTGCCGCGCTGGGCGTGCATCACTTTGCCGGTGGCAGTCACCTTGAAGCGCTTTTTGGCGCCGGATTTGGTCTTCAGCTTGGGCATTTGGCTCTCCTTGATGCCAACGGCAAGCCGCCCGCAAAAGCGGCGCCATCCGGCGAAAATGCTCGTTAGAGCGTTGGTTGTGCTCAGGTTTCGGGTCCAAACGAGGACCCACCCGCACAGAAACATCGCCACGGCAGCCCTTGATCAGCCGGGCGACGAAGGCCGCGCTTATGCCAGAGACAAAGCCCGTTGGCAACGTCGAACCACGGAATCGGCTATTCCGACCCATGATCAGCCGACCATGACAGTCGAGGATCGACCATGACCCGCCGCGCCATCTCCGCCGCCTTCACGACCGCGCTGCTGACGGGCCTCGCGGGCCTGACGGCAAGGCCGGCGCACGCTGCCGGCTTCGATGGCGCCTGGACCGTGCTCATCATCACCGAGGCCGGCAGTTGCGACCAGGGTTACAGCTTCCCGATCCGGATCAGCGGCGGCCGGGTCCTCTCGAACAGCACCGCCAACATTACCGGCTCGGTTGGCCGCGGCGGCGCCGTCACCGTGCGGGTATCCCAGGGTGGTGCCTCTGCCAGCGGCACCGGCCGGCTTGGCGCCACGTCCGGCGTCGGCCGCTGGAGCGGCAAAGGCTCGTCCGGGACCTGCAGGGGGCGGTGGCAGGCGACGCGGTCCTGACCCGGGCCCGCAAAAGCGGTCCTGACGGGCGCCCCAAGAGAAAAGCCCGCCAAACGCGTGGCGGGCCCGGCTTCAGGTGTCGGCGTGCTGGACTTAGCGCGGCGCCAGAACCATGACCACCTGACGTCCCTCGAACCTGGCGTCCTGCTCGACCTTGGCGAACGCCGCCACGTCGGACTTCACCTTGTCGAGCAGCTTGGTGCCGATCTCCTGGTGCGCCATTTCGCGGCCGCGATAGCGCAGCGTGATCTTGACCTTGTCGCCCTCTTCGAAGAACCGCTGCATCGCGCGCATCTTCACGTCGTAGTCGTGGTCGTCGATCATCGGGCGGAGCTTGATCTCCTTGATCTCGACGACCTTCTGCTTCTTGCGGGCCTCGGCGGCCTTCTTCTGCGCCGAATATTTGTACTTCCCGTAGTCCATGATCTTACAGACGGGAGGCGAGTTGTTCGGCGAAATCTCGACCAGATCCATGCCGGCATCAGCGGCCATCTTGATCGCGACAACGGTCTCGACGACACCACGGTTGGTGCCTTCGGCATCGATCAGCTGGATCTGCGCATTGCGAATCTCATCATTGGTACGCGGCCCGTCTTTGACGGCAGCGGGCGGGGCTCGATTGGGGCGGCGAATGGGTAGTGCTCCAAGGTTGTGGAAGAAGGCGGCTAGTTTGAAGGAAGATGCTTTCGCGGGCAAGGTCGCAACGGTCCGGTGCGTCGAAATTCCGCCCGGTCGTCGCGGCTCCTGCGTCGCATGCGCGAGACTTGCGCGTCGATGCATTCCCCCAAGGAAGCCACACGGCCGAGAATTGCGATCAAACTCGCGCTTTTTCGGGCCCTCGTGGTTCCGCCGGGGGACATAGAGTGCGCGGCGCGCTTTCGCAAGCGGCTGCGTCGGGCCGCGCCGATTGACGGAAACGGCCGGTTCGCCCACACAACACCCGACAGCGAGTAACGATCCATGAACCCTGCTGCAGAAAATGCCGATCCGCCCGTCTTCGTCGCCGTCGGCGCGGGCGAATCGTCGCGCCGGATCGCGGTGCGGGCGCGGCCAGGCCGTCCGCCCGGGCTGTTCTGGCTCGGTGGCTTCAATTCCGACATGAAAGGCACCAAGGCCCTGGCCCTCGACGCCTGGGCCGCCGAGCGCGGCCGCGCCTGCGTCCGCTTCGACTATTCCGGGCACGGCGAATCCGGCGGGCGCTTCGTCGACGGCACCATCAGCCGCTGGCTCGAGGAGAGCGTCGCGGTGTTCCGGCAATTCTGCCGCGGACCCCAGGTCGTGATCGGTTCCTCGATGGGCGGCTGGATGGCGCTGCTGCTGGCGCGCGAGCTGCTCAAGGACCCGGCCGAAGCAACGCTGGCGGGCCTGGTCCTGATCGCCCCGGCGCCCGATTTCACCGAGGAGCTGATGTGGAAGGGCTTTGCGCCGGCGGTCCGGACCGAGATCGAGACCAACGGCGTCTGGATGCGTCCGTCGGAGTACGGCGAGCCCTATCCCATCACCCGGGCGTTGATCGAGGACGGGCGCAACCATCTCCTGCTCGGCGCTGCCATCAAGGTCGGCTGCCCGGTGCGCATCCTGCAGGGCGCGCAGGACCGCGACGTCCCCTGGCAGCATGCGTTCGCACTGACCCACCGCCTGCCGGCCGAAGACGTGGTGCTGACCATGATCCAGGACGGGGACCACCGGCTGTCGCGTCCGCAGGACATCACGCGTATGCTGGCCGCCGTCGGCGAGATGGGCTGACGCGGCCCGCTTCAGCATCGCGCCTGCCATTCCGCGCGGACGCTCTCGTCGGTCTCCGACGTCAGCGCGGCCTCCGCACGTCGCGCGTAAGCAGCCTCGTCGAGCAGCCAAGCGAGCGCCCAGGCGGCGGCACCGCGCACCAGCGGACTCGGATCGGCGGCCAGCCGCTCGGCTGACGGCGTCAGCGCCGCATCGCCGGAGTTGCCGATCGCGATCAGCACGTTGCGCAGGAAGCGGTCGCGGCCGATGCGCTTGATCGGCGATTTCGCGAACAACGCGCGGAACGCGGCATCGTCGAGCGCCGCCAGCTCCGCCAGCGAAGGCGCGCGCAACGCGTCGCGCGCCGCCAGCTTCGCCTCGCGTCCCGCCTGCGCGAACTTGTTCCAGGGGCAGGCGGCGAGGCAGTCGTCGCAGCCATAGATGCGGTTGCCCAGCGCCTTGCGGAACTCGCGCGGGATCGGCCCCTTGTTCTCGATCGTCAGATACGAGATGCAGCGCCGTGCATCGAGGCTGTAAGGCTCCGGAAACGCCGCGGTCGGGCAGCTGTCGAGGCAGGCCCGGCACGAGCCGCAATGATCCTGCTCCGGCGCGTCCGCCGGCAGCGCCAGCGTGGTGTAGATGGCGCCGAGGAACAGCCAGGAGCCGAAGCCGCGCGACACCAGGTTGGTGTGCTTGCCCTGCCAGCCGAGCCCGGCCGCTTCGGCCAGCGGCTTCTCCATCACGGCCGCGGTGTCGACGAACACCTTCACATCACAGCCGGCCTGCGCGACCAGCCAGCGGGCGAGCGCCTTGAGGTTCTTCTTGATGACGTCGTGATAGTCGTCGCCGCGGGCATAGACCGAAATCGCAGCATTGCTGCGCCGGGACAGGACCGCGCGAGGGTCCTCGTCGGGGCCGTAATTGACGCCGAGCATGATGATGCTGCGGACCTCGCGCCACAGCGTGGTGGGATCGGTGCGGCGGGACGGCTCGCGCGCCAGCCAGTCCATGTCGCCGTACTGGCCGGCGGCGAGGAAGCGTTCGAACGCGGCGATCCGTTCGGCGCTCACGACCGGGGCGGTGACACCGACGACATCGAAGCCCAGCCGTTGCGCCTCGGCGGCCAGCGCCGCCTTCAACGTCTCCGGCGTGGGCCTATCGGCGCTCAGAAGTCCAGATCCACATAGGTCCGCGACGCCGGCACGCCCGCCAGCCAGTCGGAGAGCAGCGGCCGGAACGACGGCCGCGACTTCACCCGCGCGTACCACGCCTTCGCGGCGTCGTCCTCGATCCATGGCACGTCGCCCAGATAGTCGATCGCCGACAGATGCGCGGCGGCGGCGAGGTCGGCATAGGTCAGGCGGTCGCCGGCCAGGAAATTGCGCCGCTGCGCCAGCCAGCCGATATAGGCGAGATGATAGCGCACATTGGTCTTGGCGGCGCGAATCACGTCGGTCGACGGCGGCCCGCCGCCATCCTCCTCGCTCATGAAGCGCTTGTAGATGCGCTCGGTGACCAGCAGGTTCGAGGCCTCCTCGAAGAACTTGGTGTTGAACCAGTCCATCAGTCGGCGCACCTCGATGCGCTCGGCCGCCGAGGCCGGCATCAGCCGGCGATCACCCATCTCGGGCCCACAGGTCTCGTCGATGAATTCGGCGATCACGCCGACACCGGGCACCGGCGGCAGGCCTTCGACCGACAGCACCGGCGTGGTGGCCGCGGGATTGAGCACGAGAAACGCCTCGCGGCGCTCCCAGGCGCGTTCCTCCACCAGGCGCAGATCGAGCCCGTATTCGCCGAGCACCAGCCGGACGAAGCGTGAATGCGGGCAGAAGGGATGGTGGTAGAGCGTGTACATGGAGCCTTTCGACGATTCCGCGGCTACGGCGCTTAACGAACAATCAACCATCGGTTCGCACCGACGCCTCGTCCCGATACCGGCGCGCGGGTGCGCTCGCGAATCGGACCATTAGCGCATGGTCGGCGAAAGTGTAAGCAGTAGGGCGACGGGCGGTCATGCGGGAAACGGCGCTTTCGGGAACAGCGATCAGCGCGCCCGATCCGCTGTCCGGCATTGCCTCGTTCCGATTCGCATGGCCGATCACACGCCGGTTCATTCATCGGATGTGGCCGGTTCGAGCGCTTTTTGCAATTGCGGGCGGGGGCCGAATAGGCGAGAAGGGCGGCGTTTTGCCGGCCATCCAGGATCCGATCAATGATGTCAGATACGCTGCGGGCGGTGCTTCTCGGCATCGTCGAGGGCGTCACCGAGTTTCTTCCCGTATCCTCGACGGGCCATCTGCTGCTCGCCGAGCGCTTTTTCGGGCTCGGCGACGAGGGGTTCTGGAAGAGCTTTGCGATCCTGATCCAGCTCGGCGCCATCCTCGCCATCGTTGCGCTGTACTTCTTCAAGCTGTACCGCGTCGCGATCGGCGCGCTGACGAACCCTGACGACCGCCGCTTCATCATCGGCGTGCTGATCGCCTTCCTGCCCGCGGTCATCATCGGCCTCATCGCCGGCAAGTACATCAAGGCGCTCCTGTTCGATCCCTGGGTCGTGTGCTTCTCGCTGATCGTCGGCGGCGCCATCCTGCTGTGGGTCGATCAGATCGATCTCAAGCCGCGGGAGCACGACGCCACGCGCTATCCGCTGATGATGTATCTGTGGATCGGCGTCGCGCAGTGCGTCGCGATGATCCCCGGCGTGTCGCGCTCCGGCGCCACCATCGTGGCGGCGATGCTGCTCGGCGGCGACAAGCGCTCGGCCGCGGAGTTCTCCTTCTTCCTGGCGATCCCGACCATGGTCGGCGCCTTCGTCTACGACTTCTACAAGAGCCGCGCCGAGATGACGGCGGACCATCTCGGTCTGATCGCCATCGGCTTCGTCGTCTCCTTCATCACCGCGATGATCGTGGTGAAGGCCTTCCTCGGCTACGTCACCCGCCACGGCTTCGTGCTGTTCGCCTGGTGGCGCGTCATCGTCGGCACCCTCGGCCTGATCGCGCTGGCGCTGGGGAAGTGAGCTGAGCCCCAGCTCCATCCACCGTCATTGCGAGCGTAAGCGAAGCAATCCAGTGTGGTGTCCGGGACTCTGGATTGCTTCGTCGCTTCGCTCCTCGCAATGACGTGGAGAGGCCGGGGGCCCCTCACGCGTTCTTACGCTGGAACTGTCCTGAGGGACGGAAGCGCCAGAGATATTGCGGAGCGACCGCCTCGAGCGAGTCAGGCGTGATGCCGAGGCCCTGCAAGGTCAGCCCGGCCGCCTTTGCCGCCTCCGACACCACGTTGTCGTGGCGCAAGAGCTCGACCTGGTCCGGCGTCAGCTTCAGCGGGCCCGGCGCGAACTGCAGGATTGCGGCCTGCAGTTTGGCGAGCCCGAACGGCAGCGGCAGCAGCGCGCGGTCGCGGTCGGTGATGTCGAGGATGATTTTCAGGATTTCCCGGAAGCTCAGCACCTCGGGCCCGCCGAGCTCGTAGGTCGCGCCCGGCTGCGCCTTGCCGTCGACCGCGTCGGCCACCGCGGTGGCGACGTCGCCGACATAGACCGGCTGCATCTTCGTCTCGCCGCCGCCGATCAGCGGCAGGAACGGCGAGATCCGGGCGAGCCCCGCAAAGCGGTTGGTGAACTGGTCCTCGGGGCCGAACACGACCGAGGGGCGCATGATCACGGCCTCGGGCACCGCAGCCAGCACGGCGGCCTCGCCGGCCGCCTTGGCGCGGGCATAGCTCGACGCCGACTCTGCGTCGGCGCCGATCGCCGAGACGTGCACCATGCGGGCGCCAGCGGCGGCCGCCGCCTTGGCGACGGTGGCGGCGCCCTCGGCCTGCACGGCCTCGAAGGTCTGCGCGCCGCTCTCGGTCAGGACGCCGACGAGGTTGATCGCGACATGGCTGTCACGCAGCGCCGATGCGACCGAGTCGGGATAGCGCAGATTGGCCTGTACGGCGTGGATCTGGCCGACCCGGCCGAGCGGCTGCAGGTGGCCGGCGAGCTCCGGCCGGCGCACCGCGACGCGGATGCGATAGTCGCGCTTGGCCAGCGCCCGGACCACGTTGCGCCCGACGAAGCCGGAGCCGCCGAAGACGGTAACCAATGTGTCCAGATTCGATGCCATGGAATGAGTCCTGGGATTGCCGGGCGGTCGGTCCGCCCCGGACGAGATAGCTGTCAGCGGCGATTCGCACCCCGCGGCCCGCCATCCTGGGCCGCTGTATAGCCCATCGCCCGCACCGCGGAAAAGGGAGCCGTGTTTTTGCGCATGGGGTGAGAAAAATTGTCATCTTGGGCGTTCAGCGGTTTGACAAGCGCCCGTTCGATCCGTACACAGCGCCCCCATGCCCAGGTGGCGGAATTGGTAGACGCGCTGGCTTCAGGTGCCAGTGGCTTAACGGCCGTGAAGGTTCGAGTCCTTTCCTGGGCACCATTTTTGGTGGTGACCTCCCCCGCACAGAACTCTGTGACAGACGACGGCGCTGATGCGCCTCGCGATCTGATTGGGTGGCATCGATTTAGCTGATGTCTTCGCGACATCAGCGACACGCTCGTCCCCGAGCCAGCCGATAATCCTCCTTTCAACGCCCGTGATGTAGCCGCTGCTGCCGGCTGCGAGCCTCCACCCTCCCCTGGAGGGGGAGGGTCGATCGCACGCGAAGCGGGCGAGCGGGGTGGGGCGATCTCTCCACGCACGCCAGCGCCAGAGGAGAGATCACCCCACCCCGCCTCACGTTTCGCTTCGCTCTCCGTGAGGCGACCCTCCCCCTCCAGGGGAGGGTGGGCACCGCCTTCGTGTCGAGTGATCACCATGACCGCCGTGGTCTTTCTCGTTTAGGGCAAGACCTATCAGCCTCGCGGCGCGCTTTGCGCCCGAGCCATGCCGATCGTCTCGCCCTCGAAATCATGAGGGCGCAGGGAAGGCCGGGTGCCGACCGCACCCATGGCCCGCCAGCGAAGGAAAATGCTGGCGGCAGGAACCACAGGTACGCGCCGGATCATCCGGCCCTCCCTGCGCGATTGGTTTTAACGGCTGCTTCGCGTTCTCCCTGGTGCGCCGGGCTTGGTGGCCACCATCCCCACGCGAAGCGAAAGCTTCGTCATGAGTTGATATCAGCGTCGGGATATCAGGACCGCGCGACTTGACCGTGCGTGCATCCTTGTTCGTCCGCGCGAACTGATCACGCTGCAACGACACACGCCCATCGCATCCCACTGCCAACGTCTCGTGACGGTCGCGACACGCCCCTCATGCGGCAGCAGGGACGCGCGGAAATGTGCAGGTGATCTGCCCGACGGCGCAAGGGAGAATGTTGCGACAGACTGGCACGACGGGTGATTTGCGCATGACAGGCATGCCATCTCCACCGTGATTGCGAACGAAGCAATCCAGAGCCACGGGTGTCGCCCGGGATCGCTTCGTCGCTTCGCTCCTCACAATGATGGTGGTGAGCACTACGCCCCGAGCTGGCTTAGGAGCAACCTCACCAATCAACTTGCATTGGCGCACAGGATTAGCACGTGAGTTCGGCGCAGAGCTTTCGCTTCACCGCCGGTGTCGTCCCCACGAACGCGGGGACCCATACCGCGCAGGCGGTACGTTCCGCGCGACTCGTCGCAGCCGGTGACCATGTGTCTCGGATCGGCGCCCGCCGACGCGTTGCGTCGGCGAGCTTATCGGCGACGACAGAGGATGCCGTTGTCAGCTGGCCGTCACAGGCGCAGTTCGCCCGTCCAGGGGAGGCCGACAAAGCCCGATGGGCGGGTCATGCCGTGCGTGATGCCGCGATCACGCGCGCCAGCACTGGCCAATACAGATCGCCATAGCCCGCCTCGATCGCCTCTCCGAGTCGCCTGTCGGCAAGCTCCGCGCCCGGCAGGTCGATCTGCACGGACCTGGCGAGATCGAGAGCATAGCCGATGTCCTTGCGCGCATATTCGGTCGAGAACGCGCGCTCCGGATATGTGTCGGGCAGCATCGCCTTCATGCCGTGGTTGCGCAGCGCGAAGCTGTCGGCCGAGCCTTTGGCCAGGGTCTCGAACAGCAGCGTGGCATCAAGGCCAGCGCGCTTGGCAGTCTCCAGCGCTTCGCCGAGCGCCACCACGGTCTGCATCAGCACCATGTTGTTGAGGATCTTCACGACCTGGCCGGCGCCCACGCCGCCGCAATGGGTGATGTCAGTCGCAAACATCGCAATCAGCGGCCGCAGCTTTTCGAACGTTGCCGCGTCGGCCCCCACCATCACGCTCAGCGTGCCGTCCTCGGCCGCCTGCCGGGTGCGGGCGATCGGCGCATCCGCGTAGGCGGCCCCCTCGGCCGCGAAACGCTCGGCGAGCTCCCGGCTGGCCTGCACCGGCGAGGTGCCGAGGTCCACGATGGTGTGACGCGCCTCGACGTGGCGGAGCAAGCCGTCGTCGCCGTCGCATACGGCTTGGACATGCTTGCCACTCGGCAACGCCATGAAGATCACGTCGGTCTGGCGCGCCAGCTCCGCGAGCGACACGGCACGCTTGACGCCGACGGCGGCGAGGCGCTGCAGCGGCGCGTCCGCACGATCGAAGCCGAGCACCATCGCGCCGGACTTGAGAGCCAGATTGCGGCACATCGGCTCGCCCATCACGCCCAATCCGATGAATCCGATTGCCGCCATTGCAAGTTCCTCTTGATTGGTCCCTGCCTGTCCAATCGATGATGATCGCCGCGCTGCAGGTTGGCCCAGGCACGCTCGGGATAGTCGTCCGAATATTCGCCGGTGTCGATCGAGCACACGACCTCGCCGCTCATGTCGGCGACGCAGACGTGGATTGAGAACAGGGCGCCGCGCGCCGGACCGTGACCCGGGCCGGCGCGAGTCGTGAACCCATGAATCCGCCGCTATGGCGCGACAGACTACTCGGTCTCCGTCTCGCCGCTGACACCCAGCCTGCGCAGCATCACCGTCAGCGCGATCGCGGGTAGCATGATCCACAGCGTGAAATCATCCGGCCGGCGCAATGCGCCCAACGTGGCGTGACGGACGAGGAAGCGTCCGAAAGCCGTGCGGCGCGAGGTCACGCTGCGCAGCACCAGCGGGACGCCAAAGGCGAGCGCCAGGACGACGAACGCCACGGCCAGGGGCCAGCCGCCGGGCAGCCGGTCGACGCCGCGTGTCGTGAATCCGACCAGTAGCAGCAGGCCGACCAGCGTCACGACGCCGCCGCACAGGCCGGAGGCGACGCGAATGAGCAGGTCGTCCTGCATCAGCTCGCGGTCGACCTGGCTGATCAGCTGCTTCATGGGCCGTTCCTCCGCTCGCGCGTCATCCGGGCAACGCACACGTGACGTCCCGCCGCGCGCAGGCGGACTGTACGATCCGGATCGCGTGACGGCCGCCGATCTTCATTCGTGTCGGTCGCTCCGAGCAGGTTCGATGCTGGCCGTTCGGTGCCGTCCTAACAAGGGCGGCGGCAAGACATGTCTGGATGTCGACGCGCAGATGTCATCGAGCCAGCCGGCGTGGACGTCTTCGTCGCTCAGACATGTTTGATCCCTGCAGCGGCGCCCTTGCGATCTGGAATTGTCGACGTTAGCATTTTCCCGCCCAGGTGCAGGCGCTCTCGTTTGCCGGCTGCGCGTCCGGGCCCGTCATCACGCGCTGCCAGTCCATGCGCCATCGCCCGATACTTCAATCATGACTCTGGCTCTGACAGCCGATCCCATTGCCTCGTTCCTCGTCACGGACCAACCCATGTTCATTTCGTTGATCGCCCCAGCGCGCGCGCAAGCTCCGGCCGGCGCGCCTCGCCCGTCTCTCCGGCTGCTGACTCTCGTCCTGATCGGCCTCGCCGCCGCGCAGTCCGCGGCCGCCGATGAGAGGTTCAGCTACGACGCATCGAAGCCGATGCAGTTCTTCCACGCCGGCGACGGCGGCAATTGCAACGGCTGCTCGTGGATTGCGGCCGAGGGCACCATCCAGCGCGACACGCCGGAGGTGTTCCGGCAATTTCTCGCCAAAGGCTGGAGCGGCTACGAGGTCGTGCTCAATTCGCCTGGCGGCGATCCTGCGGCGGCGATGCGCCTCGGCGAGATCATCCGCGAGCAGAACCTGCATACCTCCATCGGCAAGACCGCGGGCCGGTTTGATCCCGAGGGCAATCGCATCAACACCGTCGATGGTGGCCAGGACCCGGGCCATTGCGCGTCGGCTTGCGTCTGGGCGTTTCTCGGCGGCGTCCGCCGTGCCGCCGGCGACGGCGAACTCGGCGTACAGCAGTTGTATGATCCCGAGACGATCAAGGATCCGCAGGCCAAGACCGCCAGCGCCCTCGACCGCGCCGCCGACCAGGCGATGATGGGTAACTTGATCAGCTACGTCATCCGCATGGATGCCAGCCCGAAGCTACTGGCCCTGGCCGCAGCGCAGACGCCGTGGCGCGAGATCAGTTGGCTGAAGCGGCAGGAGATCGTCGAGCTCGGCATCGACACCAGCAAGGACTATTCCAGCCCGATGACGGTCGAGCCGTTCGGCGCCGGCGGTTCCTATATCGAGATCATCAGCCGCACGACCTTCGCGAGCTTCCGCCATCGTCTGTATTGCCGGGGCGACGCCTCCAACGTCTACCTGGCGATGATTCCAATCTCGAAATACGACAGCAGGACGTTTGAGGCGACGATGCGGGGCATCATGGCGGAGCGGTCAGTCGACCGGATCAGCGATTCCGGCAAGCGGAGCTTCCTGCTCAAGCTCGCTGCCATCGAGTCTGCGCCGCTCGGCTTCCAGACATCGGTTCAGATCGTCGGCGCGACCATGGCTGATTTGCAGGCGGCCAAGCGCATCGAAGTCTCCTACGACGGGCTCGGCAAAGTCGATTCCGAGATCGTCATGGGGCTGCAATTCGACCTCGCCGGTGACCGCCGCAAGATCGGGATCGTCGCGCGGTCTTGCGTGAAGTGAGCGTCGAGGCTCTCCCGCTTCGCCTGGCGCACAACTGCGCAAGCATCGCGAAGTACTGACGAACCGGTGGTTGGCGCCCGCCGTCCGGGCGCCCCGATTGGCGAAAACGGCCGTTGGCTCAGCGTCATTCGTCGCTCGTGCAATAGATCGAAACTTCGATGCCGATGCCGGCCTGGCCGGCAGCTGCTGCCAGCCCAGCCGGAATCTTCAAGGACGTCGCCGCCAGTGACGACGGAAAGGCCACCGCAATGTCCAGGACCGGCGATCCGATGCGGCCGCAGGCGTTCAGGTGTCGCAAGGTGTCCCTTACCGACTGCACGCAACCGATCGCCGCGGCCCATGCATCGGGTTCATCCGCGATGTCGATCTGGGCGTAGGCCGAGGTGCCATCCCCGGATGACTCGTAGCGGCTGAGCCGGCCTCTCAACGCCGCCTCCAACTCGTCGCGCGACAGCGTGGCGCTGGGGATGCGGATCACGATGCACAGAGGTCGCCGACCAGCCATGGTCACCCCTGTCTTCATCATCGTTCGGCGCCTTGCCAGCCGTCGATCGCGATCAGCTGCCTGACGAGCGCGCCGCCGCCGAAGCCGCGATAGACCTCCAGCCGGTCGTCATGAGAGAGGACGAGTAGCTGGCGTCCAGGCTTCGCAGTCAACACCGCATCCCAACCGAGATCGAGCGCGAAGCCGATCAGCTCGGACAGCAGCGCCGCTTCGCCTGCCTCGAGCCAGTGGCCCGGCGCGTCGTACAGCCGGCGGGTCTCGCCATGCGCGGTCCGCCAGCGCCGATAACCGTGCCATCGCTCGTCATGGGCGTCGTGCTCGCCGTAGCCGTCGCCGCTCAGACTGAACAGGAACAGCAGCGTCGCCTCGGACATGGCTCCGGCCGCTTGCGCGATCGCATTTGCAGCGGCGGAATAGTCGCGCCTGCCGCTCTTGTAATAGAGAATGGATTTGGGCCCGTCGTGGGAGGCGACCTCTCGCCCGAGCCTCTGCTCCAGCGCACGCGTCTCGGCGCGCGGCAAAAATCTCATGACGCTCGTCCCACCTAAACCTCTCGGTGACGCCGGACCAGGATCATGCCGGCCTCCGGCGCGTCATAATGGGTCAGGCCCTGCCGGTCCCAAACGATCATGACACTCCGTTGCAGATAGGCCCAAGCCTGTTCCGGATAGTCGTCGGAGTATTCGCGGGTGTCGATCGAGCAGACGACCCTGCCGCTCATGCCGGCGACGCTCACCTCGTCGCCGAGTCTCGCGATCCGACCGTCAGGGTAGTGCATATCGGGCGTCCTTCCGTTCGGGGTCATCTTCGCCGCAGGTCTGACAGGGATACACGGTGATGCCGACGTCCGCACCGAGCCCAGCGATCCGGAGCAGGAGATCGGCGGGGATCGTCACGTCGAGCGCGGGGAAATCACGACCGCCTTCGAAGCCATAGGAGAAAGTGCGCGACGTGCAGCCGTTCCACAGCTCTTGCGCCGTGCCAGGCAGCGATTCGATCAGGGTCAGGAATTGCAGCGTGCATGTGATCGGATGCGGCGATCCGGTGCCGTTGGTCTCCAGCACCAGCAGGAATTCCTGCTCATGCTCCTGATGATGCAGCACGTGGACGCGCTCGTCGAGATGCGCGATCAGCGACGTGAAGTCGGACTTCGATTTCAGGACGAGATCGAGATTGAGGAAGTGCGACAGTGCGGCCATGGGTTCACGCAGATGACTGCGCGCCAGGGGCGCAGAGTGTTTCGCTGTTGATCATCGTACTTGGCCCCAGACGACATCGAGTTCTTCGAATAGATGGCGCTCGACGGGATCGGCCGCCTTGTCCGGGAGCTCGCGAACCTGTTTCAGGTAGGAGCGGATCGCATTGCGCTGGGTGTCGGAGAAGCCTTCCCAGAATTGAAGCCAGACCGGCCGGTCCGTCCGGCGCCGACGGCCCGCCGGCAGCAAGGAGTCGAGTGCCCAATCCAGATAGCTGGTGTCATTGAGCACGCCGACCAGCAGCGACGGCAGATAGTAGCGGAACGTATCGGGATGCAGAAAGCACCTCACGGATGAAGGGTGACCGATCATCAGCCAGTCGTAGAGCGTGACGTCGGTCCGACGCCGTTGCGCCAGCCGCCCGACGAGTTCGTGGGGGATGTCGCCCCCTGCTTGCGCGCCGCCTTCGATCCAGAACGTATCGGGCAGCGGCTCTGTCGGAAAAGCTGTCCGCATCAAGGTGGATAAATCGATGATCATGGCTGGTCGGCTTGTGTGTCGTTCGGCGCGGCAGCGGGGCGGCTGTTGCCGACCGTCGCGTCGGCAACGTAACTCGCGCAGACGCACAACATCGTACCAAACGACCGACAATTTGAGCGATTTTCGCCTGGGCGGGCGACGCCGCCAACCTCTACATGGCGATGATTCCGAGCTCGAAATATGACAGCAGGACCTCTGAGCCGACGCGGCGCAAGATCGGCATCGTCGCGCGGTCCTGCGTGACGAGAGCGCCGGCGTCGAAGTCTGGGACGACGAGCAGCAGCAGTGTAGTCGCGGTTCGCCGGCCAAGACCGGCGAACGCTCGGACGACCTATCCCTTATACCCCATCAGCAGCCGCGGCAGCCACAGCGAGAACGCTGGGACGTAGGTCACGAACATCAGGGCGGCGATCAGGGCGGCGTAGAACGGCAGGATGGTGCGCATGACCGCGCCGACCGAGATGCCGCCGATGGCGCAGCCGACGAACTGCGTGGTGCCGACCGGCGGGGTGTTGAGGCCCAGCGCGCAGTTGATCAGCATCAGCATGCCGAACTGCACCGGATCCATGCCCGCCTTCATCGCGATCGGCAGGAAGATCGGGGTGCAGATCAGGATGGTCGCCGCCATGTCCATGAACGTGCCGAGCAGGAACAGGATGACGTTGATCAGCAGGAAGATCATCCAGGGCTGCGTCGACACCTTGCTCATCAGGTCGCCGGCGAAATCGGCGACTTCGTACAGTCCCATCAGGTACTGGAACATGGTGGAGACGCCGATCAAGAGCAGCACCACGCCGGTCGTCTTGACCGCCTTGGCGGCGGCCCGCAGGAAGTTCTGCAGGGTCATGGTGCGGTAGATGAAGAATGTCAGCAGGATCGTGTAGGTGACGGCGACGGCCGCGGACTCGGTGGCCGTGAAGACGCCGGACAGGATGCCCGCCAGGATGATGCCGACGATCAAGAGGCCGGGCAGCGCCGCGGCGAACGAGCGGAACACCTCCGCCCAGCCGGGAAACTTGCCCGCGGGATAGCCGCGCTTCACGGCGACCGCGTAGGCGGCGACCAGCATGCAGACCATCAGCACGAGCGCCGGAAGAAGACCCGCGGCGATCAGCGCGCCGATCGACACCTTGCCGCCGGCGGCGAGCGCATAGATGATCATGTTGTGGCTGGTCGGCATCAACGCGCCGACCAGCGAGGCGTGGGTGGTGACGTTGACGGCGTAGTCGGTGTCGAACCCTTCCTTCTTCATCATCGGGATCATCACCGCGCCCATCGCCGACACGTCGGCCACGGGAGAGCCGGAGACGCCGCCGAACAGCGTGCAGGCGACGACGTTCGACATGCCGAGCCCGCCGCGGATGTGACCGACGAGATTCTTGGCGAGCTGCACGATCTTGTCGGCGACGCCGCCATGCAGCATCAGCTCGCCGCTGAAGACGAAGAACGGGATGGCGAGGAACGAGAAGATGTTCATCCCCGACATCATCTGCTGGAAGATGACGGCAACCGGCAGGCCTTCATAGAGGATGGTGCAGATCGCCGAGAGGCCGATCGCAAACGCAACGGGAACGCCGAGGACCAGGAAGCCGAAGAAGGTGACGCCGAGAATAATCAGTTCCATGAGGGGACGACCTCTTCGCCGCGCAAGAGAGCAATGATGTGCTCGATGGAAAACATGACGATTAGGATTCCCGAAGCGATCAGCGGCACGTAGCGGACGACTTCGGGCAGGCCGAGATTGGCGATCTTCACGGTGCCCACGGAGGCGCCGAGGATCCAGCCGTTGTAGGCCATTGCGACGCCGAACATCGCGACCAGCACGTGGATGACGAGCTCGATCTTTTCCCGCATATGATCCGGCAGCATCACGAGGAGGCTGTCCATGCCGATATGGCCGGCGTCGCGAACGCCGACGGCGGCGCCGATCAGCGTGACATAGAGGATCAGGACCAGCGCCAGGTTCTCGGTCCAGGTCGGGCTGGAGTTGAGAACGTAGCGTCCGAACACCTGGTAGAAGACGATGGTGACGATGACGAGCAGGCCGGCGACGGACAGATACATGCCGACGCGCGCGATGACGGCGTTGATCCGCGAGAGCAGGCCGGTCGACGGACGTCCCTCCTGCTGCTCGTGGTCTCCGACATGTGGATCTGTCATTCCCGTCCCTCCCCTGGCTTTCCTGCGGCGCCGCCTGATGGCGACGCCGGACCGTATGATTGTTGTTCTTGGTAGATGTCTTTGAAGTCGCGATTTTTGCGTCGCTACTCTTATTTGGTGTCCTGGATGCGCTTGACGAGGCTCGAGAGCTTCTCGTCGCCAGCGAACTTCTGGTACACCGGCTTCATCGCGTCGACGAATTCCTGCTTGTTGGCGATCGTCACGACCTGGACGCCAGCGGCCTCGACGGTCTTGCGGGAGGTCTGCTCGCGCTCGTCCCAGAGCTTGCGCATGACCGGCACGGATTCCTTTGCCGCCTTGCGGATCATCGCCTGATCCTCCTTGCTCAGCGTGTCCCAGACCTTCTTGGACATCACGAGCACTTCGGGCGCCAGCGAGTGCTCGGTGACGTTGTAGAACTTGGCGGCCTCGAAGTGGCGCGAGGATTCGTAGGACGGCCAGTTGTTCTCGGCGGCGTCGACGAGGCCGGTCTTGAGCGCGGTGTAGACCTCGCCATAGGGCATCGGGGTCGGGTTGGCGCCGAGGCTCTGGATCATGCCGACCCAGAGGTCGGACTGCTGGACGCGGATCTTCAGGCCCTTGAGGTCGGCGAGCGACTTCACCGGCGCCTTGACCGTGTAGATCGAGCGCGCGCCGCTGTCATAATAAGCCAGGCCGACCAGGCCGGCGGGCTCCATGGCCGCCAGGATCTCGTCGCCGATCGGCCCGTCCAGGACGTTGCGCATGTGCTGCGTGTCGCGGAACACGAAGGGCAGGCACAGCGCGACGGTCTCCGGCACGAAATTGTTGAGCGGCGAGGAGTTGATCCGCATCATGTCGAGCGCGCCGATCTTGAGCTGCTCGATCGTGTCCTTCTCGGAGCCGAGGGCGCCGTTCGGAAACACCTTGACGCCGAGCTTGCCGCCGCTCGCGGCAGCGAGCTGCTTGCCCATGAACTTGACGGCTTCGACGGTCGGATAATCGGCGGGGTGCACGTCGGCGGAGCGGAAATCGCGCGCGGTCGCCAGCGGCGACGAGACCGCCAGCACAGCGGCCGCAATGATACCTGTAAGTGCCTTCATCTTGGCTTCCTCCTCAATTGATTATGTCGTTGTTGGGCAGATGCTGCAGACCGCCTTGGGTCGCTGCGCTCCAGATGCGAAGTCATGCGACAATATCACGCGTAGGGCCAGTGGCTATTTCTGTCCAAGCCAAAGGCGGCATCGATCAATGCAAGAGTTGCATCGATCCCTTGGGTGCGATCTGGCGCGATGCAACCAGCGGGTCGACCGCCCTCAATGAGGACGGCGCCGCCTCGGACGGCCGCGGAGACACTGCCGGCGCCACCTCAGATGCGATCACTTGAGATGCGATCACCTGGCCCTGTCTGGCCCTTGCGCCCGGGCGGCGGGGCTGGCATTCCCACGGCTGATCTCCGGACCGGCCCGGCGCGTTTGCCGGTTGGTTACCAGCGCCGGGCTACAGCCGGTTCCCGAGCGCTTCCCGCGGCGTTGCTCCGGCCCGTCGCGTCCGATTTCGATTCGACGAGGTTTTGAGAGCCATGACCGTACGCCTGCACCGCGGCGACCTGCCTGATCTTTCCCGCTATACCTCGTCGGTCGCGATCGACACCGAGACGATGGGGCTCAATCCGCACCGAGACCGGCTGTGCGTGGTGCAGCTGTCGCCCGGCGACGGCTCGGCCGACGTGGTGCAGATTCCCAAGGGGCACACCGACGCGCCGAACCTGAAGGCGCTGCTCGGCAACCCGGACATCACCAAAATCTTCCACTTCGCGCGCTTCGATGTCGCGGCGCTGTTTCACGCGTTCGGGGTGATGCCGCAGCCGGTCTATTGCACCAAGATCGCCTCGCGGCTGGCGCGCACCTATACCGACCGCCATGGCCTGAAGGATCTCGTGCGCGAGCTGCTCAACGTCGATCTCTCCAAGCAGCAGCAGTCGAGCGACTGGGGCGCCGAGCAGCTCAGCGAGCCGCAGCTCGCTTATGCCGCCTCCGACGTGCTGCATCTGCATGCGCTGCGCGAAAAGCTCGACGGGATGCTGGCGCGCGAAGGGCGGCTGGCGCTGGCGCAGGCCTGTTTCGCGTTCCTGCCCCACCGCGCGACGCTCGATCTGGGCGGATTCGAGGCCGAGGACATCTTCGCGCATTCCTGAAGCCGGCGAATCGCGGGCGCGTTCACGATCATTAATGTCTCGTAATGATCGCAAGCCGCCCCGCGTCGCGATTTCGCGCCAGTTCCAGGCTGCAATGGTGAAGGCGTCCATGGTAGGATGGGCGCTGTTTCGCGCGCCTCCCCGTGTCCGTCGGAGCCCTGGTGAACTCGGTCCACAACCCCGCCTATGACCCCACCCTGCAGGCGCGCTTCGCGGTCGCGGCGCGCCACAGCCGCTTCGTGCGCGTGCTGCGGGTCGCGGTGCCGGCGGCGGTCGGACTGGCGATGGCGGTCGTGATCGGCATCGCGCTGTTCAATCCGTTCCACATGGAGATCAACACCCCGAATCTCACCGGCAACCTCGTCATCTCCGGCCGCAAGATCACGATGGAGACGCCGCATCTGACCGGCTTCACGCCGGACCAGCGGCCGTATGATCTCGTCGCCCGCAGCGCGGTGCAGGACCTCACCGATCCCGATCACGTCGAGCTCAACATCCTCCGCGCCAAGGTGCTGATGGAGGATCAGTCGACGGTGACCTTGAAGGCGAATACCGGCGTGTTCGACACCAAGCAGCAGCAGCTCGAGCTGACGAAGGATATCCTGCTGACGACGTCGACGGGCTACGAGGCGCGGCTGAGCCGGGCCTCGGTCGACATGGCCAAGGGCACCGTGAGCTCGGACGAGCGCGTCGACGTCAAGCTCACCAACGGTACGCTCTCCGCCGACCGCCTGCGCATCACCGACAATGGCGAGGTCATCCGCTTCGAGGGCAATGTGATGATGAACCTCGACAACATGAATGCCGCTCCGGCCACGACGGCGAGCGCCGATCCCGGCCGTCCGGCCCGCAACGTGAAGTGACCTCATGACCACGTGCCGTTTCATTTCCGTAGCGATTCGCGGCGCCGGCTTCGCCGCGCTGGCGTTGCTCGCGCTTGCCGACTCATCGCAGGCGCAGAGCGCGACCACCGGCGTGCCCAACGCGCTGCAGGGGTTCTCGCAGAATCGCGACCAGCCGATCCAGATCGAGGCCGCCGCGCTCGAGATGCGCGACAAGAAGAAGGAGGCGACCTTCACCGGCAACGTCAAGGTCGTGCAGGGCGACACCACCATGACCTCGAAGTCGCTGGTGGTGTTCTACGACGGCGGCGCCCAGCCGGGCGGCGCCAAGGCGACCAAGGCCACGCCGGCGGCGACGCCTGGGCCGGACGGCAGCTCGGCGATCCGCCGTCTCGAGGCGCGCGGCGACGTCAAGGTGACCCAGAAGGATCAGGTCGTGACCGGCGAGACCGCGGTCTACGACACCAAGACCAACATGATCTCGATGCAGGGCGGCGTGGTGCTGACCCAGTGCAAGAACGTGATGCGCGGCGACCGGCTGACGGTGGACATGACCACCGGCGTGTCGCGCGTCGAATCCGACAGCGGGCGCGGCGTCCAGGTGCTGCTGCCGCAGGCGGGCGCGGGCACAGGCGCCGGCGGCGGCTGCGGTCCGTCGACGGCCTCGGCTCCGGGCAGCGCCGCGCCGCTGCAGCTCGGTCCAGGCAAATCGAAGTGACTTCAATTATTTAGCAAAACGCCGGCGGCCCAGTTGAACCGCGCCGCTGCTGCCTCTATCTAGCGAGCGGGCGGTTCTGTCGCAGGACCGATGCAACGGGAGGCCGTGGAGCCCGTTGCGTGGCTGCGAAAGAGTGATGCCGGACACGATTGCGATCTTGCGATCGGTCGCCTGCGTGGCGACCGCGACTTCGCCGTCAGACGACAAACTCCGAAGCGCGGCCTGCCGCGCTTTGGCCGGCCTCGCGCTCCCTGTGATCCGCGAGAGGTGAGATGCGTTCGCTCGCGGTGAGCGGGCGAGCCAGCGCTGCGGTCGATGACGGGCAGCCTCGAAGGGCGTAAGCGAAGCGGGGATGGTGGATCTACTCGGCATGTTTCGTGGGCGTCCCGCCAAGCGCGGCCAGCGAGGCTCCTCGCGCCGGCGCGACGACATCACGGCCATGGACGATCCGTTCGGCAATTCCTACAGCGATGATCCGCTCGCCGCGCTCGCCGACTCCGTGCGCGATGAAACGGTGCCGCGCATCAATCCGCGCTCGCCGCAGAACACCGAGCAGATCCAACGCAAGCGGCCGGCCTCGCAGCCGATGCCAGCCAGGCCGCGCAACAATGGCGCGGGGGGCGGTCCGCAACTGCTGCGCCGGCCGGGCTTCCTCGCCGTGCATTCGATCGAGAAGAGCTTTGGCAGCCGCCAGGTCGTGCGCGGCGTCTCGATCTATGTCCGCCGCGGCGAGGCCGTCGGCCTGCTCGGGCCGAACGGCGCCGGCAAGACCACCGTGTTCTACATGATCACCGGCCTGATCAAGGCCGATCGCGGCGCCATCGAGCTCGATGGTCATGACGTCACGCGGCTGCCGATGTATCAGCGCGCGCGGCTCGGCATCGGCTACCTGCCGCAGGAGGCCTCGATCTTCCGCGGCCTCACCGTCGAGCAGAACATCCGCGCCGTGCTCGAAGTGGTCGAGCCGTCGCGCAAGAAGCGCGAGCGCGAGCTCGACGCGCTGCTGGAAGAATTCACCATCACGCGGCTGCGCAAGTCGCCGTCGATCGCACTGTCCGGCGGCGAGCGTCGCCGCGTCGAGATCGCCCGCGCGCTGGCGACGCGCCCGAACTACATGCTGCTCGACGAGCCGTTCGCCGGCATCGATCCGATCGCGGTCGGCGACATCCAGCAATTGGTGCGCCATCTCACCAACCGCGGCATCGGCGTGCTCATCACCGACCATAACGTCCGCGAGACGCTCGGCCTCACCGACCGCGCCTACATTGTGTACGCGGGGCAGATTCTCACCGAAGGCAGCCCGGAGGAGATCGTCGCCGATCCCGACGTGCGCCGGCTGTATCTCGGTGAGGAATTCCGGCTGTAGGATTGCCGACGCGGTATTCGCAGGCTTTTGTCGCGACCGCGACAGGCGACGGAACCACTACGATCAACGCTGTTTCCAGCGAGTCCTCGCGGGCCGGTAACGGCGTCTTCCGCGCGCGCCATACTCCGTTTTTCTTATTCGTCAAGCCGTGTACATCGCGCGCGGATTAGGATAAGCAAGAATTGGACCAGTAAGGGAATGTTCTTGCTCCCATGGCGTTGACGCAGAGATTAGAATTCCGCCAGTCGCAGTCGCTGGTGATGACGCCGCAGCTGATGCAGGCGATCAAGCTGCTGCAACTGTCCAATCTCGACCTCTCCACGTTCGTCGAAGAGGAGCTGGAGCGCAATCCGCTGCTGGAGCGCGCGAGCGACGGTCCGGAAGCGCCGGTCGCCGGCGAGCAGCAGATGTCCGAGCGCCCCGAGTTCTCGGAAGGCAGCGAAGCCAACGGCGACGATTTCGGCGAGGGTGCGAGCGGCGGCGGCGAGAGCTTCGAGGGCGCCCAGGAAGACTGGATGAGCCGCGATCTCGGCACCCGTACGGAGATCGAACAGACGCTCGACACCGGGCTCGACAACGTGTTCTCCGAGGAGCCGGCTGAGGCCGCCGCGCGCACCGCGCAGGACGCAGCGCCGACCACTTACACCGAATGGGGCGGCGGCGCCTCCGGTGACGAGGACTACAATCTCGAAGCCTTTGTCGCGGCCGAGACCACGCTGTCGGATCATCTCGCCGAGCAGGCGGCGGTGGCGTTCACCGCGCCGGCGGACCGCATGATCGGCCAGTACCTGATCGATCTGGTCGACGAGGCCGGCTATCTGCCGGCCGATCTCGGCCAGGCCGCCGACCGGCTCGGCGCCGAGCAGGCCGACGTCGATGCCGTGCTCGGCGTGCTGCAGACCTTCGATCCGCCCGGCATCTGCGCGCGCAACTTGAGCGAATGTCTCGCGATCCAGCTGCGCGAGCTCGACCGCTACGACCCGGCGATGCAGGCGCTGGTCGAGCATCTCGATCTGCTGGCGAAGCGCGACTTCGTTGCCCTTCGCAAGCTGTGCGCCGTCGACGACGAGGACCTCGTCGACATGATCGGCGAGATCCGCAGGCTCGATCCGAAGCCGGGGCTGAAGTTCGGCACCACGCGCACGCAGACCATGGTGCCCGACGTCTACGTCCGTCCCGGTCCCGACGGCGGCTGGCTGGTCGAGCTCAACAGCGACACGCTGCCGCGCGTCCTCGTGAATCAGGTCTATTACTCCGAGCTGTCGAAGACGATCCGCAAGGACGGCGACAAGTCCTACTTCACCGACTGCCTGCAGAACGCGACGTGGCTGGTGCGCGCGCTCGATCAGCGCGCCCGCACGATCCTGAAAGTGGCGACCGAGATCGTGCGCCAGCAGGACGGCTTCTTCACCCATGGTGTCGCGCATCTGCGTCCGCTCAACTTGAAGGCCGTTGCGGATGCGATCCAGATGCACGAATCGACCGTGTCGCGCGTTACCGCCAACAAATACATGGCGACCAATCGCGGCACGTTCGAGCTGAAATATTTCTTCACCGCCTCGATCGCATCGGCCGATGGCGGCGAGGCGCATTCGGCAGAGGCCGTGCGTCACCACATCAAGCAACTGATCGATGCGGAAGATCCCTCCGCAATTCTCTCCGATGATACGATCGTCGAGAAGCTGCGCGCCGCGGGCATCGACATCGCCCGCCGCACGGTCGCGAAATACCGGGAGGCGATGCGGATCCCGTCCTCGGTGCAGCGCCGCCGCGATAAGCAGAGCATGCTGGCGCATGCCCTCTCGGCCCCCGCCAGCGCCGACCGCACCCGGGATACCGCGTCAGTTTGACCGCTGCGCAAGATTGCGCCTTCACCAAATAGGCTTAGTGTCATACTTGGTTCACATGAATCGAGGCGGCACATGACCCTGCGGATTTCCGGAAAGAGCATCAGCGTCAGCGAAGCGCTGCGTGGGCGCGTCAGCGAGCGCACCGACGAGGTCTTGCGAAAATACTTCGACGGCAACTATTCCGGCCATGTCACGCTCTCCAAGGACGGTTTCGGGTTCAAGACCGATTGCGCGCTGCACCTCGATTCGGGCATCACCCTGGAGGCCGAATCGAACGCGCCGGACGCCTATGCCAGCGCCGACCAGGCGCTCCTGATGATCGAGAAGCGCCTGCGCCGCTACAAGAGCCGGCTGAAGGACCGCTCGGGGCGCAAATCCCACGCCGCCAATGCGGCGCTCGCCCATCTCGACGGCGCGGTGCTGGATGCGCCGAGCTACGTGATCGAGGCGCCGGCCGAGGGCGACGAGGAGATCACCGGCTACAGCCCGGTGATCATTGCCGAGAACACCACCGCGTTGAAGCGCCTGTCGGTGTCCGAAGCCGTGATGGAGCTCGATCTTTCGGGCGCGCCCTGCATGGTGTTTCAGCACGGTTCCAGCGGCCGGGTGAACATCATCTACCGCCGCGCCGACGGCAATATCGGCTGGGTCGATCCGCCGGCGGTGAAACCGTAGCCGCGCGGACGCCTTCCAGGGATCTCCCGGCGGCGCGAAAACCGGTTCCCGATCAGGTGGTTGGCGGACCGGTTGCGACGTCACGCCACGGCAATGAAGGGATGCGATCAAGCGGTTGGGGCGCTGGCGCCTTCAGGCCGCCACGCTCCGGCGATCTTTAAGGATAGGCTGCGGGAACGCGCTTGCGGGTGTTGGCACGGCCGTTGCGTTGGGGTAGAAGCCCACCCATCGGACACGGGTTAAGCCCGCCTGCCGCCTCAGCTTCTTGACGCCGGTCTGTCCCGACCTATTTCGCACCCTGACGGTTCAATCACCTCGGAACGCCCTATGCCGATTACCGATCTGGTCGCACCCGAGGCGATCGTGCCGGCTTTGAAGGTCATCAGTAAGAAGCAGGCGCTGCAGGAGCTTGCCGCGCGCGCGGCCGCGCTGACCGGGCAGAACGAGCGCAACGTGTTCGAAGTGCTGCTGCAGCGGGAGAAGCTCGGAACCACGGCCGTCGGGTATGGCGTCGCGATTCCCCACGGCAAGCTGCCGAAGCTGGAGAAGCTGTTCGGCCTGTTCGCCCGGCTGGAGCGGCCGATCGATTTTGAGGCCATGGACGGCCAACCGGTCGATCTGGTGTTCCTGCTGCTGGCGCCGGAAGGCGCCGGCGCCGACCATCTGAAGGCCCTGGCGCGGATCGCCCGGCTGCTCCGCGACCAGGATGTCGCCAAGAAGCTCCGTGCCTCGCGCGACGCCCAGGCGATCTATTCGGTGTTGGCGCTGCCGCCCGCTTCCGCCGCCTGACGTCGTATCGCGCCGCCCCGCAAGGACCGACAAAGCCTGCTGGCGAGCCTCCGCGCGGCCCCGAGCCCGTTCGTCCGCTCGCACGTGTGCAACGGCGTCGGCTCGTAGCCGAACTCGACGACGAGCTCCTGGAATGCCTCGCTGCGGAGCAGGTCGAAATGATGCGGCATCATTCGCTCCTTGTAGATGCCGACCTTCCGGCCGCGTCCCGACGACGTCAGGCCGCGGCCGAGCACATCGAGCTCCGCGGCCGTCTTGCGCGGAAGTCCCAGGTAGTCGCAGATGCGGTTAAGGACAGGAAACGACGACCGCGCCACATCGTCGATCGCGAGCTCTGAATAGAGCTCTTCGAACTTCACGGTCAGGCAGGCTGGCGAGTCCAGCCAGCTCATGAACTTCTTGATGCCCGATCGGGGCAAAGAGAGGAGGGTCGATGTGATTCGGGAGGCGTCATCGGGGTGAGCGGCCGATCCGGCCGACCGCAGATAGGCGTTCCACTTCCGCATCTTCGGGTAGGCCGCCGAGTGGTAGACGAAGTCGACCCAGCTCACGACGATGTCGCGGGGGTCGCGGACGATGAACAGCATCTTGTGTTCTGGTCTGCCCAGGAGGTATTGCTCGAGATACGGACAATACTCGGTGTGCGAGGCGCAGGAATAGCCGGAGCGCAGGGCCGACGCCCAGAGCGGGGCCGGAAGCGCGCGTCCGTAGTCGAGCGAACCGTCGGGATTCAGCTTGCTGATCGATGACGTGTAGGTGTGATAGCCGACATCGACATGACCGCCCAGCGCTCTGACGAGTTCGACCAGCAGGTACGTCCCCGCTTTCGGCACGCTGTTGCAGATGACGTAGTAAGGGCTTGGCCCCGGCGGAGGACTGTCAAGAAAGACGTGCCGATTGGGTAGGGTCCCGAGCGCAAGCTCTCGAAAGACGCCTGCATCAAGCCGTGATCCATGCATCTGCCATCCCTACACATGCGCGTCACACATCGGACTAGCGCGTGCCGCAACAGGGACAACTTAAGGATTGGACACCTTCGCCTTAAACCGGGTCGGATTGTATCTGGTTGTCAAATCGACCGTTCCGGACATCGGCGGAAACAAATTTCTCAAAAGCACTTCGGCAGCCGCTTCGTCCTTGGCCGGCTATCGCAATGATCTCGCCATGTAGCGCACCGTCTTGGCGCCGCCATGGATGCCGGCCGTCGCCAGCGGCGCGAAGCCGAGCGCAGCATGAAACGCGTCCGACTGCGGATTGGGCGGATCCAGATTGACCTCGCAGACGATGCGGTCGTGGCCCGCCGCGGTCGCCTCCCGAATCAGCTCCTCATAGAGCTGCCGCGCCAGGCCCCGGCCGCGGGCGGCCGGCGCCACCACGATGCGGTCGACATAGACGAACCGATCGTAGCGCGCGCGAAACCAGCGGTGATTGGGATTATCGTAGACGGCGGCATGGTCGAGCGCGATCATCAGCGCATCGGCCCTGCCAATTCGCCAGGCCAGCCATGCCCGATCGAGCAGTTGCAGGAGCGTTTCGGGCGTGAGCCACGACAGCTCGGAGGCATGCGCATTGTTGAGCGCGAGCAGTGCGTCCGCAAGCGCAGGATCTGCACGCAGTCCGGCCGGGCTCATGGGTGTCGTCATCAAGGTCATGCGCGGCCATCGTTACGAGCAGAAAAAAGGGCCGTCCCCGTTTCCGGGGACCGCCCTCGTGTCAGTCCGTGAGCTGCATGCTCCTCATGAGCATCGCGTCCCAATGAGCGTTGAGTCCCACGAGAAGCGGCCGTTGTCAGCGCTGCGGCTCGGCCTTTGCGTCAGTGGACGCTCACGGCCTGGAGTTCGTGACTCCACGCATTCGCAATCGCCGCTTCGCGGCTGTCGGTGAGCATGATCGGCGTGCCGTCGGCGGCATGCAAGGCGAACAGCTTCAGTCCCGGTGCGATGTGCGGCGCCTGCGGAAACAGTCCCGGTACGTCCTCGGAGCGGATCTGCTTCACGTAAGCGATGTGGCCCTCGCCCAAGGTCGCCAGCGACTCCAGGGAGACGGGGGATTCCGACGCAACATTACCTTCAGTCATGGTCTCGACTCCTTCTGAGACTCAAGCGGTCGAGTCCGCTACTCGTTCCATCAACCATTATTCGTGTTCATTGATCGCTATTGTCTTAACGATCCGCTCAGGCTCTGGCCTGGCCAGATCGACCGACAACAGCCCGTTCTTCAGGTCCGCACCAAGCACATGCATTCCCTCCGCCAGCACGAAGGTGCGCTGGAAGTGGCGCGCGGCGATGCCGCGATGAATGTATTGCCTGGTCTTGTCGTCCTGCTGCCGGCCGCGGATGACGAGCTGGTTTTCCTCAATGGTGACATCGAGTTGGTCGCGGGTGAAACCCGCCACCGCCAGCGTGATCCGCAGACGCTCGGGCTGGCCATTGGTGCGTTCGAACCGCTCGATATTGTAGGGCGGATAGCCGTCGGCACCTTTGACGACGCGGTCGAGCACGCGCTCGATCTCGTCGAAGCCCAGCAGGAACGGACTGGAGAGCGAAGGAACACGAGACATGGTTTACAAAGTCCTCTCGAAGCGACTTTGATGTATCAGGGCCCTGACGGCACCCCTTGAGCAGCAATATGGGCACGATCCGGGGCGCGTTCAAGCACCCCGAATGCGCCGGAACAGCCTGTCTGTGGAAGGGTTTAAACGGACAGCCGCTGACGGCCGTCGGCCGAGAACAGATGCAGCTTGGCCCGCGGCGCCACGGCGCGAATCCGTGCGCCGATCTCCGGCGCGGCGGTACCCGGCAGCCGCACGATGATGTCGTTGGCGGTGGCGGAGAGCCGGTCATCGCTGCCCGCGTCCTGGCGTGCGCCGTAGACATAGGTCTCGGCGCCGACATGCTCGATCGCCTCGACGCGGAGGTCGAGCCCGATCCCGCCCGCCGGAACGGTGTCGCCAAGCTGGAAATCCTCAGGCCGGATGCCGAGCTGGCCCGCTTCTTGGGGAACCGCGTCGGCGCCGAGCAACTGGGCGCGCACGCCATCGGTCGGCATCAGGTTCATCGGCGGCGCGCCGATGAAAGATGCGACGAAGGTGGTGGCGGGACGCTGATAGATCTCGAGCGGATTGCCGATCTGCTCGACCTTCCCGCCGTTCATCACCACCAGGATGTCGGCGAGCGTCATCGCCTCGAGCTGGTCGTGGGTGACGTAGATCGCGGTGGTGTTGAGCCGGCGCTGCAGCTTGCGGATCTCGACCCGCATCGCGATGCGCAGCTTGGCGTCAAGGTTCGAGAGCGGCTCGTCGAACAGGAACACCTTGGGCTGGCGCACGATGGCGCGGCCCATCGCCACGCGCTGGCGCTGGCCGCCGGAGAGCTGGCGCGGCTTCCGCTCGAGCATGGTGCCGAGCTCGAGGATGCGTGCGGCGTCCTCGACCCGCGTCCTGATCTCCTTTTCCGCCATGCCACGATTGCGCAGGCCGTAGGCCATGTTGTTGTAGACAGTCATGTGCGGATAGAGCGCGTAGTTCTGGAACACCATCGCGATGTCGCGATCCGCCGGCTCGATCGCATTGACGATGCGGCCGCCGATGTCGATCTCGCCCGAGGTGATCGTCTCGAGCCCCGCGACCATCCGCAGCAGGGTGGATTTGCCGCAGCCCGACGGCCCGACTAGCACGCAGAACTGACCGTCGCCGACATCGACATCGACGCCTTTGATGGCTTCGAAGCCGCCCTGGTAGACCTTGCGGACGTTGCGGAGGGTGACGTTGGCCATGGCGGTTACCGATAAGGAGGAAGTGACGAGTGGCGAATGGCGAATAGGGAGTGGCGAATAGGGAAGGGCGAATGCATCCTCATGTTCGGATCTCCCTATTCGCCACTCGCCATTCGCTATTCGCCCCTCTCACTTTTCCGTCTCCACCAGCCCCTTGACGAACAGGCGCTGCATGACGACGACGACGAACACCGGCGGCAGCATCGCGAGCACGGCCGTCGCCATCACGATCGGCCACTCGGTCAGCGCGTCGGTCGTCGTGATCATCTTGCGGATGCCGATCTGGATGGTCTGCATGTCGTCGCGCGTCGTGATCAGCAGCGGCCAGAGATATTGATTCCAGCCGAGGATGAACAGGATCACGAACAGCGCCGCCATGTTGGTGCGCGACAGCGGCAGCAGGGTGTCCCAGAAGAAGCGGAACGGCCCGGCGCCGTCGATGCGGGACGCCTCCAGCAGCTCGTCCGGCACCGTCATGAAGAACTGGCGGAACAGCAGCGTGGCGGTGGCGGACGCGATCAGCGGCAGCGCGAGCCCGGCATAACTGTCGAGCATGTGGAGGTCGGCGACGATCTTGTAGGTCGGATAGATGCGCACCTCGACCGGCAGCATGAGGGTGATGAAGATGAGCCAGAAGATCGCCATGCGGAACGGGAAGCGGAAGTAGACGACCGCATAGGCCGAGATGATCGAGATCGCGATCTTGCCGACGGCGATCAGCAGCGCCATGACCAGCGAGTTCAAAAGCATGGTCGCAACCGGCTCGCGGGTCGAGCCGCTCGTGCCAACGAAGATCGTCTGATAGTAGGTCGACAGGAAGTGCCCGCCAGGCAGCAGCGACATCTGCCCGTTGGCGATCACCGCATTGTCCTGCGTCGAGGCGACGAATGCGAGATAGACCGGGAACGCGACGATCGCGATTCCGATCCACAGGATGGCGTGCGCGACGTAGCGTCGAATGCCTTCTTGCTCGACCATCAGTAGGTCACCTTGCGCTCGACGAAGCGGAACTGGATCGCCGTCAGCACGATGACGATGACCATCAGAACGACGGATTGTGCGGCCGACGAGCCGAGATTGCCGCCGAGCAGGCCATCGGTATAGACCTTGTAGACCAGCGTCTCGGTGGATTTGCCAGGACCACCGCGGGTCATCGTGTCGATGATGCCGAAGGTCTCGAAGAAGGCGTAGACGATGTTGATGACCAGCAGGAAGAAGATGGTCGGTGACAGCAGCGGGAAGGTCACGGTCCAGAACCGCCGCATCGGCCGCGCGCCGTCGATCGCGGCCGCCTCGAGCACGCTCCGGGGGATGCTCTGCAGCCCGGCGAGGAAGAACAGGAAGTTGTAGGAGATCTGCTTCCAGGCGGCCGCGAGGATGATCTGCAGCGCCGCCTGGTCGCCGTCGAGCAGCGGATTCCAGTCGATGCCAACAGCGCGCAGATAGCGCGAGATCACGCCGAGCGACGGGTGGAGCATGAAGATCCAGAGCACGCCCACCACCGGCGGCGCCACGGCATAGGGCCAGATCAGCAGCGTCCGGTACAGCGTGACGCCGCGCAACGGCTTATCCGCCATGACCGCGAGCAGCAGTGCGACCGACAGCGACGAGAGCGCGATCGCGAAGGAGAAGCCGAAGGTGCGGAGAATGGCCTGGAAATAGTCCGGCTGGCTGAGCAGGTCGGCGTAGTTCTCGAACCAGACGAAGCTCGTGGACAGGCCGAACGCGTCCTGCAGCAGGAACGACTGGATGACGGCCTGGATCGCGGGCCAATAGAAGAAGATCAGCACGATCGCGAGCTGGGGAGCGACCAGCACGAACGGCAGCAGTTTTGACTGAAAGATGGCGTTCTTCTGCATGGTCGGTCGGCGAACCGGCAGGCCGCGGGGCGGCCTGCCGGCTCATGGCCTCACTTCACGGCCGTCTTTTCGAACTGGCGCAGCATCTGGTTGCCGCGCTCGACGGCGGCGTCCAGCGCCTGCTTGGCGGTCTTCTTGCCGGCCAGGGCCTGCTCGATTTCCTCCGACCAGACGTCACGCAGCTGCACCATGTTGCCCAGACGCAGGCCGCGGGAATTCTCCGTCGGTTCCTTGTTGGTCAGTTCGAGCAGGGGCGTCTCCAGATAGGGCTGATCCTTGTAGAAGCCCTCGGCCTTGGCCTTGGCGTAGGCCGCCTTGGTGATCGGCAGATAGCCCGAGGCCTTGTGGATGTAGACCTGACGATCGGTGTCCGAGAGGAAGGTCAGGAACTTCGCCACGCCCTTGTATTCGTCCGCGCTCTTGCCGCCCATCACCCAGAGCGAGGCGCCGCCGATGATCGAGTTCTGCGGCGCGCCCTTGGCGTCCGGATAATACGGCATCGGCGCGGCGGTGAAGGCGAACTTGGCCTGGGCCTTGACGTTGCCGAAGAACGCCGACGAGGTCAGGTAGATCGGGCATTCGCCCGAGGTGAAGCGGCCCTCACCGGTGTTGGTGCGGCCGGCATAGTCGTAGGTCTTGTCCTTCTGCAGCTCGACCAGGTTTTCGAGATGCTTGACCTGCAGCGGACCGTTGAACTCCAGCACGGTGTCGAAGCCGTCGAGACCGTTCGCCTTGCTGGCCAGCGGCACGTTGTGCCAGGCGGAGAGCTGCTCGAGATTGACCCAGGTGACCCACGAGCCCGAGAAGCCGCAGGTCGCATGGCCGGCCGCCTTCAGCTTCTTGGCGGTCTCGAACAGTTCGGGCCAGGTCTTCGGGATCTCGGCGTTGACCTTCTTCAGCTCGTCGAGATTGACCCACATCACCGTGGAGGACGAGTTGAAGGGGAACGACAGCATCTCACCCTTGGAGGTCGAGTAGTAGCCCGTGATCGCAGGCAGATAGCTCTTCGGGTCGAACGTCTCGCCGGCGTCCTGCATCAGCTTGTAGACCGGCTTCACGGCGCCGGTGGCGGCCATCATGGTGGCGGTGCCGACCTCGAACACCTGCATGATGTGGGGCGCATTGCCGGCGCGGAAGGCGGCGATGCCGGCATTCATCGTGTCGGCGTAGTTGCCCTTGTAGGTCGGGACGACCTTGTAGTCGGATTGCGAGGCGTTGAAATCGTTGGCGAGCTTGACGATGACGTCGTTGTTGGCGCCGGTCATCGCATGCCACCACTGGATTTCGGTCACGGCATGCGCAGGGGCTGCGGCGCTCAGGACCAGCGTGACTGCCGCAGTCGCGGCCGTCCAGAATTGGCGAAGTGACATTAAAGAATACCTCCCGTGAAACGTCATCGGCGTCGCGGCCGTAGCAGCGCGAGATGACAGTTTCGTGAATGTATAACCGGTTGGATCGTCAGCGGAAAGCGCGTTCATCGCGGCGGAACGCAGCGACTTGCGGGAGACGGTGCCGCGGGGCGATGCCCCGGCCGGCGCTGGCGGTGAGAGACGACAGGCTGATGGCGCCTCAGCGCTTGCGCTCGGCGCACACCGTGCCCTGGGACAGCAGCGCCTCGATCTCGCTCGGCGTGTAACCGAACTCGGTCAGCACCTCCTGCGCGTGCTGACTGAACTTCGGCGGGGTGGAGCGCAGGCTCGGCTTGGTGCGTTCGAGCCGGATCGGCGACGCGACGCCCTTGTACCAGTCCTTCTCGATGACATCGCCGCGGTAGATCGTGTGCGGATTGGTCAGCGCCTGGTCGATCTTCTGCACGGGTCCTGCCGGCAGACCGGCCGCGAGCAGCCGGTCGCACAGCGGCTCCGCCTCGAACTGGCTGAACACGGCGGCAAGCTCGGCGCGCAGCGCCTCGCGATTGGCGACGCGATCCTTGTTGCGGGCGAAGCGCGGATCGGTGCCGAGTTCGGGGCGGCCGATCTCCTTGGCGAGCTTGCGGAAGGTGCCGTCATTGCCGACGCCGATGAAGATATCGTCGGTCTTGGTCGCGAAGATCGCATACGGAACGAGGTTCGGGTGCTCGTTGCCGGTCAGCGACGGCGGCTTGCCATGCATGAAGTAGTTTGCGGTATGCGGATGCATGATCGCGAGACCGGTCTCATACAGCGTGACCTCGAGGAACTGACCGATGCCCGAGCGCTGCCGCTCCGACAGCGCCATCAGGATGCCGATCGCGGCATAGAGTCCGGTGGTGATGTCGACCAGCGGCACGCCGATCCGCATCGGTCCGCTCTGCGGCGAGCCGGTCGCCGCGATCATGCCGGTCATCGCCTGGATGATCGCGTCGTAGCCGGGATTGCCACCGCGCGGGCCATCCGCGCCGAAGCCGCAGATGCGGCAGTGCACCAGCTTGGGGAATGTCTCGCGCAGCGTGTCGCTGCCGATGCCCCATTTCTCCAAGGTGCCAGGCTTGAAGTTCTCGATCAGCACGTCGGCCGTCTCGAGCATCCGCATCAGCACGACGCGGCCGCCCTCGGAGGCGAGATCGAGGCCGATCGAGCGCTTGTTGCGGTTGATCCCGACGAAATAGGCGGCGTCCTCATCGTGGAAGGGCGGACCCCAGTCACGCACCTCGTCGCCGGCCGGCGGCTCGACCTTGATCACGTCGGCGCCGTGATCGGCCAGGATCTGCGTGCAATAGGGGCCGCCGAGCACGCGCGTCAGATCGATCACGCGCAGGCCGGCCATGGCGCCGGGAGCAAATTGGGGTGTCATCGGATGTCGCGAGGTTGGTTTCAGCTCGCGATCATTAAGCATTGCTGCGGCGGCGGCGCAAACGGAGGGCTGCCATGCGGCAGGACAACGGAGGCCGTCCTGCCGCATGACGGAATTGAAGCTCAGACGACGCTCAGCTTGACGTCGACATTGCCGCGCGTGGCGTTGGAATAGGGGCACACCTCGTGCGCCTTGGCGACCAGCGCTTCGGCGTCGGCCTTGGCGAGTCCGGGCAGCGACACTGCGAGCTCGACGGTGATGCCGAAGCCGCCTTCGGAGCGCGGGCCGATGCCGACCGTCGAGGTCACCGACGTGTCGGCGGGAACCTTGGGGCCGCCCTGCGAGCCGACGAACTTCATCGCGCCGATGAAGCAGGCTGCGTAGCCGGCCGCAAACAACTGCTCCGGATTGTTGCCGGCACCGCCGCCGCCGCCGAGCTCCTTCGGGGTGGAAAGCTTGACCTTGAGCGAGCCGTCGAGGGTAGCGGCTTCGCCGTCGCGGCCGCCGGTGGCCTTGGCGCTGGTCTTGTAGAGCACGTTCACGGACATGGGTGTCTCCTGGTTGGATGGACGAATTCAGCGCGGCCATATTGCACACAATTAGATTGTGTACAATATAATTGTTCGGTAGAAAATTCGTGATCGGTGCGCCGGGCCCGTTGTCGATCCGAGGCGTGCGGGCTCAAGATGCCGATAGGATCGACCTGTGGTGACCTCGATGCGAAAGAAGTCCGCGGCAGACCTGCCGCTCCAGCTCGGCAACCAGCTCTGCTTCGCAGTCTATTCGACCGCGCACGCCTTCAACCGCGTCTACAAGCCCCTGCTCGACCGCCTTGGCCTGACCTATCCGCAATATCTGGTCATGCTGGTGCTGTGGGAGCAGGACGGCCTGACGGTGAAGGACATCGGCGCGCGGCTGTTCCTCGACTCTGGCACGCTGACGCCGCTGCTGAAGCGGATGGAGGCTACGCACCTGATCAAGCGGACCCGGTCGGCCGAGGACGAGCGTCAGGTGATCGTCACCCTCACCGCCCAGGGCGCGGGCCTGCGCGACAAGGCAAGGTCGATCGTGCCGCCCGCGATCCTGGATGCGACGGGCTGCTCGATCGCCGAGCTGGCCGACCTGCACGGCAAGCTGGTGCGCCTGCGGGAGCGGCTCGATGCGGCTGTGGAGGGGTGAGGGGGCTCTAAAGGCGCTTCTTCGCGAAAGCCCGGCCTGAACCCGACTTGAGAAATTTCTCGAAGGCAAATGCCTGCTTCACATCGCTGAAGGCAACGTAGGTCTTGAGCCGCCAAGGCCGAAACTTCGATGTGTGCGGGACTTCACCGGCATTGTGCTTCGTGACGCGGGCCGGAACGTCGTCGGTGATGCCTGCGTAGAAATGCTCGCCGTTGAGACTTTCCAGGATGTAAACGAACTTCATCGCAGGCCGCCCTCGACCCTTCACGGGCGCGAATGTGGCAGGTCGTGCTGCGTGGCGTCCAGAGCTTGGATGGGCTGAACTGCTCAGTCGACTGATGAAGGGGCATCATGGCCCGGAGCCTAGTCCGCCTTCGCCTTCCCGCCTCCGCCCAAGAGGGCTACGGCGTCCAGGCTACGGCGCGACAGCCTTCACTCGCTTCGCGCAACTGAGAGTTTGGGGTGGCTTGCCGAGCCGAAGCTCGCGAAGCGATGGGGAGAGAGCATTATCGCCCGGAGCCCAAGTCCGCCTTCGTCTTCCCGCCTCCGCCCAAGGGGGCTTCGGCGTCCAGACTACGGCGCGACAGCCTTCGCTCACTTCGCGCAACTGGCAGATTGGGGTGGCTTGCCGAGCCGAAGCTCGCGAAGCGAGCGAAGGCTGGTGGAGCCAGGCGGGATCGAACCGCCGACCTCTTGCATGCCATGCAAGCGCTCTCCCAGCTGAGCTATGGCCCCTGAACCGAGCCGGCGGTCTGGGTGACCGCCGGGGAGCACCGTGAACCACAGTTCGCGGCTGATCTCAAGTGTCTTCGACGATTATTCTTCGTCGCCGCCGACATCACCGATGATGTCGGTCACGTCCTCGTCGCCTTCTTCCTCGTCGGCGATGAAGGTCGAGTCATCATCCTCGTCATCGTCGAGCGTCTCGTCGATCTCGATGTCGTCCTCCGATTCGGGAACGACGGCCTTGACCTTGCCGGAGTTCTCCTCGGCGTCGGCCTCCTCGAGCGGCACCAGCTCCTCGGCCTCCGCGGGCTCGACCACGTCGGCCGCCGCAGCAGCGCGCGCAGCCTCGCCGCGCATGGCGCGGGTGGGCGCGATCGGCGCAATCGGCACGACCTCGCCGGTGTAGGGCGAAATCACCGGGTTCTTGTTGAGGTCGTAGAACTTTTTGCCCGTCGTCGGGCAAATGCGTTTGGTTCCGAGCTCGGATTTGGCCACGTGCAGGCGTCCTGGCAATGTCTGAAAAGCGGTGTCTCACTTGGCTAGTTGCCGCGCCGCTGTCAATAGCGCTGTCAACGGGAAAATCACCGCTCGTGACGGAGGGCGGGGGCTGTGATACCTGCCGCGTCCGAAACACGAGGATCCTGCCGTGAGCACGTCAATCGCCCCGACTCCCCTGGAATCACGCGCCTCAGGGCCCCTCTCGGGCACGATTCGCGTGCCTGGCGACAAGTCGATCTCGCACCGGGCGCTGATCCTGGGGGCACTGTCGGTCGGCGAGACCCGGATTTCCGGCCTGCTCGAGGGCGAGGACGTCCTCAACACCGCCAAATCGATGCGATCCCTGGGTGCCAAGGTCGAACGCACCGGCGATTTCGCGTGGACCGTCCGTGGCGTCGGGGTGGGCGGCTTCGCCCAGCCGAGCGCGCCGCTCGATTTCGGCAACTCCGGCACCGGCTGCAGGCTGGTGATGGGCGCCGTGGCCGGTTGCCCGATCACGGCCGTTTTCGACGGTGATGCCTCGCTGCGCAGCCGTCCGATGCGGCGCATCCTCGACCCGCTGGTGCTGATGGGCGCCAAGGTGACCGCGATCGCCGAGGGCGGCAAGCTTCCGTTAACCCTGCAGGGCGCCGGCAACCCGGTGCCGATCGAGTACCGCACGCCGGTGGCTTCGGCCCAGATCAAGTCGGCGGTGCTGCTCGCGGGCCTCGCCGCGCCCGGTGTGACCACCGTGATCGAGCAGGAGGCCAGCCGCGACCACACCGAGCTGATGCTGAAGCATTTCGGCGCGGAGATCGTGACCACGCCGGAAGGGTCTCATGGCCGCCGCATCGCACTGACCGGCCAGCCGGAGCTGCGTGGTGCGCCAGTGATCGTTCCCGCCGACCCGTCCTCGGCCGCGTTCCCGCTGGTCGCCGCGCTGATCGTCGACGGCTCGGACCTCGTGCTGTCGGACGTGATGACCAACCCGCTGCGCACCGGCCTGTTCACGACCTTGCGCGAGATGGGCGCCTCGATCGAGGAGGACGATGTCCGCGGCGATGCCGGCGAGCCGATGGCCCGCCTGCGCGTGCGCGCCTCGAAGCTGCGCGGCGTCGTGGTGCCGCCCGAGCGGGCGCCGTCGATGATCGACGAATATCTCGTCTTGGCCGTCGCCGCCGCCTATGCCGAGGGCACGACCATCATGCGCGGCCTGCATGAGCTGCGCGTCAAGGAATCCGACCGGCTGGAGGCCACCGCGGCGATGCTGCGTGTCAACGGCGTCAAGGTCGAGATCACCGGCGATGATCTGATCGTCGAGGGCCGCGGTCACGTGCCGGGCGGCGGCATCGTCGCGACCCACATGGACCACCGCATCGCGATGTCCGCCCTGGTGATGGGTCTCGCGTCCGACAAGCCGGTCAGGGTCGACGACACCGCCTTCATCGCCACCAGCTTCCCCGATTTCATCCCGCTGATGTGCAAGGCGGGCGCGGATTTCGCATGATCATCGCCATCGACGGCCCGGCGGCCTCGGGCAAGGGCACCCTGGCCAAGCGTCTCGCGGCGCATTACGGCCTCAGGCACCTGGATACGGGCGTGATCTACCGGGCGGTCGCGCATGCGCTACTGACCGCCGGCATCGACCTCAAGGACGAGGCGCGGGCGGCGGACGTCGCCATGAGCCTGGATCCCTCGAGCTTCGACAATCCGGCGCTGAGGTCGCACCAGGTCGGGTCTGCGGCCTCGGTGGTATCGGCGTTGCCGAAAGTGCGCGAAGCGCTGGTGGCTTTCCAGCGTCAGTTCGCAAGCCGGCCGCCGGGTGCCGTGCTCGACGGCCGCGACATCGGAACCGTGATCTGCCCGGACGCCGAGGTGAAGATCTACGTCGTCGCCGATCCCCGCATCCGGGCGCATCGTCGCACCCTCGAGGCGCTTTCACGTGGGGAACCGGCCGATGAGGCGGCCATTCTGGCCGACATCCTGGCGCGCGACGAGCGTGACCAGAACCGGGCCGTCGCGCCTTTAAAACAAGCCCCGGATGCTTACTTGCTTGACAACTCCCATTTGGATATAGAAGGCGGCGTCCGGGCCGCCATCGATATCGTCGAGGCCGTTCGAGCGGGCCGCCGGCGGGTTTGATTTCCGCCGGCGTCATTGGAGGAATGCCCGCTCCCGCCCTTGACCGTCGATAGCTCGATTGCGGTTCAATCGAGTCCGATCATCCGGACGCACTTCAATACGTATCGCATGTGCAGGCACTGCCGGCCCGCGTCGTTTGCGCTTATAGCGCGGCGCGCGGACGTCTGGGGATTTGTGGACCTCCAGGCACTGTCCATTCGATGCGCCGATCAACCCAAGCTGGCGAGAATGTCCGCATCTGGAGAACAAATGGCTTCGAGTACCTCTGCTTCTTCCTACAATCCCAGCCGCGATGATTTCGCCGCGATGCTGGACGAGTCCTTCACGAAGGGCAACCTGCAGGAAAGCTCTGTCGTCAAGGGCAAGGTTGTTGCGATCGAGAAGGACATGGCCGTCATCGACGTCGGCCTGAAGACCGAAGGCCGCGTGGCGCTGCGCGAATTCGCCGGGCCCGGCCGTGACAGTGAATTGAAAGTCGGCGACGAGGTCGAGGTGTTCCTCGATCGCATCGAGAACGCACTCGGCGAAGCGGTGCTGTCGCGCGACAAGGCGCGCCGCGAAGAGAGCTGGGGCAAGCTCGAGAAGGCGTTCCAGAACAACGAAAAGGTCAACGGCGTCATCTTCAACCAGGTCAAGGGCGGCTTCACCGTCGACCTCGACGGTGCCGTGGCCTTCCTGCCGCGCTCGCAGGTCGACATCCGTCCGATCCGCGACGTCGCGCCGCTGATGAACAACTCGCAGCCGTTCCAGATCCTCAAGATGGACCGTCGCCGCGGCAACATCGTGGTGTCGCGCCGCACTGTGCTGGAAGAGACCCGCGCCGAGCAGCGCCAGGAGCTGGTGCAGAACCTCGAAGAGGGTCAGGTCATCGACGGCGTCGTCAAGAACATCACCGATTACGGTGCGTTCGTCGACCTCGGCGGCATCGACGGCCTGCTGCACGTCACCGACATCGCGTGGCGCCGTGTCAACCATCCGACCGAGGTGCTCAGCATCGGTCAGACGGTCAAGGTCAAGATCATCAAGATCAACCACGAGACGCACCGCATCTCGCTGGGCATGAAGCAGCTCTTGGACGATCCGTGGCAGGGCATCGAGGCCAAGTACCCGCTGCAGGCCCGCTTCCACGGTCGCGTCACCAACATCACCGACTACGGCGCGTTCGTCGAGCTCGAGCCGGGCATCGAAGGCCTGATCCACGTCTCCGAGATGTCGTGGACCAAGAAGAACATGCACCCCGGCAAGATCGTGTCGACCTCGCAGGAGGTCGAAGTGCAGGTGCTCGAGGTCGACAGCGTCAAGCGCCGCATCTCGCTCGGCCTCAAGCAGACCATGCGCAATCCGTGGGAGGTCTTCGTCGAGAAGCATCCGACGGGTTCGGTGGTCGAGGGCGAGGTCAAGAACAAGACCGAGTTCGGCTTGTTCCTGGGTCTCGAAGGCGACGTCGACGGCATGGTCCATCTGTCGGATCTCGACTGGAAGCTGCCGGGCGAGCAGGTCATCGACAACTACAAGAAGGGCGACATGGTCAAGGCCGTGGTGCTCGACGTCGACGTGGAGAAGGAGCGCATCTCGCTCGGCATCAAGCAGCTCGAAGGCGATCCCTTCGCCGAGCCGGGCGATGTCAAGAAGGGCGCGGTCGTCACTTGCGAGGTGCTCGACGTCAAGGACGGCGGCATCGACGTCAAGATCACCGGCACCGACTTCACCACCTTCATCAAGCGCTCCGAGCTGGCGCGCGATCGCAACGACCAGCGCACCGAGCGGTTCGCCGTCGGTGAGAAGGTCGATGCCCGCGTGATCCAGTTCGACAAGAAGGCCCGCAAGGTGCAGGTGTCGATCAAGGCGCTGGAAGTCGCGGAAGAGAAGGAAGCCATCGCGCAGTACGGCTCGTCCGATTCGGGCGCCACGCTGGGCGACATCCTGGGCACCGCGCTCAAGAACCGCGACTCGAAGTAAGCCTTCGCGTCCTGCGATCAGATCAAAGCCCCGGCGCAAGCCGGGGCTTTTTTGTTCCGGCAAGGCAAGGATGCGCGTGCCGGCCGCGCGGATCCGGCCTCGCCGCGGGCCTTCCTTTCTTCAAATTGCGCCGCGATTGATGTAATCGGATAACGAGATATTCAGGCTGCGGATGCAAAACGCGCCGAGACTTCCAGGAGCTGTCCATGTCGCTTGATTCGGATGTGATCGTCGATCGCCGCAGGCTGCGCCGCAAGCTGACGTTCTGGCGCGTCGTCGCGGTGCTGATCGCGATTGCGGCTCTGTCCGCCATCGGTCTCGCCATGTCGCCGCGCGGCCGCACCGTGCTCTCGACCTCCGGCTCGATCGCCCGCGTCAATATCGAGGGCCTGATCCGCAGCGACCATGAGCGCGTCGAGGCGCTGGAGCGGCTCGAAAACTCCTCGGCCGAAGCCGTCATCGTTCACATCAATTCGCCGGGCGGCACCACCGCCGGCTCCGAGCAGCTCTACGATTCGCTGGTCCGGCTTAAGGCGAAGAAGCCGCTGGTCGTCGTCGTGGAAGGCCTCGCGGCGTCCGGCGGCTACATCGGCGCGATCGCTGCCGACCACATCGTTGCGCAGCAGAGCTCGCTGGTCGGCTCGATCGGCGTGCTGTTTCAATATCCCAATGTCGGCGAGCTGTTGAAGACGGTCGGCGTGAAGATCGAGGAGGTCAAATCCTCGCCGCTGAAGGCCGCCCCCAACGGCTACGAGCCGACCAGCCCGGAAGCGCGTGCGGCGCTCGACGCCCTGGTCAAGGATTCCTATGCCTGGTTCCGCGGACTGGTGAAGGACCGCCGCGCCATGAACGATGAGCAGTTGGAGAAGGTGGCCGATGGCCGCGTCTTCACCGGCAGGCAGGCGATCGACCTGAAGCTGATCGACGAGCTCGGTGACGAGAAGACCGCGGTCGCTTGGCTCGTCGCCAACAAGAACGTCAAGAAGGACCTTCCGGTGCGCGACTACAAGCTCACGCCGCGGTTCGGCGATCTCACCTTCCTGCGAACGGCCACCTCGATCGCGCTCGACGCCGTCGGCCTCTCCGGAATCGCCCGCCAGATCGAACGCACCGGCGTGGTCCAGGCGGTGGACCGGATCGGTCTCGACGGCATGCTCGCGCTCTGGACGCCCGCGCCGGGCAATTGAACCCGCAAAGACCATTCTCAGGGCAATCTTCCCGCTTCGCGTGTGCCATGGCGAGACCCCGTACCGGGCCTCGCCCCCCGATCCACGGCCGCGATGAATGATTTAGCGTCTTGACAGTCCAGCATATTTTCACGGAAATGGGACTTGTCTCCCCGGGTACATTTTCTCGATGATCAAATCCGAGCTTGTTCAGCGTATCGCCGAGCACAACCCGCATCTCTACCAGCGGGATGTCGAGAACATCGTCAATGCGATCCTCGATGAGATCGTCGCGGCGCTCGCCCGCGGTGACCGCGTCGAGTTGCGCGGCTTCGGCGCCTTCTCGGTCAAGCATCGGCCGGCCCGCGCCGGGCGCAACCCACGGACCGGAGCTCATGTCCCGGTGGACCAGAAAAGCGTCCCGTTCTTCAAAACGGGCAAGGAAATGCGCGAGCGGCTGAACCGGGACAATCCCGCCGGCGCCGCGGCTGACGACGCCGACGATTGAAGCATCTCGCGCCGGCCGTGCTAATCGTCTGCGGCTGATTTCGAGGCGAATCCGGCCTGACTGACACGAGCGAGCGCATGCGAAAATTCTTCACTGTCGTGGTCGTCCTTCCGCTGCTGGTGCTGTTCGTCATCTTCGCGGTCGCCAATCGGCATTTCGTTACCGTGTCGTTTGATCCCTTCAACGCGACTGATCCGGCGCTCTCGGCGTCGGTCCCGCTGTTCGCCTTGATCATCGCCGTCGCGATCCTGGGCGTGATCGCGGGTGGCTGTGCCACCTGGATCGGCCAGCGCCGCTGGCGGCGGGCCGCGCGCCGCCATCAGGCCGATGCCGAAGCGGCCCGCGCGCAGGTGGCGCAGTTGAGCGCCGCGGCGCGTGCAAAACAGGGCTCTGCGCAATCTCTGGTTCCGGCTGCGCCGGCGCGGCTTTTCGCCCCTTATGGGCGAGACAAGCAGGGCGCCGCGTTGTAGAAGGCGCGAAAGCTCGGCGGCCCTGGAAGCCGCCGGCTTCTGGTGATCCTTTCCGCCCGGACGTGCGTTGTTCATTGATGTCCCTGCTCGTCAAAATCTGCGGCCTGACCACGCCCGACACCCTCGCTGCGGCGCTCGACGCGGGCGCCGACATGGTGGGCTTCGTGTTCTTTCCGCCGTCCCCACGCCATGTCGGCCTGACGGCCGCGCGTGAGCTGGGTCGTGACGTCAGGGGGCGCGCGCTCAAGGTGGCGCTGACCGTCGATGCCGACGACGCGATGATCGAAAACATCGTCGAGACGCTGCGGCCTGATCTCCTGCAGCTGCATGGCCGCGAAAGCATCGCGCGCGTCCGCGACCTCAAGCAGCGCTTCGGCCTACCCATCATGAAGGCCATTCCGGTCGCGACCGACGCCGATCTCGCGCCGTTGGCGAGCTATGCCGACGTGTGCGACCGCATCCTGTTCGATGCGCGGGCGCCCAAGGAGGCGACCCGCCCCGGCGGCCTCGGTGCCACCTTCGATTGGCGTCTGCTACAGGGCGTGAAGCTCGATTGCCCGTTCATGGTCTCCGGCGGTCTGAGCGCCGACAACGTCGCGGAGGCCGTGCGGATCACCCGCGCGGGCGGCGTCGACGTGTCATCTGGCGTCGAACGGGCGCCGGGTGTGAAGGATTGCGACATGATCCGGGATTTCATTCGCGCGGCGCGGGCCGCTGAAGAGTTGAGCGTTCAATGACGACAGCCATTCCCAATTCCTACCGCAGCGGTCCGGACGACCGCGGTCACTTCGGCATCTTCGGCGGCCGCTTCGTCGCCGAAACCCTGATGCCGCTGATCCTCGATCTGGAAAAGGCCTATGCGGAGGCCAAGGCCGATCCCGCGTTTCATGCCGAGATGAACGGCTATCTGAAGAACTACGTGGGCCGGCCCTCGCCGCTGTACTACGCAGAGCGCCTGACCGAGCATCTCGGCGGCGCCAAGATCTACTTCAAGCGCGAGGAGCTCAACCACACCGGCTCGCACAAGGTCAACAACGTGCTTGGCCAGATCATGGTCGCGCGCCGCATGGGCAAGAAGCGCATCATCGCCGAGACCGGTGCCGGCCAGCACGGCGTTGCGACCGCCACGCTGTGCGCGCGTTTCGGGCTCGATTGCGTCGTCTACATGGGCGCGGTCGACGTCGAGCGGCAGCAGCCGAACGTGATCCGCATGGAGATGCTCGGCGCCAAGGTGGTGCCCGTGCAGTCCGGCGCCAAGACCCTGAAGGATGCGATGAACGAGGCGTTGCGTGACTGGGTCACCAACGTCCACAACACGTTCTACTGCATCGGCACGGTCGCCGGTCCGCACCCCTATCCGATGATGGTGCGCGACTTCCAGTCGGTGATCGGCAACGAGACCCGCACGCAGATGCAAGAGGCTGAGGGCCGGCTCCCGGACTCGCTGATCGCGTGCATCGGCGGCGGCTCCAATGCGATGGGCCTGTTCCATCCGTTCCTCGATGATCCCTCGGTCGAGATCTATGGCGTGGAAGCGGCGGGCCATGGCCTGACGCATCTGCACGCCGCCTCGATCGCCGGCGGCCGCCCCGGCGTGCTGCACGGCAACCGCACCTATCTGCTCATGGACGAGGACGGGCAGATCGAGGAGGCGCATTCGATCTCGGCCGGTCTCGATTATCCCGGCATCGGGCCGGAGCATTCCTGGCTGCACGAGGTCGGTCGCGTGAACTATTTGTCGGCGACCGATGAGGAAGCGCTGGCGGCGTTCCAGCTGCTGTCGCGGCTCGAGGGCATCATTCCGGCGCTGGAGCCCGCGCACGCGATCGCCAAGGTGATGGAGCTCGCGCCGAAGAAGTCGAAGGACCATCTGATGGTGGTCAACATGTCCGGCCGCGGCGACAAGGACGTGCCGCAGGTGGGCGACATCTTGCGAGGAAGGGCGAAGGCATCGTGACCAGCCGGATGGATGCGCGCTTCGCGCAATTGAAGCAAGAAGGCCGCTCGGCGTTCGTCACCTTCGTGATGTCAGGCGACCCTGATCCTGAAACCTCGCTCGCGATCGTCAAGTCGCTGCCGCAGGCTGGCGCTGACATCATCGAGATCGGCATGCCGTTCACCGATCCGATGGCCGATGGCCCGTCGATCCAGGCGGCGGGTCTGCGCGCGCTCAAGGCCGGCATGACCTTGAGGAAGACGCTGCAGCTCGTGCGCAGCTTCCGCGAGGGCGACGCGGCGACGCCGATCGTGCTGATGGGCTACTACAACCCGATCTACATCTACGGCGTCGACAAGTTCCTCGATGATGCGAAGAGCGCCGGCGTTGACGGTCTGATCATCGTCGACCTGCCACCGGAGGAAGACAGCGAGCTGTGCATTCCCGCGCTGAAGGCGGGGCTGAATTTCATCCGGCTGGCGACGCCGACGACCGATGACAAGCGGCTGCCGGCGGTGCTCGCGAACACCTCGGGCTTCGTCTACTACGTCTCGATCACCGGCATCACCGGCGCGGCGGCGGCGGATTCGTCCGCCGTCGGTGCCGCCGTGGCCCGGATCAAGCGGCATACGGCGCTGCCTGTCTGCGTCGGCTTCGGCATCCGGACACCGGAGACCGCCCGCGCCATCGCCGCCAATGCCGACGGTGCCGTGGTCGGCACCGCCCTGGTCGACGCGCTCCGCGCCAGCCTCGATGCCGAGGGACGCGCGACGGCCAAGACCGTGAGCGCCGTTGCCGACCTGGCCGCTGCGCTGGCAAGGGGCGTGCACGGGGCGCAACAGGCCGCGGAATAGGCCGTCAACCACTATTCGACCAGACGTCGCGGCCGTCTTGCCGTGACCCCGCCGTCCCGCCATATATCCGGGCGACCGCAACACGGAGCGACACATGAACTGGCTTACCAATGTGGTCCGGCCGAAGATCCGCAACATCCTGCGCCGTGAGACGCCGGAGAACCTCTGGATCAAGTGTCCGGATTCCGGACAGCTCGTGTTCTACAAGGACGTCGAGGCCAACCAGTTCGTCATTCCCGGCTCCAACTACCACATGCGCATGGGCGCCGTGGCGCGGCTGAAGTCGATGTTCGACAACGAGACCTGGTTCGACGTCGCGCTGCCCGAGGTCACGCCCGACCCGCTGAAATTCCGTGACGAGCGCCGCTATGCCGACCGCATCAAGGATGCGCGGGCGCGCACCGGCATGAACGATGCGGTGAAGGTCGGCTTCGGCAAGCTGGAAGGCATGGGCGTCGTCATCGCCGTGCAGGATTTCGATTTCATGGGCGGTTCGCTCGGCATGGCCGCGGGTGAAGCCATCGTGCGCGGGCTCGAACTCGCTGTCGAGAAGAAGTCGCCGTTCATCGTATTCGCGGCCTCCGGTGGCGCGCGCATGCAGGAAGGCATCCTGTCCCTGATGCAGATGCCGCGCACGACCGTGGCCGTGCAGATGCTGCGCGAGGCCAAGCTGCCCTACATCGTCGTGCAGACCAATCCGACCACCGGCGGCGTCACCGCGTCCTACGCGATGCTCGGCGACGTCCACATTGCCGAGCCCGGCGCGCTGATCGGGTTCGCCGGCGCCCGGGTGATCGAGCAGACCATTCGCGAGAAGCTGCCCGAAGGTTTCCAGCGCGCTGAATACCTGCTCGACCACGGCATGGTCGACATGGTCGTGCACCGTCATGACCTGCGCCCGACGCTGGCGCGGCTGTGCCGATTGCTGACCAAGGCGCCGGCCGTTGAACACGCCAAGCCCGCGCCGCAGCTGCCGCCGCCGGCCAAGCCCGCCGAAACCGCGGAAGCGCCGGCGGTCGCAACGAGCGCGTGAACGATTCTGCCGCCCAGCCAAGACCGTCGCTCGACGAGCTGATCACGCGGCTTTCTGTGTTGCATTCGAGCCGGATCTCGCTCGGGCTGGAGCGCATGCACCGGCTGCTGGCGCAGCTCGGTCATCCCGAGCGCAAGCTGCCGCCGGTCATCCATGTCGCGGGCACCAACGGCAAGGGCTCCACGGTCGCATATTTGCGCGCGATGCTCGAGGCGGCGGGGCTGCGCGTCCACGTCTTCACCTCGCCCTGGCTGGTGCGCATCAACGAGAGCTATCGGCTCGGCCAGGTCGGCGGTGGTGTCCTGGTCGAGGACGATGAGCTGATCTCCGCGCTCTTGGAGTGCGAGCGGGTCAACGCCGGCGCGCCGATCACCTTCTTCGAGGTCAAGACCGTCGCGGCCTTCGTGCTGTTCGCAAGGCATCCAGCCGATGTGGTGCTGCTCGAAGTCGGTCTCGGTGGCCGGCTCGATTCCACCAATGTTGTCGAGCAGGTCGCGGCCTCCGTGCTGACGCCGATCAGCATGGACCACATGGAGTTCCTCGGCGACACCCGCGCGCTGATCGCGGCCGAGAAGGCCGCCATCATCAAGCGCGGCTGCCCGGTGATCTCGGCGGCGCAGGAGCCCGATGCCATGGCCGTGATCGAGCGCGAGGCCAGGCGCCAACGTGCGCCGCTGTTTGCGGCCGGTGAGAGCTGGCACGTCAATGTCGAGCGCAACCGGCTGGTCTATCAGGACGATCGCGGTCTCCTCGATCTTCCGGCACCCAAACTGTTCGGCCGGCATCAGTTCGACAATGCGGGCCTGGCGATCGCGACCTTGCGGGCGGTCGATCATTTCAAGCTCACCACCAAGGCGTTCGAGGACGGCATCGTCGGCGCCGAATGGCCGGCGCGCATGCAGCGGCTGTCGAACGGCGCGCTCACCGCGATCGCGCCGCAAGGCGCGGAGATCTGGCTCGACGGCGGCCACAATGCCGAAGGCGGCCGTGTCGTCGCCGCGGCGATCGGGGATCTCGAGGAGCGCGTGTCACGGCAGCTCGTCGTCATCGTCGGCATGATGGGCAACAAGGATGCCGCGGGCTTCCTGGCCAACTTCGCCGGCCTGACGCGCCACATCATCGTCGTGCCGATTCCGAACGAGAGCAAGGCGATGGCACCGGCTGATCTGGCCGCCGCCGCGCGCACGCTCGGCATGCGCGTCGAGATCGCCGATGGCGTCGCGTCGGCGCTCGCCGGCATCGCGCGGCTTGCCTATGAGGTCCCGCCGCGTATCCTGATCACGGGATCGCTCTATCTCGCGGGCCACGTGCTCGACCTCAACGGCACGCCGCCGACCTGAGGGGAATAGCGGATGCGCTTTGCCGCGATCGCAGACGTCCACGGCAACCACCTCGCGCTCGAAGCCGTGCTGGCCGACATCCGCGCGCAAGGCGTCGATGACATCGTCAATCTCGGCGATATGGCGAGCGGCCCGCTCGATGCGCGCAAGACGATGGACTTGCTGATGCCGCTCGATGCCGTCCATGTGCGCGGCAATCACGACCGCTGGCTGATCGATCGGCCGCCGGAGAGGATGGGCGCCTGGGAGCGGCCGGCCTACGCGCAGCTCGTAGCCAAGCATCTCGACTGGCTCGGCACGATCCCGCCGACGTCCATCTATCGCGACGAGGTCTTCCTTTGTCACGCCACGCCTGAGGACGATAACGTCTACTGGCTCGAGAGCGTCGCGCCGGATGGCGCGGTCACATGCGCGCCGCTCGATGCAATCGAGACAACGGCCGAGGGCATCCCGCAGTCACTGATCCTCTGTGGCCATACCCACACCGCGCGCGCCGTGCGGCTTCGCGACGGGCGGCTGATCGTCAATCCCGGTAGCGTGGGCAGCCCCGGCTATTCCTACAACGTACCGCATCCGCATGTGATGGAAGCCGGCACGCCCGACGCCCGCTATGCGATCCTTGAACTTAAGCCCGCAGGCTGGAGCGTGACGTTCCGCCACGTGCCCTATGATCATCAGGCGATGGCCGCGCTGGCCCGCGCCAATGGTGATGTCGAATTCGCCTCGGTTCTCGCGACCGGCTGGATCCGCTGACCTCACGCGAGCAGCTTCAAGGGATCAGCGACCTTCTGCTTGAGCTGCTCGAAGGTGCACTGCTTCGGCGATTTGTCGGGGCGCCAGCGCAGGATCGAGGTGCCGTGGCGAAAGCGCTCGCCGGAGAAATGGTCGTAGCAGACCTCGATCACCAGCTTCGGCTTCAGCGGACACCATTCCGCCGAGCGCTCGGTCGACCAGCGGCTCGGCCCGCCCGGCGCATTGCCGGTGAAGCCGGGTGGCGAGATGAGCGGCTCGAGCTTGTCGGTCAGTGAGGGCTTCTCGTCCTTCTTGAGCGCGGAGGTGAAGCCGACGTGATGCAGCAGACCGTCATCGTCGTAGAGCCCGAGCAGCAGCGAGCCGACCAGCCTGCGTCCATTCGCGCCGCTGTTGGTGGCGTAGCGGAAGCCGCCGATGACGCAATCGGCTGAGCGATAGCGCTTGATCTTCTGCATGCCGTCGCGGTTGCCGGCCTGGTAGGGCAGGTCGGTCCGCTTGGCGATCACCCCGTCCGAGCCGCCGCCGGAATGCGCCAGCCAGTCTTGCGCGGTCGCGAAGCGCGTCGTCGCCGGCGACAGCCGGAACGTCGGATGATCCGCGAAGTTCGCTTTCGCGAACGCTTCCAGCGCCGGCCGCCGCTCGTGCAGCGTGTGCGTCACTAGCTCCTTCTTGCCACTCGCCAGCAGATCGAAGGCCAGGAACAGCGCCGGCGTCTCCACCGATAGCCTCTTCACCCGGCTGGCGGCGGGATGAATCCGCTGCAGCAATGCATCGAACGAGAACGACTTCGCCTGCGGCACCACCAGCTCGCCGTCGAGGATGAAGCTCGTCGCCTCGAGCTCGCGCGCCGCGGCGACGACCTCGGGGAAGTAGCGCGCGAGGTCCTCGCCGGCCTTCGACTGCATCGTCACCGTTGCGCCGTCGCGCGTCAGCAGGCAACGGAAGCCGTCCCATTTCGGCTCGTATTGCCAGTCCTCGCCGCGCGGGATTGCATCCACCGAGCGCGCCTCCATGGCCAGCAGGCCGGATTTGCGGGAGGGCGAGCGATGGGCGCGGGCGGGCATGGCAACATCCGAAAACGCTGGATCACACCCCTCAACGCAAACGGCCGGCGATTCCGCCGGCCGTTCGACAAAAATCATTGTTCCGCAAGCGTCACACCGCCGACGAGATCCACTGCTGCAGCTTCGCCTTCGGCGCGGCGCCGACCTGGCGCGAGGCCATCTCGCCGCCCTTGAACACCATCAGGGTGGGGATCGACATCACGCCGTATTTCGAGGCCGTCTTCGGGCTCTCGTCGACGTTCAGCTTGACGATCTTGACCTTGTCGCCCATCGCGCTCGAGATCTCGTCGAGGGCAGGGGCGATCATGCGGCACGGGCCGCACCACTCGGCCCAGAAGTCGACCACGACCGGGCCGTCGGCCTTGAGCACTTCGCTTTCGAAATCGGCGTCGGAAACCTTGCCAACGGCCATGGAATTACCTCGTTCGGTTGGAGGGAGCGGCGCGGACGCGCCGCTTCTGCGTGGGCGTCAAAGTAGGAATGGCGTGATGCCGGGTCAAGCGGGCTCGCTCAGACGTGCTGGGATGGCAGCATGGCGTCCAGCGCGGAGGCCGGAAGCTCCATGAATTCAGCGGCTTCGGTCCAGAGCAGCGCGGCGCGGACGTTTCGTCCGGGGTACAATTGGCCAAGCACGGCGCGGTACAGCGCGAGCTGCCGGACATAGGCCGGGGGCACGTCGGCGAGTCCCGAGGGCGGCTGCTGGTTGGTCTTGAAGTCGACGATCAGCACCTCGGTCCCGGTGACCACCAGGCGGTCGATCTGGCCGGAGACCAGTGCCGGAGGCTGGCCGGCCAGTGCGAGGCGGCCCACGATCGAGACTTCCGCCCGGCTCCCGGCCGCGAACACCGCGGCAAAGCGCGGGTCTTCGACCACGGCGAGCACCCGTTCCGCAAGCCCCACGCGCTCGTCCTCCGGCCAGTCGGCGGCGTTGCGAATCAAATATCGCAGCGCGGCATCACGCCGCCGCTCCGGCGCCACGTCGGGCAGCGACTGCAGCAGGCGATGCACCAGCGTGCCGCGCTGCATCGCGAGGCTGCGCGCCGCCAGCGATTCGCCCGTGCGCACCGGCCGCTCGTCGGCGGATGGATCGGACGGCCGGAGCACAGCGACCTCGCCGGGCGCCTCCACCGCCGCCGTGCGCAGCCACGCCGGCAGTTCGACGGCCGTCTCGACCATGGGCCGCGTTTTGTCAGCAGCGGTTTCCGCGATGTCCTCGGCCCGCGCATAGCGCTTGACCGGCCCGTCCTCGGTTTCGATCACCTCGACCTGCAGGCCGGCGGCGTCCAATCCGCGCGCCATCAGATCGTACCAGCTGCCGCCGCGGACGTTGTTCATGTTGCCCGGCATGCAGCCGCCGATGATCAGCCGATCCGCGGCGCGGGTCATCGCGACATAGAGCAGCCGGCGATACTCGTCCTCGGTCTCCTTGAGCATCGCCACGCGTGCCGCCGCGACGGGCTGCGGATCGTCGGCCTTGCGCCCGGCCCAGACCACGATCTCTTGCTCGCCATGCGGCACGTGGATCAGCCGCAGCCGCTGCGAATCCGCCGGCGACGAGGTGGTGTCGACCAGGAAGACGACGGACGCCTCGAGGCCCTTGGCGCCATGCACGGTCATCACCCTGATCTCGTCGCGCGAGATCTCCATGTCGCGCTTCACCTCGGTGTCAGCGGCGCGCAGCCAGGCGACGAAGCCCTGCAGCGAGGCCGGCGCCTTGCGCTCGTAGGACAGCGCGAGCTCGAGGAACTCGTCGAGCGCATCATTGGCCTCGTGGCCGAGCCGCGCCAGGATGCGGCGCCGGCCGCCATCGCCGCCGAGCAGCCAGGCATAGAAGGCGAATGGCGTGTCCTCCGCGGCGCGGCGCTCGCATTGTTGCAAGCGCCGTACGACCGCCTGCAGCCGCGCGTCGTCAGCGGCGTGCGCCGTCAGTGCGTCGCGTAGCGAGCCGCGACGCTGCCACGCCAGCTTGAACAGATCGTCGTCGTCGAGCCCGAACAGCGGGCTCTTCAGCGCGGTCGCCAGCGCCAGATCGTCCTGCGGCAGCAGCAGCGCGTCGGCGAGGTTCATCAGGTCGATGATCGCGATGTGCTCGGTCAGCTTCAGCCGGTCGGCGCCGGCGACGGGGATGCCGGCGTGCTTCAGCGCCTGGATCACGGCATCGAAGGCGTTGCCGCGCCGGCGCACGAGGATCAGCATGTCGCCATAGCTCAGCCGCCGCCGCGCGCCGTCATGGCCGGTGATCGTGCCCGTCTGGATCAGCCGCTTGATCTCTGCCTGGATGCGCCTGGAAAGCTTCACCTCGGGGCTGGTGACGGAGACGCCGTCGAACGGCGCGCGCCAGCCCTCGATCTCCTTGCGGTCGTCGCGTTCGCACAGGCTCCAGAGCTCGACCATGCTCGGTCCGGCATCGGTCAGCGCGTTGTGGATGGGATGGCCGATGTCAGGCGAGTGGATGCTGCTGTAGACGTCGCGCTCGCGGAACACGTGGTCGACCGCGTGCAGCACCGTCGGCCCGGAGCGGAACGAATAGGTGAACGACACCGGATCGAACAGCAGCCCGGCGTCGGTGAAGCGCTTCTGCAACTGGCGCCTGCGCGCATCGAACTCGTGCGGGTCGGCGCCCTGGAACGAGAAGATCGACTGCTTCTCGTCGCCGACCGCGAAGATCGTGCGCGTGAGTCCGTCGCGCGCCCCGGCGCCGGCGGTGAACTCCTCGATGATGTGGGCGACGATGTCCCATTGCCGTGGGCTCGTGTCCTGCGCCTCGTCGATCAGCACGTGATCGACGCCGCGGTCGAGCTTGTAGTGCACCCAGCCGGCGGAGACGCGGTTCAGCATCGCCAGCGTCTTGTCGATCAGGTCGTCGTAGTCGAGCAGGCCGCGCTCTTCTTTTTCGCGGCGATAGTTCGCGGCGGCGGCGGTCGCGATCTGCAACAGCGCCTCGGTGCGGTCGCGCACGACCGCCGCGCGGCGCTTTTCGATCAGGCGATCGAGCCGGCGCGCCTCCGATTCAAATAGACCGGCGATGCCGGGATTGGCGTCGGCGAACTTCTTGGTCAGCAGGGACTTCCGCGGCTCCTTGTCCTCGGTCAGGAATACGCGGAGATATTCATCGACCTGATCGGCGCCCGAGAACGCCAGCGCCGCGCGCAACTGCTCGGCCTGCTTCTGGTCGGTCTTGGCGCCGCCGTCGAGCCGCGCGGCGATATCGGCCCAATCCCTCAGTGGCAGATTGGGGCCGTCGACGATGTCGCGCTCGATGGCTTCCAGCGTCTCGCCGGCGCTGATGCCGAGCACCTCGCCGAGATGTTGCGCGGCAACCTCGACGCGGCCGGCGCCATCGGTCCAGGCCATGAAGTGATCGCGGCTCAGACAGGCCTCGCGGACGACGTCCTTGAAGGTCGAATCCGCCGCATTGGCCATCGCCACCTGCAGCGCGCGGCCGACCGCGCTGTCGGGCGCGCGGGCGGCGTCGAGCAGCACCTTGAGATTGGCGCGCTCCATCATCTCGGTCTGGTCGCGCTCGTCGAGCACCGAGAACCGCGCCGGCACGTTGGCCTCGAACGGGAACTGTTGCAGCAGCCGTGTGCACAGCGCGTGAATGGTCTGCACCTTCAGTCCGCCCGGCGTCTCCAGCGCGCTGGCGAACAGTTTTCGCGCCGAGGCCCGCAGCTTCTTGTCGGGATTGGGAATGCCGGTGGACTGGATCGCGCTGTCGAGCGCGTCGTCGTCGAGCGTCACCCAATGGCCGAGCGTCGAGAACACGCGCTCGGCCATATTGGCGGCCGCGGCCTTGGTGAAGGTGATGCAGAGGATCTTCTCCGGCGGCACGCCGTCGAGCAGCAGCCGGATTACGCGCTGGACCAGCACATGCGTCTTGCCCGAGCCGGCATTGGCCGACACGAAGGCCGAGGCAGCCGGGTTCGATGCGCGCGTCTGCGCCTCGCGCACGGCCTGCGGAATGGGGCGGGGCGCCTTCACCATTCCTCCACCCCCAGGCCGCCGGCCGCCGACCATTCCTTGATACGGGCGAGATCGTCATAGCTACCGTAGCGGTTCGCCCACATCGACAGGTTCAGCGAGGTGTAGCCTTGATTGACGTCCTCGAAGCTGCGGATCAATGCCTCGAGCTTTTCGCGCGCCTCCTGCGCGGCCTGGTCCGGATGTTGCGGCGGGTCGCTCTTGTTGATCTTCAGCTCGAGAATGCGCTCTTCGCCCGGCGGGTTGTTGCCGGACAAGCGGACATAGACGAGCTGGCTGATCAGGCTGCCGGCGGGAATGCCGTCGAAGCCGCCTTCGCGCAGGATCGCGGCTTCGAGTGTGAGCTGCGGCGACAGCCCCATGCGCACCTGCTTGGCCGTCGGCGGCTGGCCAGTCTTGTAGTCGAGAATGGCGTAGGTGCCCTCGGCACGCTGTTCGATGCGGTCGGCGCGCGCCGACAGGATGAAGGTGCGGCCCTGATCCAAGGGAATGCCGATCTCGCCGCGGATCTCCGCGGTGATCGCGCCGATCTGCGCGCGCCGCGCGGTCTCCCACGCCGCGAACCAGCCGGCGATGCGCTGGAAACGCGGCCACCACAGTGCCCGCGCCTCGGGCCGCTCCATCAGCGGCGCAAAGTGCTTCTCGCCGATCACGCGCAGCGCATGCGCCGGATGCAGCGGCAGGGCATCAGCATAGGTCTGCGTGAATTCGCCGATCGCTTCGTGAATCGCCGAGCCGCGATCGGCGGCCGACAGCGGCATGTCGACGGGATCGAGCGGATCGAGCCGCAGGATGTAGCGCGCGAAGATGGTGTAGGGATCGCGCAGCCAGTCCTCGATGGCGGTCACCGACATGCGCAGCGGCCGCGCTGCCAGCGGCGGCTTCGGCGCCGGCTGTTCGACCGGCTTCACCGCGGCGGGCTGGTCGAGCACCTCGGCATAGCGGACGTAAGTCTCGCCGCGCGCGGTCGCCGCCTTCCAGCGCTCGGCGCCGGCGACGGCTTCGAGACGGTGCAGGAAGCGCGAGGCCACGGCCGGCGCGCCACCCGATTTTGCGGCGTGCGTCAGGATCACCTCGGGCGCGCCGAGCAGTTGTGCGAAATCGTGTGCCGATAGTCCGATGCGGCGCTCGGGCAAGTCGAGGCCGAGTTGATGCCGCATCGGGCGGCTGAGCCAGGGATCGATGCGCGGCGCCGGCGGCCATATGCCCTCGATCAGGCCGCCGACGATCATGCGGTCGGCCTGCATCAGTCGCGCTTCGAGCGGACCGTAGATCTGCAGCTGCGCACCGTGGCGCTCGGGCCGGCGCACCGCGCGATCGGAGAAGGCGGTATGGAACAGATCCGGATAGTCCGACAGCGGCGCCATCAGGCCGCAACGCTCGCCGGACGCGAGCAGGTCGTCGAAGCAGCGCGCCAGCGCCGCGCCGTCGCGATCGGTGAACGCGGTGCTGAGACCGACATCGTCTGTCGAGAGTGCGATCAACACCTCACGATGCCGCGCGGCGAGCTCGGCGAAATCCTGCGGGCGCGGCGAGGCAAGGTTTTCCAGCGGCGCCAGGGCCGTCTGCAATTGCGCGATCAGCGCGCCGGCGCGGTCGAGCTGCTCGGGACTGAGACGCGCGCGCGGCTCGGCCTTGTGCAGCGATGATGCTTCGCCCTGGTGCAGCTTGGTGTGCTCGTCGCGGAAGCGCGCGAAGTCGCGCGCGAGCCCGCTGCTTCCGGCTTGTGGCCGCGTGCCGCGCAGCACCGCGAGCTCCAGCGTCTCGATGGCACTCTTCCAGCCATTCGCGGCGCGGCCGAGCCGGCACAGCGGATGCTTGAGCAGCGCCAGCAAAGTCGGCGGCTCCAGTCCGCGCGCGGCGGCTTCGGCGGCGAGGCGCGCGAAGATGCCGGCCGGCGTCTCCAACAGCGCGTCACCGCCGGAATCGTCAAACGTCAGGTGCCAGCGCGTCAGCGCCGCCATCACGCGGCGCGCCAGCGCGCGGTCCGGCGTCACCAGCGCAGCGGACTTGCCGAGATGGCGCGCCTCGCGCATCGCGATGGCGATCGCCAGCGCCTCCATTTCGGGGTTGGGCGCGGCGACGACGGCGAGATTGTCCATCGCTTCGGCAATGTTGGCGGCGATGTCGAACTGACGCAGGCGCTCGTGCCAGACGGCGGTGGCTTCCGACGGCCGCATCGCTTCTGAGATCAGCACCTCGCGGCCGCCACGGCCGGGTGGTGCGAGGCGGATCACGTCGCGCCGCTCCAGGCCGAAGCGCTTGAGCAGCAGGTGCATGGCATATTGCGGATGATTGACCGCGGGCGGCGTCAACACGCGGCCGGCGCGGTCCTTGGCACCGCCGATCGAATTCCACGCGGCTTCGTCGAGATCGGTGTCGAGCCCAGGCAGCACCACCGCGCCATGCGGCAGCTTGGCGACGGCGAGCAGGAATTTTGCCGTCGCCGGCATCGAGCCGGTGGAGCCTGCGGCAATGACGGGACCATCGGGATGCGCCGACAGCCGCGCCGCTTCGGCCGCGATCAGCAGATCGCGCCGCGCCGCCGGCTCGATGCGTTCGATCTCCTGCAGATAGGCCGGCCACGCCGTCCGCGCGATGCGCAGGAACTCGAGCGAATACTGCCAGTATTTGTCGAGCTGATCCGGCACCAGCGCATCGAGCGCATCCCACGACACGCCGCGCGTCACCATGTCGTCGATCAGCCGCGCGAGGTCGCCGGCCAGCGCAAGCGTCGAGGCGGGCCCGCCGATCACGAGCGGCGCCGACACCGGCGTCTTGGCCCAGGCCGCGACCAGCCGCGCCAGCGTGAGCCGGCGCTGCAGGTCGTCGAGTCGTTCCGGAATCTCCAGCGGCGCCGGCCCGAGGAACGCGTCGCGGTCCTCCGCGAAGGCGAGCTCGTCCTCGTCGATATCGCCGAGCGCGACCAGGCGCGGCAGCACCGCGGCATCGGTCTTCAGCTCGTCGAGGAACATCTCGCGCGCCACCCGCAGGGAGCGCCGCGTCGGTAGATACAGCGTCGCGGTCGCGAGCCGGGCGGGATCGCTGCGTGCCTCGAAGCCGTCGACCAGCCGGCCGTCGACCAGCGCGGCGATCACGCTGCGCAGGAACGGCGCCGAGATGGGAACGGTGAAGACGCGCATGGCCTGCGATTCGGGTTGCTGTGCCGTCTATATAGGGAGCGATCGGGCGGAGGTCATATCCGGGGTGTGGACGGGTGTTGATAGGTGCGTGACCTTTGTCCCTGTGCTGGAGGACGCCGTGCGCCTGAGCCCCAGCTGCAGCCACGCTCTCCGCCATCGCCCGGCTCAACCGGGCGATCCGGTCCTCCGAGGCGGTTCAGCTTGATTCGAGAGGCCGCGGCGTCCTGGATCGCCCGCTTTCGCGGGCGATGGCAGCTGACTACGGAGCGCGAGCTGCCCACCCCCATCGTCATTGCGAGCGCAGCGAAGCAATCCAGGCCGCCTCTGCAGTGGGACTTCGCTGCTCGCAATGACGGAGACAAACATCCTCATTCCCGCAACGCTTCTCGCGCCCGAGTGATGCAAATCGTTCGCCCTCATCCGAAGCAAGGGCGCAGGGAAGGCCGGGCCTCGGCTGAGGCCCGTGGCCCCCGTGCGTGAAAGAGTGCACGGGGCAGGAACCACAGGTTCAGCCGGAACGACCCGGCCTTCCCTGCGCGACGGTGTTACGGCTTATACGTCCTCTCCTCGGTGTGCCGGCTTGTAGCCACCGTCGCCCGCGCGCAGCGTCAGCAGCGGCGCGAGCTTGGCATCAGCGTCGGGATGCCGGGACCTTACGATTTCGCCGTCCTGCCCGAACCGTTCGTCCGCGCACCCGAAAGCACGCTGCAATCCTGACAGGCCATCGCATCCCGCGCTCAACGTCCGTGACGACCGCGATGCGCCCCTCGCAACGAGGCGGGATGCGCATGAGAGAACATGAATTCTGTAAAAGCGAAAGAAGAATTTTGTGCGCGTCGGACGCGACGAGCGGGATCGGGTTGAATGTGCGGACGAAAATCGTTTCTCGACGCAGATGATTTGAGTGATCCCAGCGCAGGGTCGGCGCCGACGAGGTGGAGCAAATCGCGCAACGCGCCGACCTGATTCGCCCGTCGGGCAGTCCGCTACGCCGCACTCTCCATCAGAGCCTCTTCCGCTTCCGCCACCGCGGCCGGCGTGCCGACATGCATCCAGACGCCTTCGAGGCGGAGGCCGAACAGGCGGTCCTGCTCGTTCGCCTTGTCGAACATCTTCGTCAGCGAGAACTCGCCGTTCGGCGCGCCGTCGAAGATCGATGGCGAGATGATCGCGGCGCCCGCGTAGACGAACGGCACCACCTGATGCTCCCGCCGCTTGCGCAAGGTACCGTCGGCGAGCATCGCGTAGTCGCCTTGACCCGCGTAGCCGATCGAGGTCGCGGTCGGCGCCATCAGCAGCATGATGTCCATGCGTTCGGGATCGAACGCGTCGGCGAGCCGGGACAGGTTCTGGCGCACGCCCTCGATCCACATCGTGTCGGAGTTGACGTGGAAGAACGGCTCGTGGCCGAGCAGCGGCAGCGCCTTGACGACGCCGCCGCCGGTGCCGAGCACCTGGTCGCGCTCGTCGGAGATGATCACGCGGGGCGTGCTGCGCGCGGCCGTGTGCGCGATGATCTGGTCGGCGAGATAGTGGACATTGACGACGGCTTCGGTGACGCCGGCTTCGGCGAGGCGGTCGAGCACATGGTCGAGCAGCGGGCGACCGGCGACGCGCACCAGCGGTTTGGGCATCGTCTCCGTCAGTGGGCGCATGCGCAATCCGAGACCGGCGGCGAGGACCATGGCTTTGTGCGGCTTGACGGGCATCTTCAGGGCATCTCGATCAACGGTGGCATGTGCGAATCATACCACGCAAAAACATCTATCGTCTCGGCCGGTTGCGATAGCCCGTGCCGATGACGAATATGCGACGGCTGCCCGGCCATCGTGATGCAAGATGCCGCAGTCGTGGCTCGGTCAGGCTTCGGCCGCGGCGCGCTTGTTGGTCTTCTTCTTGCCTTGCTTCAGGAAGGTGACGCCGATCTGGTCGCCATTGACCCAGGCCAGCTCGCAGCGCCGGTAGGCCAAGCCGGTCGACGACAACAGCAGGAAGAACTCCTTCAGGTGCAGGCCTTCGACCGAGCCCTCGACCGTCAGCTTCGCCCCGGTCTCCGAGACGTCCTCGATGGTGCAGTTGCGCCGCCAGGTGCCGTCGATGCCCATCATGAAAGCCGGGATGCCGCGCTCGAAGACGACGCGTTCGCCCTTCATCCGCTCTGCCATCGCAACCTCCATTCACGCGCGGCGCGCAACCGGCGCCACGGGCGCAAGGTAAAGGGGGATGGCTAAGAACCGGTAAAGCCACGGAGGTGCGCGGTTTTGGCGCGTTCTCTCTCCACGGCGGCGATCGGCTCCCCTCCCCGCAAGGGGGAGGGGGAGCGCACCGGTGGTGCTGCGAGACGCTGCCTTAAGCCACCCCTGCCGGTGGCGGCACGTTGGCCGCGTACCAGTCGCGGACTGGGTCGAGCGCCGCGTGCGCCAGCGACCGGTGGAGATAGTCCCAGATGCGAGGCTGGTGCTTGAGGTACTGCGGCTTGCCGTCGCGGCGGTTGAGGCGGGCGAAGGTACCCAGCAGGCGGGTGTTGCGCTGGACGGACATGATCGCGTAGTGCGCGCCGAATTCGTCGGCGTCGAAGTCCGTCGACGCCGCTTGGCGCGCGGCGATGTAGCGCTCTCGGAGCGCCCGCTCGAGCTCTGCCGACACGTCGATCCGGGCGTCCTGCGCCAGGGAGACCACGTCGTAGGCCGGCGGTCCCATCACCGCGTCCTGGAAGTCGATCACGCCCACGCGGGCGATGCCTTCGCGCGCGGGCAGCCAGAGCAGGTTGGGCGAGTGGTAGTCGCGGATCACCCAGGTCGGCTTAGATGTCGGCTTGGCCGCGAGCGGCGCCTCCAGCAACTCGCGCCATATTTCCAGGAATTCGGCGCGCCGCACCTGCGACAGCTCCACGCCACGGTCGGGCAGGTACCATTCGAGCATCAGGCCGATCTCGATCAGCATGGCTTCGACGTCGAAGGTCGGGACCTCGTAGGTCACCTGCGGCGCCAGCGGCAGCACCGAGGGGACGTCCTGCGCGTGCAGCGCGGCCAACAGATCGGTCGCGGCCTCGTAGCGCTCCACGACCGGTCGTGGCGGGTCGCCCTCGATCACGCCCTCGCGTCCGAGATCCTCGGTGATGAGAAAGCCGTGGCCGAGATCGGCGTCGTTGATCTTCGGCGCCGAGATGCCGAGCCCGCGCAAGGCGGCGGCGATCGCGACGAATGGGCGGACGTCCTCGGCGAGATGCACGGCGCCGCTATAGGGCTTGCCGTTGTAGATCGCCGGGCCGTCGGGCCGCTTCGGCGAGTTCATCAGGATGAAGACGCGCTCGCCCTTGTGGAGCCGCGCATAGGAGCGGGTCGAGGCGTCGCCGGCCATGCGCTCGCGGCGCGATCTGGCGTGCCCGGCCTCGGCGAGGAATTCGCGCAAGGCTTTCAGCCGTGCAACCACCGCGGCCGCCTTGCCGCTGCCGGTGATCTCGGCGCTGCGGGCGGTGTCGCCCTGCGATGGATCGTGGCGCAGCGCGATGTCGACGCGATCCAGCGGGAGAGTGCCGCCGGCGCGCTCCGGCCACTCGATCAGCACGACGGTCGCCTCCGGCAGCGGCGACAGGCCGATCTCCTCGAGCTCCGATGCGTCGCTGATGCGATAGAGATCGGCATGCACCAGCGGGAAGCTCGGCAGGTCGTAGCTCTGCGCCAGAGTGAAGGTCGGACTCGGCACCTCCAGCTCGTCGTCGCCGGCGAGATAGCGGATCATCGCCCGCGCCGCCGCCGTCTTGCCGGCGCCGAGATCGCCCGTGAGCGTGATCAGTGCACCCGGGCCGATCAGCAGCGCGAGATCGGCCATCAGGGCGGCCGTGGCGGTCTCGTCCGCCAGCGTGGTGGTGAATGTCAGCTGGTCCGTCATTCCGCGGCGTTGCGTTGCGCGACGTGGTCGGTCGGGAAGTCACAGGTGACCGTGGTGCCCTTGCCGACCACCGAATCCATCCGCACCCTGCCGCCATGCAGCTCGACGAAGGAGCGCACCAGCGACAGTCCGAGGCCGGCGCCGCGATGGCGCGAGCCCTGCGAATGGCTCTCGAACCATTCGAACACCTTGTCCTTCACCTCGGGCGGAATGCCGGGGCCGGAATCGGTGACCGCGAAGATGACGCTGTGGTCGGTGCGGCGGGCGCTGACGACGACGCTCGAATCCGGCGGCGAGAAGCCGACGGCATTGGCGAGCAGATTGTAGAGCACCTGCACGACGCGGCGCTCGTCGCCGACGAAGGAGCCGACGTCGGGGTCCACCGCGATCGTCAATCGGATGCGATCCGTGGCAAGCCGGTCCTGCACGCCCTCGGCGGCGGCCTCGATCGCCTTGGCGGCGTCGACCGGCCCGAGCTCGAGCTTCATGGCGCCGGCATCGATGGTGGCGAGGTCGAGAATGTTGTTGGTCAGCGCCAGCAGCGCGTTGGTGGATTTGGTGACGTAGTCGAGATACTCGGCCTGCTTCGGCGTCAGCGGCCCGGTCGACGGATCGGACAGGAAATGCGCGAAGCCGATGATCGTCGTCAGCGGCGCGCGCAGCTCGTAGGACACGTGGTGGACGAAGTCGATCTTCATCTGGCCGGCGGCTTCGAGCGCCTCGTTGCTCTCGCGCAGGGCTCGCTCGACATTCTCGGTGTCGGTGATGTCCTGGAAGGTCAGCATGGTCGCGCCGTCGGGCAGCGGGCGGCTCATGCAGTCGAGCACGCTGCCGTCCTTGCGCTCGAGCTTCAGCGCAACGTCGAGCCGGTTCTCGATCGACGTGATCGCCTCGCGGATGGTGCGCCAGGCGACCGCGTCGTCGTAGAGCTGATGGCACCAGGATTCCACGGTGTCGATATGCGGATGCTCGCGCAACTGATCCGGCGACAGCCGCCACATCTTGGCGAAGGCCGGATTGAACAGCTCGACCCGGCCGTTCGAGCCGAACACCGCGACGCCCTCGGCAAGGCTGTCGAGGGTCTCGCGCTGGACCCGGATCAAGCCGTCGAAGCGGCGGGCAAGCGCGAAGCTCTCGGTGACGTCGTCGAACAGATAGGTGACGCCGCCTTCCGGGTTCGGCGTGGTGACGACCGACAGCGCGCGGCCGTCGGGCAGGAACCAGGTGTCCTTGGCGGCCTCGACGGCGCGATAGGCCTCGTGAAGCTTGGCCTTCCAGGCCCGGAAGTCGGCCTGCTCGGGCAACTTGCGCGCGGCGCGAAGACGGTCGAGCACCGACGAGTCATCCGGCTGGCTGTCCAGGAAGGCGGGATCGAGACGCCACAGCCGGCGATAGGAGTCGTTGTAGAAGGCGAGCCGGCGCTGGCCGTCGAACACGGCTACGCCCGAGGACAACTGATCGAGCGTGCGCCGGTGTGCTTCCCGCATCCGCACCACGGCCGCATCCAGGGCCGCCGCCTCGCTGGCGTCGATGGCGACGCCGGCGCTGCCGTTTCCCAGCATGAAGGCGCGCACGTCGTACATGCGGCGCTCGCCGCCGGTCACGATCGGCAGCCGGCCCTCGAAACGGCCGTTGGTGGCGAGCGCGCGCTGCAGATCGATACGGTCGGCCGAGTCGAGCAGCTCGATGTTGCGGCCGATCGCGTCCGGCACGTCGCGGGCATCGGCGGCACGGGCATAGGCGGCGTTGACGTAAGCGAGAGCGCCATTGGCCTGCCGTGCCCAGATCGGCCACGGCAGCGCCGCTGCCAGCGCGCGCAGCGACTCCGTTTCCTCGCCGAGCGCCTTGAAGCGGAGCTGCGTCTCGGCGAGCTCGCGGCGCAGGCCGGACAATTCGCGAATGCGCACGATGGCCTGGCCGCCGATGGCGCGGCCCATCGCCTCGATCGCATGGCCGTGCGAGGTGGTGAGATTGAGCATGAAGCCTTCGCCCGCCTCGCGCAGCGCGTCGACGGCGCGGTCGAGCTGCAGCGCGGGCTCCGGCGGCAGCCAGGTTCCAAAGGCGAGAATGCGCTGCGGCTGATCCTGCGGCACCAGCATCGAGGTGTCGCCGGAGATCTGCGGACGGTGGCCGCCGGCCGGCCAGGCGATCAGGATCTGCGGCTCGGCGAACAGCAGCGCACGGTAGCGATCGGCCTGCAATTGCAGCCCGGCGACGTCGGCGCGCAGCCGCGCTTCCTTCCGGCCGGCCGCCAGACGCGTGCGCACCAGCGCGACCGCGGCGACGACGGAGAAGCCGAGCAGCGCCAGCATCGCCGTGACCTCGGCGATATCAGGACGGCTCAGCTCGAACAGCGTCGTGATCGCATCCGGCGCCACGCCATCGCCTGCGAAGCCCGGTGTCGCCGGCGCAAGCGCAGTCGCAGCGAGACCCATGAGGCCCTTGCGCGCAAGTGACGTGCACGACAGCAGCGTCTGACGCATCACCACGATCACGCCCGACATATTTGCCCCAAACCGCACGAAGTTCCGCGCGGCGCCGATCGCGTCGACCGCGCCGTCTCACGAATCAATCAACCATAACCGCTTCGGGACTCCAGCGGTAAGAGTCCAGACCGTGAACGATGGTTGCGCCTGAGGAAAATGCGTCCACCGATCGACTCTTTCGAGTCGGAACAGTGGCAAGCCCGTAGTTCAACGGCCCGTCGAGCCGAAGCCGCCGCTGCCGCGCGCGGTCGTCGTCAAGGTTGTCGCGAGGCTGAGCTCGGCGCGCGCTACGGCGGCGATCACCATCTGCGCGATGCGCTCGCCGCGGCGGATCGTAAACGGTTCCTTGCCGTGGTTGATCAGCAGCACGCAGATCTCGCCGCGGTAGTCCGCGTCCACCGTGCCCGGTGAGTTCAGCACCGTGACGCCGTGCCGCGCAGCGAGCCCCGAACGCGGCCGCACCTGGGCCTCGTAGCCGTCGGGCAGCGCGATCGACAGTCCCGTCGGCACCATCGCATGGCCGCCCGACGCAAGGACGAGCGGTGCATCGGGCGGAACCGCGGCGAGCAGATCGAGCCCCGCGGCATGTGCGGTCTGATAGGCCGGCAGCGGCAGGCCCTCGCCATGCGGCAGGATCTGCACGTCGATCGCGATCGTCTGTGTCACGCAACGGGTCCCATGGTTCTGGCGATCTCGGCGACGAGCGCAGTCGCGACCTCGTCCTTGGTCATGATCGGCCAGGACGCGACATGGACGCCATCGGCGTCCTTCGTCAAGAGATGTACGGTGTTGCGGTCGCCGCCCATCACACCGGTCGCGGGCGAGACGTCGTTGGCGACGATCCAGTCGCAGCCCTTGCGGGCGAACTTTGCCTTCGCGTTGTCGATCAGGTGCTCGGTCTCGGCGGCGAAGCCGATGACGAGACCAGGCCGCTTCTCCTGCAGCTTCGAGATCGTGGCGAGGATGTCGGGGTTCTCGACCAGCGTCAGCGGCGGGATCGCCTTGTCCGTCTTCTTCAGCTTCTGGCCGCCCTCATTGGCGACGCGCCAGTCGGCCACCGCCGCGGCGAAGATCGCGACGTCGGCGGGCAGCTCGGCCTCGACTGCCTCCAGCATCTGCCGCGCCGATTCGACGTGGGTGACGCTGACGCCCTTGGGGTCGGCAAGCTCCACCGGTCCTGCGATCAGCCTCACGTCGGCGCCGGCGGCCTGCGCGGCGGCGGCGATCGCAAAGCCCTGCTTGCCGGAGGAGCGGTTGGCGATGTAGCGCACCGGGTCGATCGGCTCGTGGGTCGGGCCCGCGGTGATCAGCACGCGGCGGCCGGCGAGGGGGCGCGGCACAGGCGGCTTGAGCATGGCGACGACGGCGTCTGCAATCTCGGTCGGCTCGGCCATGCGGCCGACACCGGCCTCGCCCTTCTCCGCCATCTCGCCGGCGTTCGGCCCGATCATCTGGACGCCGTCGCGCTGCAGGGTCGCGGCGTTGCGGCGCGTCGCCGGATTGCTCCACATCATCGGGTTCATCGCCGGCGCCAGCAGGATCGGCCGGCTCGCCGCGAGCAGGATGGCGCTGGCGAGGTCGTCGGCGGCGCCGTGCGCCATCTTCGACATCAGGTCGGCGGTCGCCGGTGCCACCACGATGAGATCGCAGTCGCGCGCGAGCCGGATGTGGCCGACGTCGAACTCGCTGCGCGGGTCGAACAGATCGGTGAAGACACGATCTCCCGACAGCGCCGACGCGGCGAGCTCGGTCACGAATTGCGTCGCCGCCTTGGTCAGCACGCAGCGGACGTGGATGTGGCGCTCCTTCAGCCGCCGGATCAGGTCGAGCGATTTGTAGGCGGCGATGCCGCCGCCGATGATCAGGGTGACGCGAGCCTCGCGCGCCTGGCCGGGCTGGGGGACGAGCGGGGCGGAGAGGTTGGCTGGAGCAGGCGGCGCCATCGGCGGCTCGGATGGATCGGCAGGCTCGATCAGCGCGCGCAGGATGACCCGGACTTCCTCTTCGACGGAGCGCCCGTTCTGCGCCGAGCGCAGTCGCAGATAAGTCTTGAGAGAGTCGTCCAGCTTGCGGATGGTCAGGCTCGCCATGACCGCCTCCCCAGCATTGCCCTTGTGAAGGCAATGCTAGCAGAAAATGATAGCAGTGCAATCAGTAGACATAATGCCGATTGGTGAGCCTAGCTATTTGCCGCCGTCATTCCGGGCTCGCGCTTCGCGCGCCCCGGAATGACGAGTGGAGAGAGCGGGGCTCTCAGGTCACAGCCTGAGCACCGCGAACAGAATGCCGATGAAAGTCAGCGCGATGACCCACAGCGCGATGGCGCGCCAGCGGCTCTTCTTGCCTTCGGTGCGGCCCATGGCGGCGATGGTTTCCGGCGACAGGCGCAAGCCGTCGCGGGTCATGGTCTCCATGTGCTCCAGCACGGCGGCGGCGCGGGCGGCGAGCACGGGCAGGGTCGCGCTGAGCCGGACCAGGTCGCCGACGCCGGACACGGCGCCTTCGATGCGGCCGAGCGGGCCGAGATTGCGCTCGATCCATTCGCGCACCACGGGATCGGCGACCTTCCAGATGTCGAGCTTGGGATCGAAGCCGCGCGCGACGCCCTCGACCACCACCATGGTCTTCTGCAGCAGGATCAGCTCCGGCCGGGTGCGCATGTCGAACAGGCCGGTGACCTCGAGCAGCAGGGTCAGCAGCTTGGCCATCGAGATTTCTTCGGCCGTGCGGTTGTGGATCGGCTCGCCAATGGCGCGGATGGCCTGTGCGAAATTCTCCACCGAATGATGCGGCGGCACGTAGCCGGCCTCGAAATGCACTTCGGCGACGCGGCGATAGTCGCGGGTGATGAAGCCGAGCAGGATCTCGGCGAGGAAGCGCCGCTCCTTCATGCCGAGCCGGCCCATGATGCCGAAATCCACCGCGACCAGCCGTCCCTGCTGGTCCAGGAACAGGTTGCCCGGGTGCATGTCGGCGTGGAAGAAGCCGTCGCGCAGCGCGTGGCGGAGAAAGCTCTGGATCACCTTGCGGCCGACGTCGGGCAGATCGACATTGGCCTCCGCGAGCCGGGCGTGATCGTTCAGCGCGATGCCGTCGATCCACTCCATCGTCAGCACGGTGTTGGCGGTGCGATCCCAGTCGACCGTGGGTACGCGGAAGTCCGGATCGTCCTTGATGTTTTCCGCCATCTCGGAGAGCGCAGCGGCCTCCAGGCGAAGGTCCATCTCCATCGCGACCGAGCGCGACATCGTGTTGATGACCTCGACCAGCCGCAGCCGCCGCGCCTCCGACGAATGCGCCTCGGCCTTTTCGGCGACGAAGAAGAAATCGGAGAGGTCGCGGCGGAAGCGCGAGGCAACGTTCGGCCGAAGCACCTTCACCGCGACTGGACGACGAATGCCGTCGCGCTCGACCTCGCCGCGATGCACCTGCGCGATCGAGGCGGCGGCGACCGGAGGACCGAGATGCGTGAACAGCTGGCTGATCGGGCGCTCGAGCGCGGTGGCGATGACCGCCTCGGCCTCGGCCTGCGGGAATGGCGGCAGCCGGTCCTGCAGCGATTCGAGGTCGCGCGCCATGATGACGCCGACGACGTCGGGCCGCGTCGCCAGGAACTGGCCGAGCTTGAGATAGGCCGGGCCCATGCGCTCCAGCGCCCGCGACAATCTTGGCCCGGACTTGGCGCCGGGGCGCTCGACGAGGCGCGCCAGCTTCAGCGCGAGCTGGCCCGGCGGCGGCGCCAGGCTCGGATCGACGGCGCCGAACACGCCCTCGCGCGCGAACACGAAGGCGGCCCGGGCGAGCCGCGTAATGTGGGTGAGTGCGGAGATCACAAACGCCAGCCGGAATGAAGCGCGACGATGCCGCCGGAGAGAGTCTGCCAGGACACGCGGGAGAAGCCGGCCGCCGAGATCATCTCGGCGAAGGCGCTGGGGCGCGGAAACTGGCGGATCGATTCGACGAGGTAGCGGTAGGACTCGGCATCGCCGGTGACGGCGCGGCCGAGCTGCGGGATCACATTGAAGGAGAACAGGTCGTAGAGCTTGTCGAGCCCTGGCATCTCGACGGTGGAGAACTCCAGGCACAGGAAGCGGCCGCCATGCTTGAGCACGCGGAAGGCCTCGGCGAGCGCGAGCTCGATCTGCGGCACGTTGCGGATGCCGAAGGCGATCGTATAGGCGTCAAAGGAGCGGTCGGGAAAAGCGAGCTTTTCGGCATTGCCCTCGACGAACGAGACCTTGTCGTCGAGATATTGCTTCAGCGCCCGCTGGCGCCCGACCTCGAGCATGTCGCTGTTGATGTCGCACACGGTGGCATGGAAGCCGGCGCCGGCCTTCCTGGCGGCGCGGAAGGAGATGTCGCCGGTGCCGCCGGCCACGTCGAGCAGCGCAAACGGCGCATCGCTCTTCGGCGGGTTCAGCGTGTTGATCATGATGTCCTTCCAGACGCGGTGCAGTCCGCCCGACATCAGGTCGTTCATCAGGTCGTAGCGCTGTGCCACGCTGTGAAACACGTCGTTCACCAGCGTCTGCTTCTCGCCCAGAGGCACGTCCCTGAAGCCGAAATGAGTGGTTTGGTCCGGCTGATCCATCACCCTTACTCCGATACGGCACCATAGCGCTGATGCGGCCAAGGCGCTATCACGTCAGTCGGACAAGGTGAATGGTCGCGGATGCAAAAGGTGAAATGAGCCGGCATGCCTGAGCTGCCCGAAGTCGAGACCGTCCGGCGCGGGCTGCAGCCCGTCATGGAAGGCGCCGTCATCGTCAAGGCCGAGGCCCGGCGCGGCGATCTCAGGTTTCCGTTCCAGCCCGATTTTGCGAAGCGCCTGCAGGGCCAGACCGTCAGGGGACTCGGCCGGCGCGCCAAATATCTGCTGGCCGACCTCGGCTCCGGCGACGTGCTGCTGATGCATCTGGGCATGTCCGGCTCGTTCCGGGTGATCAAGCCGGAGCACGAGGAGACGCCGGGCGAGTTTCACTATCCGCGCGGCAAGGACAGCGTGCACGACCATGTCGTGTTTCACATGTCGTCTGGCGCCGACATCGTGTTCAACGATCCGCGCCGCTTCGGCTTCATGAAGATCATCGGCCGCGGCGAGATCGAGACCGAGCCGCATCTGAAGGATCTCGGGCCCGAGCCGCTCGGCAACGAATTCGATGCCGCCATGCTGGCGCGCGCCTGTGCCGGCAAGAAGACCAGCCTCAAGGCGGCGCTGCTCGACCAGCGCGTCGTCGCCGGGCTCGGCAACATCTATGTCTGCGAGGCGCTGTTCCGCGCCCATCTGTCGCCGCGACGGCTGGCGGCAACGCTGGCAACGAAGAAGGGCGAGCCCGCGGATCACGCCAGGTGTCTGGTGGAAGCGATCCACACCGTGCTCAACGAGGCCATCCGCGCCGGCGGCTCGTCGCTGCGCGATCACCGCCAGACATCAGGCGAGCTCGGCTATTTCCAGCATTCGTTCCAGGTCTATGACCGGGAGGGCGAGCCGTGCCGGACCGATGGTTGCGGCGGCGTGGTGAAGCGCTTCGTGCAGAACGGGCGCTCGACGTTCTGGTGCCCGAAGTGCCAGAAGTGATGCAGCGGCCGACCAGCCGGCATGGCCGGCTTGCCCCAGTCTGCTTGTGACGGACGGGGGCGGGGGTATACTGCCGCCATGGCTGTCAGCTCGCCCGATCTGAAAGCATTCCTGCTCGCGACGCCGTTCTTCGGCGGTCTGCCCGATGCGAGCCTCGATCTGCTGGTCTCGATGCTGGTCGCGCGCGAGTTCGAGAGCGGCGCCGTGGTCGTCGCCGAAGGCGAGGCGGGTCGTTCGATGTTCGTCGTGCACAGCGGCACGCTGGAGGTGAGCGAGCGCCTGGAGACGGGCGTTGCGATCCATATGTCGCGTCTCGAGCCTGGCGATTTCTTCGGCGAGATGACCCTGCTCGACATGCAGAACAGATCGGCCACCGTCGTCGCGGAAGCGCCGACCGTATTGTACGAGCTGACGGCGCAAAAGCTGTATGCCTTCTACAAGGCTGACATCCACGCCTATGTGATCGTGCTGCAGAACATCAATCGCGAGCTATGCCGTCGCCTGCGCCGCGCCGATGCGCGGATCAAGCAGCTGGAGATGCGCGAGGCTGGAGAGCGCTAGGCCCGGTCGGATTCGGTGGACCGGATCTCGCGGTCGGTGATGTTTCCCTCGCCCCGCTTGCGGGGCGAGGGAGCACACCGCATTTGCGATAGTTCGTATCCGATGACGACCACAGCCCGCCTCTACAGCCCCGCCTTCCAGTTGATGCCATTGTCGGCCCAGGTCGGGTAGGCCCGCGTCACCGGCAGCTTCGCTTCCTCGGCGGGCGGCGTCAGCATGATCGGGAATTCGACCTCGGCGTGCTCGCTCGCGTCCTTCAGCTCGCCAGCGTCATGCATGACGTGGTCGCCGGCGAGCTTGCCCGCGGTCCAGCGCCACAGGCTGCGAATCTCCTGCGCCGACTTGCCGGCCGCATCGAACTCGCTGACGCCGAGACCGGCGGCGAGCGCGTCCTGGTGGTCGTTGCGCATCATGATGAAGGGCTGCGCCAGCACCTCTGCGATGTCGCGCGGCGCGTCGGCGTCGAGCGCAGTCGTCGCATCGGTGACGCGATGGCCGCCGCGGATCGGGGCCTGGTTGAGCACGAAGGCAAACGGCTTGCGCCAGGCGCGCACGACACTCAAGGTCGGTGCGGTCGCTTCGATGTCGGCGACGCTCGGACGCGCCGGAATGAGGCACAGATTGCAGTGGCGGATCGCGGCCGTCGTGGACGCCGTGATGCCGGCCCCGGTGTCGATCACGCAGAGGGTGACGCCGTCGCGAGCCAGCGCTTCGAGGCGAGGCTCGATCGTCTTGGCATCGTAGACGGCTTCGACGATCGGCTCGCCCGCGGCGCGGCGCGCCTGCCATTTGGTCAGCGTGCCCTGACGGTCGGTTTCGATCACGCGCACCTTGTGGCCGGCCTGCTGGGCCGCCACGGCCAGACCAATCGCCAGCGTGCTCTTGCCGCTGCCGCCCTTCTGCGTGGCCAAAACGATCGTGTACATCGGGAGACAGTCCTTCGGATGTTGACGGAACTTATGAGAACGCCAAAGCTGAGCGCATCGCGATCGCGGTGCAGAGCTATTCTCGCTCAGGACAGTCCCGGCCCGATCCAACTCATGAAGAGCGATCGCGGTGGTCCGAATCAGCACGCCGACAAAACTGTTCGAACTATTTCACGCTCGGCCTGTGCCTGCACAGACCGGTTGACTACGGCGGGAGCCGTTCCGAGTTGATAGCAAGGTGCTAGGAAGTTGAGTGGCAGCGAGCCGCGGGCGAGCGATCGGCGTCGCCGAGCATCATCCCATGCAGTCGCGATGCTGCACGTCCGATCCCCGCCGGCCGCCGTTGGGCCCTTAATTTTTTCTAAAACGACATGCTTAACATTGCGTAAATGCCGCCGCGCCGCAGGGCGCGGCGGCATGATCGCGATGCCGGACCGGTTTGGCGCAGGCTCTACTTCCGCACGCAGATCACGCGCACCGTCGCCGCCTTGGCGTCGAGCGAGGTTCCGTCGGGCTTGACGCCATGCGTGGCGAGAAAGGCGCGCGTCGCATCGGCGCTCACCATCACGACCTGTGTGGACGGGATGAGCGCCGTGCCGGCCATGATTCCTGGCTTGAGCAGGGTGACGCCGGCGAACTTGCCGTCGCCGTCGAGCGCCGCCGCTCCGGAAAAGCCGAGCCCGGGCGCCGGCGCCAGCGAGGCGTCGCCGACGCCGTTGGCGGCGAGCTGCGCCTTGACGGTGCTGATCGCGGCACCGCCGCCCTGGCTCTGTGGATCGGCGATGCCGACGATGTCGACCGACGATTTCGCACTGCCGCCCGACAGCGCCAGCGGCTTCAGGCCGCGCGCGCCGTAGATGCGCAGCAGCGCCAGACCGCGCTCCTTGTCCTCGGCCACGCGCTCGGCATGGCCGAAACCGGGAATGGTGATCGCCACGCAGGCATCGGTCACCTCGCGATCGGCGATGATGGCGCCGTCGTGGGTGGCGATGATGCCGGTGCCGTAATCGACGCGGCGCCGTGGCGCGGGCTGCGCGGCCAATGTCGACGGAAACGCGGTGAAAGCGCTCGACATCGCGATCACGACCGGCTCGACCGTGTTCTCGGTGGCCTGATCGTAGAGGATGGTCAGGATACGCACCTCGTCGCCCCGAAAGGTGCCGCGGATGTAGAACTTCTTCAGGTTCTGCAGGCCCGAAAGCACGAAGAAGTCGGGCTTCACCACGCTGTAGTCGACGGTGCGGCCGGGCTCCTTCTTCTCGCGGTCGGCCAGCGCCGCGGAGGTCGGGTTCGCCTCCTTGCGGCGTGACAGCACCACCTGCACGGTGCCGGTGGGCGATGTCCATTTCGAGCCGGTGCCGTCGCTGGTCTGTTGCGGCACCAGCTTTGCGGGGATGCCAAGCCGGGCGCCGCTGACCGGCTCGGTCACGAGCTTCCAGCCGACGCCCTCCTGCTTGCGGCGCGCGGTGTCGGCCAGCACGGCGCGCTCCTGCGGGTTCAACACGCCGGTCGGCTTGCCGCCGGCCAGCTTCTGGTACTCCTTGATCGCGTTGACCATGCGCTCGCTGACGTCGCCGGTGATGGCGCCATTGTACTGGCCGACCCAGGCGAGATCGGATTGCAGCGCGAGCCGCTCGGCCTGGCTCATCGCATTGGCGGTGTCGGCGGGAGCCTGCACGCCCGGGCGCGCCGGCTGGGTCGCGACGGGCTTGGGCTTGGCGCCCGGCAACGCGCCCTGCGGCGTCTGTGCCTGCGCCGACGCGCATGCGGCGATCCCGCAGATGAAGGTTGCCGTGGCCAGCCGTCTCATGACAAATCCCGATGCTCTTGCCGCGCCGCTAAATAAGCACATCTGCTTGGTCGGTCACAATCCGGCGAGGGTTCAGCGCGGAGATCCGGCGTCTTCGCTACGGTCCGACACTAGGCTGACAGCGGTGCGGCAGCGGAAGGACGGTGTAACGATGCTGAGCGACGAAGAACTGGAGCGCTATGCCCGTCACATCGTGCTGCGCGACGTCGGCGGTCCCGGTCAGGCGGCGCTGAAGCGGGCGTCGGTGCTGGTGGTCGGCGCAGGCGGCCTCGGCGCACCGGCGCTGATGTATCTCGCCGCGGCCGGCGTCGGCACGATCGGCGTGGTCGACGACGACGTCGTGTCGCTGTCGAATCTGCAGCGTCAGGTCATCCATGCGACCCCCGACATCGGCAGACCCAAAGTCGAGAGCGCCGCCGAGCGCATCAACGCGCTCAATCCGCATGTGAGCGTCATGGCGCATCGGACCTGGCTCAATGCCGACAACGCGCTCGATCTGATCGGCGCTTATGATCTCGTGCTCGACGGCTCCGACAATTTCGACACCCGCTATCTCGTCTCCGATGCCTGCTTTCTGGCCGCGCGGCCGCTGATCACCGGCGCGCTCGGCACCTTCGATGCGTCGCTGACGACGATCCGGGCGCATGAGCGGAATGAGAAGGGCCAGTTTAATCCGACCTATCGCTGCCTGTTCCCCGAGCCGCCGCCGCCCGGCACGGTGCCCGCCTGCGCCGAAGCCGGCGTCATGGGTGCGCTCGCCGGCATGCTCGGCTCGATGATGGCGCTGGAGGCGATCCGCGAGATCGTCGGCTTCGGCGAGGGGCTGGTGGGACGGCTCTTGATGCTGGACGCGCGCACGATGCGGTTCGAGACCCTGCGCTATGGGCGCGATCCCGCCAATCCGCTGAACGGTGATGGACCTGTCATTGCGGACTTGAGCGCGCATCGGAAGTGACGGCCGCTTGAGTCGAGAGGCGCGCCACAAATTCACTGTCGTCCCGGACAAGCCCGGCGACGCAACGCGTCGTCGGGCGCCGATCCGGGACCATACTCCGTGTATGCAATGAGGCGCACGGAACGGGTCATCTGCCTGTTCCAGACATCACGCGGTATGGGTCCCCGCGTTCGCGGGGACGACACCGAGTTTGTTGCGCGACCTGGACTCGCATGACGCTCAGCCCGGCTGACCGCGCTCGCTGTCCATATGCACCAACTGCGCCTCCGGATAGCGCTCTCCGGCGGCGACACCAATCGGGAAGGCCTTGTCCAGCGCGGCGAGTTGGACCTCGGTGAGCTTGACGCAGAGCGCGCCGAGCGCCTCGTCGAGACGGTCGCGGCGGCGGGCGCCGACCAGCGGGACGATGTCGTTGCCCTGCGCGGCCACCCAGGCGATCGCGACTTGCGCCGGCGTGGCGCCGACCTCGCCTGCCAGGCTGCGCAGCGTGTCGACCAGGCTGAGATTGCGATCGAGATTGTCGCCACTGAAGCGCGGCGAATGGCCACGGAAGTCGGCAGCGTTGGCGCGGTCCATCGACCAGTGCCCGCTGATCAGCCCGCGCGACAGCACGCCATAGGCGGTGATGCCGATGCCGAGCTCGCGGCAGGTTTGCAGGATGTCGCTCTCGATGCCGCGCGAGATCAGCGAATATTCGATTTGCAGATCCGAGATCGGGTGCACCTTGTGCGCCCGGCGAATCGTCTCTGAACCGACCTCCGACAACCCGATATGCCTGATGTAACCGGCCTGTTTCAGCTCGGCCATCGCGCCGATCGTGTCCTCGATCGGCACCTTGGGATCGAGCCGCGCCGGGCGGTAGATGTCGATGGCGTCGACGCCGAGCCGCTGCAGCGAATAGGACAGGAAGGTTCTGACAGCTTCGGGCCGGCTGTCATAGCCGAGCCAGCTCTTGTCGGGGCCGCGCAGGGCGCCGAACTTCACGGAGATCTGCACGTTGCGCGGACCGGCCGAGGCCAGCGCCTCGCGGATCAGCATCTCGTTGTGGCCCATCCCGTAGAAGTCGCCGGTGTCGAGCAGCGTGATGCCGGCGTCGAGCGCGGCGTGGATGGTGGCGATGCTCTCGGACCGGTCGGTGGGGCCGTAGAAGTCCGACATGCCCATGCAGCCTAGTCCGATGACCGAAACGTCGGGGCCGGTCGAGCCGAGTTGGCGGGTTTGCATGATCAATCTCCTCTTGCTGGCGCAGGCGGCCTGCTGGCCCGCCCGGACAACGCGGATATCGGCGCATTTCCTCGGTTCGATAAGCTGGACAATTTCGAATGGACTGTTCAACATATCGAACAATGAGCGAGCCGGACCTCCGTGATCTTCAAGCCTTCGCTGCCGTGGCTCGCAGCGGCAATTTCCGCCGGGCTGCGCGCGAGCAGGGCCTCGCGGCATCCAGCCTCAGCCAGCGGCTCAAGGAGCTGGAGCAGCGGCTCGGCGTCCGGCTGCTCAACCGGACCACGCGAAGCGTCGGCCTGACGCAGGCCGGCGAGGCGCTGCTGGCACGGCTCGAGCCGGCGCTGTCCGAGATCGAAGCGGCGATCCATCAGGTGCGCGGCCAGCAGCAGGTCGCGGCGGGGCGCCTGCGCATCAATGCGCCGCCGCCCGCGGTCGATCTGGTGCTGGCGCCGATGGTCGCGCCGTTCCTTCAGGCCTATCCGCTGATCGAGCTCGAGATCGTCGCCGACAGCGGCTTCGTCGACATCGTGCAGGCCGGGTTCGATGCCGGCGTGCGCTATGGCGAGCACCTGGCGCAGGACATGATCGCCGTGCCGCTCGGCGAAACGCAGCGCTACGCCATCGTCGCCTCACCGCACTATGTGGCGCAGCATGGCCGTCCCGCGCATCCGCGCGACCTGCTGCAGCATGGCTGCATTCGCACGCGCTTCTCGTCCGGTGCGATGCTGGATTGGGAGTTCGAGAAGGACGGGCAGGTGATCAGGATCGCGCCGCCGGCCCGGCTGATCGCGGTCCAGCTCGGTCTGGCCTTCCGTGCCGCCTGCGACGGGGTCGGCTATTGGGCGACATTCGAGGGACATGTGCGCGATGCGTTGGCGGCTGGCCGCCTCGTCAGCGTGCTGGACGACTGGTGCCCGCCGTTCCCTGGGCCGTATCTGTATTACCCGAGCCGCCGGCAACCGCCGCCGGCGCTGGCGGCGTTCGTCGCGTTCGTCGGGGAGGGGCGCAAGCGCGCGGGCGCCCCGCACCCAGCTGCCGTCCCGGCCTCGAGCCGAGACCCATAACCCCTGGCGTGAATGAGACGATGACGACCAGCGACGTCCTCGCGGACATTACGCGGTACGGGTCCCTGCGTTCGCAGCCACGACGCTGATTGTGGGGTCGAGTGACCGGCCTACAACATGCTCGGCAGCACGCGGTCCGGCGGGCGGTGGTTGTCGAGGAAGGTCTTGATGTTGATGATGACCTTCTCGCCCATCTCGACGCGGCCTTCGATGGTGGCCGAGCCCATGTGCGGCAGCAGCGTCACCTTGCCGGCCTTGGCGAGCCGGACCAGGCGCGGATTGACCGCGGGCTCGTGCTCGAACACGTCGAGACCGGCGCCGGCGATATCGCCGGCCTCGATCAGCCGCGTCAGCGTCTCCTCGTCGATCACTTCGCCGCGCGCGGTGTTGACGATGTAGGCGTCCTTGCGGATCAGCTTCAGCCGGCGCGCCGACAAGAGATGGAACGTCGCCGGCGTGTGCGGACAGTTGACCGAGATGATGTCCATCCGCGCCAGCATCTGGTCGAGGCTCTCCCAATAGGTGGCGCCGAGCTCGTCGGCGATCACGGGAGCGACCGGGCGGCGGTTGTGATAGTGGATCTGCAGGCCGAAGGCGCGGGCACGCCGCGCCACGGCCTGGCCGATCCGGCCCATGCCGATGATGCCCAGGCGCTTGCCGCCGATGCGGTGGCCGAGCATCCAGGTCGGCGACCAGCCCGCCCAGTTCTTGCCCTCGGTGAGGATCGAGGCGCCCTCGATCAGCCGCCGCGGCACGGCGAGGATCAGCGCCATGGTCATGTCGGCGGTGTCCTCGGTGAGGACCTTCGGCGTGTTGGTGACGGTGATGCCGCGCGCCACCGCCGCCGCGACGTCGATGTTGTCGACGCCGTTGCCGAAGTTGGCGATCATGCGCAGCTTGCAATCGGGCTGATTGAGAATGTCGGCGCTGATGTGGTCGGTGACGGTCGGGACCAGCACCTCGGCGGTGCGCACGGCGTCGGCGAGCTGTTCCTGGCTCAACGGCTCGTCGTCGAGATTGAGCCTGGCGTCGAACAGCTCGCGCATGCGCGTCTCGACCGAGTCCGGCAGCTTGCGTGTCACCACGACGAGGGGCTTTTTCCTACCTGACATGTGCTGCTCTCATGAGATCCTTCAGACCTCATTAACCGGGTTCGCCGAAACTACCGTCGTCGCCTGAGAGCGGCGCTTCCCTGGACTGGTCGTGTCGGATCTCGCAGGTGGGCCGATCCGTCCCTGACAGGGCTTCGCGAGCGATTCTCAGGCGCTTCCTGGCCGCTTGTGTTCGGTCCTGTCTAGCAGAAGGCCCGGCCAAGACAAGAAGCCAACGGCAGGTCGGGACTGGCGCTTTCGGCAAGCCCTCTCCGAGCACGAAGGGGGGCAGCCGGGCGGTTCGATGGGGATCGGGCGAAGGATCGCAACGCAATCCGCTTTGATCGGAGCGCGGGTCGATCCTTTCGAGGGAGAGTGAGTTGAGTAAATTGACGTTGTGGCGTTTCGGTGCTGTCGTGGTGCTGCTGGTCTGTCTGTTCGACGTTGCCGTCGGCAGGGGCGGCGTTGCGGCGAAGGACTCCGTTCTCACCACCAGCGGCCTGCCGGTGCCGCGCTATGTCAGCCTGAAGTCGGATCATGTGAACGTTCGTGCCGGTCCGACCAAGGACAACGACGTGGCCTGGGTCTATACGCGCTCCGGCCTGCCGGTCGAGATCACTGCGGAATATGAGAACTGGCGCCGCGTGCGCGATTCCGAAGGCTCGGAGGGGTGGGTCTATCACTCGTTGCTGTCGGGGCGCCGCACGGCGGTGGTCACGATGAAGAACAAGGACGATCTCGCCCCGATCTACGAGAGCGCCGACGCGACCAGCGCGGTCACAGCGCGGCTGCAGGCCGGCGTTGTCGCGCAGGTGAAGAAATGCGGCAATGGCTGGTGCCGCGTGCTCGGCAATGGTTTCGAAGGCTGGATCCAGCAGCAGCGGCTGTGGGGCGTCTACGCCGACGAGCAGGTCAATTGAAGGCCCAGGTCAGCGCAAGGCGCTGACCTCCATCCTGACGCGCGCCCGACACAAAAATGCCCGCAGCGGGCGCGGGCATGATGCCTCGATGAAGACCTTCCGGAGGCTCAGCGCTTCTTGCGCAGCCGGACGACCATGTCGATCCGGGCGATCTCGTAACCTTCGGGCGCCTCCGGCAGCTTCGACAGCGCCAGATGCTGGTCCGGGATGTCGACCAGCTCGTGGTTGTTCTCGAGATAGAAGTGATGGTGGGCGGTGACGTTGGTGTCAAAATACGTCTTCGTGCCGTCAACGCTGACCTGGCGCAGCAGGCCGGCGTCGGTCAGCTGGTTCAGCGTATTATAGACCGTGGCGAGCGAGACCGGAACCTTGGCCAGCGTCGCTTCCTCATAGAGCATTTCGGCGGTCAGATGCCGCGCGCCCTTGCCGAACAGCAGCCAGCCAAGGGCCATGCGCTGGCGGGTCGGGCGCAGCCCGGCCGCCTGCAGCATCTCGTTGACGTCGTGCCATGGGCAGCCATTGAGTGCTGGCTGCCGGCCGTTCCCGAGATCCGGGTTGCCGCGGTCATGACCACTCATCGAGGCGTTGTTGCTGACATCCACTTCAAGCACCGCACAATCTCGCTCTCATCCACAACCGATATAGGAAGAAACCCATTCAGATGCAAGCTTATCGCAACTAACGTATCTAGAACGCTCCTAAACTGCATTTGCCGCCCGGTTCGGGCGCCGGCCCTGGTGCTGCGTCGATTTACCTGGATACGCGCATTGACGCCGCAATCCTCTATGTTAGAGAGCGCCCGGACCCGATTTGCCCTGCCATGGTGAGCGCCGGCGGCCGTGATGGCCATGTGCGCGAATCCAGGCGTCGTTAAGCCCGCCGCTGACAGCGGTCATGTTCGCCAAGTGCGATGGCCCAGCCTTCGTGCCGACGCGATGACCGGCCAGCGCGGCGCGGAAGGGGGCGGCGCGCGGGAAGGGTCCATGTCGCGCGGCACAAATTCCACCGGGGATCGTTGAGAAAGGCCACCAAGCATGCTGGATCGGCGCAGCGCATATGAATACGAGGACCTGCTGGCCTGCGGCCGCGGGGAGCTGTTCGGCCCCGGCAATGCACAACTGCCGCTGCCGCCGATGCTGATGTTCGATCGGATCGTCGAGATCTCCGAGACCGGCGGCGAGTTCGGCAAGGGCGTCGTCCGCGCCGAGCTCGACGTGAAGCCGGATCTCTGGTTCTTCGGCTGCCATTTCAAGAATGATCCGGTGATGCCGGGCTGTCTCGGCCTCGATGCGATGTGGCAGATGGTCGGCTTCTACCTCGGCTGGACCGGCGGCGCAGGGCGCGGCCGTGCGCTGGGCCTCGGCGATCTCAAGTTTTCCGGCCAGGTGCTGCCGACCGCCCGCAAGGTTGTGTACAACGTCGACATCAAGCGCGTGATGCGCTCAAAGCTGGTGCTCGGTATTGCCGACGGGTGGCTTTCGATGGATGGCGAGATTATCTATCGCGCCAAGGACCTGAAGGTCGGCCTGTTCAAGCAGGGCGCCGCGCCGACTTGAACCGGCAGGCTGCGGCCACAGACAGTGCAGCAGGCACGGCTGCAACACAACACACGAGCAAGGTGAGGCGGACATCATGAGGCGGGTTGTCATCACGGGCATGGGCATCGTCTCATCGATCGGCAACAACACCCAGGAGGTGCTCGCCAGCCTGTACGAGGCGAAGTCCGGTATCTCCCGCGCCGAGAAATATGCCGAGCTTGGTTTTCGTTCGCAGGTGCAAGGTGCGCCGACGCTGAATCCCGCCGACGTGGTCGACCGCCGCGCCATGCGCTTCCTCGGCGAGGGGGCGGCGTGGAATCATGTCGCCATGGAGCAGGCCATCCTCGATTCCGGGCTGGAGCCGACCGACGTCTCCAACGTCAGAACCGGCATCATCATGGGCTCAGGCGGGCCATCGACGCGCACGCTGGTGGAAGCGGCCGACATCACCCGCACCAAGGGCCCGAAGCGCGTCGGTCCGTTCGCCGTGCCGAAGGCAATGTCGTCGACGGCCTCGGCGACGTTGGCGACCTGGTTCAAGATCAAGGGCGTCAACTACTCGATCTCCTCGGCCTGTGCGACGTCCAATCATTGCATCGGCAATTCCTACGAGATGATCCAGTACGGCAAGCAGGACGTGATGTTCGCCGGCGGCTGTGAGGAGCTCGACTGGACGCTGTCGGTGCTGTTCGACGCGATGGGTGCGATGTCGTCGAAGCACAACGACACGCCCGCCACCGCGTCGCGGCCCTATGACGTCACGCGCGACGGCTTCGTGATCGCCGGCGGCGCCGGCGTCCTCGTGCTGGAAGAGCTCGAGCATGCCAAGGCGCGCGGCGCCAAGATCTACGGCGAGATCGTGGGCTACGGCGCGACGTCCGACGGTTACGACATGGTTGCGCCTTCCGGCGAGGGCGCCGAGCGCTGCATGCAGCTCGCGCTGTCGACCGTGAAGACGAAGATCGACTACATCAATCCGCATGCGACTTCGACGCCGGCCGGCGATCCGCCGGAGATCGAGGCGATCCGCAAGGTGTTCGGCCGCGGCGAGAAATGTCCGCCAATCTCGGCGACCAAGGCGCTGACCGGCCACTCGCTCGGCGCCACCGGCGTCCAGGAAGCGATCTATTCGCTGCTGATGATGAAGAACGGCTTCATCTGCGAGAGCGCCAACATCACCGAGCTCGATCCCGCCTTCGCCGACATGCCGATCGTGCGCAAGCGCATCGACAACGCCAAGCTCGGCACCGTGCTGTCGAACTCGTTCGGCTTCGGCGGCACCAACGCGACGCTGGTGTTCAAGCAGCTCGACGCCTAAGATTTCCAACAGCACTGGTTTCGTCGGCATCATGGCCGGGCAGCAGCGCGAAGCTCATTCTTCGCACCGATGTCCGGCCATTGGCGTCTCGAAGACGGAACGATCATCCTGGCTGGGTCGATCCCGGCATGACGAAGGAGAGACATCATGCAGGGACTGATGGCAGGCAAGCGCGGCCTGGTCATGGGCATCGCCAACGACCATTCGATCGCCTGGGGCATCGCCAAGACGCTGGCGGCGCATGGTGCCGAGATGGCCTTCACCTATCAGGGCGACGCGCTCGGCAAGCGCGTCCGTCCGCTCGCCGACGAGCTCGGCGTCAAGCACGTGTTGCCTTGCGACGTCGAGGACATCGCCAGCGTCGACGGCGTGTTCACCGCATTGCGCGAGGCCTGGGGCGGGCTCGACTTCGTCGTCCATGCGGTCGCCTTCTCCGACAAGAACGAGCTCAAGGGCCGCTACGCCGACACCTCGCGCGAGAATTTTGCGCGCACGATGCTGATCTCCTGCTTCTCCTTCACCGAGATCGCCAAGCGCGCCGCCGAGCTGATGCCGGAAAGCGGCGGCAGCATGATCACCTTGACCTTCGACGGCTCCAACCGCGTGATGCCGAACTACAACGTGATGGGTGTCGCCAAGGCCGCGTTGGAAGCCTCGGTGCGCTATCTCGCCGCCGACTACGGCCGCCGCAGCATCCGTGTCAACGCGATCTCGGCCGGCCCGGTGCGCACGCTGGCGGGCTCGGGCATCGGCGATGCCCGCTTCATGTTCGCCTTTCAGCAGAAGCACTCGCCGCTCGGTCGCGGCGTGACCCTGGAGGAGCTTGGCGGCTCGGCGCTCTATCTGCTGTCGGAGCTGTCCGGCGGCGTCACCGGCGAGATCCACTACGTCGATTCCGGCTACAACGTGATCTCGATGCCGCGCCCCGAGGATCTCAAGGCGGACTGACCTCCGCGCGCATCGGCGGTATCAGGGGAACGCGAGACTCCGTCCCCCGATCGACCCAAATTTTCCCAGTTGAAGACAATGTTCCTGAACGGCTAATCAGGAAGCATTGGCGCAACTCGTGTTGGTTGTTGCGACGACGCTGCGATGCATCATGACCGGTGCATCGGCCGCGGCCGTCAGCTAGCCGCTCGCGCCGGCAGCAAGACAAGTCGTGGGGGCGATTGATGCTGCGTTCGAAGGCCCGTGTCATCGCTCTCTGCGCGATGACCGGCATTGCGCTTGTGGCAGGGGGCGTCGGGCCGGCGCAGGCGCAATCGAGCGTCTGGGACTCCACGATCTCCAACACCAGCTGGTATGTGCCGACGGCGCAGCTGCTCGCCTACATGTCGCCGAAGACGGGCTTCTCCAATCCGGTCCCGATCGGTGACCAGACGTTGTGGACCTTGGGCACCGCGAGCAACGGCGCCTTCACCGGCACCAGCGTCGCGCAGCTCAGGATCGGGCTGGCGCTGCTGACGGACACCTCGACCATCCAGGGCTTCGTCACCACCAGCGGCCAGATCACCATGCTGTTCACGCCGACCGGCGGCGGCACTGCGACCGTCGGACTCGGCTATATGCGCAACGTCAACGGCGTGACCAGCATGGAAATGCAGATGATCACCGGCGACAGCCTGCTGGTGACGCATTGGGCCTACATGCTCCCCTATGATCCCGCGACCTTCACGCCGCCGCCGTCGGCACCGGTGCCGGCCAACTCAGTGCCGCAATGGGCGTGGACCGCCGGCACGCCTTGGCGGATCGTCAGTCCCACATTGTTCGGCACGCAGGCGCCGGGCCGTTTCGTCATCACGAGCTATCAGAACGGCTATTTCTGGGGTGCGGGCGTCGCGCCGCCCGGCAGCGCCGCGGCCGGCTTCACGCTGCTCGGCTCGGTGACTCCCGAGGGCAGCGTGCTGTTCAACACCCTCTCGCGCGGCACCCTGACCAGCCTCTATGGCACGGCGAGCGGCAACGCCGCAGGCGCGCAGATGCTGGTGTCGACCTACGACCTCACCGGAAACCTGACCGGAGGACTGGCGACGATGTCGCTGATCCGGCCTTATGCGGATACGCTGCGGTCTGCAGGCGGCCGCGTCGGACTGGAGGCGGCTGACGTGCTGTACCGGCTGTCGATGACGTCGGCCGGCTGGACCGGATCGATGGTCTCGGGCTTTGCCGCGCTTGATAATCTCAGCGGTCCATCTCTCAGCGCCGCCGTGAAGCAGACGTTGCCGGTGTTGACCGGGGCGGCCTCGCAGGCGACCCATGTCAGCCAGCAGGCGTTCCGGCAGACGATGACCAACAGGCTCGACGATGTCGGCAGCATCGGCTGGGCCGCTGGTCGCAATGTCTGGATGCAGCCTCTCGGTAGCACCGCGCAGCAGACGGGGCGCGATGGCGTTCCCGGCTATGACGCCTCCGGCGGCGGTCTGGCGTTCGGCGCCGACGTCGCAGTCTCGTCCCGCGCCATCATTGGCGGCGTTCTCGGTTATTCTCATCACACGATCACCGGAAGCGACGCCGCCGTGCCGAACCGTCTCGGTCTCGCCTCCTATCAGCTCGGGCTCTATGGAGCCTACGCGATCACCCGTGATGTCCTCTTCGACTATCAGCTCGATGGCGGATCGACCGATAACGGCGAAAACAGGTCGCTGAGCTTCATGGGCGCATCCGCCGGCGGCAGCTATCGTTCCTACAGCGGCCATGCCGGCGCAGGCATCAAGACGCGCATTCCGCTGCAGGACCGATTCGCGCTCGTTCCAGCACTGCGCCTGGACTACGGCACGGTTCGCAGCAATTCCTACGGCGAGAACGGTGCCGGCGGCTTCAGCCTCAACGTCGATCCTCAGATCTATCAGGAGCTCGTGACGACGGCGCAGCTGAAAGCGGTCTACGCGCCCACCAGGCAGATTCGTCTGACCAGCGATATCGGCGTCGGCTACAACACGCTGAATCAGCCATTGCAGATCCGCGCGACGTTCTCGGGCGGCGGCGAGAGCTTTGTCACCCATGGCCTCGGCCTGTCGCCATGGATCTATTCTGCGGGCCTTGGTCTTGTGGCCGCCGGCAACGACCGGCTCGACCTCAGCATCCGCTATGGCATCAACGCGACATCGTCCGGTCTCGTCCAGCAGTCGGGCCACGCGGTGCTGAAGATCAGGCTGTGACGCGCCGAGCTCGTCGTTCTATTCGCGCCCGAAATAGGCCGGCAAGCGCTGGTCGAGCCGGAATTTGAGCATCGAACGCGCCATGTCGCGCAGCACATTGTTGTTCGCAGCCTCCGGCGGCGAGGCGGGGAATGCGGAGTTGTCGACGTCCCCGGCGTGAGACGGCGGTCCGACGCCGGACGTCAGCCGTGAGAGCAGCGATCTGGAGCTCGTGGCAGGCTCGCGCGTCTCGAACGTCGCGCCGTCATAGAGCTGGATATCGATCATGGTGAAGACGTGGCTGATCCGGCCGAATCCCTCGCCCCGGTTGATGACACCGACGCCGGTAACCTCGTCGTTTGTCGAGGGTTCGCTGTCGGTCCGGCGGGTGATCACGAGGTAGCGAGCGCACCCTGCCGTGCCGGCCACCTTCCTGACGATGGGCGTGAGCTTCCCGTTCTCGGCCTTGACCGGTGGCGACTGATAGAACGGATCGAATGCGCCCTTGGGGACGCTGATGCGGCGGATCCCGCTATCACCCGCGGCTGCCTTCACACGCGCGTAGACGATGTCGTCGAAACCCCAGGACACCGGCACTTCGGCGTACTCGTTGCCCAGGCGGGTCATGCCGTTCTTCTGCACCGTGAAGGCATCGCCGAGCGCGGCGATCACCCCGACCTCGCACGGTCCGCCCTCGCGAAGGGCCGTCGTCGGCTTGGCTGCCTTGGCAGCGGTGCCCGCGGTCTTTGGCGCTGTTTTGGCATTCAGCGGCGCCGGCGCCGATTGCGCCAGGGCATTGGTGCATGACCAGATCACGGCCATGAACAGCGGCGCCAGTCGGCGAGAGATGGTCACTGGGAGAGCTCGTCGCATAAGGGAGAGGATTGGGCCAATGAAGCTCGTTCGAACCGTGTGAACGCGGGCGACGGCATCATTCGATCTTCAGATAGCTCGGCAGGTCGCGATCGAGCTTCGCCGCGACCAGAGTACGCAGCCGCTCGCGCAGGACGGTGCTGGAGGCCGCAGCCGCGAGAGGCTCGGGGAAGTCGGCATTGTTGAGCTTATTGAGAGGATCCTCGGTGAGCCTCATGGTCTCGGCCAGCCTGGCGCCGGTATCCGCCGAGAACGAGCTGATCTTCTCGTAGGATTGGCCGTCGATGAGCGTGATGTTGACGTTCGCAAACAGATGCGAGTGCCTGAGGATCGATCCGACCCCCTGATTGTAGGCGCCGATGCCTCTGAGCCTCAGGGTGGTGTTGGGAATGGTCGTCTCGAACCTGGTGACGACGAGGTAGCGTGCGCAGTTGGCATTCGTGGTGACGTTGCGCACGATCGAGGCCAGGCTCTCCTTCGGATCGGGCAGGAAGCGCGACGTCGGATGGTAGTAGGGCTCGAACGCGCCTTTCGGATAGCCGATCCTGTGCACGGCCGGGTCGCCGCCGGTGGCCGCGCGCACGCGCGCCATGGCGAGGTCGTCCAGTCCCCATCCCGGCAACGTGACTTCGTCCTCTTCGATTTCAAACACGGTGAGGCCGAACTTGCTGACGGCGAGCTGGTCGCCGAGTGCGGAAATGACGCCAAGACGGCACGGACCGCTTTCGATGGCGCCTGGTTTCGCCATCGCCTTTGTCTTTCCGGAGGGTTTCTTGGCCGCGGCGGCGGCCTTGGGCGCCGTTGCTGACGGAGCCTGGGCCCAAGCCCCGGTTGCGAAGGCAGCGGCGAGGACGACGAGCGCAAGGCGACGGATCAGCAGGAGCGGCACGGACATGGGGACGGTTCGAGAATGCAAGGTCGTCGGGAACTCGAACTTAGTTCGCCTGCGAAGGCGCACGCAACGGTTTCCGGTCGCCACGCGCAAGATTTGCGCTTGCACGCTCTGCGATCAGGAGGCCGCCGCCTGACCGTCACGCTTCCAGCGATAATATTTCATGATCCGGCCGTGCAGCGGGTCAGCTTCCTCCTTTTCCAGCACGAAGCCCTCGCGCTCGTACCAGCGCCACGCCTTGTCGTTGCCCTTCGCGCAGCGCAGCCACACTTCGTCGGGGAGCAGCTCGCGGGTGAAGGCGAGCAGCCGGCGGCCGAGCGAGCGGCCCTGATGGGACGGGGCGATCATCAGCTGGTCGAGATAGAGCGTGGGGACGTTGATCGCGAGCATCGCCGCGAGGCCGCCGCGGTCGTCGGCGACATACAGGCTCCAACCGCCGGCGACTTCGCGCGGCACGCGCTCCCTGAGGACCGCGAGCAGCCTCTCGCTCTGCGCTTCCAGACCCGTCGAACACCAGCTCTCCATCCAGAGCCTGGCGACGGCGTCGTATTCGTCCGGGCGGGCAGGGCGGATGATAGGATGGTGCATGTGGGTGACCTTAAGCGGGGTGACGGCCTCTGCATCCGCAGCCGTGACCCGGGACGCGCGAGGGTGCACGACCAATAGGACAACAAAAAAGGGCGGCCCGAAAGCCGCCCTTTGTATTTCATCGAAGGGGACGCCGGCTTTACTCGCCAGCGGCTTCGCGCGCCTCGGCGGGCGCGTCCTTCTGTTTGGCCTCGAGATCCTCGCCGGTGGTCTGGTCGACCGCCTTCATCGACAGCCGGGTCTTGCCGCGGTCGTCGAAGCCGAGCAGCTTGACCTTGACCTTGTCGCCTTCCTTGACGACGTCGGTGGTCTTCTGCACGCGCTTGTCGGCGAGCTGCGAGATGTGCACGAGGCCGTCGCGGGTACCGAAGAAGTTCACGAAGGCGCCGAACTCCATCACCTTGACGACGGTGCCGTCATAGATCTGGCCGACCTCCGGATCGGAGGCGATCGACTTGATCCACTTGATGGCGGCCTTCATCGCCTCGCCGTCGTTGGAGGCGACCTTCACGGTGCCGTCGTCCTCGATGTTGACCTTGGCGCCGGTCTTCTCGACGATCTCGCGGATCACCTTGCCGCCGGTGCCGATCACTTCGCGGATCTTGTCGGTCGGGATCTTGAAGGTCTCGATGCGCGGCGCGTATTCGCCGAGCTCGGCGCGCGCGGCGGTCAGCGCCTTGGACATCTCACCCAGGATGTGGATGCGGCCTTCGCGGGCCTGGCCCAGCGCAACCCGCATGATCTCCTCGGTGATGCCCTCGATCTTGATGTCCATCTGCAGCGAGGTGATGCCGCTCTCGGTGCCCGCAACCTTGAAGTCCATGTCGCCGAGATGGTCCTCGTCGCCGAGAATGTCGGACAGCACGGCGAAGCGGCTGCCTTCCAGGATCAGACCCATCGCGATGCCCGCAGTCGGCCGCTTCAGCGGCACGCCTGCATCCATCAGCGCCAGCGAGGAGCCGCAGACGGTGGCCATCGACGACGAACCGTTGGACTCGGTCACCTCCGACACCACGCGCGTGGTGTAGGGGAACTCGTGGTGCGGCGGCAGCACCGGGTGGATGGCGCGCCAGGCGAGCTTGCCGTGGCCGATCTCACGGCGCTTGGTGCCGCCGAGACGGCCGGTCTCACCGACGGAGTAGGGCGGGAAGTTGTAGTGCAGCAGGAACGTCTCTTTGTACGTCCCCGACAGCGCGTCGATGTACTGCTCGTCCTCGCCGGTGCCGAGCGTGGTTACGACCAGCGCCTGGGTTTCGCCGCGGGTGAACAGCGCCGAACCGTGGGCGCGGGGCAGCACGCCGACCTCGCAGACGATGTTGCGCACCGTCTTGGCGTCACGGCCGTCGATGCGCTTGCCGGTGTCCAGGATGTTCCAGCGGACGATCTTGGCCTCGAGCTCCTTGAACACGGCGGCGATCCGGAGCTTGTCGTATTTCGGCTCCTGCCCCTCGGGGAAGAAGTAGGCCATCACCTTTTCCTTGACGGCGCCGACGGCAGCATAGCGCTGCTGCTTGATCGGAATCGCGTAGGCGTTGCGCAGGTCCTGCTCGGCGATCCCGAGCATCTCCTTCTCGATCGCGCCGTTGTCGATGATCGCGACGTCGCGCGGCTCCTTGGCGGCCTTCTCGGCGAGCTCGATGATCGCGTTGATCACCGGCTGGAAGTGACGGTGACCGAACATCACCGCACCGAGCATGATGTCCTCGTTGAGCTCCTTGGCCTCCGATTCCACCATCAGCACGGCGTCCGAGGTGCCGGCGACGACCAGGTCGAGCTGGGTGTCGGCCATCTCGTCGAGGGTCGGATTGAGGATGTATTCGTCATTGGCGAAGCCGACGCGGGCCGCGCCGATCGGGCCCTTGAACGGAACGCCCGACAAGGTCAGGGCGGCCGACGCGCCGACCAGCGCCACGATGTCCGGATCGTTCTCCATGTCATGCGACAGCACGGTCACGATCACCTGGGTCTCGTTGCGCCAGGCATCGACGAACAGCGGGCGGATCGGGCGGTCGATCAGGCGGGAGACCAGCGTCTCCTTCTCGGTCGGACGGCCCTCGCGCTTGAAATAGCCGCCGGGAATGCGGCCCGCGGCGTAGGTCTTTTCCTGATAGTCGACGGTCAGGGGCAGGAAGTCGACGCCCTCGCGCGGCGCCTTGGCGGCGACGACGGTCGCGAGCACGACGGTCTCGCCATAGGTGGCGACGACGGCGCCGTCAGCCTGGCGGGCGATCTTGCCGGTTTCCAGCCTGAGCGGACGCCCACCCCAGTCGATCTCGACGGAATGCTTGGTAAACATGGGTATCTTCTTTCATGAGATGATCGAAGGCAGACCCCCCGGAAACAAAAAAACCATGCGCAAGATTGCAGGGCGCTGGAAAACGATCAGCGCCCTGCGATCCTGCCATGGTTTTCTTATTTCGGATGGCGTCCATCCTTCTCGTAAATAACGGGCACCTTGCCCGTTACGCCCAGCGGCCGGATTGCTGCTGAGGCGTACTGCATGGTCCGGGCAGGATCAGGCGAAGAGCGTATCTGCCTCTTTCCAGACCCAGCCGGACCGCACGATCCCGGACTCGCGAACGCCGCGATCGAAGCGGCGTCCTCGGCATCATGCCATCAACGCGCGCAATACCGCGCGCGCCCATTCCAACGCGAAGCTCAACGACGGATGTTGTGCTTCTCGAGCAGCGCCTTGTAGCGCGCCTCGTCGTTCTTCTTCAGATAGTCCAGCAGCGAACGGCGGGTCGACACCAGCTTCAGGAGGCCGCGGCGGGAGTGGTTGTCCTTGCCGTGGGTCTTGAAATGGCTGGTCAGGTTGTTGATGCGTTCCGACAGGATCGCAACCTGCACCTCGGGAGAACCGGTATCACCGGCCTTGGTGGCGTTCGCCTTGATGATTTCCGCCTTGCGCTCTGCGGTCACCGACATCGTCAGTCTCTTTCGTTGCGACCGGAGCTGGCAGTCAGTCCGGTCAGGTTGAACACGCGCTTGGGGATGAGTTCGCCATTGCCAATTTCGGCAAGCGCCAGAAGGCGGCCTGCGACCGTGACATAGACTGTGCCGCTACTATTGGGCGCATCCCGTCCGCGCAACAAAACGGCCTGGCCCCTGTGGAGCCTTGCCGCATCAGCCCGAGTGACGGCCAGTGCCGGGATGTCGTCCAGCGCGGTCTCAACGGGCAGGAGTGCGTCGGCGAGGCTTCCCTCACCGGACGCGGCTCTATTGCACAAAGCCTCCAACTGTTCCAGCGGAATCATGTCGTTCTCGGTAAACGGACCCACCAGGGTCCGTCGGAGCGCGCTGATATGGCCGTAACAGCCGAGGAGGCGGCCCATGTCGCGGGCCAGCGCCCGGACATAGGTTCCCTTACCGCATTCCGCCTCGAATACCGAATGGTCGGGGTCGGGCTGGTCGACGAGGGTCAGTTCATGGATCTCGACCGGGCGCGGCTGGAGCTCGACGACCTCGCCGTCGCGTGCGAGATCATAGGCGCGCTCGCCCTGGATCTTGATCGCGGAATAGCGCGGCGGCGTCTGCTCGATCCGGCCGGTAAATTGCGGCAGTAGCGCCCGGATCGCCGCGGCATCCGGCCGGCTGTCGCTGGTCTCGACGACCCGTCCTTCGGTGTCGTCGGTATCGCGCTCCTCGCCCCAGGTCACGGTGAAGCGGTAGCGCTTGCGGCCGTCCATCACGAAGGGAACCGTCTTGGTGGCTTCGCCCAGCGCGATCGGCAGGCCGCCGGAGGCGAGCGGATCGAGCGTGCCGGCATGGCCGGCGCGCTTGGCCTGGAACAGGCGCTTCACCACCGCCACGGCCTGGGTCGAGGTCATGCCGATCGGCTTGTCGAGCACGACCCAGCCATGGACGTCGCGACGATCGCGGCGCGGCTGGTTGCCCTGACCGTTCCCTTGGCGCGGCTTGTGGCGCGGATCGTTGTTGTCGCGCGGCGGGCGTCCGTCGGCAGAATGGATCGTTTTGGCCGCGGACGGTTCGGCGCTCGGCGCGTCGACAGTGCCGGTTTCGGGGGGAATGGTCATCAGCTCTCTTCCGAATCCGAATTGAGGTCTCTCTGCACCGCGGGTGTTCGCAGTAATTTCTCGATCCGTTCCGCTTCGTCGAATCGCTCGTCGACGCGGAAGCGGATGTCAGGTGCAAATTTCAGGTTAACGCGCCGCGCGATGTCGCCGCGCAGGAACTTCTTGTTGCGCTCCAGCGCCGTGAGCACGACGTCCGTATCCTGTCCGCCGAGCGGCATGATGTAGATCGTGGCGAGCTTCAGGTCGGGCGACATGCGGACTTCGGGCACCGTAATGATGTGTCCCTCCAGGTCCGGGTCGTGCACGTCACCGTGGCTGAGAATGTCGGCGACAGCGTGACGCACGGTCTCGGCCACGCGCAACTGACGCTGCGAGCCGCCGGAAGCGGCGCTTCCCCTCTGGTGATGGCGAGGCATTTTTCAAAAATCCAATGGATCGTCGCCCGGCGTGAGCACGGGCGAGAGGATCATTCTGATTGAGTTCAACGACGCTTCGTTAAGTTCAAGAGGCGCGGCGATTCCGCAGGTGCACGGAATCGCTGCTCGCTCGAATTGCAGCGCTCTGTAGGATTCGGACTTACAGCGAGCGCTGGATGGTCTCCACGCGATAACACTCGATGACGTCGCCGACACGCATGTCGCCGTAGCTCTCGAAGGCCATGCCGCATTCCTGGCCGGCCTGCACTTCCTTCACTTCGTCCTTGAAGCGCTTCAGGGTCGACAGCTTGCCCTCGTGAACCACGACGTTGTCGCGGATCAGGCGGACATTGGCGCCGCGTTCGACAGTGCCGTCGGTGACGCGGCAGCCGGCGACCTTGCCGACCTTGGAGATGTTGAACACCTCCAGGATCTGCGCATTGCCGAGCATGGTTTCCCGAAGCGTGGGGGCCAGGAGGCCGCTCATCGCCTTCTTCACGTCATCCACGAGGTCGTAGATGATGTTGTAGTAGCGGATCTCGATGCCGTTGCGCTTGGCGAGTGCGGCCGCTTCCTTGTTGGCTCGCACCGAGAAGCCGATGATCGCGGCGTTGAAGCCTTCGGCCAGCGTGACGTCGGACTCGCTGATGCCGCCGACGCCGGCATGCAGGATGCGGGCGGCGACCTCCTCGGTGCCGAGCTTCTCCAGCGAGCCGAGAATGGCTTCCAGCGAGCCCTGCACGTCGGCCTTGATGATCAGCGGGAATTCCTTGCGGCCCACAGTCTTCAATTGCGACATCATCTGTTCGAGCGAACCGCGCATGCCGGAGATCGAGGCTGCCGCGTTCTCGCGCTTCTGATGCGCGCGGTAGCTGGTGACCTGGCGGGCACGGGCTTCGTTCTCGACGACGGCGAGACGATCGCCAGCTTCCGGCGGACCGTTGAAGCCGAGCACCTCGACCGGCACCGACGGGCCTGCCTCCTGCAGCGTCTCGCCCTGGTCCGAGATCAGCGCGCGGACGCGGCCCATCTCGGCGCCGGCGACGATGATATCGCCGACCCGCAAGGTGCCGCGCTGAACCAACACGGTGGCGACCGGACCGCGGCCGCGATCGAGCTTGGCTTCGATCACGGTGCCTTCGGCCGGGCGATCCGAATTGGTCTTGAGGTCGAGGATGTCCGCCTGCAACGCGATCATCTCGAGCAGACGATCGAGATTGGTCTTGTTCTTGGCGGACACCTCGACGTCGACGACCTCGCCGCCCAGCGATTCGACCTGAACCTCGTGCTGGAGCAGCTCGGTGCGGACGCGCTCGGGACGGGCGTCGGGCTTGTCGATCTTGTTGATCGCCACGATCATCGGCACCTTCGCCGCCTTGGCGTGATTGATCGCCTCGATCGTCTGCGGCATGACGCCGTCATCGGCCGCGACCACCAGCACGACGATGTCGGTGACCTTGGCTCCGCGGGCGCGCATCGCGGTGAACGCGGCGTGGCCGGGCGTGTCGATGAAGGTGATCTTCTTGCCGGAATCCGGCGCGGTCACCTGATAGGCGCCGATGTGCTGGGTGATGCCGCCGGCTTCACCCGAGACCACATTGGCGTGGCGCAGCGCGTCGAGCAGCGAGGTCTTGCCGTGGTCGACGTGGCCCATGACGGTGACGACCGGCGAGCGCGGCTCGGTGTCGGTCGAATCGTCGACGACGTCGAACAGGCCCTCCTCCACGTCCGAGGCGGCGACGCGCTTGACGGTGTGGCCGAGTTCTTCCGCGATCAGCTGCGCGGTGTCGGCATCGATCACGTCGGTGATCTTGTGCATCGCGCCCTGGCGCATCAGCAGACGGATCACGTCGACCGCGCGCTCCGACATGCGGTTCGCCAGCTCCTGGATGGTGATGGCTTCCGGAATCGTCACCTCGCGGACGAGCTTCTCCTTCTGCTCGTTGGCGGCATGGCCCTTCAGGCGCTGGGTGCGGCGGCGGAACGACGCGATCGAGCGCTCGCGCACATCGTCGGCCGTGAGCGCCGTGACCACCGTCAGGCGGCCGCGCTGCTTCTGCGGGCCCGGCTTGTGCGTGGTCTTCGGCGGCGGCGCGGGACGTGCGGCTCCGCCGGGACCCCTGCGGATCTGGCGCGGACCCTCATCCTCGTCCGGACCGGCGGCAACCGCCGCCGGCGCGCGGCCGAGCGGACCGCCGGCGGCAGGACGGGCGCCGGCCGGGCGTGCGCCCGCCGGCTGAGCGCCACCGGGCCGCGAGCTCGGACCACCAATCTGCTGCGGCCGGCTGCCCGGTGCGCCGACGGGCCTGCCGGGGGCGGGCGTCGAGCGGGCCGGTGCGGCTGCGGCGGGCTGGGGCGCGGATGTCGCCGGACGGGGCGCCTCGCCTTCACCGAACCGCTTCTTGGCTTCGAGCTCGGCCTTGCGCTTGGCTTCCTCTTCGTGACGGTGCCGCTCTTCCTCGGCCTTGCGGCGCGCCTCGGCAGCCTCGCGCTCGGCGCGTTCGGCGGCTTCGCGCTCGGCGCGGCGGCGGGCTTCCTCTTCGGCCTGGCGGCGTTCCTCGATGTCGCGCACGCGGGCATCGGCCAGCGCGCTGGCGCGCGCCGAGCGCTCGTCCTCGGTCAGGGTGCGGAGCACGACGCCGGACCCGCCGCGCTGCGACGAGCCGGATGGGCGCGGTCCGGATGAGCGCGGCGATGGCGGGGGCGGCGGCGCCTTGGCGACGGTCGGCTCCGGTGCATGCGGAGCATCGGGCCCCCCATCGCCGACGCGGCGCTTGCCGCGCTTCTCGACCACCACCTGCTTGCTCCGGCCATGTGGGAAGCTCTGGCGTACCGTGCCGGTCTCGACGCGCGGCTTCAGCGTCAAGGTCTTGCTCGGGACACTCAGTTTCTTGTCGCCCGGAGTGTTGTTGTCGGCCATTCAGTCGTCCTAATCTCGTTACCAGCGTGCGGGCTACCGCACCGTCTCATTCGTGCAATCGTCGCGATGTCTTCGTAGCTATGGCTTCAAAGTGCTATGTCTTCGAAGTCGAAGCAGATTTCGTGGCCGCGGTTCCGGCAATCTTGTCAGCGTCGGCCGACCGGTATCGGACCAGTGTCTGGCTGCGCGACAGGAATGTCCTGCTCGCCGGGCCTGCGAGCACGGCAGCATGTATCACATTTGAGCGCCCAAGTGCCAAATCCAATTCTGCCGAAGTGAGACAGCAGATGATCGGAATTGTCGGGGCTTGGTTCTGACCCCCGTCGTTCGGCCGCACCAGCGCGTCGAGCTTGCGGATCCCGTCGGCTGCGCCGTCCGCGGCATGGACGAGGGCTGCCAATGTCGACCGTGATGGCCGCTGCGACAGCGCCGCTTCCACCTTGGAGAAACCGGAGACGACCTGACCGGCCTTGGCGGCAATCCCCAGCGCTTCGATCGCGCTGCGGGCCAGCAAGGCTTCCAGGTCTTCGACAAGGGTTGGCGGGACGCGGACGTTGGTCTTGAAGCCCCGGCTGAAATGGTGACGCCGCACCGCCTCCGCAACCGCCTGGCGCGAGGCGGTGATCCACAAGCCCCGTCCGGGCAGCTTGCGCTTGATGTCGGGCACGACCTCGCCCGACGGGCCGACGACGAAGCGGATCAGCTCGCCGATCGGCCGCACTTCGCGGCTGACGGCGCACATGCGCATGGTCGCGGACTTCTCGGTCCGCGGTCCATTGTCGAGCTCGGGGTCGGCCAAAGCGAGCATGCGGTGATGCGGCTCCTCATCTCAAGCGAGCTGGGTCAGGGAGGGGGTCATCGTGGTGTCCATGGGACGAGCCAAGCGGGTCAGGCGGGCTGTCCTTCGGTCGTTTCGTCCTCATTCTCGGGTTCGGCTTCGGCCTTGGCGAGGTCAGCCTCACTGACCCAGCCGGCCTTGACGCGGGCCTGCATGACCATGGCCTCGGCATCGTCGCGGGAGATATCGAGACCGTCGAGAATGCCGGGGAATTTGGTGGCTTCGCCACCCTCCTTGCGCTCGGTCCAGCCGACCAGATCGTCGGTCGCGCAGCCCGCGAGGTCCTCGACTGTCTTGATGTCGTTCTCGCCGAACTTGACCAGCATCTTGGTGGTGACGCCGGGCACGTCCTTCACCGCGTCCTCGACGCCGAGCTCCTTACGCCTGGCCTCGAGCTCGGCTTCCTGCTGCTCGAGGAATTCGCGGGCGCGGGTCTGCAGCTCGGTCGCGGTCTCCTCGTCGAAGCCCTCGATGCCGGCGAGATCCTTGAGGTCGACCAAGGCGAGCTCCTCGACCGAGGTGAAGCCTTCGGACGCCAGCAGCTGGCCGACGACCTCGTCGACGTTCAGCGATTCCATGAACACGCGGGTGGAATTCTCGAAATCGGCCTGGCGGCGCTCGGATTCCTCCTGCTCGGTCAGGATGTCGATGTCCCAGCCGGTCAGCTGCGAGGCGAGGCGGACGTTCTGGCCGCGGCGGCCGATCGCCAGCGAGAGCTGGTTGTTGGTGTCGGGCACCACGACCTCGATGCGCTCGCGGTCCTCGTCGATGACGACCTTGGCGACCTCGGCCGGCGCCAGCGCGTTGACCACGAAGGTCGCGATGTCGGGCGACCACGGAATGATGTCGATCTTCTCGCCCTGCAGCTCGTTCACCACCGCCTGCACGCGCGAGCCGCGCATGCCGACGCAGGCGCCGACGGGGTCGACCGAGGAGTCGCGGGAGACAACGCCGATCTTGGCGCGCGAGCCGGGGTCGCGAGCGACCGCCTTGATCTCGACGATGCCGTCATAAATCTCCGGCACCTCCTGCGCGAACAGCTTGGCCATGAATTGCGGATGGGTGCGCGACAGGAAGATCTGCGGGCCGCGGGTCTCGCGGCGGACGTCGAAGACGTAGGCGCGGACGCGGTCGCCGTTGCGGAACACCTCGCGCGGCAGCATCTCGTCGCGGCGGATGATCGCCTCGCCGCGGCCGAGGTCGAGGATCACGCTGCCATATTCGACGCGCTTGACGACGCCATTGACGATGTCGCCGATGCGGTCCTTGAACTCCTGGTACTGCCGGTCGCGCTCGGCCTCGCGCACCTTCTGCACGATGACCTGCTTGGCCGACTGCGCGGCGATGCGGCCATATTCCAGCGGCGGCAGGGTGTCGGCGATGGTGTCGCCGATCTGCGCGCCCGGGTTGGCGCGGCGCGCATCATCCAGCGAGATCTGGTTGGAGGGGTTCTCGACCTTCTCGACCACCAGCATGTGGCGCGACAGCCGCAGCTCACCCTTCTTCGGATCGATCTCGGCATGAACGTCGGTCTCGCTGCCGTAGCGGGCGCGGGCGGCCTTGGCGATCGCGTCTTCCATCGCGGCGATCACGATGCCGCGGTCGATCGACTTCTCGCGCGCGACGGCGTCGGCGATCTGCAGCAGTTCCAACCGGTTGGCGCTGACGGCCATGGCTCAAGTCTCCTCTAATCAGGATCGATCTCGCCTCTGCGCGCGCGATCGGCGGCGAGGCGATGTTTCTTGGTATTGGTCGGCAGCGGCTTCTTGGCCGGCTTGTCGTCTTTTGCTTTCGGCTTCGGCTTGGGTTTCGCCTGGGCCGCCGGCTTGGCGTGCGGCGCCAGCGGTGGGACGATTCCAAGCTCGCGCTTCTTCTCGCGCTCGGCCGCCTTGCCGCGGCGCATGGATTCGGCGATCAGCTCGTCGGTCAGCACCATCTTTGCGTCGCCGATGTCGGCCATCGGCAGCACGACATCCGGCTCCTGGTCCTTGGCCACGTCATCGCGGGTGATGCGCACGCCGTCGCCTTCGACGCCGGCGATGATGCCGCGGAAGCGTTTGCGGTTCTGATGTGCCACCGCCATCTCGATCTTGACGAGATGACCGATGTGACGTTCGAAATCGGAGCGGCGGACCAGCGGCCGGTCGATGCCCGGCGAGGAGATCTCGAGGCGGTAGGCGCGGTCGATCGGATCGGCGATGTCCAGCACCGGCGACAGCGCCCGCGACACCGCCTCGCAATCCTCGATCTGCATCGTGCCGTCGGGACGCTCGGCCATCACCTGGACCGTGCAACCACCTTCGCCCGAAATGCGGATCCGCACCAGGCGGTACCCCATTCCCTGCAGCACCGGGTCGGCCACCGCCGCCACGCGCGCCGCGACGCCCGGCTCGACGACGAGACGGGGCTCGGTCAGGAGGTCGGTGTCAGCGGTTGCGAACGTAGGTTCCGTCATCGAGGCGTCGATCGCGTGTCTTGCTTGGTTGGGCCGTCGGGCCTGTTCGATCGCGCTCACCGGACCGATCCCGCCCGTGGCGGAGCGATCCAGGTAACAAAAAAGAGCGGGTCCGGAAGGGCCCACCCTCACTACGCGATCGTATATGAGATGATGTTTGATGGCGCTCATATAGCCGCTTTGCCGCCTGACGGCAAGGGTCGTGTCGCCTCAAACGGCGCCTGGAACTGGGAATTTGCTCCGCGCCCGGACTGCGGATCGGATCGTTTTCCCTGACCGGGAACGGCCGAATGCCGCAGGGTCTAACCCTTCATTCACCAAGATCGCTTAAAAATGAGCTGAGTTCGTGCTTTTCGCCCCCGTCGTCGTGCCGCACGGAGTGGAGCGCACGGAAACGTGGCGTGTTGCGTATCGAGTAGACGTCCATGACCCCGGCAACCGCGCTGATCCCCGGCCTCGGCGGGATCGTCAGGCAGGGCAATGCTGAACGCGGCCTCGAGGCCACGCGCCGCATCGCCGACCTGTTCTTCGAGGATGCGACGAAGCTGCGTCCCGAGCATATCAATCTGTTCGACGGTCTCCTGATCGATCTGGTCCCGTTCGCGGATCTGCCGACGCGGATCGATCTGGCGGAGCGGTTGTCGCGGCTCCTCAAGGCGCCCCGTGCCGTCGTCAGCCGGCTGGCGCGCGACGACGAGGTTGCGGTGGCGGGTCCGCTGTTGCGCCGTTCGCTCGTGCTCGACGATCCCGTGCTCATCGCTATTGCGCGCGACAAGAGCCAGGGTCATTTGCTCGCGATGGCAGAGCGGACGTGCCTATCGGCCGATACGACCGATGTGCTGGTGCGCCGAGGTGATCGCGACGTGGTGCGGCGGACCGCTGCCAATGACGGCGCAGCATTTTCCCCGCGCGGCTATGCCGCGCTGATCCACCGCGCGAGTTCAGACGGCGTGCTGACGCTCACGGTCGGCCGGCGCGCAGATGTTTCCGACGATCATCTGAAACAACTGCTGGCCGGCTCGCTCGATGTCATCAGGCGGCGGCTGTTCGATGTCGTGCCGCCGGACAAGCAGGCGAGGATCAGGCAGGCTCTCGCCGAACTCGCCGATGCGGAGCGTACAGCGCATAGCACGCGCGATTTCGTGCCGGCGCAGCGGACCATCCTGTCGCTGTATGAAGCCGGTGCCTTGGACCAGTCGGCGTTGTTCGGCTTCGCATCCGAGCACAAATACGAGGAGGTCATCGCGGCGCTCGCCGCAATGACGGGATTGAAGATCGCGACGCTCGACCGGCTGGTGTCGGGCGATCGTCACGATCCGCTGCTGATCCTGGGGCGCATGATCGGGCTCGATTGGCGCACCGTGCACGCACTGATCCTGCTGCGCCTCGGACCGAAACGCGTGCCGGCGCCGCGCGATATCGATGCGATCAGGGTCAACTACGCGCGCCTGCTGCCATCGACCGCCGAACGCGTCGTCGCGTTCTGGAAGACACGACACTGAGTGACCTCGCCGGCGCAGCGGTCAGCGCCGGCTGAAGATCAGATAGTTGGCGACGCGGCCTTCGCGCGTGGCCTTCCGCCCGTAGCGCGTCATGGTGTAGCCCAGCCAGGGCAGACGCCAGTCGTCGGCGCGCTCGGCCGTCCAGGCGAACTCCGGCGAACGCAGCAGATGCCACAGCGTCCAGGCGCAATAGTCGGCGATGTCGCTGACGAAGCGGAACTCGCCGCCGGGCTTCAGGACGCGCGCCATCGCTGCGATCGTCGCATCCTGCACGAAACGCCGCTTCCAGTGCCGCCGCTTCGGCCAGGGATCGGGATGGATCAGGTCGATGCGCTGCAGCGACTGCGGCGGCAGCCAGGCCAACAGCTCGGCGGCGTCGCCCGCCACCAGCCTGATATTGCCGATGTTGTCGGCCTCGATGGCCGACAGGATCTTGGCCATGCCGTTGACATAGGGCTCGCAGCCGATGAAGCCGGTGGTCGGAAACGCCTTCGCTTCGGCGGCAAGATGCTCGCCGCCGCCAAACCCGATCTCCAGCCGCAGCGCGTCGACCGGCGGATCGTACAGCGTGGGCAGCACGGCTTCCGCGGGCGCGGCGAGATCGAGCGCGAGGTGCGGCAGCAGGTTGTCGACCAGGCCGGCCTGATGCGCCCGCAGCTTGTGGCCCTTGCGCCGGCCGAAGAACGAGCCCTGGCCGTGCAGGGCCTCGGTGCCGGTGTGATCGTCGTCGACGGGCATGTTGATCGCGGGGCTCATCGCAGGGTTTGATAGAGACGGTAGAGCAGCCTTGTCCGCGGCTCGATCGAGGAGATGTACATCTGCTCGTAATGCGTATGCGCGCCCTTGCCATCGACGCCGAGCCCATCGAGCGTCGCCGTGAACGGTGCGGTGAAATTGCCGTCGGAACCGCCCCCGGTATAGGTGTCCACCAGCTCGAAGCCGATCTCGTCGGCCAGGGATTTCGCATGCTCGAACAGGGCGGCGCCGGCGTTGCCCTTGACGTAAGGCGGCCGGTTCACCTCGCCGCTCACTTCGACCGTGACGCCATCGCTGCGCGAGGTCAGCCCCAGGATCTTGGGCAGGATTTCTTCGGCATCGGCAGGCGTCGGCAGCCGTGCATCGACCTCGGCGTAAGCTTCCTCAGCGATCACGTTGGGACGGGTGCCCCCACGCACGACGCCGACATTCACGGTGATGCCGCGGGCGGGGTCGTTGAGCGCTTCGAGCGCATGGATGACGTTGGCGAGTTCGCGGATCGCACTGCGTCCATCCTGTGGACGCGCGCCGGCGTGCGCGGGCACGCCGCGGATTGCCACGTCGAACCGCGCCACGCCCTTGCGTCCGGTCACGATCTTGCCGCCGTCGCGCGCCGGCTCGGTGACGAGGACGTATTTCGCCTTGCGGCCTTCCTCCTCGATCAGCGCGCGCGAGGTCGGGCTGCCGATCTCTTCATCCGAGACGAACAGATGAGTAATGCCGAGCGGCGATTTTTGACCCTCTGCGCAGAGCTGACGAAAGGCGTGAAAGGCGAGATAGGCGCCGCCCTTCATGTCGTAGATCCCGGGACCGTACGCAACGTCGCCGTCGACTGCGAACGGCAGCCGCGCGATGAACCCGATCGGATGCACCGTGTCGAGATGGCTCAGGACCAGGATGCCCGGCTCGTCCTGTCCCCACGACGATCGTGCGACGAGGTGGTCGCCACAGCCGTCGCGTCCGGCGATCCGTTCGATCGTGGCGTCGAGCCCGCGATAGCCATCCGCGACAAGCGAAGCCAGCTTGTTGACCTGATCAGGCGCCTCGGTCGGGGTCTCGATCTCGACCCATTGGCGGATGCCTTCGAGAATTGTGCGACTATCGAACGGGCTGCTGCTGGCGGTCATGAGCTTTGTAAATCGTTCTCGATGGTTACGAAGTGGTAGCAGGCGGCGGACTGGCGCGTCGCAGGGCGGGTTGGCGGCTGGGACACCGGAGTTCCAGGCCACATGTGCATAAAAAGATTTAGAGCGCGATAGCCTTTCCCGAAGGGGAGCCATCGCGCTCTATTGGTCGTGATCCAACCTGTCTATCGGCTCATTCGTCTGGCGGAATGCAGCGTGCCCAGCGCGTCGTCCGCAAACGTGCCCCGCTGATGGCCCCCCGAGGGCGCTGACATTCCTATGAGAGTGATCACGATAGGAATGTCAGCGCCGGCGCATCAGCTAGCCTTCTTCCGGAGCTTCGCGATCAGCGATCTGCTCGACCAGGTCGACGATGCTGCGACGAAGCTTCGAATCGTGGATCCGCGTGAATGCGCGGGTCAACGCCAGTCCTTCGGAGGTTGCCAGGAAATCAGACACATAGGCGGGCGAAGCGCCTTCGCCGAAAGCTTCACCGTTGGTCCCGCCACTCGGGACCCCTTCGAACAGGAAGGAGACCGGGACCTGCAGAACCTCCGAGATCTGCTGAATTCGGCTGGCGCCGACTCGATTGGTGCCTTTTTCGTACTTCTGTATCTGCTGGAACGTGAGTCCGAGAGCCTCGCCAAGTTTTTCCTGGCTCATGCCCAACATGATACGGCGCATCCGCACCCGGCTGCCGACATGCTTGTCAACAGGGTTGGGCGCTTTCGTCGACATCTCTCAACTCCTTAGAATGGGCCTCGGAACGAGGCGGTCGCAGTATGCCTCAGGCGCTCACACCGTCAATTTATGTTCGCATGTCGTACTAACGAAGACGGCCGAGCAACGAACTGGACGGCTCATGCTGCCGCGCGAGAATGCGAATTGCAGCAGCTATCTGTCAACACTTGGGGTTTTGCTTGTCAAAAAAAATCTTACGGACCCGGAAAGAATCGAGATCTTGCTGTCGTCAGGGAAGCTTTTGAGCAACACGTCTGCGAACGACGGTGCTCAGGGCGATCACTAACAGGATCGCAACCGGAATGTCGCCGAGCCTTGCATAGGCTGTCGGCTGCAACGCAACAGGCAGCGCGGAATCCAGCACGCCCTCTGCGCCGAGAGGCAATTGCTTAACGATACGGCCGACGGGATCGATCACTGCGGAGATGCCGGTGTTCGCAGATCGAACTAATGGAAGTCCTTGCTCGATCGCGCGCCACTGCGCTTGCTGCAGATGCTGATGAGGCCCAGTCGAAATGCCGAACCAGCCATCGTTCGTCAAGTTGACGATCCAGCCCGGTCGTTCTTCGGTCGGCACGCTGTCACTCGGAAAGATCGCCTCGTAGCAGATCAAGGGAAGAACACGCGGAGCGTGTGGCACGTCCAGGTTGCGTCGCGCCGTGCCGGGGATGAAGCCGCCCTGCACCCGCGTGAGCTGCTCGAGCCCGATCCGCTCCAGCAGATTCTGGAACGGCAGGAACTCGCCGAACGGGACCAGATGGAGCTTGTCGTAGACCGACAGCACGGTGCCGTCGTGATCGATCACGTAGATCGAATTGTAGGCCCGGGTGATGGGGGTGTTGCGAGGCGCGTCGGGGGCGCGGATCGAACCGGTGATCAGCACCGTGCCCGGCGACAGCAGGTCGGCGATCTGGCCCATCGCGTCCGCCTCGCGGGTCAGGAAGAACGGGAACGCCGATTCCGGCCAGATCAGGACGTTGGTGTCCCGGACGCCGGTGGCGTTCGGGCCCGAGGCGCGGTCCGACAGCGCCAGATAGCGGCGCATGACATCGGCCTTGGCGCCATAGTTGAACTTCACGTCCTGCTGCAGGTTCGGCTGCATGATCCGCAGCTTGAGGTCGGCGACGAAGGCTGTCGGATGCAGGCCGAGCCGGATGGCGCCGAACACGCCCATCATCACGAGCAGGGCGCCGGCCGCGGCCGGCGCCCGCCAGCGCTCACGCCATGTCTTGCCGTCGATCAGCACCGCGGGGCTGGCAAAGATCGCGATCGCCAGGAACGTCATGCCCCAGATCCCGATCAGCGAGGCCGTCTGCGCCAGCGCGAGCGGCTGCGACAGGGCATAGCCGAACGTGTCCCAGGGGAAGCCGGTGAGCGCGTGGCCGCGCAGCCATTCGCTCGCGGTCAGGCAGACGGCGAGCGCCAGGATGCGGGTTGCATCACGCGTCCAGATCAACCGGGCCAAGGCGAAGCCTAGGGCCGGAAACAGCGCGAGATAGGCCGGCAGGCCCAGCACGGCGAACGGCATCAGCCAGGCGAAGGTGTCGGCATCGACCAGGAACGCGTTGCCGATCCAGTAAAGGCCGGGGACGAAATAGCCCATGCCGAAGCAGAAGCCGGTGAAGGCGGCAGCCGGGATGCCGCGCCGCCGTCCCGCCGCGGCGCCATCGATCAGCCAGACCAGAACCGGGAAGGTGATCGCAAGCACCGGCCAGGCGTTGAACGGGGCCATCGCGAGCGAGGAGAGCGCGCCGGCGGCGAGCGCGATCGCCGCACGCTTCCAGCCCCAGGCCAGGACAACGCCAATGGCGAGGCCGCGAATCGTCGATGGGCGGATCACTGTGAGCTGGCTCCATCGCCCCGTGGCGGGCTGCTATCGTCGTGGACCGGCGCAGGGCCGGCCTCTGTCGGCGGCGGCTCGGCCGGGACGTCCGTGTCCGCCGGGGTCACTTCCGGCGCAACGTCTCGACGCCGGCTTTCGCGCTGCGGGCGGGGCGTCGGGCGTTCCTTGCGCGGCGCGATGCGCAGGCGCTTGACCCGGCGCGGATCGGCATCGAGCACCTCGACCTCGAAATTGCCGGGGCCGGAGATCAGCTCGCCGCGCACCGGCAGCCGGCCGACATGGTTGACGAGATAGCCGCCGAGCGTCTCCACCCCTTCGCCCGCCTCTCCCGTCACGAACTCCTCGCCGATCACCCGGCGTACGTCGTCGAGGCTGGCGCGGGCGTCCGCGATGAAGGCGTTGTCGGCCTGCCGCACGATCGCCGGCGGCTCGTCGCTGTCGTGCTCGTCGTCGATCTCGCCGACGATCTGCTCGACGATGTCCTCGATGGAGACCAGCCCGTCGGTGCCGCCATATTCGTCGACGACCAGCGCCAGGTGGATGCGCGAGGCCTGCATTTGCGCCAGCAGGTCGATCGCGCGCATCGACGGCGGCACGTAGAGCAGCTTGCGGATGATATTGGCCTCGAACAGCGGCATCGACAGATCGACGGCCTTGAGATCGAGGCCGGCGGGCAGCGGCTTCTTGCGCCGCGCCTTCACCTCGTCGGAGACCCGGGCCTGCGCCGTGGTGAAGGCAAGCAGGTCGCGGATGTGCACCATGCCTTCGGGGTCGTCGAGCGTGTCGTTGTAGACGACGAGGCGCGAATGCGATGCGCTCTCGAACAGGCTCATCAGTTCGCCGAGCGTGATGTCGCGCCGGACGGCGACGATGTCGGCACGATGCACCATCACGTCGGCGATGCGCCGCTCGTGCAAATCGAGGATGTTGCGCAGGAGCGTGCGCTCGACCGCGGAGAAGCCGATGTCATCGGGCGTCGAGGCATCGAGCACGACCTGCAGGTCGTCGCGAACCGAGCCGCCGCCTTTCCAGCCGAACAGGTTGCGCAGCGCGCGAAACAGCCAGTTCTCGCCCGGCGAGCGGCCGAGCTCGGCCGGCGGCACCACGGCCGGCAGATTGCGCGTCTGGCGCGGATTGTCATGGATGGGCTCGGAATCGGCCATGGTCAGTTCATCCGTTCCCGATCGGCATAGGGATCGGGGATGCCGAGATGGGCCAGGATCTCGGTCTCCAGCGCCTCCATCTCCTCGGCCTCGTCATCGGTCTCGTGATCGTAGCCGATCAGATGCAGGAAGCCGTGCACGGTGAGATGGCTGAGATGATGCTCGAACGGCTTCTGTTCGTCGTCGGCCTCGCGCCGCATCGTCTCATAGGCGATGGCGATGTCGCCGAGCATGCGCGGGGCATCATCCTCGCCGCGCGGTCCGGTCGGCTGCAGCGCCGGAAACGACAGCACGTTGGTGGGCTTGTCGATGCCGCGCCAATTGCTGTTCAGGGTGCGGATGCCCTGGTCGTCCGTCAGCATGACGGCGATCTCGGCGTCGCCGACGTCGGCGTCGACCATCTCGGCCGCGGCGAGAATGGCGCGTTGTATGACGTCCTCGGCGTCAGGCTGGTCCTGCCAGCAATCGGCTGCGACGATCACCTCGGTCGTTGGAATGGGACTTTGTGGCATCCTGGTCGATATCTGTGCGGATGGCGCTGGAACGACGCGACCATCGGCGTGCTTGCTCTCGCGTCAGCGGGCTTTCGGCCCCTCATAGGCGGCGACGATGCGCGCCACCAATTCGTGGCGGATGACATCCTCGCCGGTGAACCGGACCTGTGCGATCCCCTCGACACCGTCGAGCAGGCGCGCGGCTTCGGCGAGTCCGGAGGTCTGGCCGTTCGGCAGATCGACCTGCGAGGGATCGCCGGTGATGATCATGCGGCTGTTCTCGCCGAGACGCGTGAGGAACATCTTCATCTGCATCGATGTGGTGTTCTGCGCCTCGTCGAGGATGATCGCGGCGTTGGTCAAGGTGCGCCCGCGCATGAAGGCGAGCGGCGCGATCTCGATCTCGCCGGCCTGCAGCGCGCGCTCGACGATGCGCGCATCCATCAGATCGTACAGCGCGTCGTAGATCGGGCGCAGATAGGGATCGACCTTCTCGCGGAGGTCACCAGGCAGGAAGCCGAGCCGCTCGCCGGCTTCGACCGCCGGGCGTGAGAGGATGATGCGGTCGACCTCCTTCCGCTCGAACAGCTGCGCCGCATGCGCGACCGCAAGCCAGGTCTTGCCGGTGCCGGCCGGGCCGATGCCGAACACGAGCTCGTGCCGCTTCAGCGCGCGGATGTAGGAATCCTGCGCGGCGGTGCGGGCGCGCACCGGGCGCTTGCGCAGGTTGATGCTCTCGAACGCGTTCTTGGCGTTCTTGGCGTCGAACTCGAACAGCGAGCCCTGCGCCACCACGGCGCGGATCGCGCCCTCGACGTCGCCCTGCGCCAGATCGTGGCCCTTCACGGCCTGCGCATAGAGCGATTCGAGCACGCGCCGCGCGGCATCGCAGCCGTCGCGTGTTCCGCCGATGGTGATGTGGTTGCCGCGGGAATCGACGACGACGCCGAGCCGTCGTTCGACCAGGGCCAGATTCTGGCCGTAAGGCCCAACCAGGGCGGAGGCGGCACGGTTGTCGTCGAAATCGATGACGACCTGGGTCTCGGGGGGCATGGACATGTCGCGGTCGTACTTGCGGCTGGGAGCGAGGGAAGACGGATCCGATGCGCTCTTGGGCAAGTGCTCAGCCTCCGATGGACACGAGGGGCGTGGGGGAGATCACTGCCGGCGCGGCCGTGACGAGCTCGCCGAGCAGGCTGTAGCGTTCGAGACTGTCGATCCGCACCGGCAGAACCTGGCCGATGATGTCGTCGGACGCCATGACGTGGGCCGGTTGCAGATACGCGGTCCGTCCGACCAGTTGCCCGGGCTTGCGCGCTGGCCGCTCGAACAACACGTCGACGACCTGGCCGATCGCGGCCTTGTTGAAGGCTGCTTGCTGGCTGTCGATCAAGCTCTGGAGGCGCTCCAATCGCTCGTCCATCTCGGTCGCTGACACCATCTCCGGCATGTCCGCTGCCGGAGTTCCCGGGCGCGGCGAATACTTGAACGAATACGCCGCAGCGTAGCCGATTTGGTCGATCAGGGCGAGGGTGGCGCGAAAATCTTCCTCGGTCTCGCCCGGGAACCCGACGATGAAATCCGAAGAGAATGCAATGTCGTGACGGACGGCGCGAAAACGGTCGACGACTTTGCGATAGTCAGTCGCCGTGTGTTTGCGGTTCATGGCGTTCAGGATGCGGTCAGATCCCGACTGAACCGGCAGATGCACGAACGGCATCACCGCTTCGAGATCGCGATGCGCCGCGATCAGGCTGTCGTCGACGTCGTTGGGATGGCTGGTCGAGTAGCGGATCCGCCCCACGCCCGGAATCTCGGCGATCCCATGGAGCAGCCGCCCCAGCGTCCAGGGCCGGCCGTCAGGGCCTTCGCCGTGATAGGCGTTGACGTTCTGGCCGATCAGGGTGATCTCGCGAACGCCATTGTCGACGAGCTGCGTCACGTCGTCGACGATGCGTGTCACCGCACGCGACATCTCGCTGCCGCGCGTATACGGCACCACGCAGAAGGTGCAGAACTTGTCGCAGCCTTCCTGCACGGTCACGAAGGCCGAGACGCCGCGGGCGCGGATCGCCGCGCGGCTGGGTTTCGCCAGGAAGTCGAACTTGTCCTGGGCCGGGAATTCGGTCTCGATCGCCCGCTCGCCGCGGCGGGCCTGGGCCAGGAGCTGCGGCAGATGGTGGTAGCTCTGCGGGCCGACCACGACGTCGACGGTGGGGGCGCGGGCGATGATCTCCTCGCCTTCCGCTTGCGCCACGCAGCCGGCCACGGCGATCTGCATCGTCCGGCCGGCCCGCGCGGCGTCCTGCTTCGCGACCCGCAGCCGCCCGAGCTCCGAATAGACCTTCTCGGAGGCCTTCTCGCGGATGTGGCAGGTGTTGAGGATCACGAGATCGGCGTCACCGGCCTCGGCGGTCTCGACGAAGCCCTCAGGCCCCAGCGTGTCCACCATGCGCTGGGCATCGTAGACATTCATCTGGCAACCATAGGACTTGATGTGCAGCTTGCGCGGCGGCGTCATGAACCCTTGCATGCAGTCGGAGGCGCGCCCAATTCGGCGCCGCGCTCAGATATAGGCTAGGGGGCCGAAAATCCAGCGATCGCGGGCTTTTTCTCGGCCAGCCGGCTCAGAATCGCCGGCAACTGCCGCATGTCGTCGAAAACCACGGTGGCGCCGGCCGCGCGCAGGTCGTCGGCGTGCCCGGGCCGGCAGTGGCTGCCGCCGTGAAACCCGAGCACTGTCATGCCGGCGGCGACACCGCCCCGGATACCGGCCGTGCTGTCCTCGACCACCACGCAGGCCGCGGGACGCGCCTTCATCTGCGCTGCCGCGAACAGGAACAGATCGGGCGCGGGCTTGCCGTTCTCGACCTGGGAGGATGAGAAGATGTGTGGGGCGAGGCGATCGTAGAGCCGGGTGGCGCCAAGGCTGACGCGCATGCGCTGGTGCGAGCCGGAGGAGGCGACGCACACCGGCACGTCGATGGTGTCGAGCGCCTCCGCGATCCCGTCGATGGCCGCGAGGTCCTGCTCGAAGGCGCGGAACAGGCGATCCTGCAGTTTCGGGTTGAAGTCGTCGGGCAGGGAACGACCGAGCTCGGCCTCGACCTCGAGCTTCGCCTGTTTCAGGGAGCGGCCCAGGAACCGCGCGAACACCTGCTCGGTCGTGATCGGATAGCCGCACAGGCTGAGCACGTCGGCGTGCGTCTGACAGGAGATCACCTCGCTGTCGACCAGCACGCCATCGCAATCGAAAATGACGAGATCGAGGTTCGAAGCCGGCGCCGCGTCAGCCATTCGTCTCTTCGTCGAGCGGCACGCAATACAGCTCCAGCCGGTGATCGACCAGCTTGTAGCCGAGCTTGCGGGCGATCTCGGCCTGCAGCTTCTCGATCTCCTCGGAGGTGAACTCGATCACCTTGCCGTCGCGCAGATTGATCAGATGATCATGATGGCTGTCGCGCATCTGCTCGTAGCGGGCGCGGCCCTCGCGGAAATCATGGCGTTCGATGATGCCGGCATCCTCGAACAGCTTCACGGTGCGATAGACCGTGGAGATCGAGATCTTGTCGTCGACGGCGACGCAGCGCCGGTACAACTCCTCGACGTCGGGATGGTCGCAGGCTTCCGCGAGCACGCGGGCAATGACCCGGCGCTGCTCGGTCATGCGCATGCCGGTGGCGGCACAGCGGGCCTCGATTCCGGTGGAATTGAGCGCTGGCGTGGTTTTCAAGGAGGTCATCGTGTCTCGCCTCAAGGATGCGCTTTCTGCCACCAAGCGCAGGTTACGACAAGTCCCGGCGCATCAGAAGCGCATTCAACTGTTCCCCGCCGGGCTGAAGGTAATAGCGTTCCCGACGGCCCACGGTCGCAAATCCGGCGCGTTCATAGAGTCGGCGGGCCGGCTGGTTGTTTTCCTCCACTTCGAGAAAGACCGTCCGGACCCCGCGCCCCGCGAGGTGCCCGAGATGCTGCAGCAACAGATCACGAGAAAATCCGCGGCCGCGCTGATTTGGGTCAAGTGCAACTGACAATATTTCCGCTTCGTCCGCGCCGATTCGCGAGACGATGAAGCCGATGAGCTTCCGCCCGAGCCGCAGCCGATGGATCATGGTGTTGCGCTCGGCCAGCATCGCCTCGAACTCGCCTTCGCCCCAGCCGCGGTGAAACGAGGCGGCGTGGATCTGGGCGAGCCGGGCGGCGTCGCGCGGCGTGGCCGCTTCGATCAACGGTTTGGGGCTGCCGAGCCAGCGGAAGAACATGTTCATGACGAGACGGCCGTCTGCGCCGGTTGACGCGCCGCACCGGCGGGCGGCTTGACGTCGGGCGCGCGCAGATAGAACGGCCGCGCCGGCGCGTGCGCCGGGTCGGCGGCCGCGCCGAGCCAGGCGACCCAGCCGATGTCGGGCCCGTCTTGCGAGTCGACCGCAACTGGCGCGGCTGCGTCCTTGGGCCACCGCTCGGCCAGCAGCGCCGCGGCGTTGCCGACGAGGTGCGGGGCGCCGAGCCGCGCGGCCGCCAGGACGTCGTCTGTCGCAGCGACCTGGGGCGCGACCAGTTCCTCGCCGCTGCCGCTCACGACTTGGTAGTAGACATGGTCGTGCCGGGCATCGATCGCCGAGATCACCGGGTTGGCGCGGTCCTCGCTGACGATCGGCGCCGCGTAGGCGGACAGCGTGGTCACGCCGACGACCGGCTTGTGCGCCGCCAAGGCAATGCCGCGCGCGGCGGAGAGGCCGACGCGCAGCCCGGTGAAACTACCAGGACCCGTCGTCACCGCGATGCGGTCGAGCTCGTGGAAGCCGACGCCCGACTGGCGCATCACGCGCGCGATCAGCGGCATCAGCGCCTCGGCGTGGCCGCGCTTCATCGGCAGCGTTTCCTCGGCGCGCATCGCGGCCGAATCAGTGTCCAGAACGGCAGCCGCGCAATGGTCGAGGGCAGTATCGATGGCGAGGATCAACATCCGGTCAGATTCACATTGAAAGGAGCGCCGAATACCTTTTTGGGGCTTTGATAAAGTCGGTTGCCGCTTTCTTACATCCTGATCGGGAAAAACGCATCACGGCGCACGACCGCAAACTACTGAATTGGCGCTCATTCAAGCAAATCTTTCCGGGCTGTTGGATTGATCGTCCGGTTCGACGTTCAGGCCGCCGCGCCATCCCGGTGGCAAAGGCGATGCCGGCGCGATGGGGCCGGGTCGAGGCGATCAATCGCTCGCAAGCCGGTGCTCGGGTTCGGCACCGATGGCATGGGGGTCGCCGCCTCATCCGGACCAGCCTCAAACGCCCAATTCCGCTCGGTCAAGTTCGAGCGCAGTGGGGGGCGACGAACAGGTCCGGCGAAAGTACCGATTGGCGCAAGTCTGGGCGGCGCCGGCGAAGCCGGTCGGCGCGCCGAGCGCGGTGACGAGCGAGATACCGTCGAGCATGCGGTGGGGGCGGCCGTGGCCGCCACCCTCGGCAGCGCAGCGTGAGCAGAGGCAAATGCTGATTAGCGCGCAGATCTGTTCGCCAACCCCATTCGCCATTGCCTTCCTACATCGGCCGGACTTCAACCACCTCGGGCACGAAGTGCTTCAGCAGGTTCTGGATGCCGTGCTGCAGGGTCGCGGTCGACGACGGGCAGCCCGAGCAGGCGCCCTTCATGTTGAGATAGACGATGCCGTCCTTGAAGCCGCGGAAAGTGATGTCGCCGCCGTCATTGGCTACGGCCGGGCGGACGCGGCTCTCGATCAGGTCCTTGATCATGCCGACCGTCTCGGTGTCGGCCTCGTCGTAGAACTCGTCGTCCTCGTCGGCGGATTCATCATTGGCGGCGCTGCCGTCGGCGAGCAGCGGCGCGCCCGACATGTAGTGCTCCATGATCGCGCCGAGGATCGCCGGCTTGAGGTGCTGCCACTCACCGTCGCTCTTGGTGACGGTGATGAAATCGGCGCCGTAGAACACGCCGCTGACGCCGTCGACGGCGAACAGGCGCTCGGCCAGCGGGGAGCGCGCGGCGGCGTCGCGGCTGCCGAACTCCATCGTGCCCGCGGGCAGCACGACGCGGCCCGGGATGAACTTCAAGGTGGCGGGATTGGGGGTGGCTTCGGTCTGGATGAACATGGTTTTCTCCGGCAGCGCCGGTTCAAGGCCGGCCTGTGGTGTCCTCATAGCAGATGGCGCGAACGCGCGCACGATCAAGGGGGCATGGCCGGCGTTTCCGATCTAAGCCTATGATAGAGCGTCGAGATCGGCGTCACCGAGATCGCCCGGCACGATCACCAGCGGGATCGGGAAGGCACCGCTCGTCTTGGTGACATGGGTGACCAGCGGGCCGGGGCCCTCGGGGCCGGAATGGGCGGCGAGCACCAGCAGCGCGATGTCGCTGTCGTGCTCGATCGTCTCCAGGATCTGCGCCGTCGGCTCACCTTCGCGGATCACCCGTTCCGGCGCGGTCACGCCGATCGCCGACAGCAGCGCCGCGGCCTGGTCGAGCTCGGCATGCGCCTGCTCCTGCGCCTCGGCCCGCATCAGATCGGCGACCCCCAGCCATTGCTGGTTCTGGTCCTCCGTCTCGATCACGTGCAGCATGACGATACGGCCGCCGGAACGGACCGCCCAGCGGCCGGCATAGCGGACCGCGCGGTCCCACTCCTCGCTGTCGTCGACCACGACCAGGCATTTCGGCGCATGGCCGGTCTGGTAGCTCTGCCGCTGCGCCGCCATCGCGTTCCCGCCTGCTGCTGCGAGTCGATCCGGCCGCGATGCTGCCACAGCCCATCTCCGTTGGGGAGAGGGCTGCGGGTTCCATCGCGCCCGCAACGACAGCGGTGGTGCGGCTTCTAGTAGCGAGGATGTCGCTTCGCTCATCCTGGCTACGGCCGCAAGGCCGACTCCGGAGCGCGCGCCGTGCTGCTCAGGGCTTGCGGATGAAGCCGACGATGTCCTTGGCCGTCTTCATGGTCTCCGCGGCGATGGCCTGGGCGCGGTCGGCGCCGTCGACCAGCACGGACTCGACGTAGCCGGGATCGGCGGTCAGGCGCTTCATCTCCGCGGCGATCGGCCCGAGCTTGGTGACGCACAGCTCGACCAGCGCGTTCTTGAAGCTGGAGAACTGGCCGCCGCCGAAATCCCTGAGCACATCGGCCTTGCTGCGGTCCGACAGCGCGGCGTAGATGCCGACGAGGTTGTCGGCCTCGGGACGTGCGTCCAGCCCCTTTTCCTCGGTCGGCAGCGGCTCCGGATCGGTCTTGGCCTTGCGGACCTTCTGCGCGATCGTATCGGCATCGTCGGTCAGGTTGATGCGCGAATAGTCCGAGGCATCGGACTTCGACATCTTCTTGGTACCATCGCGCAGCGACATCACGCGCGTCGCGGGACCGGTGATGAAGGGTTCCGGAAGCGGGAAGAACAGGCCGTCGCCGAAGCCGTGGCTGCGGATCGAGTCGCCGTAGTCATTGTTGAACTTCTGCGCGATGTCGCGCGAGAGCTCGAGATGCTGCTTCTGGTCCTCGCCGACCGGAACATGGGTGGCGCGGTACAGCAGGATGTCGGCGGCCATCAGCACCGGATAGTCGTACAGACCGACCGATGCGTTCTCACGGTCCTTGCCGGCCTTCTCCTTGAACTGCGTCATGCGGTTCAGCCAGCCGATGCGCGCGACGCAGTTGAAGATCCAGGCGAGCTCGGCGTGCCCTGAGACCTGGCTCTGGTTGAACACGATGTGCTTCTTCGGATCGATGCCGGCGGCGATGAAGGCGGCGGTGACCTCGCGGGTGTTGCGCGCGAGTTCGGCGGGGCCGCCCCAGACATCGATCGGCATGGTGATCGCGTGCATGTCGACGACGCAATAGATGCAGTTGTGGGTCTGCTGCATCTTCACGAAGTTGACGATCGCGCCGAGATAGTTGCCGAGATGCAGGTTGCCGGTCGGCTGGACGCCCGAGAAAACCCGTTCCACGAAGGCCATGGTCACTGTTCCGGATGAATGGATTTGGGGTCGTTTGGCACGTGCGCCTCAAAGGTGCAAGTCGCCGGCGGGCTTTTGCCGGATCGCCCGGACGGTTTCGCGCCAGCTTACGGCGCCCAGGGACAACAGAAGCACGCCGTAGAGGATGATGGCGCCGCTGATCAGGGCGGCGAGCAGGGCGGCCGCGCCGAGATGGCTGCTGCTCCACGTGCCGGCGAAGCGTCCGGCGACGGTCCAGAGGACCGCGCCCATGACCATCGCAGCCAACGTGATGCGCGGCAGCCGGCGCCGCGAGGCAGGGGGAAGCGCGAAACCGAAGCGCGTGGCGCCACGCCGGATCAGGACCGCCGCATTGGCCCAGGCACCGAGCGCGAGCCCTGCCGCGATGCCACTTGCCGCAAACAATTGTGCGAGCAGGAACGCCAGCGCGATCGCGACACCGCATCCGATCAACGTCGCGCGCAGCGGCGTCCGCGTGTCCTCGCGCGCGAAGAAGGCGGGCTGCAGCGCCTTGGTCAGCACCTGCGCCGGCAACGCTGCCGCGAGCCAGGTCAGCACCTGCGCCGTCGCGGCGGCATCGTCCGAACTGAATGCGCCATGTTCGAACAGCAAACGAATGATCGGCTCGTTCAGGATCATGAGTCCGAGCGTCGCAGGCAGCGCGAGCCCGATCGTCAGCTCGAGGCCGCGCGATTGCACCTCCGCCAGAGCCTCCTCGTTGCCCTCGTGCAGCGCGCGCGTCAGCTCCGGCACCAGCACCGTGCCCATGGCAACGCCGACGAGCCCGAGCGGCAGCTCGATCAGGCGGTTGGCGAAATACAGCCACGACACCGCGGAAGGCGAGGTGGAGGCGATGACCGCGCCGCCGACCGCGAGCAATTGCGGGCCGGCGCTGGCGACCATGCCGGGCAGCGCCTTGGCGAAGAAGCCGCGCATTTCGCCATGGAAGGTGACGCGCACCGGCGAGGCGAGGGGGCCGTCGCGGCCTCGCCGCGCGAGCATCGCGAGCTGCAGCAGCCCGGCGACACCGATCGTGGCGGCGAGCAGCAGCGCGGCGCTTCCAGGGTCCGGATGTTGCATCAGCAGCACGATGGTCACGCTGATCAATGCCACGTTGAACAGCAGCGGGGCGAAGGCCGCGAGCGCAAAGCGTCGTTGCGCGCTGGACAGTGCGAGCAGCACCGTCGAGGGGCCGGCAAAGGCGAGATAGGGCAGCATCAGCCTGGCATCGTTGACGGCCAGGGTGAGCGTCTCTTCACCGGCGAAGCCCGGCGCGAGCACGGTCATCACGAACGGCATCAGCAGCGCCAGCACCAAGGTGGCGGCGAGCAGGCCGGCGCTGACGGTGCCGAGCACGCGGCCGGCAAAAGCTGCCGCATGTGTCCTACCAGACTGCTGGTATATTCGCAGCCAGGCCGGCACCAGGGCTGCATTGAGCGCGCCCTCCGTCAGCAATCGCCTGACGACGTTGACGAGCTGAAACGCCGCGAGAAATGCGTCCGCGACCGGACCGGCGCCGAGCAGCGCGGCCATCAGCGCATCCCGGACGAAGCCGAGCAGGCGCGAGGCCAGTGTTCCTGACAACACAGTCACGAATGAGCGGATCATCAGGCTTCTATAGCAGCGCCGCTTGTGATAGGCCGCAGCGTTTGCAAAACGCCGTAAACGGGGCCAGTGGATGACTGACGCGAAATACGATGTTCTCGGGATCGGCAACGCGATCTTCGACGTGCTGGTGCATGCCGATGAAGCCTTTCTCACCCGGCACGGCATGACCAAGGGCAGCATGGCGCTGATCGACGAGGCCCGCGCGGCCGCGATCTATGCCGATATGGGTCCGGCCACCGAGATGTCCGGCGGTTCGGGGGCCAACACCATCGCTGGCCTCGCCAGCCTGGGCGCGCGTGCCGCTTACGTGGGCAAGGTCAAGGACGACCAGATCGGCCGGATGTACCGGCATGATATCCGCGCCGCCGGCGTCACCTTCGATACCGTGCCCGCTGCCGACGGCCCGGCGACCGGCTGCTGTTACATCCTGGTGACGCCGGACGGCGAGCGCACCATGAACACCTATCTCGGCGCCGCGCAAAATCTCACCGCCGCGGACATCGATCCCGCGCAGATTGCGGCGGCGCGCATCATCTATCTCGAAGGTTATCTGTGGGACCCGAAGGACGCCAAGGATGCGTTCGTGAAGGCGGCGGCGATCGCGCATGACGCCGGACGCGAGGTCGCGCTGACCTTGTCGGATTCGTTCTGCGTCGATCGCTATCGCGAGGAGTTTCTCGACCTGATGCGCGGCGGCACCGTCGATCTCGTCTTCGCCAACGAGGCCGAGCTGCATTCGCTGTACCAGACCTCGGATTTCGACGGCGCGCTGAAGCAGCTGCGTGAGGACGCCACGCTCGGCATCGTCACCCGCAGCGAACAAGGCTGCGTCGTGGTGTCGAATGACGGCGTGATCTCGGTGCCGGCGCATCCGATCGAGAGCCTGGTCGATACCACCGGCGCGGGCGATCTGTTCGCCGCCGGCTTCCTGTTCGGGCTGGTGCGCAAGACCGGCTATGAGATGGCCGGCCGCCTCGGCGGCCTCGCCGCCGCCGAAGTGATCCAGCACATTGGTGCAAGGCCGCAGGTGTCGCTGAAGGATTTGGCGGCTCAGAACGGACTGAAGGTGTAGGTCGAAGCTGGGGTCACGCAGCCGTTCTCTTGCGCTTCCGACACCACTCTCTGCACCGTCATATCTCTGCACCGTCATGGCCGGGATTGACCCGGCCATGCACGCTTCTTGAGTTGTCGTCGTGAAAGACGAGGATGCCCTGGCCGAGCCCGGACATGACGTCGAACTAACAACGAGTCCGCTCGGGGCGGGACCGAGCTATCAATCTGATCACGCCGCCTTCTGTCCGCCCGCGGCATCGAGCCCGGCATAGACCCCGCGCTCGAAGCCGGCAAAGGTCTCCAGGCACAGCCGGTCGGCGAACGGCAGGAGCTGCATCAGGATCACGCCGGTGACGTCGCGCGCAGGATCGATCCAGTAGTAGGTGTTGGCGAGGCCGGCCCAGGCGAGGCTGCCGGCACTGCGGCCCTCCGGGGTCTGCGCCGTCGTGATCATGAAGCTCAAGCCCCATTTCTTGACGATGTCGGGATAGAGATCGACGTCGTTGGTCACGCCGGGCACCGCTGCGGCCATCTTCGTCATCTCGAGCTCGCCGATATGATTGTCGCGCATCGCCGCGACCGTCTCGGGCTTGAGCACCTGGTTGCCGTTGCCGCGGCCATTGTTGAGGATCATCCGGGTGAAGCGGATGTAGTCGCCGGCCGTGCCGTAGAGCCCGCCGCCGCCCATGTGGAATTCCGGCTCCTGCTCGAGCTCGAACGGGATCGGCGCCAGGCTGCCGTCCTCGCCGCGGGCATGCATGCCGACCAGACGCGCGCGCTGCGACGGGCCGAGCTTGAAGCCGGTATCGTCCATGCCGAGCGGTGCGAACAGATGGTCGCGCAAGTACGCGTCGAGCTTCTGGCCGCTGGCGGCCTCGACCGCCTTGCCGACGAAATCGATGTTGATGCCGTATTCCCAGCGCGTGCCGGGATCGGAGGCGAGCGGCAATTTGAGAGCGTCGTTCTTGCAGGTGATGATGCCGGGCGTTCCGGCCTTCTGCACATAGGTGGCCATATCGCCGTTCCACATGTCGTAGCAGAAGCCGGCGGTGTGGGTCATCAGATGGCGCAGCGTGATCGCGGTCTTCGCCGGCCGCAGGATCGGCTCGCCATTGGCGTCGAAACCGTCGAGCACCTTGGGCGCGGCGAGGTCCGGCAGCACCGTGCCGATCGGCGCATCCAGTGACAGCCGGCCCTGCTCAACCAGCTGCATCCCGGCCGCGCAGGTGATGGCCTTGGTCATCGAGGCGATCCAGAACACGCTGTCGGTGGTCATCGGGTCGTCGCGGCCGAGGTCGCGCTTGCCGAAGGCGCCTTCGTAGATGATGCCGTTGCTGTCAGCGGCGATAGCGACGACGCCGGGGATCTCTCCCGCCTCCGCCTTCTGCCGCAGCACGCCGTCGATGTCGGTCTTGTTCTGCATGGTCTCCTCCGTTCCGTTCTTGATGACGGTAGGCGATTGTTTCTCGGGGCGGCCTGGGCAGCAAGGACCGCCGGTCTCACGGCCGGTCGCGATCTCGTGATGATGCGGCGCGAACGAAGCAGGCGGGGACAACAGCGCTGCGGAGGCCACAGCGCTTCAATTTCTCGCCAGAATCATGATTAGTTCCACTCAGTCGCGAGTCCGACACATGGGGGCCATGTTCCCACCACGGGCTTGCGACTGTTGTGAGTTGCAACCATTTTTGCATTAAAGGGTTCAAGAACCGGCTTTTTCGAGCCGATGGCATGGCTTTGGCGGCAATGTCCGCCGTTGGGGGCGATATGATTTCAACGTGGAGCGAGTGGAAGCGGTATCCCCGCCCGGGGCGCGGCGACAATATCGAGGCGCCGATCACGCCCGGCATCTACGAAGTGCGCATTGCGGCGACCGGAGCGCTGTATGCGTTCGGCGCGGTCGACAATGTGGCGCAGGCCCTGGCGCTGCTGCCCGTGGGGCAGAAATCATGGTTCGGCCGCCGTGATCCCGCCGCCTTGCCGGACCTGGAATACCGCACCTGCGCGACCTCGACCAAGGCCGACGCCAAGGCGGCGGCGGAGCGCATGATCGGCCGGCGCGAGACCTATATGAGCGGCGCGGCCTGATCCCGGGTCGGCTCGTCAGCATTCAGCATTTGGTGCCGTACAGGCACGGATCGCCGGATCGAATGTACCGTTGAGGAGGCGCACGCGCCGTGCGCCGCCGCCGGGGCGTGGCTATATTCGGAGACGATCGCTCGCTTTCGAGGAGTTGCCCGATGACACCGCCCGCCGCCGCCCGTGCCTCCACTGCCGCCCCGAGCCTGCGTGACCGCCTGAAGGATCCGTCGCTGCTGCGTGAGCAGTGCTACATCGATGGTGCGTGGGTCGGTACGCCGGTGCTCCCGGTCAACAATCCGGCCACCGGCGCCGAGCTCGCCAAGGTCGCGCAGCTCGGTGCGGCGGAGACCACGCAAGCCGTCGAGGCCGCCGCGCGCGCGTTCCCGTCCTGGGCCCGGCTGACCGCCAAGCAGCGCTCCAATACCTTGCGCAAATGGTTCGAGCTGATCACGGCCAACCGCGAGGACCTCGCGCTGATCCTCACCTCCGAGCAGGGCAAGCCGCTGACGGAGGCGCTCGGCGAGGTCGATATCGGCGCCGCCTATATCGAGTTCTTCGCCGAGGAGGCGCGTCGCGTCTATGGCGAGACCATCCCGACCCAGAAGCCGGATGCGCGCCTGCTGGCGCTGAAGCAGCCGATCGGCGTCTGCGGCGCCATCACGCCATGGAATTTCCCGAACTCGATGATCACCCGCAAGGTGTCGCCCGCGCTCGCCGCCGGCTGCACCGTGGTGCTGAAGCCGGCCAACGAGACGCCGCTGTCGGCGCTGGCGCTCGCCGTGCTGGCCGAACGCGCCGGGATTCCTGCGGGCGCGCTCAACATCGTCACCGGCGACGCGCCTGACATCGGCAAAGTGCTGTGCGAGCATCCGTCGGTGCGCTTCATAGGCTTCACCGGCTCGACCGAGGTCGGCAAGATTCTCTATCGCCAGTCGGCCGGCACGGTGAAGAAGCTCGGGCTCGAGCTCGGCGGCAACGCGCCGTTCGTGGTGTTCGACGATGCCGATGTCGATGCGGCTGTCGAAGGCGCCATGGTCTCGAAATATCGCAACATGGGCCAGACCTGCGTCTGCGCCAATCGCCTCTATGCGCAGGACGGCATCTACGACGCCTTCGTCGCGAAGCTCGCCGCCAAGGTCGCGGCGATGAAGATCGGCGAGGGCACCGAGGCCGGCGTGACCCAGGGGCCGCTGATCAACGAAGAGGCGGTTGAGAAGGTCGAACGCCACATCGCCGATGCGGTCAAAGGCGGGGCGAAGGTCGTCACCGGCGGCAAGCGCCATGCGCTCGGCCGCACCTTCTTCGAGCCGACCGTACTTCGGGACGTCAAGGCCGACGCGCTGGTCGCGCATGAGGAGACGTTCGGCCCGCTCGCGCCCGTCATTCGCTTCAAGGACGAGGCCGATGTCATCGCGATGTGCAACGCCTCGCCGTTCGGCCTCGCGTCCTACTTCTATGCCCGCGATCTCGGCCGGGTCTGGCGCGTCGCGGAGGCGCTGGAATCAGGCATGGTCGGCGTCAACACCGGTCTGATCACCACCGAGGTCGCGCCGTTCGGCGGCGTGAAGGAGAGCGGCCTCGGGCGCGAAGGCTCGCATCACGGCATCGAGGAATACCTCGAGATCAAGTACGTGATGATGGCGGGCGTCTGAGCTCTGGACGCCTGGGCTCAGGCCGTCTTCGGCAGCTTGTCCACCGGCACCAGGTAGGACTTGTTGCCGACCTGGAAGATGACCTTGCCGCTCTTGCCGTCGGTCGTCGAGATCTGCGACTGACCGAACATGATGACGTTGTTGTAGACGATCCCCGTGCCCTGGCGCGTGACGCCGTTGGTCGTCACGCTGACCTGGGCCTCCTTGCCGCTGACGGACAGCACGCGAAAGCTCGCGCTCTGGCCGTTTTCGCCGGAGTAGCCGGCCCAGCTGCCGACCAGATTGCTCTCGTCGGCGGGAGGCGCCTGTTTCTCCAGCATCGCGGTGGCCTTGCCGCCGCCGGCCGAAAAAAGCAGCACGGCGTTCTTGCCGTTCTTGGTGCCGAGCGTGACCGCGCCGAAGTCGATGGTCGAGCCGTTGACCTGGCCGATGCCGCGTTCGGTGCGGCCGTTATGGGTGTACTCCACCGTCGCGGCGGCGCCTCTGATGTTGACGACCTTGAAGCTCACGGCCTGGCCGTTGGCCGTCCAACTGCCCTTCCACTCGCCCAGCAGGTTGCTCTGGCGATAGACCCGCTCGTTGGCAGGCGAGATCTGGTTGGTGCTTTGGATGGCGACCATGTGTGTTTCCAAGGAGCTCGACTGCTCGTTTACCCCGTATGTCGGATCGTTGCAGAGTGTTGCTAACGAGGCGTAGGTCGAGAGGGTTAACGAACGGTGAACTGCGGCTGCGAGCCGCCCGTTCCGCAGTGCGGCCCATCGTCTCAGCGTCTTCTGCGGCGATGGACATCACCACCGGATGAATGCGACGGCGCGAAGCGCCACCGGGCTGCACGGGCGTAAGCGAGCCGCTTGCCCAGACGCGCCGGATCGTCGACCATGACGCGGCGAACCACGACCTCTCAATGTGCGAGCTCACCATGACCGCAGCCTTCACGCGCGTCGGTGTCGGCCAGCTTCCGGACGCGGATGCGCGCCGCCTCGATGCGGACGGTTATCTGCTGCTGCGCGGCGCGATTCCGGCGGACTGGCTCCCGCCGCTGCGCGATGCGTTCGAGGCGGGCACGCTGCCATCCGAGCAATGGCCGGTGCCGCGCGGCCGCGACTGGCGCCACGCGATGGTCGATCTCGATGCCACGGTGCAGCGCGCCTGCCGGCTGCCGGTGATGCTCGCGGCCGTGTCTCACATTCTCAAGGCGCCGTTCTTCCTCGGCCAAGTCGAGGGCCGCGAGCCGCTCGCCGATGGCGGCCAGCAGCCGTTGCATCGCGACGGCGTCGACCGGTTCCGTACCGACGCCGTCTCGGCGCTCGCCTTCCTCGATCCGTTCGGCCCCGACAACGGCGCGACGCAGGTGGCGCCGGGCACGCATCGCCGCGACACGGATGATGCGCAGGCCGCCCCGTTCGTCACGGCAGGCGAAGCCGGCGACATCCTGCTGTTCGACGTCAACCTGCTGCACGGCGCGACCCGCAACCGCAGCGGCGCCCGCCGTCGCTCGCTGCTGATCACCTACGCCACCTCGGTGCAGCTGGACGCGTGGCGACGGACCCGCGCCTTGCGCGCGGTGCGCATGGACCAGGACGAAATCTTCGGCGCGGAGTAGCTGCGCCATCCGCCGAAGCTGCCAAGCTTCCAGCCCACATCCCGCAGAGAGGACGCTCATGAGGCTGTACGATTCCGCGACCGCGCCAAGCCCGCGCCGCGTGCGCATCTTCCTCAGCGAGAAGGGCCTCACGATTCCCACCGTTCAGCTCGACCTGCGCGCCGGCGAGCAGTTCCGGCCGGAATTTCGCGCGCTGAACCCGCAATGCACGGTGCCGGTCCTGCAGCTCGACAGCGGCGCTGCGATCACCGACATCATCGCGATCTGCCGCTACCTCGAGGAGCTGCATCCCGAGCCGGCCCTGATGGGGCGCAGCGCGGAGGAGCGCGCCGTCATCGAATGCTGGGTGCGGCGGATCGAGTGGGACGGCATCTACGCCATCCAGGAAGCGTTCCGGAACAGTGCGCCAGGGTTGGAGAGCCGCGCTCTGCCCGGCCCGTTGCCGCTCGAGCAGATTCCGGCGCTGGCGGAGCGCGGGCGTCTGCGCGCCGCGCACTACTTCGCCTGGCTCGACGCGCGGCTCGCCGACCACGCCTTCGTCTGCGGACCCGACTTCACCATTGTCGACATCAGCGCCATGGTGACGGTGGATTTCGCGGTCCGCGCCAAGCTCGATCCACCGGATCACCTCCACCATCTCGCGCGGTGGTATGGTGTAGTTTCGAGCCGTCCCAGTGCGAAGGCTTGATATGATGAGCCTCGGTCGTCACTCCGTCCTGCTCGACCTCGACGGCACTCTCATCGACTCCCAGCCGGGCATCGCCGCGAGCACCCTGGCTGCCTTGCGTGCGCTCGGACACGCGCCGGACGACACGCTCGATGTCCGCAGTGTCATCGGGCCGCCGCTGCAGGACATGTTGCGGGCGCTGCTGCAGGCCTATGACGACGATCGGGTCGACGAAGCGGTGACCGCCTATCGCCAGCATTACGGCGAGAGCGGACTGTTCGGCAGCGAACTCTATGCCGGCATTCGGGACGCGCTGCACGAGATGCATGGCGCGGGGGTGCGGCTCTATCTCGCGACATCCAAACGGGAGGTGTTTGCGCGCCGCATCCTCGAGCATCTCGATCTCGCGTCGCTGTTCGACGCCATCCACGGCTCGGTGCCGTCAGGTCTGCTGGACCACAAGCCGGAGCTGCTCGCGCATATTCTCACCACGCGGAATATCGCACCCTCCGACGCGATCATGGTCGGTGACCGCCGCCACGACATTGCCGGCGCCCACGCGGTCAGGATGCGCAGCCTCGGCGTGCTCTGGGGCTATGGCAGCCGCGACGAGCTCGAGATGGCCGGCGCCGACCGCCTCGTGGAATGTCCGGCCGATCTCGCGCGCGCTGTGCTGTCGATGCTGAAGGTCTAGCTCGATCACAACCTCCTGTGTTCGCGACACCCCGATCGGTTCGCGCGTCAACCTTGCACCGGAACCGGAAAGCCGCGAATATTCCCGGCAGATCAGCTGTCATCACGGGACTATCACACACATGCAGTTCGACGACGTCATCCTCGGCCGCCGCAGCATCCGCGGCTACAAGCCCGATCCGGTGCCGCGGGCGCTGATCGAGGAGATCATCGGGCTTGCGATGCGCGCGCCGTCGTCGATGAACAGCCAGCCCTGGAATTTCTACGTCATCACCGGCGAGCCGCTGAACCGCATCCGCGCCGGCAATACCGAGCGGATGGTCGCCGGCGTCCCGCAGTCGCGTGAATTCCGTATCGGCCAGCCCTTCGCGGGCGCGCATCGCGAGCGCCAGGTGCAGGTCGCCAAGCAGTTGTTCTCCGCCATGGGCATCGCGCGCGACGACAAGGACAAGCGACAGGACTGGGTGCTGCGCGGCTTCCGCCAGTTCGACGCACCGGTCTGCATCATCGTGACCTATGATCGTGCGCTCGACGGCAGCGACGACACGCCGTTCGACTGCGGCGCCGTCACCAATGCGCTGGTCAACGCCGCCTGGTCGCGCGGCCTCGGCGCCGTCATCAACAGCCAGGGCATCATGCAATCGCCCGTGGTGCGCGAGCACGCCGGCATCGCCGACGACCAGGTCATCATGAAGAGCGTCGCGCTGGGCTGGCCGGATCACGATTTCCCCGCCAATGCCGTGGTGTCGGAGCGGAAGCCGGTGAAGGAAGCGACGGTGTTCGTGGGGTTCGAGGACTAGAGCGCGTACTCATAAAGCTCGATCAGGTCCACTTTGGAGGTAAGGCCAACCTGGCTGCTGCGCGACATCGAAGTGACGCGATAGTATTTCGAAGCTGAAGGGCCTCGTGGTATCAAGAGCTGGCCGACTTCGCAGCGGTCATTGCGTTGCCGGCCTACATGTTTTGCGCGTCTAGGATCGGACATCTGATGAAATTTCTGGCCCTGTTGCTGGCCCTTCTCGCAGCGCCAAATGGTGCTTGCGCAGAAGGAGCAGTCTTTAGGGTCGGTGTAACCGAGCGTGATTTTGTTCCTGCTGAGCCTTACAATTGGCGCGGCGCCCAGACACATGCGCTCCGCGCAACGATATGGTATCCGGCCGCAGCGGATGCGCCCGAGAGACCG